>NZ_JAUNTS010000001.1:255111-411316 GCF_030538595.1 Kocuria sp.
GAAATTGGCGGCCTGCGGATCAGGCCAGGGTGGTCACAATGCGCTCGGTGACCTGGTCAATGGAACCCAGGCCATCCACTTCTCGCACGATTCCACGTGCGGCATACAGATCGACGACCACCGCCGTCTCCTGCTCGTACACGTCCAGCCGGTGGCGGATGACGTCCTCGGTGTCATCGGCGCGGCCCTGCTCTGCCGCGCGGCCCAGCAGACGAGCCACCAGTTCCTCGGTGTCCGCGGTCAGCTGCAACACCACGTCAAGGTTCTCCCCGCGTTCGGCCAGGATGCTGTCCAGCTCCTCAACCTGCGCGGCGTTGCGCGGGTAGCCGTCCAGCAGAAAGCCGTTCTGAGCATCGTCTTCTGCCAAACGGTCCCGGACCATGCGATTGGTGACGGAATCGGGAACCAAATTTCCGGCGTCGGTGTAGGACTGAGCTTCCTTGCCCAGCTCCGTGCCGTTCTTGATGTTGTAGCGGAAGATGTCTCCGGTGGAGATCGCGGGGATGCCCAGCCGCTCGGAAATGCGCACGGCCTGGGTACCTTTGCCCGCACCGGGCGGACCGATGATCAACATGCGTGTCATATTCACTCTCCTATGAGTTCTGCATTTGCCGTCCACACCTGGTGCACGACGACGTTGGGGTCAAGTGGCGGGGTGCGTTCGCCTCAGCGCAGCAGACCTTCGTAGTGACGTTGCTGCAGCTGAGCGTCAATTTGCTTGACCGTGTCCAGCCCCACACCCACCATGATGAGCAGGGACGGACCACCGAACGGGAAGTTCTGGTTGGCGTTGAACAGCACCAGAGCGATCAAAGGGATCATCGACACGATACCCAGATACAAGGCACCCGGCAGGGTGATGCGGTTGATGACGTAACGCAGGTAGTTCTCCGTGGGTTTGCCCGCACGGATTCCGGGGATGAATCCGCCGTAGCGCTTCATGTTCCCGGCAACTTCCTCCGGGTTGAAGGTGATGGACACGTAGAAGTACGTGAAGAAGACGATCAACAGGAAGTAGGTGGCCATGTAGACCGGATGGTCCCCGGAAGCCAGATAGGTGTTGACCCAGTTGATCCACGCCGGGACCGGAGAGCCGTCCGTGGGCATGGCGAACTGGGAGACCAGTCCGGGCAGCATCAGCATGGAGGAGGCAAAGATGATCGGGATCACGCCGGCCATGTTGACCTTCAACGGGATGTAGGTGGTGGTGCCGCCGATGGTGCGCCGGCCGACCATGCGCTTGGCGTACTGCACCGGCACCCGGCGCTGGGACTGCTCCACGAACACCACGCAGATGATGACCACCAGGCCCACCAACAGCACCAGCGCAAACGGACCCCAGCCCTGGGTATTGAAGATCTGCCCCAGCGCAGACGGGAAAGTGGCGGCAATGGAGGTGAAGATCAGCAAGGACATGCCATTGCCAACACCCTTGTCCGTGATCCGCTCACCCAACCACATGATCACGGTGGTTCCGGCGGTCAGCGTCAGAATGATGATCAGGATGGTCACAATGGTGTCGTTGGGGATCACCGGAAGCGGGCAACCTGCCAGCAGCTGGCCGCTGCGGGCCAGGGACACCACGGTGGTGGCATTGAGCAAGGCCAGTCCGATGGTCAGATACCGGGTGTACTGCGTGAGCTTGGCTTGCCCCTGGGGGCCTTCCTCATGCAGTTCCTGGAACCTTGGGATCACCACGCGCAGAAGCTGCACAATGATGCTGGCCGTGATGTAGGGCATCACACCGAGGGCAAAGATCGACACCTGCAGCAACGCGCCGCCACTGAACAGGTTGACCAGGTCATAGACACCACCGGACGTATTACCCAACGCCAGGCACTGCTGGACGTTGCCGTAATCCACGCCGGGGGCGGGCACAAAAGTGCCCAGCCGGTAGATCATGATGATCCCGATGGTGAACAGAATCTTGTTCCGCAGCTCGGGAGTCGTGAAAGCACGACCGAAAGCGCTGAGCACAGATCTCTCCTTGGGTCTTGTTCTCGACCGTGGGCCGGTCAAATCTCCGGCCCCATCCCGGTACGCATCACAATGCGTTGAACGGATCGCGTTGGGCGAATCCACCCGGGCGGGTGTCGGTGCTGATATTGCAAAGGCCGTCTTGGCCCCGGCAAGTCTAACGAAAGGGTGACGAATCGCAGCATCTTGGGTCGGAGGGAAGTCTCACACTCCGCCTTTACAGGGACGAATTCGCACTTCCTTGGTTCCTGACGCACTCAGGTGCCGCATGTTTGAGTACTCGACGCCGGGTACCCGGCAGCCGGACCACCACCAGCCAGTTACCACCCGGGCATGACACTGGCCCTCACCCCTGTGCGGGATGAGGGCCAGTGTCATGGTCGCCGGTTCACACCGACGACGCCGCTCTCACGATGATCACACCGTGGTGGTGGAACCACCGGCAGCAGCGATCTTCTCCGCAGCGGTGGCGGAGAACTTGTTGGCGGTCACGTTGACCGCAACGGTGATTTCGCCGTCGCCCAGGACCTTGACCGGCTGGTTCTTGCGAACCGCACCATTGGCCACCAGATCCTCGATGCTCACGGTGCCGCCCTGCGGGAACAACTCGCCCAGACGGTCCAGGTTGACCACCTGGTACTCGACGCGGAACGGGTTGTGGAAACCACGCAGCTTGGGCAGACGCATGTGCAAGGGCAGCTGGCCACCGGCAAAGCCGGGCTTCACCTGGTAACGAGCCTTGGTGCCCTTGGTACCGCGACCTGCGGTCTTACCCTTGGAACCCTCACCACGGCCCACACGGGTGCGGGCCTTCTTGGCGCCGGGGGCCGGCTTCAAGTGGTGGATCTTCAGGGCATCCTTGGTGCTGCCGTCAACAGCAACATTCTCAGTGTTCTCAGCCATGCTCAGGCCTCCTCAACCGTCACGAGGTGGGCCACGGTGTTGATCATGCCCGCGGTTGCCTCATCGGCTTTGCGAACCACCACGTTGCCGGGCCGCTTGAGGCCCAACGAACGCAGGGTGTCGCGCATGTTCTGCTTCTGGCCGACCTGGGAGCGGATCTGGGTGATCTTCAGCTCCCGACCGTCAGCCTGGATTCGCTTCTGCGTCATCTCACGCACCTGCCTTCTGCTGGAGTTCGCGCAGCAGCGGGGCGGGGACGACCTCGTCCATGGGCAAGCCACGGCGAGCCGCGACAGCCGCGGGCTCTTCGAGCTGGCGAAGGGCCTCGATGGTCGCGTGCACGATGTTGATCTGGTTGGAAGACCCGAGGGACTTCGAGAGAACGTCGTGAATACCGGCGCACTCCAGAACCGCACGCACGGGACCACCGGCGATCACACCGGTACCCGGGGTTGCCGGACGCAGCATGACGACGCCGGCAGCGGCTTCACCCTGCACACGGTGCGGGATGGTGCGCTTCTCCACGCGAGGAACCCGGAAAAAGTTCTTCTTGGCTTCCTCGACGCCCTTGGAGATGGCGGCCGGAACTTCCTTGGCCTTGCCGTATCCGACGCCGACCATGCCGTCGCCATCGCCCACAACCACCAGTGCGGTGAAGCTGAAGCGACGACCACCCTTGACCACCTTGGCCACGCGGTTGATGGTCACGACGCGCTCAAGGAACTTGTCCTTGTCTTCATCACGCTCGCGGCCACGACCACCGCGCTCACCACGGCCGCCACGGTCGTTGCGACCGCCGCGATCGTTGTTGCGGCCACCGCGGTCATTGCGATCGCCCTGGGCGCCGCGCTGCTCGGTGTTGGATTCCGTGCCAGCCTCAGCTGCCACGTTGTTGTTCTCGGTGTTCTGCTCGCTCACAGTGCCAGACCTCCCTCACGGGCGCCGTCGGCGACGGCAGCCACTCGACCGTGGTACTTGTTGCCACCGCGGTCGAACACGACGGCTTCGATGCCGGCGGCCTTGGCGCGCTCGGCGACGAGTTCGCCAACGCGCTTTGCCTTTGCGGACTTGTCAGCCTCGGAGCCACGCAGCTCAGCTTCCATGGTGGAAGCAGATGCCAGGGTGACACCGCGGGCGTCGTCGATGACCTGCACAAACATGTGCCGGGTGGACCGGGTCACAACCAGGCGCGGACGCTCGGCAGTGCCCGTGACGTACTTGCGAACGCGGGCGTGCCGGCGCGCACGCTGTGCGGCCTTGGACTTGCCCTTGATGTTCAGAGCCATGATCACTTACCTGCCTTTCCGGCCTTGCGGCGGATCTGCTCGCCCGCATAGCGGACACCCTTGCCCTTGTAGGGCTCGGGGGCGCGCAGCCCGCGAATCTTGGCGGCCACGTGGCCAACCTGCTGCTTGTCGATGCCCTTGACGGTCAACTTGTTCGCACCTTCGACGGCGAACTCGATGCCTGCGGGGGCTTCAAACGTGATCGGGTGCGAGTAACCCAGAGCGAACTCCAGGTTCTGGCCCTTTGCCTGCACGCGGTAACCGGTGCCGACAATCTCCAGACCCTTGCTGTAGCCATCGGTGACACCCACGATCATGTTCTGGACCAGGGTGCGGGTCAGGCCGTGCAAGGAGCGGGACTCGCGCTCGTCATTGGGACGGGTGACCGTGATCGTGCCGTCTTCCTGAGACAGTTCGATCGGTGCGGCCACGGTGTGGTTCAGCTCGCCCTTGGGTCCCTTCACGGAAACCTCGGAGCCGTCAATCTTCACCTCGACGCCGGCGGGCACAGAGATGGGGAGACGTCCAATACGTGACATGTTCTCTTCCTTCCTTTCTGCGCTACCGGATCACCAGACGTAGGCCAGGACCTCGCCGCCCACGCCCTTCTTGGAAGCCTGCTTGTCAGTCAGCAGTCCCGAGGAGGTCGAGAGGATGGCGATGCCCAGCCCGCCCAGAACGCGCGGCAGGTTGGTGGACTTTGCGTAAACACGCAGGCCCGGCTTGGAAATACGGCGCACGCCAGCGATCGAACGCTCGCGCTGCGGACCGAACTTCAGGGTCAGAACCAGGGTCTTGCCGACCTTGGCGGGTTCCTCGGACCAATCGGCAATGTAGCCCTCGGTCTTCAGGATCTCTGCAACACGTGCCTTGAGCTTGGAGTACGGCATGCTCACGGTGTCGTGGTAGGCAGAGTTTGCGTTGCGCAGACGGGTCAGCATGTCTGCGACAGGATCTGTCATGGTCATGTGGGCTCGTGCCCTTCCTCGTCTTGGTTTCCTAATGCGGTTGCAGCGCTGCGCGCCGCCGCACGTTCAAGGACCTGAGACGTAGTCGTCAGTTGGTCTTGAAGGGGAAACCGAGCGCCTTCAGCAGCGCACGGCCCTCGTCGTCGGTCTTTGCCGTGGTCACCACGGTGATGTCCATACCGCGCACGCGATCAATCTTGTCCTGATCAATTTCGTGGAACATGGACTGCTCGGTCAGACCGAAGGTGTAGTTGCCGTTGCCGTCGAACTGGCGGTCAGAGAGACCGCGGAAGTCGCGGATACGGGGCAGAGCCAGGCTCACCAGACGGTCCAGGAACTCCCACATGCGATCGCCACGCAGAGTGGTGTGGCAACCGATCGGCATGCCTTCACGCAGCTTGAACTGCGCAATGGACTTCTTGGCGCGGTTGATCACGGGCTTCTGGCCGGTGATGGCCGTCAGGTCCCGGACAGCCCCGTCAATGAGCTTGGAGTCCTTGGCGGCGTCGCCCACACCCATGTTGACGACAACCTTGACGATGCGGGGCGTTTCCATGACGTTGGCGTAGTTGAACTGCTCCTGCAGAGCGGGAACAACCACGTCCTGGAACTTGGTCTTGAAGCTAGGTGCGGTGGTCTCGGTCATCACAGATCCTTACCAGTGCTCTTGGACACGCGCACGCGAACGGTCTTGGTGCGGCCGTTGCGTTCCACGGTCTCGGTGCGGTAGCCAACCTTGGTCGGCTTCTTGGTCTCGGGGTCAACCAGTGCCACGTTGGAGATGTGAATCGGGGCTTCGAGCTTCTCGATGCCGCCGGTTTCACCCTGCATGGTGGCGCGCTTGTGGCGAGTCACCACGTTGACGCCCTCGACGACCACACGCTGGGTCTCGGGGATGACACGCAGGACCTTGCCCTGCTTGCCCTTGTTGTCCTTCTTGCCGGAGATGACCTGCACCAGGTCGCCGGTCTTGATCTTGAACTTGGGCATCAGAGCACCTCCGGTGCCAACGAGACGATCTTCATGAACTTCTTGTCACGCAATTCGCGCCCCACCGGGCCGAAAATACGGGTACCGCGGGGGTCACCGCCGTCGGACTTGAGGATCACTGCGGCGTTCTCATCGAAACGGATGTAAGAACCATCCGGACGGCGGCGCTGCTTCTTGGTACGAACGACGACAGCCTTGACGACGTCGCCCTTCTTGACGTTGCCACCGGGGGTGGCGTCCTTCACGGTGGCAACGATGGTGTCACCGATGCCTGCGTAGCGGCGACCTGATCCACCGAGAACGCGGATGGTCAGGATTTCCTTCGCACCCGAGTTGTCGGCGACGGTCAGCCGCGACTCCTGCTGAATCACTTGTTGTCTCCTGTCGTCACGCCGGTTCCAGCACCCTTCACTTCACATGCTTCAGGGGCGGGCCTAGCGGAACAGCTAGTCGGATAGATTCCCCTCCACCGCGTCTCGGCACGCTGGGCGCACACTGCGGCAGGGGCTCGGCCTATTCGTGCCAGAAGCATCTGAACTCGCAGTGGATTCATTGCTGCCCGGTGGGCGCAGAGTCATGCTGCGGGCATTATGCGCTGGCACGAAAGAGCAGAGGGGTGAGGGCATAGTGCTGCCCACACAAGACGTCAACATTACCACGCTGACCACAGAGCCGCACCCTGAGTGTGAGCAGCACAACGGCCCGCCCTCCCCCGAGTTTTCGGGATCGGACGGGCCGTTGCAAAGTGTTCAATCTGCTCCGTCAGCCGTGTGAGCCGCGAGCGCAGATCGGCACCGGATCACTTGGCCTTTTCGATGATCTCCACCACGCGCCAGTGCTTGTCAGCAGACAGCGGGCGAGTCTCAGCGATCAACACCAAGTCGCCAATGCCGCACGAGTTTTCCTCGTCGTGGGCCTTGACCTTCTTGGAGCGGCGCATGACCTTGCCGTACAGGGCGTGCTTGACGTTGTCCTCAAGCTGCACCACAACGGTCTTGTTCATCTTGTCCGAGGTGACGTAGCCACGGCGGGTCTTGCGGTACCCGCGCTCCTCGGTCTTCTGTGCCTGTTCGGTCACTTGGCATCATCCTCATCAGTGGTGTTCGTGGCACGGATGCCGAGCTCGCGCTCGCGCAGGACCGTGTAGATGCGGGCGATGTCACGCTTGACGGCCTTCAGACGACCATTCGACTCCAGTTGCCCGGTGGCCGACTGGAAGCGCAGGTTGAACAGCTCTTCCTTGGCCTTCTTCAGCTCGGTGTAGAGAGCGTCGTTGTCGAGCTCGTCGAGCTTTTCAATGCTCAGATCCTTGGATCCAACAGCCATGGATCATTCACCGCCTTCGCGTCGCACAATGCGTGCCTTCATGGGGAGCTTGTGGATGGCCAGACGCAGAGCCTCGCGGGCGACCTCTTCGGACACGCCGCCGAGTTCAAACATCACGCGACCCGGCTTGACGTTGGCAACCCACCACTCGGGGGAACCCTTACCGGAACCCATACGGGTTTCGGCGGGGCGCTTGGTCAGGGGACGGTCCGGGTAAATGTTGATCCAAACCTTGCCGCCACGCTTGATGTAGCGGGTCATGGCAATACGAGCTGCCTCGATCTGCCGGTTGGTCACATATGCCGGGGTCAGTGCCTGAATACCCCAGTCACCGAAAGTTACTTCGGTGCCGCCCTTGGCCATGCCACTGCGCTTGGGGTGGTGTTGCTTCCGGTACTTCACACGACGGGGGATGAGCATCAGTTACCACCCTCTGCGTTGGACGCCGAAGCCTGGGCTTCAGCGGCAGGAGCCTCGCCGGAACGCTCGGTGCGCTCCCCGCGGCGGCCCCCACGGTCATTACGGTCGTTACGACGACGACGCTCGCCACCACCGCGACGGTCGTTGCCGCCACGGCCGCGGGACGGAGCTGCAGCTTCCTGTGCTGCCAGTTCCTTGTCCGTCAAATCGCCCTTGTAGATCCAAACCTTCACACCGATGCGGCCGAAGGTGGTCTTGGCTTCAAAGAAGCCGTAGTCGATGTTCGCGCGCAGGGTGTGCAGGGGCACACGGCCTTCGCGGTAGAACTCCGAACGGGACATTTCCGCACCGCCCAGACGGCCGGCGCACTGGATACGGATACCCTTGGCGCCCGCACGCTGTGCGGACTGGATGGCCTTCTTCATGGCGCGGCGGAAAGCCACACGGGAGGCCAGCTGCTCGGCAACACCCTGGGCAACCAGCTGAGCGTCAGCCTCGGGGTTCTTGACCTCAAGAATGTTCAGCTGGATCTGCTTGCCGGTGAGCTTTTCCAACTCACCGCGGATGCGGTCGGCTTCGGCGCCGCGGCGGCCGATCACAATGCCCGGACGGGCGGTGTGAATGTCCACGCGGACGCGGTCACGGGTGCGCTCGATCTCCACCTTGGAGATGCCGGCGCGCTCCATGCCGGTGTCCATCAACTTGCGGATCTGCACGTCCTCGCGGACGTAGTCCTTGTACTGCTGGCCTTCCTTGTTGGAATCAGCGAACCAGTGCGAAACGTGGTCCGTGGTGATTCCAAGGCGGAAACCGTTGGGGTTGATCTTCTGTCCCACTTAGCGGACCTCCTCGTTCTCCGGGGTGGCCACGACCAAGGTGATGTGGCTCGTGCGCTTGTTGATCCGGTAGGCGCGGCCCTGGGCACGCGGGCGGAACCGCTTCATGGTGGGTCCTTCATCCACGAAGGCTTCGGACACAACCAGGTCCTCTTCGCGGAACGGCAAACCCTGGCGGTCAGCCGCCTGGCGGGCGTTGGCCACTGCGGACGACAGAACCTTGAACACCGGCTCCGAAGCACCCTGGGGGGCGAACTTCAGGATGGCCAGTGCCTCGTGTGCCTGCTGGCCACGGATCAGGTTGACGACGCGCCGGGCCTTCATCGGCGTCACGCGGACATATCGCGCGGATGCCTTGGCTTCCATTGCTTTCCTCTTCTCGTCTCTTGACGAAGTGCTAAACGCTACTGATCACGGGGATCAGCGGCGCTTGCCCTTCTTGTCGTCCTTCACATGGCCACGGAAAGTGCGCGTGGGAGCGAACTCGCCGAGCTTGTGACCAACCATGGACTCGGTGATGAACACCGGGATGTGCTTGCGGCCGTCGTGCACGGCGATCGTGTGCCCGAGCATGTCGGGAATGATCATCGAGCGGCGCGACCAGGTCTTGATCAGGTTCTTGGTGCCCTTCTCGTTCTCCTTGGCCACCTTCACAAAAAGGTGCTGGTCGACGAAAGGGCCCTTCTTCAGGCTGCGTGGCATGGTTAAAGGCTCCCTTAGCGCTTGTTCTTGCCGGTACGGCGACGGCGGACGATGAGCTTGTCGCTTTCCTTGTTGGGGCGACGGGTACGGCCCTCGGGCTTACCGTTCGGGTTGACCGGGTGACGACCACCGGAGGTCTTGCCTTCACCACCACCGTGGGGGTGGTCAACCGGGTTCATGACCACACCGCGCACGGTCGGGCGAATGCCCTTCCAGCGGTTACGGCCTGCCTTGCCCCAGTTGATGTTGGACTGCTCAGCGTTGCCGACCTCACCGACGGTCGCGCGGCAGCGGACGTCGACGTTGCGGATTTCGCCGGAAGGCAGACGGAGCTGACCGTACTTGCCCTCCTTGGCAACCAGCTGCACGGAGGCACCTGCGGAGCGGGCCAGCTTGGCACCGCCACCGGGGCGCAGTTCAACCGCGTGGATCACGGTACCCACGGGGATGTTGCGCAGCGGCAGGTTGTTGCCGGGCTTGATGTCCGCCGCGGGACCGGTTTCAACGACGTCGCCCTGTTTGAGACGGTTGGGCGCCACGATGTAGCGCTTGGTGCCGTCCACGTAGTGCAGCAGAGCAATGCGTGCGGTGCGGTTGGGGTCGTACTCAATGTGAGCAACCTTGGCGTTCACGCCGTCCTTGTCGTGACGACGGAAGTCGATCACGCGGTACTGGCGCTTGTGTCCACCGCCCTTGTGACGAGTGGTGATACGGCCCAGGTTGTTACGCCCGCCCTTCTTGGGGAGGGGGCGCACCAGGGACTTCTCCGGCGTGGACCGGGTGATCTCTGCGAAGTCCGCGACGGACGAGCCACGGCGGCCCGGCGTCGTCGGCTTGTGCTTACGAATAGCCATGTTTGAAATTCCTCGATAGGTGTGGCCTTTGGGCTTTTCAGCCCTGGCCTCCGAAGATGTCGATGGTGCCCTCGGAGAGGGTCACGATGGCGCGCTTGGTGCGGTTGCGCTGGCCCCAGCCGAAGCGGGTGCGCTTGCGCTTGCCGTCACGGTTGGCGGTGTTCACGGATGCCACCTTGACATCAAAGATGGCCTCAACAGCCTGCTTGATCTCAATCTTGTTGGCATCGGTGGCGACGAAGAAGGTGTACTGCCCCTGGTCGATCAGGCCATAGGCCTTTTCGGAGACCACGGGGGCGATGATGACGTCGCGCGGGTCCTTGTAGGTCACGCTCACTTGGCGTCCTCCTGCTTCTTGCCGTTCTGGGCGACCTCGACAAAGGCGTCGTAGGCAGCCTTGGTGAAGACCACGTCGTCGTTGACCAGAACGTCGTAGGTGTTGAGCTGGTCGGCGTAGAGGCTGTGCACGTTGCCCAGGTTGCGCACCGACAACGCGGTGACGTCATCCTGGCGGTCCAGCACCACGAGCACGTTCTTGCGCTCGGTGATCCCGGCCAGTGCAGCCTTGGCAGCCTTGGTGGAAGGGGTGTCCCCCTCAACCAGGGAAGCCACGACGTGGATGCGATCGTGGCGCGCCCGGTCAGACAGGGCGCCGCGCAGGGCAGCAGCCTTCATCTTCTTGGGGGTGCGCTGTGAGTAGTCACGCGGCTGTGGGCCGTGGACAATGCCACCACCGGTCATTTGAGGTGCACGGATGGAGCCCTGACGAGCCCGGCCGGTGCCCTTCTGCTTGAACGGCTTGCGGCCTGCGCCGGACACTTCACCGCGACGCTTGGTCTTGTGGGTGCCCTGGCGGGCGGCAGCCAGCTGAGCGACGACGACCTGGTGCATCAGCGGCACGGAGGTCTTGGCGTCGAAGATCTCGGCGGGCAGTTCCACGTTGATGGTCTCAGTTGCCATGGCTTGATCAGGCTCCCTTCACGGCGGTGCGGACGAAGACGACCGAACCCTTGGGGCCGGGGACGGCACCCTTGATGAGAAGCAGGGAGTTATCGGCGTCAACGGCCTGGACCTTGAGGTTCATGGTCGTGTGGCGGTCGTGACCCATCCGGCCCGCCATGCGCATGCCCTTGAACACGCGAGCGGCGAAGGAGGCGTTACCGATAGAACCCGGCTTGCGGTGGTTCTTGTGCTGACCGTGGGAGGCGCCCACACCGGCAAAGCCGTGGCGCTTCATGACACCGGCGGTGCCCTTGCCCTTGGTCGTGCCGACGACGTCGACCAACTGGCCGGCCTCGAACAGCTCTACGGAAAGTTCCTGGCCGAGCTCGTACTCGCCGGCATCGGAGGTGCGAACCTCAACGACGTGGCGGCGCGGAGCAACACCGGCCTTCTCAAAGTGCCCTGCCAGGGGCTTGGTCACCTTGCGGGGGTCGATCTGGCCGTAGCCGATCTGGATGGCTGAGTAGCCATCGGCCTCCGCGGTGCGCAGCTGAGTCACAACGTTGGTGTCGGCCTGCACGACGGTGACCGGGACGAGCTTTCCGTCCTCGTCCCAGACCTGGGTCATACCGAGCTTCTTGCCCAGGATGCCCTTCATCTGGCGTTCGTAAGTCGTAGTCATTACGTCTGCGGTCCTTATCAGAGCTTGATTTCGATGTTGACGTCGGCCGGGAGGTCCAGGCGCATGAGCGAATCAACGGCCTTGGGAGTCGGGTCGACGATGTCAATCAGCCGCTTGTGAGTACGCATCTCAAAGTGCTCACGGCTGTCCTTGTACTTGTGCGGCGAACGGATCACGCAGTACACGTTCTTTTCGGTCGGCAACGGCACGGGGCCAACCACGGTTGCCCCAGCGCGGGTCACCGTCTCGACGATCTTGCGGGCCGAGACGTCAATGACCTCGTGGTCATAGGACTTCAGCCGGATGCGGATTTTCTGTCCCGCCATGGCGTCGTGACTCTCTTTCTTCAAGTACTTCCCTGTGACGGAGCGTGAAGCTCCTTGTGTGTGGCACTTTCACAGTGCCGCTTCGCATGGGCCGAATCCGGATCATCCGGGTTCCTCGCCCCATCGAAGCACCGGTCCCCGTACTCGGGCGTGTCGCTCACGCGCCTTGCGCATGCCGATGCCTTTGAGGTTTCGGGGTGGTCGTTCATGGGTTGTTCCGTGACGCACACGTGGGTTATCTGTCCCGATTTTTACCGGAATCTCCGCACGCGGACATGCCACGGCTTGCGAACAACAGCGTCTATCCTGCCACGCGGCTCCACTCCCCCGCAACCCCGCACCCAACCATGTGCCACACCTCACCCACCCCCTGACTGCCGAACGTCCGAGTTTGGCTGTTTTTCCGCCTCGGAAACGACCAAACTCAAACGTTCGGCAGTAAGGGGGTGGGGTGCCAACTGTTGTTGCCCGAAGATGTATTCATGAGCTGTCAAGTTCTAAGCTGAGCACATCCGGCCTGGTGGCAGACAGCTGAGGAGGCCACACATGTGGATGTTGTTCGGAATCGTGGGCGGATTGCTCGCTGGACTGATCGTCCGGAACGTCAGTGGCATCAAGGCCATGCTCGTCTTGGCGGCCCCACTCCTGGTGTGGTGGTTGGCCTACTTTGGCGTGATCGGGCCGGGCATGAATGACAACAACCATCCCCAGTTCATGCTCGCCATGCTGGGGATCATGATCGGGATCGGACTGCCGAGACTGCTCGACTGGCGTCGTGAGAAGAGCTCAGCCACAGAGCTCTGACCCGTGGCACGCCGTCGAGCTCCCCCTACCCTCTCCACTGCCGAACGTCCGAGTTTGGCTGCTTTTCCGCCTCGGAAACGACCAAATTCGGACGTTCGGCAGTGGAGGAGGGGGGCGGGTGGGAACGGCAGAAGGCCCCGTACCGGATATGCGGTACGGGGCCTTCAAAGCAGTCCCGGATCAGGTCCTTACGGACCTGAGTCCCAGATCAATCAGCGAGTGATCACTTGATGATCTTGGTGACCTTGCCGGAGCCAACGGTGCGGCCGCCTTCACGGATGGCGAAGCCGAGGCCGTCTTCCATGGCGATGGGCTGGATCAGCTCAACGGTCATCTCGGTGTTGTCACCGGGCATGACCATCTCGGTGCCTTCCGGCAGGGTGATGACGCCGGTGACGTCGGTGGTCCGGAAGTAGAACTGCGGACGGTAGTTCGAGTAGAACGGGTTGTGACGGCCACCCTCGTCCTTGGAGAGGATGTAGACGTTCGCCTCGAAGTCGGTGTGCGGGGTGATGGAGCCCGGCTTGCAGACAACCTGGCCACGCTCGACGTCGTCGCGCTTGAGGCCACGCAGCAGCAGGCCACAGTTCTCACCGGCCAGAGCTTCATCCATCTGCTTGTGGAACATCTCGATACCGGTCACGGTGGTCTTCTGGATCGGGCGGATGCCAACGATCTCGACCTCGGAGTTGATCGGCAGGGTGCCACGCTCGGCACGGCCGGTCACCACGGTGCCACGACCGGTGATGGTGAAGACGTCCTCGATGGGCATCAGGAAGGGCTTGTCGGTCTCGCGGACGGGGTCCGGGATGAACTCGTCAACAGCTTCCATCAGGTCCTCAACGGACTTGACCCATTCGGCGTCGCCTTCCAGAGCCTTCAGAGCGGAAACGCGGATCACGGGAGCGTCGTCGCCGTCGAAGCCCTGGTCGGACAGCAGTTCGCGGACCTCCATCTCGACCAGGTCCAGCAGCTCTTCATCGTCGACCATGTCGGACTTGTTCAGAGCAACCATCAGGGAGGGCACGCCCACCTGACGGGCCAGCAGAACGTGCTCGCGGGTCTGGGCCATGGGGCCGTCAGTTGCAGCAACCACCAGGATTGCGCCGTCCATCTGGGCGGCACCGGTGATCATGTTCTTGACGTAGTCAGCGTGGCCGGGGGCGTCCACGTGAGCGTAGTGACGCTTTTCGGTCTGGTACTCGATGTGCGCGATGTTGATGGTGATACCGCGCTGGCGCTCCTCGGGAGCGGAGTCGATCATGCCGAAATCGCGCTGCTCGTTGATGTCCGGGTACTTGTCAGCCAGGACCTTGGAGATGGCAGCCGTGAGCGTGGTCTTGCCGTGGTCGACGTGGCCGATGGTGCCGATGTTGACGTGCGGCTTGGTGCGCTCGAACTTGGCCTTCGCCATGGTTGTTCCTCCTAGAACGTGAGTGGAAACCTTGCTTGCCCGCTCGCGCAGGCATAAGAGGCGCTGAAGCGAACAGAAACCTCTGCAAGTGTAGTCATGTGGTGGTTCGTTATGAAATTGGAGATTGTGTCCCGCGCCCGCTGGGAACGGGACACAATCTCAGGGCTCGGATGGGTCACCCGAGCGGCGATTCGCTACCGGGACACACCCGTTGCGAATCGCTGACGACTCATTCGCCGCGGTTCTTCTGGATGATCTCGTCAGCCACGGTCTTGGGAACCTCTGAGTAAGAGTCGAACTGCATGGAGTACACCGCGCGACCCTGGGTCTTCGAGCGCAGGTCTCCGATGTAGCCGAACATCTCAGACAGCGGAACGTTGGCCTTGACCAGCTTGACTCCGGTGACGTCCTCCATGGACTGGATTTGTCCACGGCGGGAGTTCAAGTCACCGATGACATCGCCCATGTACTCCTCCGGAGTACGGACCTCAACGGCCATGAGCGGTTCCAGCAGCACCGGGTTGGCACGCTTGGCGCCTTCCTTGAACACCATGGAACCGGCGATCTTGAACGCCATTTCGGAGGAGTCGACGTCGTGGTAAGCGCCGTCGATCAGCGTTGCCTTGACACCCACCATGGGGTAGCCGGCCAAGATGCCCAACTGCATGGCGTCCTGGATACCGGCGTCCACCGACGGGATGTACTCGCGCGGCACACGACCACCGGTAACGGCGTTGTCGAACTCGTAGAGCTCTTCGGCATCCAGCTCGATCGGGGCGAAGGAGACCTGCACCTTTGCAAACTGACCGGAACCACCGGTCTGCTTCTTGTGGGTGTAGTCGACCTTGTCCACGGCCTTCTTGATGGTTTCGCGGTAAGCCACCTGGGGCTTGCCCACGTTGGCTTCCACCTTGAACTCGCGCTTCATGCGGTCCACCAGGATGTCCAGGTGCAGCTCGCCCATGCCGCCGATTTCGGTCTGACCGGTTTCGTCGTTCAAGGACACCGTGAAGGTGGGGTCCTCTGCGGAGAGCTTCTGGATGGCCGTGGACAGCTTCTCCTGGTCACCCTTGGTCTTGGGCTCAATGGCCACAAAGATCACGGGAGCCGGGAAGGACATGGACTCCAGCACAATCGGGTTGGCCGGATCGCACAGGGTGTCACCCGTGGTGGTGTCCTTCAGACCGATGGCCGCATAAATGTGGCCAGCCTGAATTTCCTCAACCGGGTTCTCCTTGTTGGAGTGCATCTGGAACAGCTTGCCAATGCGCTCCTTCTTGCCCTTGGTCGAGTTCAGCACCTGCTCGCCGGCCTTGGCCTTGCCCGAGTAAACGCGGGTGTAGGTCAGGGTGCCGTAGAACGGGTGAGTTGCCACCTTGAACGCCAGAGCGGAGAAGGGAGCAGCCGAGCTCGCGGGGCGAGTCATGACTTCTTCTTCGTCGTTCACGGCGTGGCCCTGGACGTCGGGGACGTCCAGCGGGGAGGGCAGGTAGTCGATCACGGCGTCCAGCATGGGCTGCACACCGCGGTTCTTGAAGGCGGAACCACACAGCACGGGGTAAGCCTGGGAGCTGATGGTCAGCTTACGGATGCCGGCCTTGAGCTCCTCAACGGTCAGCTCTTCGCCGCCCAGGTACTTCTCCATGAGGTCGTCGTCGGCTTCGGCGACGTCCTCAACCAGCTTGTTGCGGTATTCCTCCGCGCGATCCTGCAGATCAGCCGGGATCTCCTGGGTTTCGTATGAGGCACCCAGGGAGACATCGCCCTTGGAGTCGCCTTCCCACACGAGTGCCTTCATGGTCAGCAGATCAACCACGCCGACGAACTCGGATTCGGAACCGATCGGCAGCTGCAGGACCAGAGGCTTGGCGCCCAGGCGGGAGATGATGGTGTCCACGGTGAAGTAGAAGTCCGCACCGAGCTTGTCCATCTTGTTGACAAAGCAGATACGGGGGACGTCGTACTTGTCAGCTTGACGCCACACGGTCTCCGACTGCGGCTCAACGCCTTCCTTGCCATCGAACACGGCAACGGCACCGTCGAGCACACGCAGGGAACGCTCCACCTCAACGGTGAAGTCCACGTGACCGGGGGTGTCGATGATGTTGATCTGGTTGTCGTGCCAGTAGCAAGAGGTGGCAGCGGAGGTGATCGTGATGCCACGCTCCTGCTCCTGCTCCATCCAGTCCATCGTCGAGGCACCGTCGTGGGTCTCGCCGAGCTTGTGGTTGATGCCGGTGTAGAACAGGATGCGTTCGGTTGTGGTCGTCTTGCCGGCATCAATGTGGGCCATGATGCCGATGTTGCGGACCTTCTTGAGGTCGGTAAGCACGTCAAGTGCCACGGTGTATCCCTTCTGAGGTGTGGCCATCGGTCTGCCGCCCGAACCACCCGGGGGTGGTTGTCAAAGGAGCGGCAGACCGGGCCGATGGTACCAGCGGGGCTGGTATTACCAGCGGTAGTGAGCGAAGGCCTTGTTGGAGTCAGCCATCTTGTGGGTGTCTTCACGGCGCTTGACCGCTGCACCGAGGCCGTTGGAGGCGTCCAGGATCTCATTCATGAGACGCTCGGTCATGGTGTTTTCGCGGCGGGCTTTGGCGTAACCGACCAACCAGCGCAGCGCCAGAGCGGTGGAACGTCCGGCACGGACCTCAACGGGCACCTGGTAGGTGGCACCACCGACGCGGCGGGAGCGCACTTCCAGAGCAGGCTTGACGTTTTCCAGAGCCTTCTTCAGGGTGGCGACAGGCTCGGAGCCGGTCTTCTGCTCCACACCGGCCAGGGCGCCGTAAACGATGCGCTCGGCGGTGGACTTCTTGCCATCCTGCAGGACTTTGTTGATCAGCTGGGTGACGACCGGCGAACCGTAGACGGGGTCGACAACGAGCGGGCGCTTGGGAGCGGGACCCTTACGAGGCATTACTTCTTCTCCTTCTTCGCGCCGTAGCGGGAGCGGGCCTGGCCGCGTCCCTTGACACCCTGGGTGTCCAGGGCGCCGCGGACGATCTTGTAGCGAACACCGGGGAGGTCCTTCACACGACCACCGCGAACCAGCACGATCGAGTGCTCCTGGAGGTTGTGGCCCTCACCGGGGATGTACGCGGTGACCTCGATGCCGCCGTTGAGGCGCACACGAGCGACCTTACGCAGAGCGGAGTTCGGCTTCTTGGGGGTGGTGGTGTACACACGGGTGCACACGCCACGCTTCATGGGGTTGCCCTTCAGGGCAGGCGCCTTGGTCTTCACGACCTTGGGGCTGCGGCCCTTCCGGACCAACTGCTGAATAGTTGGCACTTTGTCTCCTGGTGACGGCGGCCCGCAAGGAACGGCACCGCTTTCATGGTGGTCTGTGGCTTTTGACGGCCTGCTCGTCACCCGCCGCTCACTGGAGCGTGGACATACAAAAAAGTGGCACTGAGGTTCATCTTGCGATCCTCGGGACGGTGTCCAAATTGCCACTGGAATGCGATCTCATGTTTGCCATAATCGCGGTCTGCTGAATTCACAGATTCCGCTAAAGGCAGGCATGGGTGATCGAGCCAATCCCGGACAGCTTAGCAGAGTCCCCGCTGCGTGGCTACTGCTCGGGTGCGCCAGTCTGCGGGACGCACGGGCTTGCGAGACAGCATGGGCTGGTGGGACGGCATGGGCTGGCCAGATGCAGAAGTAGCGGCGAGGCCGCGTGGGTGGCCCGGTGGCGGCGAGGATGGCTAACTGGCTGCACTGGCCACCAGATCGCGGTGCACTGCGGCGGCGCAGCTTTGCAGGTGGGGCAAGATCTGCCCCACCGGATCATCAGCCGCCGGACTTGCCCCCACCCTCATGGAGACATTGGCTGCGGCCACGGTCACCCCGCGGGAATCCTGGAGCGGGACCGCCACGGAACGTAGCCCGGCTTCCAATTCCTGATCCACGACGGCGTAGCCACGCCGGCGAACCTCATCCAGTCGCCTGATGAGTTCTTGCGGCGTGGAAACCGTCCGAGCCAGGAGAGGATCACCCAGGTGCTCAGCGCACCGGGCCACGGCGTCGTCGTTGCTCAGTTGCGCCAACAGGACCCGGCCCATGGACGTTGCGTGCGCGGGGAAACGGGTTCCCACGGCGATGGCCACGTTCATGATGTGGCGCATCTGCACCCGGGCCACATACACAATGTCTCCGCCGTCCAGGACCGCCACCGAGCAGGATTCCTGCACCTGTTCGGAGAGCTGGCGCAGGTGCGGGGTGACCAACTCGGGCAAGGTCAGTGCCGACAAGTAGGAGTAGCCCAGCGTGAGAACTTTTGCGGTGAGCTCGAACTGCCGACCGTCACTGCGCACGTAGCCGAGTTCTTCCAGGGTCAACAGAAAACGCCTGGCCGTGGCGCGCGTGAGGCCGGTTCGGCGCGCCACATCCGAGAGCGTCATGCTGGGGTGGCGGTCGTCGAAGGCCGCGATGACCGCCAGACCCCGCGCCAGGGATTGCACAAAGTGCCCGCCACCCTCGCGTGCATTCGGACCACCTTCACCACCCGCGGTGCTCATACAGCTCGCTCCACCGGGAATGGCACCAGGTCTTGGACATCGTCAAAATCGCAGCCGAAGGTTTCCCGAACCACCACGGTGCCGCCTCCCTGCATCAAAAAGACTGCCTGATCGGTGTAAACCCGAGAAACACAACCCACTCCAGTCAGCGGCATGGTGCATTCCTCCACCAACTTGGGCTGGCCGTTCTTGGCGGTGAGGGTCATCATCACGAACGTTTGTTTTGCTCCCGTGGCAAGATCCATGGCCCCACCCACCGCAGGAATGGCATCCGGTTTGCCCGTGTGCCAGTTGGCCAGGTTCCCCGCACGGTCCACCTGAAAGGCGCCGAGCACACAGCAATCCAGGTGACCGCCGCGCATCATGGCAAAGGAATCCGCGTGGTGAAAGTAGGAGCATCCCGCAGTCTCCTGGACGGGGATTTTCCCGGCGTTGATCAAATCCACGTCCACGTCATCACCGTGGGCCTCTGCTCCCATGCCGAGCATGCCGTTTTCCGTGTGCAGCGTGACATCATCCTCCGGGGTCAGGTAATTGGACACCAAGGTGGGTTGGCCGATCCCCAGGTTCACGTAAGCCCCCGCTGGAATGTCCGCCGCCAC
This sequence comes from Kocuria sp., assembly GCF_030538595.1. Classification (GTDB taxonomy): domain Bacteria; phylum Actinomycetota; class Actinomycetes; order Actinomycetales; family Micrococcaceae; genus Kocuria. The sequence continues at coordinate 274,667 of NZ_JAUNTS010000001.1, forward strand.
CACTTCAGCCAGTTCCTGCGGACTCAGCGCCGCCTCCCGAGTCTTGCGAGTCATGCTGTGCTCTCCTTCAACAGTTCCGGACAGTGCCGCTCAGGCCTGTCCCACGGCAGATTCGGACACGGCGACCACGGTGTCCACGTAAATCCCCGGGGTCACCACCACCTCCGGGTCCAGTTGGCCACGTTCCACAAGGTGGCTGACTTGAACAATCGATTGTGTGGCGGCAGCGGCCATGATGGGGCCAAAGTTTCGCGCGGTTTTGCGGTAGACCAGATTGCCCGCACGATCCGCGGTGAGCGCCTTGGTCAAGGAATAGTCCGCGGTGATGGGGTACTCCAAAATCTGCATTTTTCCACCGAGCTCACGGACCTCTTTGCCGTCAGCCAAGGGCGTGCCGTAACCGGTTGGCGTGAAAAAGGCCCCGATTCCCGCACCGGCCGCACGGATTCGTTCCGCAAGACTGCCCTGCGGCACCACTTCCAGCTCGATCTCACCGGCGTGGTACTTGGCATCAAAATGGTGAGAATCCGATTGCCGCGGGAAAGAGCAGATGATCTTGCGTACTCGCCCCAGGTGGATCAGCTTGGCCAGCCCCACATCCCCGTTGCCTGCGTTGTTGTTCACCACGGTCAGCTCCGTGGCGCCCTGCTCGATCAAGGCGTCAATGAGTTCCACGGGCTGCCCGGCAACACCAAAGCCCCCGATCATCACGGTGGAACCATCTTTGATGGGAGCCACGGCCTGGGCCGCTGATTCAACGATATTGAGCATGACGGCAGTCCTTCACTTCGCGTCTTCGTTTTCGAGCACCACGGCAAGCCCCTGGCCAACGCCGATGCACAGGGAGGCCACGCCCCAGCGCTGATTCTCGGCCTTCAGACGCCGCGCCAAGGTCCCCAGCACGCGAGTTCCGGAGGCTCCCAGCGGGTGCCCGATGGCGATGGCACCACCCCAGGCGTTGACAATGTCCGTGTCCACACCCCATTGCCGTGTGCACGCCAGCGACTGTGCCGCAAAGGCTTCATTCAGTTCGACGGCGCCCACCTGGCTCCAGGTGACACCCGCCCGTTGCAGTGCCACATTCGCGGCCTCCACGGGAGCTTCACCAAAAAACTGTGGCTGATTGGCTGCGGAACCACGTCCGGCGATCCGCGCCAGCGGGTCCATGCCCAAGAGCTGTGCGCCGGCTTCTGATCCCAGCCAGGCTGCGGAAGCGCCGTCGTTCATGGGGGATGCGTTACCTGCCGTGATCGTCCCGTTCTCCGCACGGAACACGGTGCGCAGTGCGCCCAAGGATTCCGTGGTTGAGTCCGGGCGAACCGTCTCATCCGTGTGGACATCTGAACCACGTGTGGAGTTGGCCGGCACACTGACCACAAGATCTTGGTAGCGTCCCTGCTCCCAAGCTGCTGCCGCCAGCTGGTGGGAACGCGCAGCGAATTCGTCTTGCTCGCCACGGGTGATGCCGTGCTTTTCCCGCAGTTGCTCCGTGGCCTCCCCCAAGGACACCGTCCACTCCCCCGGCATCTGGGGATTCACCAACCGCCACCCCAAGGTGGAGTTGGCCAAATGCAGGTCCTGCACAGGGAATGCTCGTTCGGTTTTGGGCAGAACCCAGGGCGCGCGGGACATGGACTCCACACCACCCACCAGCATGAGATCGGACTCCCCCACCTCAATCTGGCGGGAGGCGATCATGGCAGCGTCCAGAGAGGAGCCGCACAGGCGATTGACCGTGGTGCCGGGTACAGACGTGGCAAGACCAGCCAACAAAGTGGCCATGCGTGCCACATTGCGGTTCTCCTCCCCCGCCCCGTTGGCATTTCCGAACACCACTTCATCAATGCGTTCCTGATCCAGCGCGGGGGCCCGCTCCACCATGGTGCGCACCACCAGTGCCGCCAGATCATCCGGACGATGATCGGAGAGAGCGCCGCCAATTTTGGCAAAGGGCGTGCGAACGGCGTCGTACACATAAGACGGGCTCATGACTTTTCCTTCTGCTCTGCCGTGAGGTCACTGTGACTCTGTTGACCACCGGTGTGATCTGTGCGGCCGTTTTTGTTGCTCGCGGGGCCATCAGGGTGGTCAGCAGCTTCTGCATCCAGTCGATGAAAAACCGCTCTGGCGTGGGAGAAAGCGTTGTTGGCCGCCGGCACGGAGAGATAGATGGCAGATTGGAGCAGGACTTCCTTGATCTGCTCCCGCGTCAAACCGTTGCGCAGCGCCGCCCGGACGTGCATCTCGAATTCGCCCCAATGTCCACCGGCAATCAACGCAGTCAAGGTGATGGCGCTGCGCATGGGCCGGTCAAGTCCGGGCCGAGTCCAAATCTCCCCCCACGCGTACCGGGAGATGAAGTCCTGCCATTCAGACGTGAAGTCATTTTTGGCGGCTTCCGCGCGATCCACGTGAGCATCGGAGAGCACCTCTCGGCGCACCTTCATTCCGTCCGCGTGCGCTTGTGCTTCAGTTCGCTGTGGGTTGTTGATACTCATGGCTCAGGCCTCCTGCCCGCTTTGGCTCACACGGTCCAGCACGGCGGCAATTTGTGCAGCCACGCGCTGGGGGGCTTCCGCGGGTGGGAGGTGAGCGACGTCGTGGTACTCCACGTACTCCGCCCCGGTCATGGCATCGGCCAGTTGCCGGAGCTGCTCCGGGGGTGTGGCCACATCCTGACCACCGGCCACCACGGTGACCGGCACCCCGACGCCGCCCAGTTGCCCGCGGAGGTCGAACTGGGCCAGGGCCTCACACACCTGGGCGTAGCCGTGACGGTCCGCATCTTGCAGGTCATGTAGGAGGCTGGTGGAAATACCGGTACCGGACTGTGCATCCCGGGCAATGAACCCTTCCGCAAACCACCGCTTGGCGCTGCCAATCACCTGAGTGGGAGTTCCCGCCTGGGCCACCAACTCGGCTCGTTCACGCCAGCCCTGCGCCTCACCCACTTTTTGTGCCGTGGTCACCAGCACCGCGCCCAGGACCCGCCTGGGCACATCCACCAGAAGTTGCTGGCCGACACAGCCGCCCACCGAACATCCTGCATAAACGAAAGAACGTTCTGTTTTTGTAGTTTCCCCCGCAGCCAGGACGGCATCCAAACCTGCCAAGACTCCTTGAGCCAACTCCGCCATGGTGAACTCCTGCGCAGCGGCAGGCGAGTGTCCGTGCCCGGGCAGATCCCAGCCCAAAATCCGTGCCTGCCCCTTCAACTCACGGGCCACGGGGCCCCACAGGTTGCTCACCGACGTTCCCAAGGACGGACCCACCACAACCAGGGGTGCTTCTGAGCTCGGGTCTGACAGGTTCTGGTTCTCCGTCAGTTGTGGTTCGGAGAGCATCACCCAGTGAATGTCAGGAACGGTCATTGTTGCTTGTCCTCCATCAGATCTGGTCTTCCCGCACGGAAGCCGGTTTTCCTGCAGACGAACTGGCCTGCACCTGCTCCAACCGGCACAGCGCGTCATCCACCAACTGCGCAGCTTGGCCCGTGTACCCAGCGGGATCACACAGCTCACGAATGAGCTCTGCCGTGACCGCTGAGCCATCCGGAAGAGTGCGGCCCTGCGTCAGGGCCAAGAGTTCACGCCACACGCCATCGCCATCGCCGTCACCGTCGGTCAGGGCATCAGAGCCCGGTCCGGACCTGGAACTGGGTGCATGAGTCACAAGCACCTCCTGAATCTGAGCTTTGGCCTCCAGGCCGTGATCGGTCAGCGCCGGACCCAGCACCCTCACCAGTCGCTCAGACACCAAGCCGGGATCGCTGAGTGCAAGATTGGCACGCATGGCATCCGGGAAGATCTGCAAGCCTGCGATCAACTCACCGGCCTGCAGGGTGGCCGTACCGGTGAGCTCCAAAAGATCTTGAAAGGCCGGCCACTCGCTGTGCCAGGCCCCGTCTGGACGTTCGTCCACAAATTCACCAGCGGCCACAAACAGCTGAGCCACCAACTGCGGTGTACTCAATGCTGTTCGCTTGATCAGCACCGAGAGCACAGGGTTCTGCTTTTGTGGCATGGCTGAGGACACCCCGCGGCCCGGCGCCACAGGTTCGCGCAGTTCGGCGATCTCCGGGCGGGAGAGCAACAGGACATCGTTGGCAATTGCGCCCAGTGCGGCAGCAGTCTGCCCCAGAGCCGCCCCACACTGCAGGACGGCTTCACGCGATGTGTGCCATACATGTTCAGGTGGATTCAGACCGAGCTCCGCCGCCCAGCGGCTGTTCAATGCAGTCACGGTGGTGCGATCAGCCACGCCGTCCGGGTGCATCCCCGCCGATGACTCAACCAGGGAATCAACGCCCGCCAAGGTGCCGGCAGCACCTCCCACCGCAAGCGGAAAGCGCAGATTCGCCAGCGCCTGATTCGCATCCAAAACCGCGTGCATCCACCGTGCACACCGCAGCCCGAACGTGGCGGGTACGGCGTGCTGAGTCAAGGTTCGGGCCACGCAGGGGGTGTCCCGATGCTGCGTCGCCAGCTTTCCCAGTGCCCGCGCACAGTCCATCAGTTCGTCACGAACAGCCTTCACACAGCGCTGGGCCACCACCATGAGCGCCGTGTCCAGAACATCCTGACTTGTCAGACCGCGGTGAATGCTGACCGCTGCCTCAGAGTCAACGGCACGAACCGCTGCACGGACATCGTGCAGCATGGGGATCACGGGGTTCCCCCCGGCCTCAGCCCGAATGGCAAGATCTGCAACGTCCGTGAAGTCCACCAGCGGGCCGCAGAGAACCTGCTGCACCACGTCTGCGTGTTGCGCAGGGATCAGTCCAGACGCAGCCTGAGCCCGGACCCACGCGATCTCCACGTCCACCAACGCACGCACTACGGCGTCGTCGTCCGTGAACGTGGCGAACCGGTGGGCCCCAGGCCGCAGCAATCCTCGCTGAGTCACGGCGTGTGGTTCGGGAAGGTGAGGAACACGGTTTCGCCATCACCCTGCAGGTGAATGTCAAAGTGCAGTGATCCATCGGGCTCACGCTGAGCAATCAGTGTTTGCGCACGCTGCTCCGGAAGTGCTGAGAGCACCGGATCTTGCGCCAACGCCCGGGTGTCCTCCGGCAGATAAATCCTGGTAAACAGACGATTGAGGAGACCGCGCGCAAACACGGTCATGGCAATGAACGGGGCCTTGCCTTCATCTGTTGCCCCCGGGTTGACCGTGATGAAGTCATAGTGGCCCACGTTGTCCACTGCCACGCGGCCAAAGCCGGTGAAGGTGTAGCCGTCACGGATCAAAGAGCCCGGCTCCTGCGAGACCCGGCCGTTGGCATCAGCCTGCCAGATTTCCAGCATGGAGTCCGGCACGGGATCCCCGTTGCCGTCGTAGACCGTACCGTGCAACCGCACGGCGTCCGGATGATTACGGTCCACCAGGTATTCGCCGCGTTCATAGGGCAGGGCGTAGCCGTAGAACGGCCCAATGGTCTGTCCCGGGGTGGCCACCAGATGACCGTGCCGCTGTTCGATTGACTCAGACATCGGTGTCCTCCTCGGTGGGGGTGCGGTGGGAACCAGTCAGCACAATGTCCCAGGTGTAGCCCAATGACCATTCGTGCTCAGAGGTGCTGTGATCGTAGGTGGCCACAAGGCGTTCGCGGGCCTTGGGGTCCACGATCGCCTGATAAATCGGATCCAGGTCAAAGAGCGGATCTCCCGGAAAGTACATCTGGGTGATCATGCGCTGCGTGAAATCAGTACCGAACAGGGAAAAGTGAATATGCGCCGGACGCCACGCATTGTGGTGGTTCTTCCACGGGTAAGGACCGGGCTTGATGGTGGTGAAGGAGTAAGAGCCATCATCCCCGGTCAAACAGCGGCCCACGCCGGTGAAGTTGGGATCAATGGGCGCAGGGTGCTGATCGCGCTTGTGGATGTAACGCCCAGCGGCGTTGGCCTGCCAGATTTCCACCAGCTGGTTGCGTACCGGGCGGCCATTGCCATCCAGTACCCGTCCACTCACCGTCATGCGCTCCCCGATGGGTTCGCCGCCACCTTGAATGGTGAGATCAGCTTCCAAGGCGTGCACGTCCCGCTGACCGAATGCCGGGGCCCACAACTCAATGGTTTCCGGATCCGCGTGGTGCAGGTCCTTGGTGGGGTGGCGCAGGATGGAACTGCGATAGGGCGGGAAGTCGATTCTGGGCTGCGTCTCCACCACGCCGCTGGCAGCGTAGTCACGGTATATCTCCTGCATGTCCGCAGTGATCTCCGCCTGAGAGTTCGCGGCGGCATCCGACGAAACGACGGGTTCTGCCATGGTCATCTCCTTTGATGAATCTCCAGCACGTCATGATCCGTACTGGTCAGGGACTTGTCTGTGATGACCGCCCGCTGGACGATTGCCGGCACTGGGAATTGTTCCCGATCGACTGGCTCCAGCATAACGCACATCACACGCTATGCGAACAGGTGTCCGTATAGCGCACACTTTGATGAGGGCGCCTCCTTTCGTCATGACTCACTCGTATGCTCTTTGAGCAATTCACCCGCGTGAGACTTCATTGCCACCCCGTGTAGCACTCCGCAAAATACGCGCGGCCGTGCTCCGAGTCCGTGATGGAACGCAACTGTCCGCGGCGGCGCTGCTGTTCAAAGGAGTTCTCCCCTTCCACGGTGTGCATCATGCTGGTGGCCCAATAGGAGAAGTTCTGCGCCTTCCACACTCTTTCCAGTGCTGCGGCGGAGTATCCGGCCAACAGCTGGGGGTTGCCGTCACGCAGCAAACTGACCAGAGCTGGTGCCACAACACGAACGTCACTGAAGGCCAAATTCAACCCCTTGGCACCAGTGGGCGGCACAGTGTGCCCCGCATCTCCGACCAACACCAGACTGTGATGGCGCAGCGGTTCGCAGACGTAGGAGCGAAACTTCAGGACTGTCTTGTCAAAGATTCGCCCTTGCTCAAGTCGGAAACCATCCGACCCCTGGACGCACTCCTGAAGGCGAGCCCATATCCGTTCATCACTCCAGTCAGCCACATCTGTTTGAGGGTCACACTGGAAGTACATCCGCTGCACTGTCTCTGAACGCTGGGAGATCAGGGCGAATCCTGCCTCCGAATTGGCGTAGATCAGTTCCGGCCAGCTGGGTGGCGCCTCACACAAGATGCCGAACCAAGCGAACGGATATTCGATGAAGTGCTCCGTGCGCACATCCTCCGGAATGAGCTGACGGCACATGGACCGCGACCCGTCGGCCCCCACCACAATTCGAGCGGAAATTTCCGTGGCTTGGCCGTCTTCGTCCGTGAAGGTGATGCGCGGGTTCCGGGTCTCAATGTCATGCACAGCGGTGTCCATGACGGACCAGAACAGGGTTCCGCCGTCACGTTGACGTGCCTGGTACAGGTCCCAGAACACCTCGTTCTGCGGATAGAGCCACACGGACTGGCCCACGGCATCTTGGAAGTCAATGTGATGGTTTTGGCCGTCGTAACGCAGTGTGGTTCCGCGGTGCTCATGGCCTTCGGTGAGCACCCGGCCATCCACACCGGTGTCCGTGAGCATCCGCACGCTGGCAGCTTCAAGGATCCCCGCACGGTGCGTGTGGCGAATGGTCTCCGGGTCACGGATGTCAACAACTGCGGAGTCAACACCTTCCTGAGCCAGCAGGTGGGAGAGCATCAGCCCTGCCGGGCCGGCGCCCACAATGCCCACTTGAGTCTCAATGACCCGACCTCCCGATTGCTGACCCATGGGAACTTCCTTCTGATCGACAGGCGAACATCTGTGCGATCAGTGTGACACTGCTCTGTGGCGGAGGCCCTAAAGTTTCCGTTCAATAGGATATGCCCGCTCACCACACTTGTCCGTGGGCTATCGGGAGAGCTGGACGTTGTGCGGGTGCTGCCGCATGATCCGCTCAATGCCGTGAGCCGCTGCCCTCAGCACTTGAACGGTGGCCTCCGGATCAACCACCACCGCCGAGCGATCAAGCACCGCTCCCAATCCCGCCACCACCTCTGCGCGGGCGGAGTGGACCGGTACCGCAATGCCCGTGCGGTCCGGCTCCAGATTCCCCGTCTGAATCACGTGCCCCACCGAACGGATGGAAGCCAGGACAGCTTCCAGCTGAGCCACACCGCCCTGCGGAATCACGTGGTCACCGGCGCGCAGCGCAGCCAGATACTCCTGACGCCCTCCGGTGGGCATGCCCGCCAAAAGCACCAGTCCCACTGCGGAGACGTGCAGCGGCAACCGACCCGCCACCCCCGAACTGATCTCCCGGGCGCCATGCGCGGACAGCCGCTGCAGAATCAGTACCTCGCGGCCTTCCACCCGCCCCAGCTGGACGTGCTGGCCCAGCACCGTTTGGGCATCCTGCATGAACGGCAAGGCAATGGCCGCAAGTGTGGATTCCCGTGCCGCGCGTGTGGCCAGTTCCCACAGCCTGGTGCCGATCACAAAAGCACCGCCTTCTGCCTCCAGCCATCCGCGCTGGGCAAGTTCGGTGCACAACCTGTGGACCGTACTCACCGGCAGATCTGCGTTACGGGCCACTTGCGTGACGGTGAGTCGCGGGGTCTGCGGGGAGAACACACCCAGAATCCGGTCCACACGCTCAAGCACAGATTCGCCGCTACGGGAGTTGGCCATGGTGGCATTGTGCCGGATCGGTTGGCTCCCCCGCGCTACCCACGGTGCCGGTCAGATACCCCCAATCACGACGTCGGTCACCCGCTGACCGTGAAGCTCCGGCTGGTTCCACTCACCGCCACAGTGGTACCGATGGCAGTGCGGCGATTGCCCCTGTAGACAAAACGATAGGTCCCGGCCGCCCCTGGCGGTACGGTCCAGGACAACGTCACGCGGGAGACGCCCAGACCGCGGTCCTGCCATTCAAAACGGGTGTCGAAATCCTGGTCATCGCGTACGCGTACCCACGTCCCGGCGTCGTTGCGCTCCACCGCCATGAAGGTGTCCCCGCGGCGCTGATCGTGATTGGGGTGGGCACCTGCAAACTGGGCGCGCACCGTGTTTCCGGGGTGAGTGTTGACCGGTTGTTCGATCACCTGCCCGAACCAGCGGCCCAGCTCCGGGAGGTCGGTGGGAGGGACGCCCTGTAGCGACGGTTCCGCGGTCCAGGACTTGTCCGGTGGCACGGCACCCAATCCCACGGGGGTTTTGTTCACCACGGCGCGGGCCAACTGATCCAAGATCTGGCAGTAGGCGCGGGCCGTGAAGCGCCCGTACAGAGTTGCCGCGCCTTCATATTGCTGGGAGTCGTACTCCTCCGGTGTGCTCACGTAATGCGTGTATCCGTTACAGGTTCCGTGCACAATCACATCCGACTCCGCAGCACCCGTGGCGGCAGCCACAGCCCGGCGGTACAACACCCCGGTTGCTGCCGTCATCTCACCGGGCATGGCTGCCAGCCACAGCCGACCCAGCCGAATGAGCTGGACAGGTACCGACTGCTGCACCCAGTCCATGGCGCCCACTGCCAGCAGACAGACCTTTGGTGCTTGCACGGCAGCTTCAAAGCGGTCAGTCCTGTACCGCCAGGACTGCAAGGTGGACAGCAGGGGGTTGCCGCTCAGCCCTTCACTGAAGATCGAGACACCCCCGCCGTCTTCCGTACTCCCCGCTGCAAAGGCTGTACCCAGGCTGGCCCAACCTGTGCGTTCGGTTTTGCCCGTGCCGGAGAACTCGGGCCTGATGGCATACCCCCGCAGATCCACGTACGTGACCCGAGTTTCCAGCCCCGAGCCCACGGGATCTCCGGGTGAACTGAGTTGGGCACGCACCGCATCGGCCTGCCGGCTGCCAATGATCCGCATGTTTTCAAACTGGTCCCCGGTGGGGCCCTGTCCGGGAGCCAAATTGAGATTGGGCGTGATGTCACCCGAATTTGAGTTGGCGAAAGCCGCCACAAACGGTGGCCGGGCCGTGCTCATGAGATCAACACCCTGGTCCAAGCGCTCCAAAGCGTATTGGGCGTAGCCCTTGTTGTCGCCGGAGATCAGGCGGTTGGTGTTCGTCAGGGACGTGGCATGGGTGGCAAACCAGTTGAGCACCGCATCCGTGCGACCCTCCCGCTCCAGCCGCAGGGTCACGGACGCGGGATCAATTCCACCGGGCAGTGCCGCCTGGAGCTCTGCGGGGTTACGGCGGAACGCTTCCGCCGATCGGTTGACTCCGGCATCGGTCAGACTGGACCGACTGATCCGCAGGCGCCCCGGAGCGCGGTCGGCATCCGCGTTGACAACGGCTTGAACCATGGCTTCCACCTGTGCTTCAAAGCTGCGGCGCTGAAAACCCCAGGTGGTCACATTGTGGAGCTGATCATATGTTGCCCCACCCGGAGTGGCGTGGGTGTGGGTGCTGGAGATCACCACCTGCGCCTGACTCCACCGTCCGGGTGCACGCCGCGCCAGTCGATCGAGCACAGCCTGACGCACTGCATTGGACGGCGAGAGAATGTCCGCCACCACAATGGCCACGTGTTCCCCTGTCGCTGCGTCCTCCAAGACAAAGGCACGGGCGCGCTGACGCATGTGGACACCCCGGCCGGTCTGCTGGGTGTCCCCGTAGCCGAAGAAGGCCACTCCCCCGGCTGGGCCCGTGCAATCCGTGACGGCACGGCCGATCAGGTAATCGCCATCCCCACCCCATTCAGCAGGAACAGCCGCGGCGGGGGTGAGCGCGGTTGTGGCACCGGCCAGGCCCGTACCTGCAACGGCCAGGGCGCCTACGGCAGCCCACCGCCCCAGTTGACGGCGGGTGGGGCCACCACAACCTGGTGTGGTTCCAGCCTGAATCGTGTCACACGTGGCCGCCCCTGCGGAATCGGGCTGCCGGTCACGCTGCGCGGTGGTACTCATGAGCCACACGCTAGACCGGTGCCGTGCAGATGCACCCGCCCGCACTCATTTGTGGGAACAGATGTGGACACACACGCGCCCCCGCAGAGAAGGGGAAAAGCCAAGGGCCCTTTCCCCGCGACAGCGAGGAAAGGGCCCTTGGGCGGGCTGATCAGGAATCAGCCGAGCGGCACATCAGTTGGCGCCGAAATCGTAGTCCTCCAGCGGGATCGCCTGGAACTCGGAGGCCAGCCCCGAGTTCTCCTCCGCGTAGGAGAAGTCCGCGTAGGCACCGGAATCCGTGAACAAGGTGGCTTTGGCTTCATCCGTGGGCTCAACGCTCACGTTGTTGTAGCGAGCCAAGCCGGTACCGGCCGGGATCAACTTACCGATGATCACGTTCTCCTTCAGGCCCACCAGCGGATCCGACTTGGCTTCCATGGCAGCCTGGGTCAGAACACGAGTGGTTTCCTGGAAGGAGGCGGCCGAGAGCCAGGAGTCCGTGGCCAAGGAGGCCTTGGTGATGCCCATCAGCTCGGGGCGGCCGGAGGCCGGACGCTGCTGCTCGGAGACCGCCTTCAAGTTGGCCTCACGGTAGCGAACGTCGTCCACCAGCTCACCCGGCAGCAGGTCGGTGTCACCGGATTCAATCACCGTGTTACGGCGCAGCATCTGGCGGACAATGACCTCCACGTGCTTGTCGTGGATGCCCACGCCCTGGGAGCGGTACACACCCTGGACCTCGTCCACCAAGTGCTTCTGAGCGGCACGGCGACCACGGATGCGCAGGACCTCCTTGGGGTCCACGGCACCGGCCACCAGCTGCTGACCGACCTCCACGTGATCGCCGTCGGCAATCAGCATCTTGGCACGGCGCAGCACCGGGTAGGCGAACTCTTCGTCACCGTTGTCCGGGGTGACCACCACGCGAACACCCTTGTCGGTGTCCTCGATGTTCACCCGGCCGGCCACCTCGGAGATCGGTGCCACACCCTTGGGGGTACGGGCCTCGAAAAGCTCCTGGATACGGGGCAGACCCTGGGTGATGTCACCGTCGGAGGAAGCCACACCACCGGTGTGGAAGGTACGCATGGTCAGCTGGGTACCGGGCTCACCGATCGACTGTGCGGCAATGATGCCCACGGCCTCACCAATGTCCACCAGGTTGTTGGTGGCCAGGGAGCGGCCGTAGCAGGCAGCGCACACGCCCACGGCGGATTCGCAGGTCAGCACCGAACGGACACGAACCTCATCCACACCGGCATTGAACAGCGACTCGATCAGGGCATCCGAGATGTCCGAACCGGCCTCCGCCAAGATCTCACCGTTGGCATCCACCACGTCCACAGCCAGCACACGGCCGTGAACGGTGTTCTCAACCTCTTCGTGCAGGACCCGGGCACCGTTGTCCTCGACCGCCAGCGGCAGCGTCAGACCGCGGTCTGTACCGCAGTCCGCCTCACGGACAATGACGTCCTGGGAGACATCCACCAGACGACGGGTCAGGTAACCCGAGTTGGCGGTACGCAAAGCGGTGTCAGCCAGACCCTTACGAGCACCGTGGGTGGCGATGAAGTACTCCAGCACGGACAGGCCCTCACGGTAGGAGGACTTGATCGGGCGGGGCATGATCTCACCCTTGGGGTTGGCCACCAGGCCGCGGATACCCGCGATCTGACGTACCTGCATCCAGTTACCACGCGCACCGGAGGAAACCATGCGGTTGATGGTGTTCAACTCGCCCAGGTTCTCCCGCATGGCCTCGGCAACCTCATCGGTGGCCTTGGTCCAGATGTCGATCAACTCGGAACGGCGTTCGTCGTCGTCAATCAAACCGGTGTCGTACTGGCCCTGGATCTTGGCAGCCTGAGCCTCGTAACCCTCCATGATGCCGGGCTTGGCGGGAGGCGTGGCGATGTCGGAGATCGCCACGGTGATCCCGGACCAAGCAGCCCAGTAGAAGCCCGCGTCCTTGAGGTTGTCCAGGGTCTGGGCAACCACACCCATGGGGTAGGTCTCCGCCAGGTCATTGACCAGCTTGGAGAGGAACTTCTTGTCCGCAACGCCCTCAACCCACTGGTAGTCGGCCGGAAGCTGCTGGTTGAAGATCACACGACCCAGCGTGGTTTCCAGGGTGACCGCGTCCCCGGCCTGGTAGCCCTCGGGGGCAACCCAACCCGGGTACGGCACAAAGTCCTGGACCACAATCTTGGCCTTGGCGTTCAGGTGCAGCGTGTGCGCGTCAAAGGCCATGATGGCCTCCGCCACGGAGGAGTAGCTGGTACCCGTGCCAACTTCCTCAGCACGCTCGGTGGTGAGGTGGTACAGGCCAATGATCATGTCCTGGGAAGGCAGAGCAATCGGCTTGCCGTCTGAAGGCTTCAGGATGTTGTTGGAGGACAGCATCAGAATGCGTGCCTCCGCCTGGGCCTCCGGGGACAGCGGCAGGTGCACAGCCATCTGGTCACCGTCAAAGTCGGCGTTGAACGCAGAGCAGACCAGCGGGTGCAGCTGGATGGCCTTGCCCTCCACCAGCTGCGGCTCAAAGGCCTGGATGCCCAGACGGTGCAGGGTTGGTGCACGGTTGAGCAGCACCGGGTGTTCGGTGATGACCTCTTCCAGCACGTCCCACACCTGCGGACGGTAACGCTCCACCATTCGCTTGGCGGACTTGATGTTCTGCGCGTGGTTGAGATCCACCAGACGCTTCATCACAAACGGCTTGAACAGCTCCAGAGCCATCTGCTTGGGCAGACCGGCCTGGTGCAGCTTCAGCTGCGGACCCACCACGATCACCGAACGGCCCGAGTAGTCCACGCGCTTGCCCAGAAGGTTCTGACGGAAACGCCCCTGCTTGCCCTTGAGCATGTCAGACAGCGACTTCAGCGCGCGGTTGCCCGGTCCGGTGACGGGGCGGCCGCGGCGGCCGTTGTCGAACAGGGAGTCCACGGCCTCCTGCAGCATCCGCTTTTCGTTGTTCACGATGATCTCGGGGGCACCCAGATCCAGCAGACGCTTCAGGCGGTTGTTGCGGTTGATCACACGACGGTAGAGGTCGTTGAGGTCGGAGGTGGCAAAGCGGCCACCGTCCAACTGCACCATGGGGCGCAGTTCCGGCGGGATCACCGGCACGGCGTCCAGCACCATACCCAGCGGGGAGTTGTCCGTGGTCAAGAAGGCGTTGACCACCTTCAGGCGCTTGAGCGCACGGGACTTCCGCTGGCCCTTGCCGGTGGCAATGATCTCCTTGAGAGTCTCTGCCTCACCGGCCAGGTCAAAGGTCTCCAGGCGCTTCTTGATCGCCTCGGCGCCCATGGAACCCTCAAAGTACATGCCGTAGCGGTCCACCATCTGGCGGTACAGGGCCTCATCACCTTCAAGGTCATTGACCTTCAGGTTCTTGAAGCGGTCCCACACGCGCTCCAGGGCCTCGACCTCACGGTCGGCGCGCTTGCGCACGTTGGCCATCTGGCGATCAGCAGCGTCACGCAGCTTGCGCTTCTCGGCGGCCTTGCCACCTTCGGCCTCGACCGTGGCCAGATCCTGCTCCAGGTCACCGGCAATGGCGACGACGTCGGCATCCCGCTGGTCTTCCAGGGTCTTCTTTTCCCGGTCAATGGCTGCCTGCAGGTTGGGGAGATCGTCGTGACGAGCCTCCTCATCCACCTTGGTGATCATGTAGGCGGCAAAGTAGATGACCTTCTCCAGGTCCTTGGGCGCCAGATCCAGCAGGTAGCCCAGACGGGAGGGCACACCCTTGAAGTACCAGATGTGAGTCACGGGTGCGGCCAGCTCAATGTGGCCCATCCGCTCGCGGCGCACCTTGGCGCGGGTCACCTCAACGCCGCAGCGTTCGCAGATGATGCCCTTGTAGCGCACGCGCTTGTACTTACCGCAGTAGCACTCCCAGTCGCGGGTGGGGCCAAAGATCTTTTCGCAGAACAAGCCATCCTTCTCAGGCTTGAGCGTGCGGTAGTTGATCGTCTCGGGCTTCTTGACCTCGCCAAAGGACCAGCTGCGGATCTGATCGGCCGTGGCCAGGCCAATGCGCATGAGGTTGAGTGAAGAATCGTTGGACATAAGGATCCTTGATCTCTTTCTGTGAATTCTTCTGAAAATCTTGTGTGGATGAAGTCTGCGGGTGCCCCGCCGTCGTCACGGCCTCATCAGGCAACGACGACGGCGGGTCACCCCGGCGCGAACTGGCCGCTCAGACCTCTTCAACCGAGCTGGGCTCGGAGTGGGAGAGGTCGATACCGAGTTCTTCAGCGGCGCGGAAGACTTCGTCATCGGCGTCACGCATCTCGATGGTCTGGCCGTCAGCCGAGAGCACCTCGACGTTCAAGCACAGGGACTTCATCTCCTTGATCAGGACCTTGAAGGATTCGGGGACACCCGGTTCGGGGATGTTCTCGCCCTTCACGATCGACTCGTAGACCTTCACGCGACCGTGAACGTCATCGGACTTGACCGTCAGGATTTCCTGCAGCGTGTAGGCGGCGCCGTAAGCCTCAAGGGCCCAGACTTCCATCTCACCAAAGCGCTGGCCACCGAACTGAGCCTTACCACCCAGCGGCTGCTGGGTGATCATGGAGTACGGGCCGGTGGAGCGAGCGTGGATCTTGTCATCCACCAGGTGGTGCAGCTTCAGGATGTACTGGTAGCCGACCGAGATCGGGTCCGGGAACGGCTCACCGGAGCGGCCGTCGAACAACTGAGCCTTACCCGTGTGGTTGATCAGGCGATCCCCGTCCCGGGTGGTGTTCGAGTGGTCCAGGAGGTCAAAGATTTCGTCCTCGCGGGCGCCGTCGAACACCGGGGTGGCCACGTTGACCTGACCGGTGGACTTGGGGAAGTCCGTCAAACGATCCAACCACTCGGGGTTGCCTTCGATCTCCCAGCCCTGTTTGGCCAACCAGCCGGTGTGAACCTCCAGCACCTGGCCCAGGTTCATACGGCCGGGCACACCCAGCGGGTTGAGGATCACGTCAACGGGGGTACCGTCGGCCAGGAACGGCATGTCCTCCACGGGCAGGATCTTGGAGATCACACCCTTGTTGCCGTGCCGGCCGGCCAGCTTGTCGCCGTCCGTGATCTTGCGCTTCTGGGCCACGTACACGCGGACCACCTGGTTGACACCTGCGGGGAGGTCGTCGCCGTCGTCGTCGCGGTCGAACACGCGCACGCCGATCACGGTTCCGGACTCGCCGTGGGGCACCTTCAGAGAGGTGTCGCGGACCTCACGGGACTTCTCGCCGAAGATGGCGCGCAGCAGGCGCTCCTCCGGGGTCAGCTCGGTTTCGCCCTTGGGCGTGACCTTGCCGACCAGAATGTCACCGGCCTGGACCTCGGCACCGATGTGGATGATGCCGCGCTCGTCCAGTGCGGAGAGCACTTCCTCGGAGACGTTGGGGATGTCACGGGTGATTTCCTCGGCACCGAGCTTGGTGTCGCGGGCATCAATTTCGTGTTCCTCAATGTGGATCGAGGTCAGGACGTCGTCGGAAACCATGCGCTGGGACAGGATGATGGCGTCCTCGTAGTTGAGGCCTTCCCAGGACATGTAAGCCACCAGCAGGTTCTTGCCCAGAGCCAACTCACCGTGATCGGTGGAGGGGCCATCGGCAATGACCGTACGGGTTTCCACGCGGTCGCCTTCGGAGACGATCACACGCTGGTTGTAAGTGTTGCCCGGGTTGGACCGAACGAACTTACCCACCACGTAGTCCTTGGTGGTGCCATCGTCATTGGCCACGGTCACGTGGTCGGCGGCAACCTCGGTCACCACACCCGGCTTGACGGCCAACACGGAGTCACCGGCATCCATGGCGGCAAACCGCTCCATGCCGGTACCCACCAGCGGAGCCTCGGTGACCAACAGCGGCACAGCCTGACGCTGCATGTTGGCACCCATCAGGGCTCGGTTGGCGTCGTCGTGCTCCAGGTACGGGATCAGGGCCGTTGCCACGGACACCATCTGGCGCGGGGAAACGTCCATGAACTCAACGGCGGAGGGCTCCACCAGCACGGCTTCACCCGAGCCGTCTGCGGCACGGGCCAGCACGGCGTCCTCGGCAAAGCGCAGATCGTCGGTCAACGGGGCGTTGGCCTGGGCGATCACAGCACCGCGTTCGTCGTCGGCGGTCAGGTAGACGACGTCGTCGGTCACCACACCGTCCACCACGCGGCGGTAGGGGGTTTCGATGAAACCGAACGGGTTGATCCGCGCGTAGGTGGCCAACGAGCCGATCAGGCCGATGTTGGAACCTTCAGGGGTTTCGATCGGGCACATACGGCCGTAGTGCGACGGGTGGACGTCACGGACCTCCATGCCGGCGCGGTCACGGGAGAGACCACCCGGGCCCAGCGCGGACAGACGCCGCTTGTGCGTCAAACCGGCCAGCGGGTTGTTCTGATCCATGAACTGGGACAGCTGGGAGGTGCCAAAGAACTCCTTGATCGCAGCCACCACGGGGCGGATGTTGATCAAGGTCTGCGGGGTGATGGCTTCCACGTCCTGCGTGGTCATGCGCTCACGCACCACACGCTCCATGCGGGACAGGCCCGTACGGATCTGGTTCTCGATCAGCTCGCCCACCGCACGGATGCGGCGGTTGCCGAAGTGGTCGATGTCATCCACGTCAATGCGGATCTCTTTGGCTTCACCGTCGCGCACACCGTTGATGGAGCTGCCGCCGGCGTGCAGCGTCACCAGGTAACGGATCATGGCCACGATGTCCTCGATGGAGAGCACCGAGGCATCCGGATCGTCAAAGCCCTTGTCAATGCCCAGCTTGCGGTTGATCTTGTAGCGACCCACCTTGGCCAAGTCATAACGCTTGGGGTTGAAGTACATGTTGTCCAGCAGCTGCTGGGCGGCATCAACCGTGGGGGGCTCGCCCGGACGCAGCTTGCGATAGATGTCCAGCAGGGCGTCATCGCGGGTTTCCGTGGTGTCCTTCTCCAAGGTGGCACGGATGGAGTCGAACTCGCCGAACTCCTCCAGGATCTTGGATTCGGTCCAACCCAGCGCCTTGAGCAGCACGGTCACGGACTGCTTGCGCTTACGGTCCAGACGCACGCCCACCTGGTCGCGCTTGTCGATCTCCAGCTCGAACCAGGCACCGCGGGACGGGATGATCTTGGCGGAGAAGATGTCCTTGTCCGAGTTACGGTCCTGGCCCTTTTCAAAGTAGGCACCCGGGGAGCGCACCAGCTGAGAGACCACAACACGCTCGGTGCCGTTGATCACAAACGTGCCCTTGTCAGTCATGAGCGGGAAATCGCCCATGAAGACGGTCTGCTGCTTGATCTCACCGGTGGTGTTGTTCATGAACTCGGCTTTGACGTACAGCGGTGCCGAGTAGGTGGCGTCACGGTCCTTGCATTCTTCGACCGTGTACTTGGGGTCGTAGAACTCCGGTTCCGTGAAGGACAGGGACATGGTGCCCTGGAAATCCTCGATCGGGGAGATCTCTTCAAAAATGTCGGACAGGCCCGAGGTGCTGGGCACGCCGGTCTGGCCGGTTTCCTGCGCCTGGCGCAGGCGCTCCTGCCACTTTTCGTTGCCGACCAGGCGGTCAAAGCTGTCGGTCTGCAGCGCCAGGAGGTTCGGGACCTCCAACGGCTCATGAATTTTTGCGAAAGAGACACGACGCGGGGTGTTGTTCCCGGTCGTGTTTGCGGTGACGGACGAATCGGTGCTCAAGGCGACCAAGATGAGATTCCTTCCACAGATCTGCAAGTGAATCGCGCGGTTCCCGTCCGAAGTGACGGACTCCTCAACTCTGGTCCAGCACCCTGGGAAAAACGTTCCGCTGGGTTGGCTGACATGGGGGAAGTGACAGAGTTGAAGGATCCGAAGGGCGCCCACCGCTATATGAAGGCACGCTGAAATCAGGGACGACGCAAAGATTCAGCATAGGGCATCAAAAGCGCTTTGTCCAGCACATGGTTTGTCCAACGCAGTGTTCGTCAGGCACGGCGCCCCGCCGACTTCCCAGTTGGCTGCCAGATCACCGCCTACAACGTGGGGGCTGGGCGCCCAGGTGGGAAGTCGGCAATAGAGTCCACCACGCATGAACCCCGTGCACGTGATGTGCACGGGGTTCATGGCAGTGAGGTAGCGGGTCAACCCGCCTGGATCACTTGAGGGTGACGGTTGCGCCGGCGCCTTCGAGCTGCTCCTTGGCCTTCTCGGCATCCTCCTTGGAGGCACCTTCCAGAACAGCCTTGGGAGCGCCGTCGACGAGCTCCTTGGCCTCCTTCAGGCCGAGGGAGGTCAGGGCGCGCACCTCCTTGATGACGCCGATCTTCTTGTCACCGGCAGCTTCGAGGACGACGTCGAATTCGGTCTGCTCCTCGGCAGCTTCCTCGGCACCGCCAGCGGGGGCACCGGCAACGGCCACGGCGGCCGGAGCAGCAGCGGTGACGTCAAAGGTCTCCTCAAAGGCCTTCACGAACTCGGAGAGCTCAATCAGGGAGAGTTCCTTGAACGCGTCGATCAGTTCCTCAGTGGAAAGCTTGGCCATGGTGTTGGCTCCTTCTTGGTTTGCGTCTGCGTCCGTTCCCGTGACGGGCAGCGGACCGGTCAGATCTGGGTCTTGCGGTATGTGGTGACGTTGAGAACGTCAGGCTGCTTGGCCGGTCTCCTCGACCTTGGCGCGCAGCGCCTCGGCCGTGCGGACCGTCTTGGACAGCGGGGCCTGGAACAGTGCGGCAGCCTTGGACAGCGATGCCTGTGCGGCACCGGCAACCTTGGCCAGCAGAACCTCACGAGACTCAAGGTCCGCGAGCTTCTTGATTCCGTCTTCATCAAGTGCGGCGCCATCCATGTAGCCGCCCTTGAGGATCAGTTCCGGGTTGTCCTTGGCAAAGTCACGCAGGGACTTGGCGACGGCGACCGGGTCACCGGCAACGAACGCAATGGCCGAGGGGCCGGACAGCTTGCCCTCGAATGCGTCGATACCGACTTCCTGGGCGGCAATGCCGGCCAGCGTGTTCTTCACCACGGCATACTCGGCTTCTTCACCGAGTGCGCGGCGCAGCTGCTTGAGCTGAGCCACCGAGAGACCGCGGTATTCGGTCAGCACAGCAGCATTGGAAGCAGAGAACTGCTCCTTGAGCTCTGCTACCGCGGCGGCCTTTTCCGGGTTCGCCATGGCACTCCTTTCCTGGTGGGCCGGTCGTATCCGTTGCGAGCGCAATGAAAAACGCCCCGGCAGGAGCCAGGGCGTAAAAGATCAGTCATGCTTTCCAGCATGAGCAGAACAGAAACGTTCTAGGACACCTGCGTTGGACGCCCTCACGGGCTCTTACGGCGATCCGTCACGCATGCACCAGGTGTGCTGCAGACATGACGAACCACGACCGACGGTCTTTGGATGGAAGAAACTATATCCGCGTCCCACCGCAATACGCAACCTGTATCTTGATGCGCCGCACTGACCGGAACGCCCGGGGCTCACTCCAGACCCACGCGGCGTGACCACACGGCCGAGCGGCCCAACACGGTGGCGCCCAGTCGCCGATTGACCCAGTTCATGCGGGTGTTGCCGCTGTGGGTCCACACGTAGATGGATTCGACGCCGGGAGCGTGCTGGGCCAGCCGGGCCATGTTGGTCAATTTGAGGCGCAACCCCAAACGACGGCCGCGATGCTCACGCAGCACCACGGTTTCGTCCTGGAAGCAGATGGTGGACTCCGCCCCCGGCAACACCAGTTCCGTCATACCCACCAATTCGCCCGTTTCCAGATGTTCCACAGCACTCATCACGGAGGTGTCGCCGTTTTCTGCCCGCAATGCCTCCGTGCGCCGCACCCGTTCGGCGTCCCACGGCTCCGACGCCCATAGTCTGGGTGGGACAAAGGAGTCCGAGGGAATGCGCTCATGCAGACGTGCCAAAGAGTCCAGCCACCGCTGCGGAGCGGCACCAACCCAGGCGTGCATTCGGTAGGCCTGCGCATCAGGATGCGACTCCACCTCCCCCACCAGCCGGTCTCGGTCCTCAGCATCGAGCGGCATGGAGATCCTGCTGACGTCACTCACGGTTTGCAGTTCGTAACCGAACCGGTGCGCAAATCGCGTTTGGCGGTTGGACACCGGAAGGCGCCCCGATCCATCCACTGCGGAGATCCACGCATCCGGGTCAATGATCGGCAGCGCGCCCGTGGGTGAACCTATCCGGCCATCCCCTTGGATGTCCTGCGGGCCTGGATGCTCCGAGTGGATCACGATCATTCGCCGCGCCTCCGCCTGCGCCACCGATTCGGCCGCTGCCAGGAGGTGGGAGCCCGCTCCCTCGGCCTCATGATCCGGGTCCACGGCCAGAAAGATCTGGGCGCTGCGGGTTTCCACGATCAGTGGCAGACGAACCTCTGCCCGACCCACCAGCTTTTCTCCCACGCGTGCCGTCAGCAGGACAACGCGCTCCCACGGATCGTGAAGATCACGGAAGATGTCCTCCGCGTCATTGGCCAGATCTGCGGTCCCCCACACGGACTCACGTGAGCGACGCACCAGGTGGGCGATCTCATCAAGGACCCCAGCGGCGTCGTGGTCCAAAGAGTCCGGGATGCGCACCTGGCTGACAACCACAGGCTGCAAAACGTTCACGACAAACCCTCCAAGAACACAGCAGCCCCTCCCATTGATACTTCACACCACCCTATCCGCCCGGTCCGTGGGGCAGAGGGCTCATCCAGGGCACAGACGAGAAAAGCCGGTTGCAGCGCCTGAGCACTGCAACCGGCTTGACCGGACCACCTGAAATCAGTCGGTGGAAACCTCGGTGGCGTTCGGGTCAACCGGGACGCCGGGGCCAAAGGTGGAGGCCACGGTCATCTTGGTGACGTAGCGGCCCTTGGAGGAGGAGGGCTTCAAACGCAGCACCTCTTCCAGAGCGGCGCCGAAGTTCTCATTGAGAGCCTTCTGATCAAAGGAGGACTTCCCGATGATGAAGTGCAGGTTGGAGTGCTTGTCCACGCGGAAGTCGATCTTACCGCCCTTGATGTCTCCAACAGCCTTGGCCACATCCATGGTCACGGTGCCGGTCTTGGGGTTCGGCATGAGGTTACGGGGGCCCAGAACTTTACCCAGGCGGCCCACCTTGCCCATCATGTCCGGCGTGGCCACGGCGGCGTCGAAGTCCACCCAGCCGCCGGCAACCTTGGCGATCAGGTCATCCGAGCCCACAAAGTCGGCGCCGGCGGCTTCTGCCGCTGCTGCCTTGTCGCCCTGGGCAAAAACCACCACGCGGGCGGTCTTACCGGTGCCGTTGGGCAGGTTCACGGTGCCGCGAACCATCTGGTCCGCCTTACGGGGGTCAACACCCAGGCGCATGGCAACCTCAACGGTTGCATCTGCCTTGGAGGAGTTGATCTCCTTCACCAGGGCAACGGCCTCGGCCGGGCTGTAGAGCTTGTCCGCATCAATCTTGGCGGCTGCTGCTTTGTACGCTTTGCTGCGCTTAGCCATCTGCTTTGTCTCCTTGTGCAGTCGTGGTCATTACGGACCGCGCTCGGCCCTGCCACGTGTTGTCTGTCTGCTGTTACCAGCGGGTGGAGGTCAGGTGTTCGGGAGAACCCGAATCACTCAACCTCAATGCCCATGGAACGGGCGGTGCCGGCAATGATCTTGGCGCCTTGCTCAACGTCGTTGGCGTTGAGGTCTTCCTGCTTGGTGGTGGCGATCTCGCGTGCCTGATCCCAGGTGATCTTGCCGACCTTCTGGGTGTGCGGAACGCCGGAACCCTTGGCAACGCCGGCAGCCTTCTTGATCAGCTGTGCAGCGGGCGGGGTCTTGGTGACAAAGGTGAAGGAGCGGTCTTCATAAACCGTGATCTCCACCGGGATGATGTTGCCGCGCTGGGATTCCGTGGCGGCGTTGTAGGCCTTGCAGAACTCCATGATGTTGACGCCCTGCGCACCGAGCGCGGGGCCAACCGGCGGGGCCGGGTTAGCGGCGCCTGCCTGGATCTGCAGCTTGATCAGGCCAGTGACCTTCTTCTTGGGAGCCATGGTGATGGTCCTTTTCTGCTGAACGTACCGCCGCGCAGGAGCGCACGACGGCGGGTGGTCACCGTGGCGCGGTGACCGCACGGAAGAGCCCCAGGCAAAGCGTGGCCCAGGGATCTACCGAAGTCTGTAAGGGCTGGATCAGATCTTGGAGACCTGATCGAAGGCAATGGTGACGGGGGTTTCACGCTCGAAGATCGAGACGAGCACCACCAGCTGCTGAGATTCCACTTTGATCTCGGAAATCGTGGCAGGCAGCGTTGCAAACGCGCCTTCCCTGACGATCACGGATTCGCCGACCTCAAAGTCCACGGTCACGGCCGGGGCAGCGGCAGCCGGAGTGGCACCTGCTGTAGCGGAGGTTTCACCATCAGCAGTGGTCTGCGGGGCCTCAAAGACCGGGTTGAGCATGTCAACCACTTCGTCGATCCGCAGCGGGTTGGGGTTGTAAGCATCCTGGCCCACGAACCCGGTGACACCCGGGGTGTGCCGGACCGCACCCCAGGAGGCGTCGGTCAGGTTCATCCGAACCAGCACGTAACCGGGGATACGAACGCGGCGCACGGTCTTGCGCTGGGCGTTCTTGATCTCCACGACCTCTTCCATGGGGACCTCGATCTGGAAGATGTCTTCTTCCATGTTCAAGGACTGGATTCGGGTCTCCAGATTGGTCTTCACGCGGTTTTCGTAGCCGGCGTAGGTGTGGATGACAAACCAGTCACCCTCCTGGCGCCGCAGCTTGGCAGCAAATTCGGCGCGGGGGTCAACAACCTCAGCGGCATCACCTTGGGCGTCGGTCTCTGCCTCAGCAGTGGCCTGACCCTCAACAGCGGGCTCTGCAGGTTCCCGGTCCTCATCTGCGAACTGCAGATCAGCTTCCTGCACCGAGAGGGAGTCGGTGGGCTCCTGGGCAGCCTGATCCACCGTGTCAGCCAGCGGCTGCTCGGCCGTGGAGTCGGCATTGAGTTCGACGTCGTTCTCAGCCTGGTGCTCGGTCACTTCAGGTGTCCTGCTTTCCTCTGCTCTAAGTGGTGCTCCGATGAAACTCGGAGGTTCCGCTGGTGTCCCGCCGGACTGCTTCCGGCAGTGCACCGTTGGGTCGGGCGCAAGCTAGTTGGCGATCGTGCCCTCACCGAAGACCAGCATGGCCAGCTGCCCGAAGCCCAAGTCCAGCACGGAGATCAGCGCCATCATGAAGGCCACGAAGACCAGGACCACCAGCACGTACTGCACCAGCTCCACTCGCGTGGGAGTGTGAACTTTGCGCAACTCACCAAGAACCTGGCGCAAGAACAAAAAGAGCCGACCGAAGATCCCGCGGGGGGCTTCTTCCGGCTCACCGCCGGGGTGATCGGTGACTGTTGTCTGCGACATGGCTGCTCCTGGAAGGACTACGCGCGCTGTCCTCGGTTTGGGTCGATTGGTCACTGCGGGTACAAACCGGAGACTGTGCTCCGGGCCGCACCCGCAGTGACGCGACGCAGGGCAGACAGGACTCGAACCTGCAACCTGCGGTTTTGGAGACCGCTGCGCTACCAATTGCGCCACTGCCCTAAAAATGTTGCGTCTCCTGGTCGGTTCACCGCGTGCGTGAAATCCTGCCGGGGAGGGCGAACATCGGTCCAAGACCTTACCACTGCTCGGGAGCCGCCACGGTGGATTCGTTGCGGGCATCACGAAAGTTCGCCAGCTTTGCGCTGACGCTGCACCGATTGGCACAGGCTGCTTGGACACCAGCGTCACATCTTAGGCCACGTGCAACCGGCAGGCAATTGAAGGTGGCCACGGCACTTGTTCTGCCGCCACAGGACTGTTGTGCCACCAGGGCGGCGGCCGCAGCCTGCGCATGGGTAGCATGGTGGTGACCCGTCTGTCTCAGCCACGGTCTCCCCAGCGGCCTGGAGCGGCATTGCTCAACCGCCGCGCAGGGAGGGCATTAGGAGGATCCGCAAGTGATGTCGGACCGCACAGCCAACTCCACGTCTCATCGCATTTCCCGCCGAATCGGCGCCATTACACCGTCCGCCACACTCGCCGTCGATTCAAAAGCCAAGGCTTTGAAAGCTGCCGGTGAGCCGGTGATCGGTTTTGGCGCGGGCGAACCTGACTTTCCAACGCCGGATTACATTGTGGCCGCCGCCGCCGAGGCTCTGAAGGACCCCGCGAACTTCCGCTACTCCGCCGGAGTCGGTCTCCCTGAACTACGCCAAGCAATAGCGGAGGTCACCGCACGGGACTCGGGTTGGCAGGTGGATCCTTCCCAGGTGATTGTGACCAACGGCGGCAAGCAAGCCGTTTATCAAGCCTTCCAAACCGTTGTTGACGACGGCGATGAAGTCCTCCTCCCCAGCCCCTACTGGACCACGTACCCGGAGGCGATCAGGCTTGCCGGAGGCGTTCCCGTGGAGGTTTTCGCCGGCCCTGAACGCGGTTACAAGGTCACTGCGGAAATGCTGGAGGAGCACGTCACGCCGCGGACCAAAGTGCTGCTGCTGTGCTCGCCCTCCAATCCCACCGGTTCAGTTTTCACCGCGGATGAGATCAAAGCTCTGGGCGCCTGGGCTGCGGCCAAGGGTCTCATGGTCATCACGGATGAGATTTATCAACACCTGGTGTACGACGGTTTGGAGTTCACCTCCATTGCCGGTGCCTGCCCGGAGCTTGCGGAGAACGTCATTGTGCTCAATGGCGTGGCCAAGACCTACGCCATGACCGGTTGGCGCGTGGGATGGATGATCGGCCCACCCGACGTCATCAAGGCCGCCGGAAACCTTCAGTCGCATCTGAGCTCCAATGTGAACAACATTGCCCAGCGGGCGGCTTTGGCCGCATTGACTGGACCCATGGACCAGGTTGAGGTCATGAAGGAGGCCTTTGACCGACGTCGCCGTGTGATCGTGGACGGGTTGAACGCGATTGACGGCGTGGAGGTACCCACCCCGCAAGGCGCGTTCTACGCCTACGCGGACGTCCGTGGGCTTTTGGGCAAGGACTTTGGAGGAAGCACACCGCAGACCTCGGCCGAACTGGCCGAACTGGTGCTCAATGAGGCCAAAGTGGCCGTGGTCCCCGGCGAAGCTTTTGGGCCGTCAGGGTTTTTCCGACTGTCCTACGCCCTGGGTGACGATGACCTTGCCGAAGGGCTGAGCCGCCTCCAGACTTTCCTGGGCTCCGCGCGCTGATCACAGCGTTTCACCACCAGTCGGCCATCCAGTCACCAGTCAGAAGCGACGCCGCCCTGATACGCCCGCGGGAGGCGGGCGGCACTGCTCCATCAGCTCCGTCAGCAAGAGGTTCACATGTCCAACAGTTCTGCATCCGCTAGCGTCACCCTCAAGGATGACCTGACTGACCTGTACACCGGCGCGCGTGCCGCCAATGAACAGATCCCCACCGCCGCGCTGGTCTCCGCCGGTCTACTGGGCGGATATGGCGTAGCACGGTGGACCGGAGTCCGTCCCCTGGGCGGTGCGGTGCTGTTTGCCGCCGGTGCCGCCGCAGCTCACAACTGGTGGCACAAGTCTGGCCCCATCACCACAGCGGCGTTGAGTGCCACCTACCTTCTGGGTTTTGGGCTCTCCCACCCGCTGGCCAAGAAAATCGGCGCATGGCCCTCCGTGTTGGCTGTGACCGGTGTGAATGCCACCGCAGCGTGGGTCCTGGCTGACCGCTCCTGAGCGGCTCACCACTCCCAACCGTCACACAACAGAGCCCTCCGTGACGGCCGTGAGATCGTCTCGATCTTTGGCTGTCACGGAGGGCTCCGTTGTCATGCGTTCAGAGGGTTAGTCGTCCACGGCATCCCGACCGCGGCGCACGATCAGGGGATCAGCGGGGTACACCACGGAAGTGTCCTTGTCGTCATAGTCGAACTGATTGAGGAAGTGACGCATGGCGTTGAGGCGCGCACGCTTCTTGTCATTGGACTTGATGGTGATCCACGGGGCGTGATCGGTGTCGGTACGCCGGAAGGTCTCCTCCTTGGCCAGGGTGTAGTCATCCCAGCGGTCCAAGGAGGCCAGGTCATTGGGGGAAAGCTTCCACCGGCGTACGGGGTCGATCTGCCGGATGGCAAAGCGAGTGCGCTGTTCGTGCTGGGTCACGGAGAACCAGAACTTGGTCAGATGGATGCCCGAGTCAACCAGCATTTTTTCAAAAACCGGCGCCTGATTCATGAAGTCTTCGTACTCGTCATCCGAGCAGAAGCCCATTACCCGCTCCACGTTGCCGCGGTTGTACCAGGAGCGGTCAAACATGACCATCTCCCCAAAGGTGGGGAAATGCTGGATGTAGCGCTGGAAGTACCACTGCCCCCGCTCACGTTCATTGGGGGCATTCAGGGCCACCGTGCGGGCAGCGCGTGGGTTCAGGTGTTCCATGAACCGTTTGATGGTGCCGCCCTTGCCAGCCGCGTCCCGGCCTTCAAACACAATGATGTGGCGCAGGTTGTTGTCCTGGGACCAGTACTGCAATTTGAGCAGTTCGATCTGGAGTTTGTACTTCTCCATCTCATAGTCCTCACGGGACATGCGTTCCTCATACGGGTAGCCCTCCCGCCAGGTCTCCACGGCTGATCCACCGGGATCAATCAAGTCAGGATCCGGAGAGTGCCCCTCTTGGACCGTGTATCCCTGCTCCACGAGTTTGTCGATGAACTCCCGGAGGTTTTCTTTGGGGGCTTCGGCCATGTCCACTACTCCTTCGCGGTTCCTTTGCGGTCACCGGGACACCCACTGTGGTCTCGGACTCACTTCCAGTCTAGTGCTCGGCTGCATCATGACGGCATTTCCTGCCAACTCCAATGATTGAACGGAGACCTGCTCCTAGACTGGACACGGAGTTCACGGATCCATCCCTGACCATGAGGAGTGAGCATGAAAATCGGTTTGCTGACCAGCGGCGGAGACTGCCCCGGCTTGAACGCGGTGATCCGCGGCGCGGTTCTGCACGGCATCAAGTCCTACGACCACGAATTCGTAGGTTTCCTGGATGGCTGGCGCGGCGTGGTGGAGGGCGATGTGATGGACCTCCCCCGCTCCTCCGTCCGCGGTTTGGCACGCGTGGGCGGCACCATTTTGGGCACTTCCCGCACCAATCCGTTCGATGGCCCCAACGGCGGCCCGGAGAACATTGCCAAGTCGCTTGAAAAGCTGGGGGTGGACGCCATTGTGGCCATCGGCGGCGAAGGCACCTTGGCCGGGGCCAAGCGCCTTGCCGATGCCGGGCTCCCCGTGGTGGGCGTGCCCAAGACCATTGACAATGACCTCCAGGCAACTGATTACACCTTTGGTTTTGACACCGCCGTTCAGATCGCCACTGACGCCATGGACCGTTTGCGGACCACCGGGGACTCGCATCACCGCTGCATGGTGGCAGAGGTCATGGGCCGCCACGTGGGTTGGATCGCCTTGCACTCCGGCATGGCAGCAGGCGCCCACGCCATCCTGATCCCCGAGCAGAAGATTCCCATGGAGCAGGTGGCTGCTTGGGTTTCCGAGGTCCACGAACGCGGCCGTTCACCTCTGGTGGTGGTGGCTGAAGGCTTCATTCCGGAGGGCTTTGACGAGGTTCTGCACAACAAGGGCTTGGAAGCTGATGGCCGTCCGCGCCTGGGTGGGATCGGTGACTACGTCACGCAGGAGATCGAACGTCTCACCGGCATTGAAACTCGCAACACCATCCTGGGTCACATCCAGCGCGGTGGCGCTCCCACCAGCTTTGACCGGGTGTTGGCCACACGGTTCGGCATGGGCGTTGTGGACCTGGTGCGCGACGGCGCCTGGGGCCAGATGGTGGCTCTGCGCGGCACCGATGTTGAGCGGGTGGACTTCTCCGAGGCTTTGGACGGTCTCAAGACCGTGCCGGAATCCCGGTACAACGAGGCCAAGATCCTCTTCGGTCGCTGACCGGAAGCGTTTGGCCATTCACCGAAAGTGTTTGGTCACTCACCTGATGTACTGAAAGACCTGTGGGCCCTCACCGTGACGCGGTGAGGGCCCACCTACTCAGCGCGGTCCGCGCAGAAAACCTTTTTCCCGCTGCACCGTTTGGCCGGCTTCCGGAGGAACCACGACGGTCTGGGCCGCCGCCCACTGCTCCCTGGCCTGGTCCGTGGTCCCAGCCGCTCCGGGTGCTGGAGTGGTCTCAGAGATTTCGGGGGTTTCGGGTTGGGGGGCTCGAACCGTGAGATCGGCTGCGGGGTCTACCGACCTTTTCACCACCGCCAGCGCCACGGGGCCGGCCTCATGGTGGAGTTGGGCTGACGTGACTCGACCCACAACACGCTCGCCGAGCAGCACCTCGGACTGGGCGGGTGGCACGGTGTGCTCAGAGCCGTCCAGGTCCAGGAACACCAGGCGGCGGGGCGGGTGGCCCAGATTGTGCACCCGTGCCACCGTCTCCTGCCCCTTGTAGCAGCCTTTTTCCAGGTGCACGGCGGTTCGCAACCAGTCAAGCTCATGCGGCACTGTGCGCTCATCGGTGTCCGCACCCATCCTGGGCCGCCAGGTTTCAATGCGCAGCGCTTCAGCCGCCCACGAGCCGGCCAATCCCAGTCCGTCAGCAACGGGACCGGTCAAGACCTCCACAAGGCGATCTCGCGCCACCAGCACCTCATGCCAGGTGGTCTGCTCAGCGGGATGCCCCTGAACCACCCCGTAGGCCCACCCACCACGGACCACACCGGGCCAGGGATCGGACCACATCAGGGGCAGTGCCACGGGGTGCAGCTCAGCTTCCGCCCGCTGCGGCTCCCCTTCCGTCTTTTTCTGCTCGGCCCCTGGAGCAGTCACCTCACGGGGCAGACCATCCAGTGCGGCATACAGCTCTGCTGAAGCTGCGCGGAGGTGATCCGGCACCGTGGTTGCGCCGATCACAGCCACCTCCGCCGTTCGATCCCTGACATCGACGCGGAGGGCAAAACGCATACGGTCCAGCCAATCGCGCAGGGGCGCTGCGTGGTGAGCTTCCACGATGAGCCACGTGCGAACGCCGTCGTCAAGAACATGCGGGGCGAACTCCACGCGCCCTTGGACGGAGAGAAAGAGAGTTTCCGCGCTGTCCCCGGGCACCAGGTCCGTGAGCACCTGCGAACTCAAGGTGGTCAGCCAGGTCAGTCGGTCCGGACCCTCAACGGTGAGCACCCCTCGGTGGGAAAGGTCGGCCACGGCCGTCCCCCGGGCCAAGGCCCGCTGCTCCCGCAGGGGATCCCCGTAATGGGCGGCCACACCGGCGTCCGCCCCGGCAGCCTCCACGGCCCCCTGAACTTCATCCAGGAGAACAGATCGGTAGGTGGCATCTGCCACGGCGATCAACCCTTCTTTTTCAGCTCTGCGGATGCGTGAGTGCCCAGCTCGTGACCGTCAGCGGCCATGTCCCAGGCCCAAAAGAGGTCACCGTTGACCAGACCCAACATGCGGGTGGCAGCTGTGTACGGTTTGGCTCCTGCCGCACGGAGAACGGCATCCGTGCCCATTTGAATCCGCGGGCCGTTGATCTCCCCCACGTAGAGCTCACTGACTCCACCCGGGCGACTGATGGTGGCCAAAATGGGGAATCCACCCGAACCCGTGCGCAATTTTTCCACGGCCTCTGCATCACGCAGGACCGGAACCACGTCCGGCGGCATCAGGCCGGGGCCCAGATCGCCGTCTTCAAACCGGCGGTCCAACTGCCAGAAACCGGTTTCAACGGCGATCAGGCGGGACGGCAGGCCGTCGTCGTCCATCAGATGTGTTTCAGCCCGGTATTCCAGGAAGGGCAACCCGTGATGGGCAAAGTGAACGTGCTGGCGGAACGGGCGCTGGTCCACATCGGCGTAGCCCAGAAACCCATCCCCCTCCCATTCGCCCAGTAGCCAGGCGAACGGCACCAATTCCGGTGTGAGGTCAGTGGGGATTTCTACCGGCACAGTTACTTCTGACCCTTGAACAGGCCCTTCAGCACGATCCCGGCAACCCCGGCGATGCACAGCGAGGCCAGAACGAGCAGAACAAGGAAGAAAATCTCAAGAGCAAGCATGGCCTCAAGCTACCACGAGGCCGACCAACTGGGAGGTGACCAATACAGCCGGACCCAGCAGCGCCACGGGGGTCACCGCCAAAGATGCCATCCCACGTTTGGGCCCCTCCTGCGGCGCGGAGGCGATCAGCCGGGCACCAATCACACCGATCACCACAAAACTCACCAAACCGGAGATCAGGACGGCCGTCACCGGGGATTGATCCGTGGCGTTCAAGGACTGGGACAGTGCAATCCAGCCGGAGCTGGAAACCACTGCCAGCACCGCCACCACGGAGGAAATGGTGGACTCCAACCGGTGTTGGGCCCCCTCCCCACGCACCAGTTCCGCCAAGAACGTGGCAATCAGGGCCACACCCACAATGGCGGGAAGCCACACCAACCGCTGATCAGGATCCAGCCAGGACAGCAGTGCCGCCAGGATGCCGCTGCTGAGAATGATCACGTTGTGGCGGTAGCGCGCGGGGATTCCCACAGCCAGCGACCAACCGGAACCGATCACCACGCTCATGGCCACCACCACGATCACCGGGGCGGGACCGCCCACTGCGGCACTGACCAGGGCAAGGATCAGCGCCACCACTGATGTGACGATGATCTTGAGGTAACGCATGTGGTGTTTCCTGAAGTGAGAGTGAGAGGGACAGAGGCTCAACGGCCGGATTTGTTCTGCCCCACGATAGCGGCAGCACCGGCAACTCGATTGCAATGAGCTGGAAACAAGGCCTTCTATACTGAAGAAATCCCACATAAAGACAGGAGCGCACCGGTTGCTAGAGATCCTCATGCTCACCGACTCAACCGGTCCATCCGCCGCTGTCCTTCCGGCCCTTGACCTGTTGAACCACAGACTCAGCGCACAGCCCACCCGCGTTGTCTCCGGTGCCGTGGATTCCATGACAGCGGACGTGGTGGTGGTGGATGGCCGAAAAGATCTGATTTCAGCCCGCAATCTGGCGCAACTTTTGCGGGGCAAGGGACTGGAAGCTCCGGTGATCATGGTCCTCACCGAAGGCGGCATGGCAGCGGTGGCCTCCACATGGATGGTTGATGACGTTGTCCTGGAAACCGCAGGGCCCGCGGAAGTGGAGGCCCGCCTTCGCCTGGCTTCCGCCAAGGTGCTGCTGGGAGACGCGGAGGACGATCCCCGGATTCACGCTGGCTCAGTGGTGATTGATGAAGCCGCGTACTCCGCCCATGTCCACGGTGAAGCCTTGAACCTCACCTACAAGGAGTTTGAACTGCTCAAATTCCTGGCCCAGAACCAGGGGCGAGTCTTCACGCGCTCGCAACTGCTCTCCGAAGTTTGGGGCTATGACTACTACGGTGGAACCAGAACAGTTGACGTCCATGTTCGGCGCCTGCGCTCCAAGCTGGGCTCCGATCACGAACACATGATCACCACCGTGCGCAACGTGGGTTACAGCCTGTCCGCCGAACGCTCCTCCGAGCACCGTCTGACCGGCGACTGACGAATCTGCGGTCCACGGGGAAAGTGAACCACCGTGAGCACGCAACCATCAGCCGATTCTTCGGCATCGGTCCAAATCACCGCACTCGACCCGAATCCGCAGACCGTCTCTGAGCTCACCGCTCTGGCCAAGGCCGCAGCGGATCACGACGGCGATCCCCCCTTCTCCGATCAGACCCTGGTGCAGCTGCGCACCGCTGCCCACACCACCACCGTGGTGGGCGCGCTCCTGGAGGATTCACAACGGATGGTGGGGGCCGCCGTCGTGGTGCATTCCGATCAACCGGACACTGCTGCGGTGTTGGAGGCAGTGGTGGACCCTGCCCACCGGGGGTCTGGTACGGGGGCTGCCATGGTCACGGCTGCTTTGGACGGCGGGGTGGGTGACCATGCTGCGATGGATGCCTGGGCGCACGGTGACCACGCGGCCGCGCGGGCTCTGGCCACCACCTTGGGCTTCACCCCCGTACGCGAGTTACACCGTTTGTTACGGCCAATGACCGGAGTCACGGATGAACTCGCACTGCGGTTACCTCCCGGGCTGGCACTGCGCGCGTTTGAAGTGGGTGTGGATGAGGAGGCGTGGCTGGCCGTCAATGCAGCCGCCTTTGCCGATCATCCCGAACAGGGACGGATGACCATGTCCGATCTGCGCGAACGTGAAGCCGAGGACTGGTTTGATCCGCAGGGATTTTTGATTGCCCACCCCGTGGGAGACCCGCGGGAGATCGCAGGTTTCCACTGGACCAAAGTTCATCCGGCCACGCACCGCGAACCCGCCCGCGGCGAGGTCCACGTGGTGGGGATCGCCCCGGACCAGCAGGGACGCGGATTGGGTAAGGCCCTGACGGTGGCGGGATTGCACCATTTGGCGCAGCGTGGTTTGCAGGAAGTTCTGCTCTACGTGGATGCCCAGAACACGGCGGCGTTCAATCTCTACCGCGCGCTGGGCTTTGAACCGTGGCACGTGGACGTGATGTTCAGCCGCCGCTGACCGCTGGGTGCCACCCGAACTCATCCGTTGATGCTCGGGGAACCACGGGCCTCGGGAACGGGTTAGCATGTCCTGGCCACGGGTGGGGCCCAGGAACAGTAGGTGCCCGAGTCAATGGCGCGCACAGCCACCAAGTGCAGCACGGAGAGGAAACCCACAACCTCATGCCCAAATCTGCTTATCGCACCTCGGTGCAAGCTCCTGACGCCACCGCGGACATCCGCGCGGCCGGCTGCTTGTGCTGGCGTCCCACAGCCGATGGTGGCATTGAAGTGCTGGTGATCCACAGGCCGCGTTACGACGACTGGTCATGGCCCAAAGGCAAGCTCGATGACCAGGAAACCCTGCCTGAAGCCGCTCACCGGGAAGTCCACGAGGAAGTGGGGCTCAAGGTCCGGCTGGGGATCCCCCTGGCCATCACCGAGTACCAGGTCAAGGGTGGGCTCAAACACGTCTACTACTGGAGCGCTGAACTTCCCGCCTTCACCAAAGGCCGGGCCGACGGCAAGGAAGTGGATGAGCTGCGCTGGGTCAGCCCCGAACAAGCCGGACGCATGCTGACCAACACCACGGACGTGGAACCGCTGCAGCGACTGATCCAACTGCGTGATGCCGGCGACCTTGCGGTGCGCGCTGTGCTCCTTGTCCGTCACGCCAAGGCCAAACCGCGTTCGTCCTGGTCCCGGGCGGAGGGTGACCGACCCCTGGCGGCCACCGGCAAACGTCAAGCTCTTGCCGTCACCCGTCTTCTGGCGGTGTGGTCCCCCGAACGGGTGGTCTCCTCCCCCTGGCTACGCTGCCTGTCCACCGTGACCCCTTATGCCAAAACCGCCGGGCTCAAGGTCAAGGAACGGCCTGCTCTCACGGAAGCCGCCCACAAGCGCAGCCCGCGCAAAGCTGCCGCTGTGGTGGAAACCCTTTTTGACAAGGACAAAAGTGCAGCTTTGTGCACTCACCGCCCGGTCTTGCCCACCGCCTTGAAAGTTCTGGCCAACCACCTTCCCAGCACTCTGAGCAGCATGTTGCCCCAAGAAGATCCCTATTTGGCACCGGGTGAGATGATCGTGTTGCAGGTTTCGCGGCGTCACCGGCGCCGGGCAGTGTCCATGGAAATTGTCAAGCCATTTGATTCCTGACCGCGGCGCAGGCCTGCACCGCATCCAGAAACCTTTCGCCGCATCCAGTTGCACACCCCACCAGTACCCACGGGCACGCCCCAAGGAGCATTCGCTTGAGCACCGCTGCCACACCCGCATCCCACGCGGCAATTGCCACCCCCTACGAGGATCTGCTGCGTGAAGTTGCCGCCACCGGTACGCAGAAAACGGATCGGACGGGGACCGGGACTCGCTCCGTGTTCGGTCGTCAAATTCGCTACGACCTCTCCGATTCCTTCCCGTTGCTGACCACCAAACGCGTCCACTTCAAGTCCGTGGCGCTGGAACTGCTCTGGTTCCTCAGCGGTTCCTCCAACGTTCGCTGGCTGCAGGAGCGCGGCGTGAGCATCTGGGACGAGTGGGCAGATGACAACGGTGAACTGGGCCCGGTCTACGGAGTGCAATGGCGCTCTTGGCCCACTGCGGATGGTGGAAGCATTGATCAAATTGCCAAGGTCATTGAGCAGATCCGCACCAACCCGGATTCCAGGCGACACATTGTCACGGCGTGGAACCCTGCCGAAGTGGACAACATGGCACTTCCGCCGTGCCACACCATGTTCCAGTTCTGGGTGGAGCCGCAGGAGGAAGGCCCCTCCAAACTGTCCTGCCAGCTGTATCAACGCTCCGCGGACATGTTCCTGGGCGTGCCGTTCAACATTGCCTCCTACGCCCTGCTGACCCTGATGGTGGCTGAGCAGACCGATTTAATACCCGGCGAGTTCGTGTGGACCGGAGGAGACGTACACGTGTATGACAACCACCGGGACCAGGTGGCCAAACAACTGGCCCGCGACCCCTTCCCCTACCCCACCATGCGCTTCAAGCGCCGCCCCGATTCCATCTTTGACTACACCTTGGATGACTTTGATCTGGTGAACTACCAGCACCACCCCGGGATCAAGGCGCCGGTGGCTGTATGAGTGGCGCGCCACCGGTGATCGGCGCCATTTGGGCTCAGACCCGGGACGGGGTGATTGGCGCAGGCGGCAGCATGCCATGGCACGTCCCGGAAGACTTTGCGCACTTCAAGTCCGTGACCACGGGCCATCCAGTCATCATGGGGCGGCGCACCTGGGAATCTTTCCCGGCCAAGTTCAAGCCGCTGCCGGACCGGACCAACATTGTGATGACCTCCCGGCCGCAGGAGTTCGGGGACGCGGAGGGCGCCGTCGTCGTTGATTCCTACGCTGATGCCGTGGCTGCGGCGCGGGCGGCGGAGGGCGGGGAAGAAATCTGGGTGATTGGCGGTGGGCAGCTCTACGGCCATGCCCTGACCAGTCCTCAACATCCCGTGACGCACTGCGTGGTGTCCGTGTTGGACCTTCAGATCGACGGCGACACCCACGCCCCGCAACTGGATGCCACATGGCAGCTGGTGGCGGAGGAGGACCGCGGCACCTCCCGCACCGGGGTGCCGTGGCGGGTGCAAACCTGGCAGCGCCATCCCATGGCGTGAAGCTGCGGCGGTGAAGCGCAGTCAGTCCTGCGGTCTAGAGTGGGATGCACCACATGTCACCTGCCCTTAGGAGGCCCGCGTGAGCACGGAGCACACCGAGTACAACGAGCCCCAGGTCCGCGAAGATCCCGAACTCAAGCTGGTGGACAACCAGGAAAAGAGCCGGGTGGAGCTGTGGAACGGTGCCACCTTCATTGGATTCGTGGCGGTCGAACGCCTGGCCGATGGCACCGTTGACCTGCAGCACACCATCATTGACGAGCGTTTCAGCCGGCAGGGTTACGCCAGGACCTTGATCACGCTGGTACTGGACACGTGCCGCGCCTCCGGAGTGCTCATCCACCCCACCTGCACGTACGTTCAGGATTACTTGCAGCGCTTTCCGCAGTACCAAGATTTAGTGGCATGACGCCCCGTGTGCGAGCTATCTCACATCCGCACCTGTGGCCTCGAAGGCTTCCGGTGCGGTCCGTAGACTGGATCGCATGATTTCTAGCGCCAACTCCACTCCCGCCGTCGGCCTGGTCGGCTGGCGCGGCATGGTCGGATCCGTTCTGGTGGACCGCATGGTCTCCGAAGGTGACTTTGCGGATATTCAGCCGGTCTTTTTCACCACGTCCTCCCCCGGTGCCAAAGCCCCGGAGATTACGGGTATGGGCGACACCGGCACGCTGCAAGATGCTTACGACCTGGACAAGCTGGCAGCGCTACCCATCATCCTCACCGCGCAGGGTGGTGACTACACCTCCCGGGTGCACGGGGAACTGCGTGCCCGCGGCTGGGACGGCCTGTGGATTGACGCCGCCTCCACGCTGCGCACCAACCAGGACTCGATCATTGTGCTGGACCCGGTCAACCGCAATGTGATTGATGCCGGCCTGGAGTCCGGCATCAAGGATTTTGTGGGCGGCAACTGCACCGTCTCCTGCATGCTCATGGGCATGGGCGGACTGTTCCGCAACGGCCTGGTGGAGTGGGCCACGTCCATGACCTACCAAGCGGCCTCCGGCGGAGGCGCCCGCCACATGCGTGAGGTTCTGCAGCAGTTCGGTGATCTGCACGTGGAGGTTGCGGAAGGACTGGCCGATCCGGCGTCGGCAATTCTGGAGATTGACCGCCGCATTCTGGCCAAGCAGCGTTCCGGTGAGCTGGACACCACCCAGTTCGGCGCCCCGCTGTCCGGCTCCCTGATTCCGTGGATTGACTCGGATCTGGGCAATGGGCAGTCCCGGGAGGAAAAGAAGGCCGGGGATGAGACCAACAAGATCCTGGGGCGCAGTGCCGAAAATCGCATCCCGATTGACGGGCTGTGTGTCCGCATTGCCACCATGCGCTCTCACGCGCAGGCCATGACCCTGAAGCTCACGGAGGATCTGCCGGTTCAGGAGATTGAGCGGATTCTGGATGCCGACAACCAATGGGTCAAGGTGGTGCCGAACACCAAGGAAGCATCCTCCGTGGAGTTGACCCCTGTGGCAGCTTCCGGCTCCCTGGACGTACCGGTGGGCCGTATCCGCAAGCTGGAGATGGGACCGGAGTACATTTCCGCGTTCACCGTGGGGGATCAGTTGCTGTGGGGTGCTGCTGAACCGTTGCGTCGCATGCTGAAAATCGCAGTCGGCACCCTCTGAATCCCCGCCGAAAACATGGTTTGACCCAATTTTCGCCTTCCCAGAGCCAACAAACCATGTTTTCGGCGGAGGGGTGGCGGTTAGTGGCCGGGAGGGGCGTTGTGCGGGGAGAATCTGACCGGTTGACCAGCCGCTTGGCGGCGAGCGCCCTCCGCATTGGCCGCATTGCGTTCCTGCGGACCGGACAGGCACCAACGCCACCATTGCATCAGCCGTGTCCGCTGAATCTTGGCCCAGGCCACGCTGAGTTTTTTGATGGCCCACAGATTGAGTTTGTGCGCCCAGTCGAACTCCATGGACCACACGCCAATACCCAGGAATATAAACACCCAGCCGGGTCCGGGCAGCACCAGCATGGCCACCCCGGCAATGAACAAGACAAAGCCGATCACGGCGATGGAACCGCGCACCATCACACGCCGGAACTTGCTCCCCTGATGCGACCAGGCCTGAAATTTCTCGATCCGCCGCCGGATGGGGTGGCTGCGGTCCTGCCCCCGCCGCAGTTCTTCGGCCAACTCCGACGACGCGGGGTCGGGTGCCGCCCGGCCCCGCGGGTTCACAGATCCATCCCCACCATCACGGGCTCGGGAACCAGCTCGACGCCGTAAGCCTCCAAGACACCGTTGCGCACCGTCCGAGCCAGTGCCACCATGTCTGCGGCACTGGCGCGACCACGATTGCTCAGAGCCAGTGTGTGCTTGGTGGACAGCGATGAGCGGCCCTCAGAAACTGATGCGCCGTCAATGGACAGGCGTTCGTTGCGGCTTCCCTCCAGGCCAAAACCTTTGCCGAATCCGGCGTGGTCGATCAGCCAGGCCGCCGAAAGTTTGACTCGTCCGTCCAGGGGGTTTCCGGCGGGATCCACCACCGGGAACCTCGGGGCATCAGAAGGTACCAACTGCGCAGCCGCTGAGCTTTCCACAATGGGGTTGGTGAAGAACGATCCCGTGCTGTAGGTGTCCCGATCTGCCCTGTCCAGGACCATGCCTTTACCGGCTCGCAGCTGCAATACCGCCTCACGCACCGCGACCATTGGTGCGCGCTGGTTGACCTCCACACCCAGGTGCTGGGCCAGCTGACCGTAACGGATGGGTTTGGACAAATCGCCGTGCGTGAACTGGAACTGCACGTCCAAAACCACATAACGCGGAGATCCCTCCACCGTGGTGCGCTTCAGCAGGGAATCCCGGTATCCGAAGTCAAGCTCCGCAAAGGCAAAGGACGTACGTCTGCCGGCTTCACGGTCATAGACCCGCACGCGGGCGATGGTCTGGGAGACCTCCTGCCCGTAGGCGCCAACATTCTGTACGGGTGTGGCCCCGGTGGTGCCCGGGATTCCGGAAAGGGCTTCAATACCCACACGTTCGTTCTCCACCGCCCAGGCCACTACGTCATCCCAAGGATGCCCGGCAGCCACCGTGACCAAAGTTCCGGCACAGTCGGAGACGTGATCCACCTGTATCCCGCGGGTGGCAATGTGCACCACGGTACCGGGGAAACCCGAATCACCCACCAGAAGGTTGGACCCACCACCCACGATCAGGACGGGTTCCCCAGCTTGATCCGCCATCCTGACGGCATCCACAATCTGGTCTTCCGTCTCCGCACGCACGTAACGTTGGGCGGCTCCACCCACGGCGGTGGTGGTCAATTCGGCCAGGGTGATGGGGTGCTGGGTGGTCATGTTCGCCATCCTAACGAGCCCCGGTCTCCGCCGGTTTCACGCGCAGGCCACCACAGCTTGCGCCTTGACCAGAACTTTCAACGGCGCGGCTTCCTGCGCAGCAACGCCTGGGTCCGCAAGATCCGGTGCCGTCACCGTCAGATCAATGCGCGCGGTCCGAGCTTGATCGTCCAGCGCACCTACTTTGGCCACCACGGTCAGCGCTGTGGAAGCGCGCACCTGGGTGTCAAAGACATTGGGCACCACCACGGGTTTGGTGAAGCGGGTCTGCACATCTACGACGGCGGCCGGGTCCCCTGCCCAATCCACCACCACCTGCATGGCAGCACCCATGGTCAGCATCCCGTGAGCGATCACATTCGGCAGGCCCACGGAAGTGGCAAAGTCTTGGTTCCAGTGGATGGGGTTGAAGTCCCCGGAGACAGCGGCGTAGCGGACCAGGTCTGCCCGCGAAAGTTGCACGGTGCGGGAGGCAACTTCCTGGCCCTTTTCCAAGGCGGCAAATTCAGGTCGGGTAGCGGTGGTCACTGGTCTTCTCCCCTCACCAGCAGTGAGGACACGGCGGTGGAGACCGCGTGCCCGTCACCATCAAGAATGTCCGTCCGGAAGCTCACCATGGCACCGGTGCCCACTGCCCGGACTCCATCCACCGTGGTGGCTGCGGTGAGCTCATCGCCCGCCACTATGGCGCGGTGGTGGGTGAAACGTTGGTCGGCGTGGACCACCCGGGAGAAGTCGATCCCTGCGGTTTCATCTGCAACCACTGCCGCTTCTGCCTTCTGCGCCACAATGATGGCAAAGGTGGGTGGTGCCACCAGGTCCGCGTGCCCCGCTGCGCGGGCTGCTTCCACATCCTGGTGGATGGGGTTCTGGCCGCCCACGGTGTGGGCAAAAGCCCGGATGGCTTCCCGGGACACCTGGTACGGGGCAATGGACGGGTAGGTCCGGCCCGCGACGTCGGGATTAACACTCACGGTGGCGCTCCTCTCTGACTGGTCTGACTGGGTGAACTGCGCCTGGGTGCACAAAAGCCCGCGATCCTTGAATCAGATCACGGGCTTTCGGTCCGTAGCGGTGGACGGGCTCGATCCGTCGACCTCACGATTATGAGTCGTGCGCTCTAACCAGCTGAGCTACACCGCCAGGTTGGATGGGGAAACCCGTGACTGACGTTGTTCAAACGTTGATCACGGGCCCTCATCACGAGAGCCCCGACCGGGAATCGATCCCGGGACCTCCATCTTACCAAGATGGCGCTCTACCACTGAGCTATCGGGGCAACGCGGAATACTGTAACAGCCCATTTGGCTCAGGCAAAAACGGCGCGTTGACTCATCCAAGATGCCCGCGTGGAGTGCTTCGTTGACTCACCTCAAAGTACCCGCGTGGGTCCAGGGTGAGTGGATGGAGTTGGAATTGGCTCAACGCAAGGCGATCTTGGCCTCGCAGGTGAAGAAGTGACCCAAGGCCACCAAACAAGAGAAAACCGAGATCCTGGACGCGATCTGCCAGGTCACCCGGTGGCATCGCGACCACGCCCGCAAAATGATCCGACAACGAGTGGCAGGCATCGAGTCTGGTCCTCGCCAGCCTCGGGAACCGGTAATCACCTACAACGAGGACGTGATCGCTGTACTAGTGCGATGTTGGGCACTGTTGGATGGCCCCACAGGCAAACGCCTCCAACCAGCCCTACCGCAGCTGCTCGACTCACTGCGCGCGCATGACCGACTCGACGCTAGCGACGATGTAGTCGAGGCGTTGCTGCGGATGTCACCAGCCACCATCGACCGGCGCCTACAGCCCTACCGAGTAGGGCTGGTCTCATCCAAAGGAATATGTCACACCCGACCCGGGTCGATCCTCAAGGCCAGCACCCCGATCAAGACCTGGGCCGAATGGGACCAGACCGAACCTGGCTTCGTGCAGATCGACCTGGTCGGGCACGAGGGCGGTGACAACAACGGGGTGTTCCACTTCAGCCTAGATGTCACCGACATCGCCACCGGGTGGACCGAAGCGATCAGCATCCGCAGCAAAGGCGAACGCATCGTGCGCACCGGACTGGAAGAACTACACCTGCGTTTCCCGTTTGCGATCCAAGGAATCCATTCCGATAACGGCAGCGAGTTCATCAACCACCACCTCCAGAAATGGTGCGCCCTGCACGAGATCACCTACACACGAGGCCGCCCAACCCGATCCAACGACCAAGCCCACATCGAGCAGAAGAACTGGGCCATGGTCCGCCGCTGTGTCGGCTACAACCGCTACGACACCGCCCGCGAACTGGAGTTACTCAACCAGCTCTGGCCCCTGGAATCGACCATGACGAACCTGTTCATCCCCCAACAAAAACTCGCCACCAAAACACGCATCGGTGCGAAAGTCACCAAGACCTACGACACCGCCACCACCCCATACCAGCGGATCCTGCGCGATCACCCCGACATGCTGGACGCCTCTGACAGCAAAGCCCTGGCACAGCGACTTGCCCAGGCCGACCCCGTGGCTATTCGTGAACAGATCGCGCTGATCCAAGCCAATCTGCTGGAACTGGCCCGACGCCGAGGCAACGTTGAACGCAAAGCCAAACGCAACGCCGTTTACCTCTCAAGAACCAAGCTCACCAAACGGGCATCTTGAGATGAGTCAACGACCCCCAACCACGCGGGCACCTTGACATGAGTCAACAGGACGCCAGTGACCGCTCTGGGCCACTACTATCGCACCGTCTCGACTGCTCGCTTCGCTAGAGCGATGACTGCTCGGAGAGACCTCGTCAGAGGTGTCGGTCAGGGTCCATTCGCTGATGCAGGATGCGGATGATGTCCACAGCTTTGGCAGCATCGTTCACGCGATAGAACAGCGTGTGGCTCACGACGCTGTAGCTCGAGTAGCCCTCCCGGATCTCGTCTCGGGCGCGACCTCGGCGCGGATCTTCAGCGACTCGCTCGACTGCAGCTCGGATCTCACCAATGTACGTCTCAGCCTGCTGGACGTCCCAGCGCTCTGCGGTGTAGTCCCAGATCGAGGAGAGGTCTCGCTGTGCGGCTGGGGTGAGGCGGTAGCCGGTCATGCCTTCTTCGCCGCGACGAAGGCGTCGAAGTCGAAGGGCTCTGCCTCGCCGCTGGCCTCACCCTCGGCAA
This sequence comes from Kocuria sp., assembly GCF_030538595.1. Classification (GTDB taxonomy): domain Bacteria; phylum Actinomycetota; class Actinomycetes; order Actinomycetales; family Micrococcaceae; genus Kocuria. The sequence continues at coordinate 317,064 of NZ_JAUNTS010000001.1, forward strand.
GCGCCGAACGCAGTGCTGCCAGCTGAGTCTCCTGGTCCTCCAAGAGGCGCAGCCCCGCTCGGACGACTTCGCTCGCAGAGCGGTAACGGCCCGAGGAGATCTCCTGTGCGAGGAAACCGGTGAAGTGGTCATCCAGGCTGATCGAGGTGTTCTGTGCCATGGCGCAAGAATACCAAGGATTGGTACTCACGTGAAGGTCCCGCGTTGACTCATCCAAGATGCCCGCGTGGAGTGCTTCGTTGACTCACCTCAAAGTACCCGCGTGGGTCCAGGGTGAGTGGATGGAGTTGGAATTGGCTCAACGCAAGGCGATCTTGGCCTCGCAGGTGAAGAAGTGACCCAAGGCCACCAAACAAGAGAAAACCGAGATCCTGGACGCGATCTGCCAGGTCACCCGGTGGCATCGCGACCACGCCCGCAAAATGATCCGACAACGAGTGGCAGGCATCGAGTCTGGTCCTCGCCAGCCTCGGGAACCGGTAATCACCTACAACGAGGACGTGATCGCTGTACTAGTGCGATGTTGGGCACTGTTGGATGGCCCCACAGGCAAACGCCTCCAACCAGCCCTACCGCAGCTGCTCGACTCACTGCGCGCGCATGACCGACTCGACGCTAGCGACGATGTAGTCGAGGCGTTGCTGCGGATGTCACCAGCCACCATCGACCGGCGCCTACAGCCCTACCGAGTAGGGCTGGTCTCATCCAAAGGAATATGTCACACCCGACCCGGGTCGATCCTCAAGGCCAGCACCCCGATCAAGACCTGGGCCGAATGGGACCAGACCGAACCTGGCTTCGTGCAGATCGACCTGGTCGGGCACGAGGGCGGTGACAACAACGGGGTGTTCCACTTCAGCCTAGATGTCACCGACATCGCCACCGGGTGGACCGAAGCGATCAGCATCCGCAGCAAAGGCGAACGCATCGTGCGCACCGGACTGGAAGAACTACACCTGCGTTTCCCGTTTGCGATCCAAGGAATCCATTCCGATAACGGCAGCGAGTTCATCAACCACCACCTCCAGAAATGGTGCGCCCTGCACGAGATCACCTACACACGAGGCCGCCCAACCCGATCCAACGACCAAGCCCACATCGAGCAGAAGAACTGGGCCATGGTCCGCCGCTGTGTCGGCTACAACCGCTACGACACCGCCCGCGAACTGGAGTTACTCAACCAGCTCTGGCCCCTGGAATCGACCATGACGAACCTGTTCATCCCCCAACAAAAACTCGCCACCAAAACACGCATCGGTGCGAAAGTCACCAAGACCTACGACACCGCCACCACCCCATACCAGCGGATCCTGCGCGATCACCCCGACATGCTGGACGCCTCTGACAGCAAAGCCCTGGCACAGCGACTTGCCCAGGCCGACCCCGTGGCTATTCGTGAACAGATCGCGCTGATCCAAGCCAATCTGCTGGAACTGGCCCGACGCCGAGGCAACGTTGAACGCAAAGCCAAACGCAACGCCGTTTACCTCTCAAGAACCAAGCTCACCAAACGGGCACCTTGACATGAGTCAACAGGAACGGACTGTTGGGTCCTGGCAACGAGTCGACCTGACCCCGAATCGCCGCCCGAGAGTCACTACTCAGTCGTCGTCCCAGTCATCGTCATCCCAGTCGTCATCGTCCCAATCGTCGTCGTCCCAGTCGCCGCTGTATACGTAGTTGGGAGCAGGCTGAACGGGTACGGGCACCTGAGCGGGGGCGGCCGGAGCAGGCGCCGGTGCAGCGGGAGCTTGTGCAGGGACCGCGGGGGCTTCGGCGGCATCCGCTGAGGCGTCACCCTGGGAGGTTTCAGCGTTGCCTGCATCCGCAGAAGACTCGTCATCTTGGCCGGTCTGCCCCTCCCCCGGGGTGCTCACGGTGCCTGACGGGCTGGGTGAGGAGGACGACGCCGGACCACTTTCGACCACCACGCCGTCACGCAAAATCTGGGAATCTGATGGGGCAGCCGCTGCGATCCACAAGAAGATCGCCACCGCGCCCACCACCACCAAGCTGAGTGTGGACCATAAAACCTTCATGGCATCCATGGTGGCGGACTTAGATAAGACCAAGATGAGAGATCACGGCACCCGGGCTGATGTCACCGAATTGTGACTCTGCTGAGATGACTCCCGGGCTCATTCAAGGATCAGACTTCCGCCACCATCTCCCGCACCAGGTGTTCGGCCCAGGTGCGCGCCAATCCCACCCACTGTGGACGGAAGGCGTAGACACAAACCAGCCGGGCACGGGTGGCTGCGCGATACGCCCGCAAATGCTCAGCAGAAATCTTGAGTTCCTGAGCCACCGTCCCCACAGCCTGGTGCCCCACCCGGTGCAGTGCCGGGCTCAACAAACCTTGGTCACGGTGAAGATCAAGGTGAACCCCCAGGTTGGCCAGGTCGAGCGCGGGGTCTCCCACGGCTGCGGTGTCAAAGTCCAGCAACCCGATTCTTGAGGTGGCGGCATCCACCAGGAGTTGTTTTTCGTGGAGGTCCCGGTGCACAACGCCCCGAGGAATGCCTGCAGCCATTGGTGCAGCACCGTGAGCCCGCCCCCGCTGTGCAAGATCACGCCATGCAAGATCACGAGGTGCCATTCCATGCTGTGCCGAGTCCAGGGGAGCCAAGTCCAGAAGCCTCTGGCTGATCGTCTCCACGGTACGGGTCCAGGCTGCCACCGGAACACCCAAGCACCACGGGAAGGCTTCCAGACGCTGCACCCAACCCGTCAGCGTGTTCACCTCATCGGCCGCGGTGTATTCAGGTAGCTGCCCGGGAGGCACCTCCGCACGTACCAACGCCGGCCAGCACTGCGCCCATGCGTGGAAACCTGTCGTGTAGACAGCCAGGTCCGTATCGGCTCCCACCCGGTGCAAACTGTGCCCCGGCAGCACGGAGAACTCCACACGATCCGCCGCAGCGGCAAGCACCCTGGGAACATCAAATCCGGCGGCGGTGCCCAACTCGTGGAGCGTGTGGGACAGCCGCGCTGCGGGCTCGGCCTTCTCCCCCGCCAGAAGTTTGACGTAGCGGTCCTGCATGGCGACCACAGCACGCCGCGCCCGCCGGTGGACCACCACCTGCCCTTGATCGGCAAGCTGACGGAGGCCGGGAAATTTGTGGTCCTCCCCGTAGGGATTGACCTTCCATCGTGGTAACCCCAGGACTGCGGGGTCCGGGGTACAAACTGCCGCGCGGACACGCCCCGCGGGGTCAATGAGCTCCGCAGTCAAGCCGCCATCGGCCTTGGGCCAGGCACGTTTGACGGTCATCCGCTCGCCAACTCCTTGGGTCACGGCTGCGGGCACAGTGACAGGTACCAGGGCCGCAGCGGAGTCCATGATCTGCCGCATCTGCGTAGCCCACGCCGGGTGACAGTTCCGAAAGGGCTCCATGACTCGCATGAGCAGGTGGAATGCAGCCCAAGCCCGGATCTGGTGATCCTCCGGAGCCTCCAAATGACTGGGCGCGGCTGCCTCCCGATACCCCTGCAGCACCGCGGTCATCACCGGATTCAGCTGCACGTGGCGCTGGTCGAACCTTGCCGTGTGCCCCTCACCTATGGCATGCGGCAGTACGACGGCGGAGACCGCGTTGCCCACATCATCCGCCGCAACACCAACCCGCAGACGGTCAAGGTCGGTGATCAGCACCGACTGCTCGGGCCCAGAATCGTCCACCAACACTTGATCCGCGGAGAAGTCACCGTGCAGCAGCACAGCAGGGAGATCAGTCCGCAGCTCCTCCAGAACTCGGCCGGAAACTGCGGTGAACTTTTGGGCCACATCCGCATCCAGGTGGGCCAAGTCGTTGGCCATGGCAGTGAGCCTTGCCCGTGGGTCCTGGGGCGCGGGAAGTTGCTCCACAGCCAGCAGCCCCACGTCCGCCCCGTGCATTCCCGCTAGCCCTGCACCGGCCATGTGGGCTGCTTTGAGGGTGCGATCCTCGGACGGACGGGTGGAAAGGTCGCCGTCGCCGAACCAGGGGTAGCACTGCACCCGGTCATCGGCCGGCAGGTGGGGGCAGGTGACCGTGGTCTGCACTGGAATACCGCGTGCTGCCAAGAGCTGCGCCACAGTTGGCGTGGCACTGGGTACCCGGGCCGAGAGCTTGACCACGGTGGAAGGAGAGTTTTTTCCGCTGGCATCCGCCAGGACCAACCGGCGCAGCGGATTGAACCGCAGCAGACCCCACGGACTGCCCGGGCTGCCCACCTCCAGGGCGGCTGAGCCAAGGGTCGTCCGCAGAATCTCCGCCAGTTTGGGATCTGCCGCCAGGCGACCCACCGCCAGAACGTGACCGGGGTGGCCTGGAACCTCCCGCACCGTGATGAGCTCCGCCCCTGCCAATCCGTACAGTTCGCGGGCCTTGGCCACCGCTTTGTGCAGCTTGGTCGCAGCCTCCGGCGCGTAGGTGGCCACCCATCGGGTAGAGGTCTCGGGGCTACCGTCCGCGTGTGAGGTGATGTCGAGCCTGGCCACCGCCGTGAAACCAGGTTTGTAGCGCAGATAGGAAGTTTCCGCCGTCAGCTCAGCCCCGGCAAACAGCGGTACAAGTTTTTTCGGGTCAAGAATCCAGGCCACACCGGGCAGCCGGTCGGCCGAAATCGGCAGTGATGGCTGCCCGAGCTGCCCTCCATCACCAACCACGGTGACCCTCCCGGGAATCCGGCGCCGGCCCTGCAACCACGTCAGCACCCAGACCTGCGCGACTGTTCGATGTCTGGGCCTGAACCTCCGAGCCGTCACGGGCCTGTTGTTGCGCCACCCAGGCCGCAAAAACGCCGTGGGGATCTGCCAGCAGTTCCTCCGGAGTTCCGTCCAACAGAATCCGGCCGTCCTGAACCCACAGCACGCGGTCTGAAGCCAAGGCCATGGCGGCATCATGCGTGACTGCCAGGGACGTGCGGCCTTGAATCAGCTCAGCAATGGCATCCACCACGGCCTGGGTGGATTGCGGGTCCAATCCGGTGGTGGCCTCATCCAGCACCACCACCGGGGCATCCCGCAGCAAGGCACGTGCAATGGCAATCCGCTGCCGCTGCCCGCCGGAAAGACTGGAGCCCCGCTCCGCCACCACGGTGTTGTAGCCATCTGGGAAACTCAGCACAAAATCGTGCGCCTGGGCGGCCTTGGCTGCTGCCTCCACCTGGGCATCAGTTGCCTGCTCACGGCCCAGTCGGATGTTCTCCCGAATGGTGCCGTGGAACAGCACAGACTCCTGCAGCAGCAGGGCCACATTGGCCCGTACGGACTCCAGGGAGAGCAAACGTAAGTCTTGCCCGTCCACCGCCACGGAACCGTGGGCTGGGTCCAGCGAGCGCACCAGCAGTGCGGCCAACGTGGATTTACCGGACCCGGAGGGGCCGATCACGCTCACATGTTGCCCGGGAGGAATTACGACGTCGATGTCGCGCAGAACCATTGCCCGGCCAGGGTCTTTGGGGTCACCGTAGGAGGCATCCACGCGGCGGAACGTGATCTCCCCGCGCACAGCGCCCAGGGGTGCGCTGTCCGCGCCGTCGCGGATGTCCGGCACGGTGTCCATCAGGTCTGCAACGCGTTCCCCGGAGGCTGCAGCCCGGGCAATACGGCCCGTGTATTTGGCCATGTCCCGCAGAGGCTTCATGCACGTTTTCAAGTACGTGATGAACAGCACCAGGTCCCCCAGGGTCATCTCCTCCTGGAGCACCCGCCAGCCGCCGCCCACCAGCACGATCGCGGTGGCAACCCCCACGATCACATCCGTGGACCGCTCCAACCCTGCGGCCAAACGGCGGGACTGCACACCCTGGGTGAGTGCCAGTTGATTGGATTTCTCGAAGGAGCGCGCCATACGTTCCTCCAGACCGTAGGCCTGAACCACGCGGATGGCGCCCAGGGATTCGTGTGCGGTGTTGGCCAAGGCGCCCTCGCCCTTGCGGGTTTTGCGGGAAGCCGCAGTGATTTTTCCGGAGGACCCACGGCTGATCAACCAGAACGCCAGGATGGCACCCACCACCACCAGTGCCAGCATCCAGTCCAGGATCAGCATCACAATGCACATGACCACCAGAGTGATCACATTGGCCAGCAGAGGAAGGCCCGCCGTCACGGCAACCTCTTGCAGTTTGCCGATGTCCGACACAATGCGCTGCACCGTGTCCCCGGCACGCGATCCAGAATGAAAGCGGTCGGAGAGACTTTGCACGTGGCGGAACAGCTGACCACGCAACACCGTGGACACCCGCGAACCCACCAGTGCGAATGCCACGGTGGCCAGATAGTTGGTGAGTGCACGGAAGCCCACAATGCACACCGTGGCCAATCCGGCCGCCAGCAGCAGCTGCCAGGAGGCTTCCGGAATCCAAGTGTCCACCGCGGTGGCATCTGCACCCAGGGAGCGGGATATGGAGTCAATGAGGATTTTCAGCGGCCACGGTTCCAACACCCGAAAAGCCACTTCCAGCAGCAGCGCAAGGACACCGCCGGCAATGAGCCAGCGGTGCTCGCCCAAGTGCGGGCGAATCAGGCCGAGAGTTCTACCCAGAGCCCGCTTTTCGATCCGGTTTGCGGTACCGCGCGACTTCCCGCTCATGGGCGCCCACCGGTCACAGCCAATTCCGTGTCCGCCAGGATGGCCGCCAGGACAGTTTCCCAAGAGCGTTCCCGCACGGCCATGTCCCGCGCCGCTCGCCCCATGGCACGACGACGCCCAGGGTCCCCCACCAACTCGTCCACCGCACGTGCCAGGTCGGCGGGGTCGGAGGGTGCCACCAAAAGGCCAGTGACGCCGTCGTCGATGATCGCGGGGACTTGCCCCACCCGCGATGCCACCACGGGGAGGGCGGCAGCGCAGTATTCGTAAATCTTCAACGGTGAAAAGTACTGATCCATGCTCTGTTCGGTGCGCGGATACGGAGCAACAGCCACGGCGCAGTCCATCAGGTGGTCCGGGATTCGGTCCGGTGCCACAGCGCCGGTGAACTCCACCTCAATCCCCAGCTGCCGGGCTTGATCGGTCAGGGATTCCCGTTGAGGGCCATCACCCACCAAGCGCAGCCGCCACGCACGGGTGGCAAGAGCACGCGCCTGAAGCAGATGCTCCACGCCGTGCCAGGGCTTCAACGTGCCCACGAACACCACCGTTGGGACCCGCTCTGCGGAGGGAGAGTCCGCATGCGAATCGGGGCTGGTCGTAAGCGGACCGGGGCCAGTCACCTGCAGACCAGTGCCCGTCACCTGCGGATCAGGACCGCCGATCCCCGAGTCCAGTGACGGCCCGATCCGCTGCACGTTGACCCCGTTCGGTGTCACCACCACCCGCTCGGCCAGCTGCGCAGAAACCAGCCCACTGCCTGGCCCGGCAGTCGTTCGCACCCACTGGGCTACGGGCTCCGACACACACGCAATGCGCGTGGCAGCTCCCACCTGCCGGTCAAGTGCGGCATAGGCAGATTGCTGATCCACCAAATCCCGATGAGTCCGCTGCTCGTCAATCAACGGCGCGTTGACCTCCAAGAAACCTGGCACGGACAAGGTCTCGGTGACCTCAGCCAAGGCGGTTGAAAACAACGAATAGCGTTCGTACACGGCATCCACACCCGCAGCGATCACTTGGGCCGCAATGGCCTGGGCGGCATGCTGCTGGGCCACCTCCCTGGCGATCACGCGGGCTGTGCGGTCATCCTCGGAAACCTGCGCAGCGACGGCGGGAACTGCGGGCACGGGTACATGGACAACCTCCAGATCGGTCAAATCTGCGGGCACCTGGTCCCCAATACGCGTGGCGTAAACCGTGACCTCCCACCCCATGGCCCGCCAGCACCGAATGATCTCCTGAACATGAACGGAAGCCCCCTTGGACCCGAACACCGGGATCCCCGGATCCGCACTGATGTAGGCCAAGCGCATCACTGAACACCTGCTCTCTGGGTTGGGCCGGACATTGGGGCATCGCTGCTTGTGGATGACACGTCGGGTACGGGCGGCAACTGTGTTGGAACGGGTGGTAATAATGCCCGCAGAGCGGCCGCCTGATGCTGCGAGTCAAAATGTGTCTCCACCACCTCTCGTGCAGCACGGGTCACGGTGGCTCGGTCCCACCGCGGGTCGGCAACGGTCGTCAAGGCTTGAGCCAGGGATTCGACGACGCCGGGCTCCAGCAGGATGCCCGTCTGCCCAGAACCGTCAGCGTCACCACCGCGGATCACTTCCGGAATCCCCGTCACCCGCGTGGCAATCACAGGAACGCCCATGGCCATGGCTTCCAGAAGCACCGTGGGCAAACCATCCGCGTTGCCATCCGCCCCCACCACACACGGAGCCACGAACACGTCTGCCTGCCGCAGCAGCTCGCCCACTTCACGCTGTGTACGCGGGCCCTGGAACTCAATCCGATCTGCCAGTCCCACCTCAGACACAAGCTCCTTCAGCTGTTGATCGCGCTCCCCTCCGCCGGCGATGGTGACCCGCACCTCCAATCCTGCACGGTGTGCCACCGCCGCTGCGCGGATCAGGACGTCAAAGCCCTTCTTCTCCACCAGACGCCCCACCCCCACCACATGCAGCGGGCCGCTGGGGTTCGACGGCGCAGCGTACGGGAATCTGCTCAGTTCCAGTCCGTTGTAGACCAGATGCACCTTCTGCCCAGCGACTGACCGGAAGATCTGAAAATTACTGCTGAGGAAACACCGGTTGTACCGGGAGATGGTGACCACGTGGTCAGCGTGGCGGAAAGTGCGCTCCAGCCGCGGGTGACTCACGGATTCGTGGAACAAGTCCTTGGCATGTGTGGTCACGGAGTACGGCACACCGGTCAACCGGGAGGCAATTTCAGCCACCTTGACGGAAAGATTGGCAAAGTGACAGTGCAGATGGGTGATGCCGCGGTACACCACCGAACACGCCAGCTCAATGCCCTGATGCACCTCAGAAGCCTCGGTCTCAGCCAAATCCGGCAACAACCGGGCCAAGCGCAGACCAAAGTCCGGAATGATCCGCTGGGCGCGGGCCATCACTTCCCATGCCTCGGAAGCCTTGAACGGTCGGGGGACATATGTCAGCGGGGCCTGAACCCGAGCCAGTTCCGGATGAAACCGCGGGTCAGTGGAATGCCGCAGGGCAAAGATCTCCACCTGCTCGCCCTGAGCTTCCCGTGCCAGGATCTCCGTGACAATGAAGGTCTCCGAAAATCGCGGGTAGACCTTGAGCACATAACCGATGCGGTGCTGACCTGCAAAGCTGTTGTGCTGAGCTTCCGAGCTGCTGGGCTGAACTTCTGGGCTGCTGAGCTGACCGTCCGGGTTCCCGGGCTGGCCACCAGAGTTCCCGGGCTGGCTATCTGGGCCACCGTGCTGATCTTCTGGGATGCCGGACCAGGAACCAGAGTTACCGTGCTGGGTCATTTCCGCTGTGCTCCTTCCAACCGGGGGCTGGGAGCCAGCGTGGCGGCTGCCAACTGAGCAACGGTGTGCAGACCGCTGAGGTCCACCTGGTGGCGCAGCTTGACGGTTCCCACCACTGCCCGCAGCCACGCGGAGATGGCCTGCGGTGTGAGGTCTTGGAGACGCAGAACGTCCACCGCCCCGGTGCGAGCCAGGGCCTCGGCCCGGATCAGCTGTTCCAGCCGGGGTGTTTCCCGCGGCACAATCAGGGCGGGAGTATTGGTGGTCAAGATTTCAGTCACGGAGTTGTAGCCACCCATGGAAATCACGGCATCGGCTGCCATCACCTCCACCAGTGCATCCGGTACGGAAGCCACCACGGTGGTCCGCTCCCCTGCCATGGATTGGATGCGTTGCACCTGGGCGGGCGCCATCTGCGGGCCGGCGATCACCAGGTGGCGGTATCCGTGCGGTACACGCGCCCGGACTGCCGCGCTGAGGAGGTCAACGCCGTCGGACCCACCGCCTGCCATGGACACAATGTAGGGGCGGCTCATGCCGGAGGTACGTTGACCCACGGGTCGCCCGGCGGCCAGGTACCCGGTGTGCTGAACCATGTCCGCCAGCTGCCCGGGAATCTCACCACTGATCAGAGGATCGTGGACGGTGCGGTCACCGTAGACCCAGATGTGGTCGTACACCGAGCGGAAATGCCCGAGCGCGCCCACCTTCTCCCATTCGCGGGCCGCCACGGATGGGGTGTCCAGTACTTCCCGTAGACCCAGCACAATGGTGGTCTCCGGGAACTGGGCCCGCAGGCGGGTCAGCGGTGCCTCCAGTTCACGGTCAACACCCCACGCATGCCGGTCTATGACCACCAGATGTGGTTTGAATTCCAGCAGGGCGGCCTCAATGAGACCCGAACGCAAAGCGGTCAGGTGCTCCATTCCCACTGCCAAACTGCGGGGGCCGTACCGGCCGCTGTCCTTGGTGACTCCGGGCAGCACCACCGCGTCAAAGCCCCGGGGCTTGTGGCGAATCGCAGCAGAATCGACGCCGGTCAGCAGCAATCCGGTCACCGGACGCCCCACGAGCTGGGGCAGACTGTTCGCCAACGCGTGAGCCAGAGCCACGTTGCGACGGGTGTGACCCAACCCCTGGGAGTCATGCGAGTAAAAAACCACCCGCACTTCTTGGCTGTCCATACCCGTCCCCTCGCTCCTCCGGCATGTGCCGCTGTGCTGTTCAGTCCAGTGGCACAGACTCATCAACGTCTGAAGCCTCCACTGTGCTCACAGGAGATGATGAGGATATGAGCACTTCATGAGGACGTTCTCATGAAGTGCATTGAGCGCTCGGACAGGTCCTAGCGCCCAGCCCTCAGCACAGGCTTGACCTCGTCTCCACTGGCCAGAAGAGTCATTCAGATCTCCGCCAGGCGATAGCCCACCCCGCGAACGGTCACAAACCTCTGGGCGCCCAGCTTGTTGCGCAGATACCGGACGTAGACATCCACCACATTGGAGGAGCCGTCAAAGTCATAGCCCCAGACCTTGTTGAGCAACTGATCACGGGTCAACACCTGCCCCGCGTTCTCCAAGAACACTGTGGCAATGCTGAACTCCCTGGCAGAAAGTTCAACGTGCTGGCTCTCCCCCGATTCGGAGGCCACCACGGCACAGCGTTTACCGAAATCCAGTGACAGCGTGCCGTAGCTGAGGTCATCTTCGGCCGCAGCCGGTGCCGTGTAGCGCAGCCGTGCCTTCACCCGGGCCAATAATTCCTGGAACCGGAACGGCTTGGCCAGATAGTCATCCGCCCCCTTGTCCAACCCCTGCACGGTGTCCTCCACGGTGTCCCGGGCGGTGCACATGATCACAGGCATGGTGGATCCTGTGCTGCGCAGCACGGAAAGCACCTTGAAACCATCCATGCCCGGCAGGCCCACGTCCAGGATCAGAAGGTCAAACTCGCCCGTGGCGGCGTAGTCCAGGGCTGATACTCCGTCCTCCACCACCGTGGTGGTGAATCCGGAGGCACGCAGACCTTTCTGGATGAAGCGCGAGATCCGTTCCTCGTCCTCGGCAATGAGGATATTGGCCATCACAGGTCCTTTCCGTTGAATGTTCTCTGGGTTCATGGCTGCGGCGCCAGTGTCGGTGGGCCTGGGTCGGTGGGCCTACATCAGTGGGCTGTGGCCCGGTCCGATTCCGTAGGTGGCCGCTCCGGTAGCCACAAGGTGAACGTTGAGCCGCGGCCGGCTTCGGAGCGCAACCGCACAGCACCCCCGTGGCCCTCGGCAATTGCAGTCACAATGGCCAGTCCCAGCCCGGAGCCTTCCACGGTGCGCCCGGCTTCTGCCCGTCCAAAGCGTTCAAAAATGCGCTTCTGGTCCGCCGGCGCAATACCGATTCCGGTGTCGCGCACCCACAGCTCCAGGAACCGGCGGGAGGCCGCCCCGGTGACCGCAACGACGTCGTCGGGAGCGGCCGCCCATGCAGCCCCCAGTGCAATCACGTCCCCGGGGTGGGAGAACTTGACGGCGTTGGCCGCCAACTGCAGCACGGCCTGGGTCAGGCGCTGGCGGTCCGCCACTGCCTGACCCGTTGCCGTTCCCTCCAACCGCCAGTCCCGGTCCCCCAACGCGGGTAGCCGCTCCATGGTGGTTTCCAAGAATTCGTGAACCTCCACGGACTGCACCCGAATGAAGTCCGAACGTTGAGACTTGGCCAACAGCAGCAGATCCTCCACAAGACGGTTCATGCGCTCGATCTCGTCCAGCAGCATGGACCGGGTCTCCTCCACATCCGCCGGGTCCTCGGCATCCATGAGTTCCAAGTTTCCGTGCAGGATGGTCAGTGGCGTGCGCAGTTCGTGGGCGGCGTCGTCAAGGAACTGACGCTGCTGGTCAAAGCCGCCTTCAATGCGGTCCAGCATGTAGTTGAAGTGTTGGGCCAACTGACCCACATCTGAATCGTCCTGGGCCACCGGCACGCGCTGTTGGAGATCGTCCACCGTGATGCCCTGCGCGGCCTCACGCAGGCGTGTGATGGGTGCGGTGACCCTGCCCACCAGGAAATAAGCGATCACACCGCCAATGACCAGCATTCCGGCGGAGATACCCATGTAACGCCACCAGGAATCAAAGATCAGTTCCCGTTGGGCACCCAGGTCCGTGCCGATCACCAGGTACGCCGTGCGGTCATCGGTGGGCAGGGACACGTCAATGACCCCGAGCCGCAGGCGTTCACCATCCAGCTCATGATCGAAAATCACCGTCTGGCGTGCTTGGGCACGGTCTTGAACGGCGCCCACCCGTTCCGGGTGGTCCAGCCGGGAACGGGATTCCCCTAGATACTCATAGGCCGGTTGGCCGTCCAGGATGACCATGAAGTTTTCATATTCACCCGGCACCGTGGTGGTCATGAACGTGTAGAGCAGCTGGTCCACGTCTGTGAACGGCTCACCTTCAACCGGTTCTGGACCATCTGGCACGCGGGTCTCACGGCCCAGTGGGCCGCGTTCTGCCAGGCGTTGCAGCTCGCTGACTTCCTGCTCAATGTCCCGCTCAATGCGATGTTCCAGATCCGCCAGCTGGAGGTAATGCGTGATTCCCCCCACCAGCGTCAAGGTGATGGCCATGCACGCAATGGTTGTGGCCAGCACACGGGAGCGGACGGACTGTAGCTCCGCCCGCACCGTTGTCCATCGCCTCATCCAGGGTGGCGCAGCCATGACTGAAAGGTTACTGGGAACTCATGAGACACAGATGAGGCGCCAGCTCACTACCTGCCGTTGACGCTCACCGCCTGGCGTTGCCGCCGCCCACTTCTCATCCAGCTGCAGATTCAACCCCTAGAACGTGGGAAGTCGGCGCAGTTGTGGGAAGTGGGCAGCCAGGTGGGAACTCACCGACCGGCAACGGATGTGCCGGCCGGTAGCCCTCAGTAGCCCTTCTTGAACTTGGGCTTGCGCTTGTCCCGGCCTTCGCCAAAGCCATCGTTGCGCCGGAAGCCCTGCTTGCCCTTGGGACCGCGACCGCCTGAACGCGGGGGACGGTCACCGTAGCCACCACTGCGGGGACGGCCGGCACCGCTGGAGCCACCGCCCTTGGGGCCGCGATCCTGGCGGATGTCCAGGCTTTGACCGTTGATCTTGATGTCGCCCAGACGTTGCAGATCGTCCCGGGAGAGGTCATCCGGCAAGCCGATCAGGGTGAACGACGGGCGGATTTCAATGGCCCCGATGTCGCTGCCGTTCAGGCCACCTTCGTTGGTCAATGCCCCCACAATGGAACCCGGCGCGGCACGGTGCTTGTGGCCCACTGCCATCCAGTACGTGGCCTTGCCTTCCTCGGAGCGCGGCGCGCGGTTGCGGCCCCCGCGGTCGCCGTCGCCGTCTTCACGACGCCGCTCGCGGTCCTTGCGCTTGGGCAGCTCCGGCAGCTCTTCGGCAAAGAACGGGCGGCCATCCTGAGCAATGACGGCCAGCGCTGCGGCCACCTCCACCGGATCCACGTTCTTCTCGGCCACGTAGTCCTCGATCAGGCCGCGGAACAGCCCCAGATCCTCACCTTCAATGGCTTCCGTGATGCCCTGGGCAAAGGTCTGGCGGCGCGTGGCGTTGACGTCGTCGACCGTGGGCATGGGCATCTGCTCCACGGGCTGGCGGGTGGTGCGCTCGATGGCACGCAGCAGGTACTTCTCCCGCGGGGTCATGAACAGCACGGCATCCCCGTCACGTCCGGCGCGCCCGGTACGGCCGATCCGGTGGACGTAGGACTCGGTGTCGTGGGGGATGTCGTAGTTGACCACCAGGGAGATGCGCTCCACGTCAAGGCCGCGGGCGGCAACGTCCGTGGCCACCAGAATGTCGATCTTGCCCTCGCGCAGCTGATCCACGGTCTTTTCGCGCAGCTGTTGCGGGATGTCGCCGTTGATGGCGGCAGCGGCGTGCCCGCGGGCGCGCAGCTTCTCCGCCACTTCCTCTGTGGCGGCCTTGGTACGGACGAACACAATGATGCCGTCGTGCTCTTCAACTTCCAGCAGGCGGGTCATGGCCTCTAGCTTGTGGGGGCCCATGACCTGGAGGTAGCGCTGGCGGATGTTCTTGGCGGTGGTGGTCTTGGCCTTGACCGTGACCTCTTCAGGATTGCGCAGGTATTGCTGGGCGATCTTGCGGATGGCCGGCGGCATGGTGGCGGAGAACAGGGCCACCTGCTTCTCCACCGGGGTTTGCGACAGGATGGTTTCCACGTCCTCGGCAAAACCCATGCGCAGCATTTCATCGGCTTCATCCAGCACCACGTACTGGAGGTCTTCAAGCTGCAAGGAACCGCGCTTGAGGTGGTCGATCACGCGGCCCGGGGTGCCCACCACAACCTGTGCACCACGGCGCAGGCCGCCCAGCTGCGGGCCGTAGGAGGAACCGCCGTAAACCGGCAGCACGGTGAAGTCCTCCAGGTTGACGGCATAGGAGCTGAAGGCCTCAGCCACCTGCAACGCCAGTTCACGGGTGGGGGCCAGCACCAAGACCTTGGTGGAGGTGCTGGTTCCGTTGAGGTCAGCCAATTCGGCCAAGCGGGACAGTGCGGGGACTGCAAAAGCTGCGGTCTTGCCGGTACCGGTCTGGGCCAGACCTACGACGTCGCGGCCCTGCAGCAACAACGGAATGGTGGCTTCCTGGATGGGCGACGGCTTTTCATATCCGATGGTTTCCAAGGCTGCCAGCACGCGGCCGTCAATGCCCAGATCGGCAAAGGTGGGACCAACCGGTTCCCCGGAGTTTTCTTCCGGCGCGGTCTGGTTCTGGTTTTCTTCTGCGGTGTTTTCAGTCAAAGCGGGGGCTCCCTACGGTTTCAGGGCACGCTCCACCGATCATGTGGGATCGGTGTGGTGCTCACGTGACTCCGGTGTTCCCCCAACATGAACCGCTTGTACAAGGGGTTCCAACGCCATGGGCCGCCGCTCACAATACCGATTGGGTGTGTGGGAGACGGCAGAACCAGGTGGAAAATCCACTAACCACCGATTCCTGCAATTGCGGATCGGTGCACAGTTAAACCAAGTAGATCCAGGGAATGGACCGGAATGAATACGTCAATCTTAACGTAGTGGACACCTGCCTGGGTACCCGGGGTGATGATCAACACCGCAGAGCTTGTCTGCCCCCGGTGCCAAGATGGCTTCATGTCCGCCGCAGCCCCCGCACAGTGCCGTTGGAGCCCCAGCTCACCGGTGAATTTGCGCGCCACCATGCGCGGGCTCACCCGCGGCAGCTCGCACCCCACCGCCCGCATCACTGCCGACGACGCCGTATGGGTCACCACCCGCTGTGACGGCCACCCCGTGACAGCCCGCTTCAGCCGTTGCGGATCGGGGCCCGCACTGTGGCAGGACATCCAGGTTCACGCCTGGGGCACCACGGCGGAGCTTTTTCTGGCGGAGGCACCGGCGTGGACGGGTGAACGGGACGACTGGCAGGGGTTCATGGAGT
The DNA here is from genome assembly GCF_030538595.1 of Kocuria sp. Taxonomy (GTDB): domain Bacteria; phylum Actinomycetota; class Actinomycetes; order Actinomycetales; family Micrococcaceae; genus Kocuria. Next base: position 332,925 of record NZ_JAUNTS010000001.1, read on the forward strand.
CACCGGCGTGGTCCACGCTGCCGGACGTTCTGCAACGAGCGCGCCGTGAGCATCCGGGGGTGCGGTTGATCTCCACCGGGCGTCTGGTGGACACCCTTGTGAACACGGTCTTGGAGCAGCGCGTAACGGGTGGGGAGGCAGTGCGCGCCCAACGCTGGTTGAGCCGGGCCCACGGTCAGCCTGCGCCGGGCCCTGCCCCGGATGGTATGCGGGTGTTCCCTGATGCCCCTGCAATTCGCCAGATCCCGTCCTGGGCATGGCATTCAGCAGGTGTGGACGCTGCCCGGGCCCAGACCGTGCAGGCTGTTGTTGTTCGCGCAGCCGCCATCCAGCGCTGGGACAGCGCCCCTTTGGGCCCGGCCCTTCACCGCGCGCTCGGTTCCATACCCGGGATCGGCCCGTGGACCGTTGCGGAGACGCTGCAGCTGACTCACGGAGACCCTGATTCGGTGAGCGTTTTTGACTATCACGTGGCCCACCACGTCACCGAGTTCTTTGACGGGCACCGTGGTGACGATGCCCGGATGTTGGAACTTCTGGAGCCCTGGCGTGGGCATCGCCAGCGCGTGGTGCGCCTGATCGGCGCCTCCGGGCACCGTGCGCAACCCAAGGGTCCGCGCCTGTCCCCCCAGGATTACCGGCGCATCTGAACTGTCCGGTGTGGACTCAGTGAGCCTAGCCTTTCCTAGCTGGAAAGCCCTTTGGGTTAGGCGTTAAATGACTGCCATGAACGCGGCACACAAGAGCAACCCGGATACCAGCCCGGATATTTTCCGCACCCCTCAGCAGCGGGTCCACGTGGAACCCCAAAGCGGGAACTACAGCGAACGCCTGAACAAATTACGAGCTGCCGTGTTGGGCGCCAATGACGGCATTGTCTCCGTGGCCGCCACCGTGGTGGGTGTTGCCGGCGCATCAGCTGACCGCGGGGCACTGTTTTTGGTGGCTGCCGCAGCGTTGTCGGCCGGTGCACTGTCCATGGCGCTTGGCGAATACGTGTCAGTCTCCTCCCAGAAGGATTCACAAAAAGCTCTCATCGAGTTGGAGTCCCGGGAACTGGCCGAAATGCCACAGGAGGAACTGGCGGAATTGGAGCAGATTCTCCGCGACCGTGGGATGTCTGATGACGTGGCACGTGCCGCGGCAGCAGATCTGACCCAGCACAATGCCCTGAAAGCCCACCTGTCCTTTGAGCTTGGGATTGATGAGGACGACATCCCCTCTCCCATAGGAGCGGCCATTGCCTCCGCCTTGGCTTTCGTGACGGGGGCCATGCTGCCCATCCTGGCCATTCTGCTCCCGCCCGCCGGCGTGGCCATCCCCATCACATTTGCCGTGGTCCTCATTGCTCTTGCCATCACGGGATGGTTGGGCGCTGTGCTGGGCGGTTCCCCGCACAGGCTGAGGGCCGCCATGCGCTTGGTGGTGGGTGGCGCCTTGGCTTTGGCCGCCACCTTCGCCATCGGCTCGCTGCTGGGGACCGGAGCCATCGGCTGACTCACCGCACGGTAGTCCCCGGTGGCTGAGCTTGTGAGCGGTTCCGGTGGGGCGGCGTCGTGGTTGCCACCGGAATCCAGCAGAAACAGGCTCATGGGCCAGAAACACAGAGAGGGTGGGCGAGTCCGCGGACTCGCCCACCCTCATGTTCTGTGCAGCTGCGCTGCCTCGGCTTGCTCGTGCAGCCCTGCCCTGGTTTTACTGCTCGGTGTCACCGGCCTGCTGTTCGGCCACCTGCTTGCGAACTTCTTCCATGTCCAAGCCCTTCACGGCGTCGACCACCTGATCCAGTGCGGATTCCGGCAATGCGCCAGCCTGGGAAAACACCAAAATGCCCTCCCGGAAAGCCATGAGGGTGGGGATGGAGGAGATCTGTGCGGAAGCGGCCAGCGCCTGCTGGTCCTCCGTGTCCACCTTGCCGAACACGATTTCCGGGTTCTTCTCTGAAGCTGACTCGAACGTGGGGGCAAACTGCTTGCAGGGGCCGCACCAGTCAGCCCACCAGTCCAGTAGAACAATGTCATTACCGCTGATGGTTTCCTGCAGGTTTTCCTGAGTGATTTCAACCGTAGCCATGGTGTCCAGCCTACGGACCCCAGGGAGAGGTGTCTTGTGCGTTCACCACCAGGGAAAGCCGGAAGCGCACGCCAGCAATGCAAAAGTCCCGGAACCAGGTGGTTCCGGGACTTTGTGGCAGATGAGGGATTCGAACCCCCGTAGGCAGTGCCAGCTGATTTACAGTCAGCCCCCTTTGGCCGCTCGGGTAATCTGCCGAGTTTGTCACGGGCCGTGTTGCCACTGACCCTGACGCGCCCCTGCAACAGGAGCGGTGCAACTCTACTGAACATGGGCGAAGGAGCCAAATCGCTGCCTCGGCCTTGAAGTGTTTGCTCTCCAGCGAGCTCAGACGGAAAAGGCGCGTGCCTGGATCTGGGCAAAGAACGCCAATGCCTGTTCCAGCGTGACTTCCCCTCGGCTCACGGCACGGTCCAGTTCCTCTGCCACGGCACCCAGCCGTTCAGTGACCGCAAGCTGCGAAGTGGTCACGCTTGGTTGATCCCAGAGCACACCTTGATCCGGGCTGACCGCAGGAATCTCTCCCGTGACGTCCACGGCCACCGCCGGGGCCGAGCCCATACCGGTGAGCAGGGCAGCCGCCAGCACGGTACCCACGGCTGCTTTGCCGGTCCGGGCTGCCTGGCGGTTCAACTGTGAGACCCCATTGGCTATCCGCGAGCGCCGCTGCGGATCCGACGGCGAGTTCAGCAAAAACTTCGACGACGTTGCACTCATGAGTGCAGTGTGCCGGATCTACCTGCAGAAGTCCTCAGACGGACATCACAAATCCATCACACCTCTAGACTGGCCTGTGACTTCCACGGGGCACCGCTGCCCCACAACCCCGTCATGAAAGCGAGTTACCCATGGCCAGCGACTCAACCTTCGATGTTGTCAGCAAGGTGGACAAGCAGGAGGTGTCCAACGCATTGAACCAGGCGCAGAAGGAGGTGGCGCAGCGTTACGACTTCCGGGGCGTTGGCGCGGACATCGACTTCTCCGGCGAAAAGATCCTCATCAAGGCCAACTCCCAGGAGCGCGCACAGGCGGTTTTGGACGTGTTCCAGTCCAAGTTGGTCAAGCGCGGCATCTCCCTGAAGTCCCTGGATGCCGGGGAACCGTACGCCTCCGGCAAGGAGTTCCGTATTGAGGCCACCATCAAGGAGGGCATTGCCCAGGACCAGGCCAAAAAGATCTCCAAGATCATCCGGGATGAGGCCCCCAAGTCCGTCAAAGCCACCATCCAGGGTGATGAACTGCGCGTCTCCTCCAAGTCCCGCGATGACCTCCAGGAGACCATCAACCTCTTGAAGTCAGCGGACGTTGAGGTGGATCTGCAGTTTGTGAACTTCCGCTAGAGCCCCTGCGGCAACCCCCTGACCAACGACGACGCCGGTGCTCACCTTCCGAAGGTGAACACCGGCGTCGTCGTTGGTCCACTCACGTGGTGGACCTGCTCCATGCGTTGTGTGGACTGTGGTCAAGCGGGTGAACGCTCAACGCTGTGTGTAGCCCCCGCGAGCCATGTTTTGCAGGCGAGCAATGCGATCCGCCGTGGGCGGGTGAGTGCGGAACAGATTGGCCATGCCGCGACCTGCAAATGGGTTGGCGATCATCATGGAAGAGGTGTTGACCACCCTTTGATCGTTGGCGTTCAGCGGCCGGGCGTTGACACCATTCTCGATCTTGTTGAGGGCATTCGCCAGGGCGATGGGGTCACCGGTGAGCTTGGCACCGTCCTCATCGGCGTCGTACTCGCGGGTGCGGGAGATCGCCAGCTGGATCACGGTGGCAGCCACGGGCGCCAGGAACGCAATGGCCAGGCCACCCAGCACGTTTCCGCCGTTGTTGCTGTTTCCACCGCGGCCAAAGATCGCGGCGAATTGAAGCATCTGCGCCACGGAAGTGATCACACCCGCAATGGCTGCCGCAACCGAAGAGGTCAGGATGTCTCGGTTGTAAACGTGCATGAGTTCGTGTCCCAGAACCCCGCGCAGCTCGCGCTGATCGAGCAACTGCATGATGCCCTCGGTACAGCACACCGCCGCATTCTGCGGGTTACGTCCGGTGGCAAAAGCATTGGGGCTCATGGTGGGTGAGATGTAAAGCCGCGGCATGGGCTGGCCCGCCTGGTCTGAAAGCTCACGAACAATCCGGTACAGCTCCGGCGCCTGCTGCTCCGTCACCGGAACGGCGCGCATGGACTTCAGCGCAATTTTGTCGCTGTTCCAGTAGCTGTAAGCGGTGGTGCCCAACCCGATCAGCGCAAAGAGGAAAATGAACATGGAGTTGTTGGCGGCCACGGCCACCCCGTAGCCGATGGCCAACAGCAGAAGCCACATGCCACCCAGAAGAGTTACGGTTTTCAACCCGTTGAAATGTCGGTGCATGGTGTTCGTATCATTCCTTGATGTGTGATCCGTAATGTTCACTTACCTCAACTGAAGTCCCCGCGGATGTGTTCCGGGCTGCGGCGTAGCAACAGCAGAGTCTGGGTGAACATGCACCATTCTCTCAGCTGAGCCGAACCCAGCCCTGCGGTGTCCAGAGCCACCAGCCGCCGGGGCCTTGGCCCTGGCCCGGAGTGGCATTCTCCCCCTGTCCCGGGTCCTGCGTGGTGGTATCCCTGGGGCCTACAGCATCCTCGTCCGTGTTGGTGCTGTCTGAATCATTCGTGGTGGCGTCTGCCGTGTCTGTACTGTCCGCGGTGTCTGTGCTGTCCGCTGGGGTGCTCTCAGGGGCCGTTGGATCAGCATCAGTGGAATCGGTGGCTGAATCGTCCACGGGCTGGACAGGCTCCGCCGGTTCGGCCGGCTCTACTGGGTCTACTGGTTGAGCTGCTTCGGTCGACTCGGGCGTGGAGTCATTACCCGTCTCGCCACTGTTGGAGGTGGGCTCCGGCTCGGATGCCGTGGGCTCCTGGTCCGGAGCGGGTTCCGGGGCAGTGCCCAGATCAGTGGTTGGTTCCGGATCAGCAGTTGGTTCCGGATCAGCCACGGGGGCAGGGTCGGCAGCTGGTTCCGGATCTGCGCTTGATTCCGGCTCAGTGGTCGGTTCCGATTCAGCGGGTGAGACGCGCTCGGGGCTTGAGGCGGCTCCGGCGTCGTCACCTGCCGTGGAGTCCTCAACGGCCGACGAATCCTCGACCGCAGGGGTGCCAGGCACCGCGGGGGCAAAGTTGGTCGCAGGGGAGGATTCGATCGGTGCCGATGTTTCAGGGGCACCGGGAGCCACCGGGGTCGCAGGCGCACTGGGGACTGATGGCACGGGAGGATCAACGGTGGGATCAGCTGTGCCCGGTTGGGCGGGTGCTGTGGGAGTGGTTGTCTGCGGCGGCGCCACCGGGCTGGTAGGAGCTGCGGGCTCAGGAGCAGTCGGAGCCAGGGGCGTGGTCCATGTGGGAGCCGGCAGAGACCCTGAGTTCTGCTGCGGCACATTGGGAGCCCAGGGAGTTGGCCGAGTCCCGGACTGCGGGTAGCCAGATTCCGTGGCCGCACTGTAGCTGGTCCCGGCCTGGCCAAAGGACAACAGACCGCTACCGCCTTGGCTCTCGGCGGACTGCTGCGCTCCAGAAGGTTGCTGCCCAGCGGAAGGCTGCCCGAATCCGGCGGAGGTATCGCCGCCACCGCCATCCGATCCACCAGCCATGTCCGGTCCGGCAGCTACATCTGTGTCGCGGTTTTGGGCCCGGTCCAAGGCGGTGATGAATGACGGCTCGCTCGGGGCGTCGTCGTCGTTGACAGCACGCATCTGAGTGGCGCCGGGGACCTCCGGCTGCTCCGGGTCAGTTGCGGAGTCGGAATTGCCCGAGGGCACGGAGGTGGCTGCGGTGTCCCCGGAATCCTCCGGAGTCACGTTTCCGTTGGCCGGGAAGGGAAGGCCGCCCAACGTGGTGGAGTTGTTGGTGCCATCGTCCTGAACCAGTGTGCTGACCCCAACGCCCACCAGGGCCACGGCTGCAGATGCGGCAACCGCGCCCACCGCGATTTTCAGTCCCAGTCCCGCACCTGCTCCGGCAACCACTCCCGTGACCCCGGCGCCACCTGACCCGCTGTTGGCGGTGGAGGCAGACTCGCCCGCCGGCCCGGTGGCGCTTGCAGCGGAACCGGCACTCACGACGTCGTCGGGCGCCGTTGCATCCCCCGCTGCGGCTGTGGTGGCAGGGTCAGCATGAGATGCTGCGGCCCCGTTGGCTGCGGCACCCTCACTGGTTGCTGCGGCCCCGTCGGTTGCGGGAGAGCCCGCCGCATCTGCGGTCCCAGCCACTGTGGCCTGAGTTCCCGTGGTGACACCCGCCAGGCCGCCGGTACCGGAAACCATCAGCGCAGCCAGCACCTTGGACTCGGTTCCCCACAGCGGCAACGCGGCCAGGGCAGGCAGCAGCCAGGTGCGCATACCCACTCCAGTGTCTTGCAGCTGAAGGTACTCGGCCGTGCAGCGCGGGCAGGAATCCAGATGCTGCTGAACCTCGCGGCGAGCCCTTGAGCCCAAACTGCCTTGAACAAAGGCACCCAGCTCTCCGGCCACCTCCGGGCAGGAGGCTGTGGCGGCGTGTGAAACCTGCGCTTGGAGATAAGCGGCTTGCAACCCTTCCCGGGCGCGCTTGGCCAGGGCAGAAACGGCATTGGGGGTCATCCCCAACAGACCTGCCACGGCCCGCGGCTTCATCTCCTCCACTTCCGTGTGCCATAGCACCGCTTGCCAGCGCTCCGGGAGGGAGGCAAAGGCGTTGGCCACGGTGATGGAGTCGCACTGTTTGACCACGACGTCGTCAAAATCTTGCGGTCGGTCCAGGACCGTGTGCTCATCCACCGGCCGAATCTTGCCGGTGCTGACCGCATGATCCACCGCCAAGCGGCCGATGGTGGTGACCAAGTAACTGCGCATGAACTTCTGCGGCCCACCACCGCTACGAATCACCGCCAACACCTTGGCAAAAGCCTCGGACACAAGGTCCTCGGCGTCGTGAACATTGCGGGTGTGCATGCGCGCCACATTGAGCGCCGTGGAGCGGTGCCGTTCGTAGAGCACACCGTAGGAGGATTCATCCCCTGCCCGGACAGCCTCCAGCAGTTGCTCATCGCCCACGACAGAGGGGGCGTCTTCTACGGAGCCGGCCTGCGACGTCGCCCCCTGGTTCACGTCCGAAGGCTGTGGCTCCGCTGCGGGAGCCTCGGCATGGGGAGCCTGCGCGTAGGAGGTTGCGGTATCCGCTTGGCCGGGGGTGGGCACGGCCGGGGAGGCGCCCGTCTGGTCGATCTGGGGCGGGGACTGTGAATCGCGTGGGGCTCCGATGGCGCAGCCTCCTCCTAACAAGCATCCTGGGCGGGCAGGTATACCCGCGAGCCTCCCTAGTCTACGTGCCGTGCGGTAGCCATCCAAGGCGCTTGACCTGGGTAAATAATCATCCAGCCTTTGCCCAGCCAAAGATCAGTGAACTTTCCTGTTGGACGTACCCGGCGATTCCGGCCCCTGGGTTACGGTGGCTGAAGGCACGTCAACATTCAGGAGGAATCATGTCTGCCGATTCGCAGAGCACCAATCAGAACATTGTGGAGACTGGGCTGCGCGCCACGGGCAGTTTCACCACCGATCAGCTGGGCAAACCCGTCAGCTCGGATGCTCACTCCCTGACCAGCGGCGGCCCGGACGGCGTGATTGCCCTGCATGACACCTACGTGGTGGAAAAGCTGGCGGCCTTTGACCGCGAACGCATCCCCGAGCGCGTGGTGCATGCCAAGGGCGGTGGCGCATTCGGTGAACTGGAAATCACGGAGGACGTCTCCCAGTACACGCGAGCCGCAGTGTTCCAGCAGGGCACCAAAACTCCCATGCTGGCGCGTTTCTCCACCGTGGCCGGCGAACAGGGCTCGCCGGACACCTGGCGTGACCCCCGTGGTTTTTCGCTGAAGTTCTACACCACCGAGGGCAACCTGGACATCGTGGGCAACAACACGCCCGTTTTCTTTGTCCGGGACGGCATCAAGTTCCCGGACTTCATCCACTCCCAGAAGCGCCTTCCCGGCTCCGGTCTGCGGGACAACACCATGCAGTGGGATTTCTGGACCCAGTCCCCCGAATCTGCGCATCAGGTGACCTACTTGATGGGTGAGCGTGGCATTCCCACGTCCTGGCGTCACATGAACGGCTACGGTTCGCACACCTACCAGTGGGTCAACGACTCTGGCGAACGGTTCTGGGTCAAGTACCACTTCATCTCCGAGCAGGGTGTTGAAGGGCTTTCCGAGGAGGAAGCCGCCAAGATTGCCGGTGATGACGCCGATGCCCACCGCCGTGACCTCTACGACTCCATTGAGCGTGGCGAGTTCCCGTCCTGGTCCGTTGAGGTCCAGGTGATTCCGTATGAAGATGCCAAGACTTACCGCTACAACATCTTTGATGTGACCAAGACTGTGCCCAAGGGTGATTACCCGAGGATCAAGATTGGCCGCTTCACGCTGAACCAGAATCCGTTGAACTTCTTTGCCCAGATTGAGCAGGCGGCGTTCTCCCCGGGCAACACGGTTCCGGGGCACGAAATCTCCCCGGACAAGATGTTGATGACCCGCGTGTTCTCCTACCCGGACACCCACCGTCACCGCCTGGGAGCCAACTTTGCCGAATTGCCGGTGAACTACCCGCATTACGCCGAGCAGAACTCATATTCGCAGGACGGCCCCATGCGGCATTCCTTCAAGGCCCCCGATCAGCCTGTTTACGCACCCAACACCAAGGGTGGTCCGGTTGCCGGGCAGGGTGTGAAGCCCGCCGATGAAATGCGCTGGGAGACCGATGGAGAGATGGTCCGCGCCGCAGCCACGCTCCATGAGGCCGACGACGATTTTGGCCAGGCGGGAATCCTCTACTCGCAGGTTCTCAATGCCGATCAGCAAGCCGTACTGGTGGACAACATTGCCGGTCACGTGGGTGAGGTTCAGGATGCTGAAATCCTGGAACGCGCCCTGCAGTACTGGGAAAACGTGCACCCGGAGTTGGGCCAGCGAGTCCGCGCGGCACTGAACTCCTGACCCCCTCCGCCGAAATCATGGTTTGACCCAATTTTTGGGCCAGATTTTCCATCAATCCATGATTTCGGCGGAGGGGTGCTGGGTGGGAGAGGTGGACGGGGTTGCGATGGAGTCCAGGACACTGCGAATGTCCTCCATGCTGAACGTGGCCACCGGCGGACGGGCGTTGATGCACACCTGCTCGGCCCCGGTGCCCAACGCGTAACGCAGGACATCCCTGCCCGCTGCCGAGCGAATCTCCAGCGTGGGGTCCAGCGCCGCCACCTCAGCCGCAGAGGTGAACAGCAAAAGAGTGTCCGCGTCCTGCCCCTCCTGCGGCTTGGCCCACACCGGCTCCACATCATCCGCCCCCTGGGCGCCTTCCACTGGCCGAACGCCCAGCAGAAGAACTCCGTTGGCCGCCACAAGCCCGGAGAGCACCTGTGGGATGTTGTCCACCAGCAGACCGTTCTTGGCGACGTCGTTGCGCGGCGAGGAGAGCAACCACTCAATCTGGCGGCGCGGAATCCGGCAGGAGGCACCACCGGCGTCCAGAATCAAGTGGTCGTACTGGTCATCAGCACCCACCAGGTCCAGAACGGCTGCGGCGGGCTGGCGTAGCAAGACCGGCTCCCCCTCCTGGCCCGACCGTTCAAACATGGCTCGGGCATCCACTGCTGCGGTGTAGGCCGCCAGGGTCCGCGTCCCATCCGGTTCGGCAAAACTCTGCAATTGAATCTGGGATTCCGGGCTCAACTCGCCGCTGTCGGTGCGAATCAAGGTGGAGCCGGTGGCATCCACCAGCAAATCGCCGGCGGTTGCTTGGCGCATGACCTCGATCAGGGCCGTGTCTGAGGGGGCTGCGGCAAAGCCCGCAACGGCTTCACGCAACCGTGGGTTCACGGTGCCTTCCGGTGTGGATTCCGCCTCCGCCTCCGGGGCCAGAACCTGAATGCTCTGACCTGACTCCGCAGCCAGCTGGGCCAGCCAGCCAGGCACACGGGCCTGAGTCCGGGGAAAACTCTCCAGGTGCTCCAACCCGTCCTCCAGGGAGTAGGAGCCTTCCTCCCCCAGTGTGGGGGGACGCTCGTCGAAATTGTGCGCGGTGGCAAAGGAGTACTGCGGGGTTGGCCAGCCATCCGCCATCACGCTGACCACGGTGGAGAGCCAGGTACCCCGCCCCGGCCGGTAGGACAGGGACTGCAAGCGGTTGATCCGCCGCAGCACTGGACTGCCCGGTTTGATGGGTCCCACTGTCCCCGGAAGAACTCGGCCGTCGCGGTGCTCGGTGATCCGCAACCAGATGCGGCCACCTTGCGGTTTGAGGTCAACCTCCATCCGCTCCCACCCCGGTTGGGCGTTGAGCACCCCCAGCACCCAATCCCCCACGGCTCGCAGCTCCTCCTGGAGAGCCTGCGCCACTTGCTGATCTGTCAGTTTGGCCGCCGCGTGGTGACCGGAGCGGTCCCGCGAGCGCCGGGTGGGTTGTTCTTGATCCTGCGTCATGAGCCCACCCTATCCGGGGGTTCTCAGTGATGATCCGCTCACATCCGCCCTTCATGTGGGGTTGCTGATGTCCTCCGCACAGCCACCGTTGCTAGCCTGGGGAGCATGACGACTTCACTGCAGGAATTGATCGACGACTCGATCTTTATTTCGACCGAGCATCAGGCCCGGTTGGCTGAATTGAGCCAGGGTGTGGAGTGGGACGTGGACTTCTCCGTTCCCTCCTTCACTCTCCAGTCCGATCCCCCCGTGGTGCTGACCCCTCACCTGCTGGGCACGGATTCCGCAGACCGCGGTTCCTGGGTGTGGTCTTGGCAGGAATTGGGGCATTTCCCGTCCGAGGTGGTGGCCGCCGCCGTGCAGACCCGTGAGTCCGCTGCGCGCTCGGATGTTGCCGAACTCATCACGGATGAGGTGCCCACGCAGGACGGTTTTGCCCGCCAGGTCACGTTGGCGGCCAAGGCCCTGACAGGGCTGTGGGCCCATTACCCCGCACGCGTTGGCAAGAATGTGACGGCATGGCTGCTGTTGGACGGTCCGGAATTGGAACTGGAACCGATCAGCCTGGAAACCATGATGCGCGTGATCGCGGAGGGTCTGCAGACCGGCACCGCCGTGGATCACAACCGCGCGCTGGACTCCTACGCCAAGCTGCGCGGCGCCCACATTGAGTGGGACACGGATGCCATGTGCGTGATCACCACCCGCGACGGTGCCCAGCGCTTCTGGCTTGAAGAGCACCAGATCTCCGGTGTGGAACCAGCAGAGGCCACGGTCAGCGACGACGAACTCACCCGCCTGGAGCAGGACGCCCGCACCCGCCGTGAGGCTCTGGCTGCGGACCGCGCGGACGCACGCCGCATTGCCGATGAACAGGCCGCCCGGGACACTGCGGCCCGTCAGGAGCAGGAAGCGTCACGCAGGCAAGCAACTGCCGCTGCCGCCCCGGTTTCCACACACGACGACGCCGCCGCCCAGCCGAGCTCCGACGCTACGGATTTGAGCACCGATGCTTCCGAGCAAGCTGCAGAGGCCAGCGAGTCGGCCACCGAGCAGCCCTTGCCCGCCGAGCTGGCTCAGGAAGAGATGGACGCCCCCGTCCCCGGCGCCGCCACGGAACACGAGCAGGACTTGCCGTACGACCAGGAGCCGCGCCGCGACGTCGCTCCCGGGGAAGTCACCACCACCACGGTGCCGTCCCTGGCCGAGGACCGCGATGCTCAGGTCGATCAGCCTGCGGATCAGCCGGCAGCTCACCAGTCCGAGCAGGCCGCTGAGCCCGCCGCGTCCAGCGAGTCGGTTGCTGAGTCCGCTACGGACGAGGACTTTGCCGCAGATCTGGAAGCTGCCGTGGAAGGTGACGAGCAGGCCCAAACCGAGCAGACAGAGACCGAGCAGGCCGAAGACCGCGCACCAGATGTGGACGGCGCGGACCTCGACGAGCAGCGCCCCGCCGTGGTTCAGCCCCGTGTGGAGGAGCCCGCAACGGCTCGTCCCATCGAGGAGGACGCTGTGGCCCCGGTGGAAACTGGTCAGCCCGCAGACGCCACGGAGGCCGCCGCTGCGGATACGTCCGCGGATCAGCCCGAACGCGACGAGCAGCAGGACGACCAGCCGCGCAAGAAGGGCTTCTTCAGCCGCTTCTTCGGACTCTGATTGGCCTGTGATTGGTCAGTGACCGTGTGAATCCTTCCGGGGATCACCGCCCGGCCTCGGAGGGGCGGCGCGGGCTGATCTACGGAGCGAGCGCCTACGGACTGTGGGGGTTGTTGCCCCTGTATTTCGTGGCGCTCGCGCCGTCTGGGGCATGGGAAATCGTGTCCATGCGCGTGCTGTTTGCCCTGGCCCTGTGCCTGGTGTTGCTGGGCGCCTTTGGGCAGTTCGGCCGCTTCCTGGCGGTATTCGCCCGGCCGCGAACGTTGGGGCTGTTCGCCCTCTCGGGTGCTCTGATCGGTTGCAACTGGCTGCTCTACACCATTGCCACCACCACGGGACACACGCTGGAGGCCTCCCTGGGGTACTTCATCAACCCGCTGGTGGCCATCACCTTGGGGGTGGTGGTGCTCCGGGAACGTCTGCGCCGGCTGCAATGGGTGGCTGTGGGTCTGGGCGCAATAGCAGTGGGCGTGATGTCCGTGTTCTACGGCCAGGTGCCGTGGCTGTCCCTGGGCCTGGCCTTCACTTTTGGGCTCTACGGGCTGACCAAGTCCATGCTGGGGGGCAGCTGGCCGGCACTGGTGGCCCTGACCGTGGAAACCCTGGCGATCATGCCCATCGCCGTGGTGATCGTGGCTCAACAGGCCGCCCGTGGGGATCTGACCTTGTTCGGTTACGGCTGGCTGCACACCACTTTGTTGGCCGCCACGGGTGTGGTCACCGTGGTTCCACTACTACTCTTTGGGCTGGCCGCTGCGCGGTTACCGCTGAGCACCGTGGGAATGCTGCAATACATTGCCCCCATCATGCAGTTCTTGATTGCGGTGTTCATCCTGCATGAAGCCATGCCCCTGGAGCGCTGGATGGGGTTCGGCTTCGTGTGGATAGCGGTGGCCGTTCTGATGGTGGATGCAACACGGTTACGACGACGCCGTCGTCACCCACCCCGGCGCTGACCCCATCGCCCCTAGGCCCCAGACGCCGACTTCCCATCTGGCTGCCAGATCACCGCCCACAACGTGGGGGCTCGGCGTTCAGATGGGAAGTCGGCGTCAGCGCGGTGGCGCTTCGGCGGGTGGAGGTCGGGCGTTATTCGTCCCCGCCTTGGTCCGGATTGCGTCGCAGGTTCACGATGGATGCGGCCAAGCCGCCCCACACGGTCACGCCCGCCACGATCAACATGATGATGGCTGAAGTGCTCATCGGTTGCCCTCCTTCCCTGCGGTTGTCTCAGCTTCCGTGGCCACGTGCCTGCCTGTGGATGGTGCGGATTCTGCCTCTGCTGACCACGGTTCAGGGGTGGCAGCAGCGTCCCGGTCATCCCAGGGTGAGCCATCGCGCACGGAGGTGCTGGTGATGGTGGCCAGAGACCCCGTGGTCATGTACTTCCGGTCCACTCCGGGATCCAACACCGGCAGCGCCGGAGAAGGCTGTGCACCACGGGAGCGCTGGGACCACGGGACCTTGGCGATGATCACGGAGATCACCACCAGGGAGATGGCCATACCCCAACCGAAGGTGGCCACGTACCAGCCGGGGAAGTCCCCGTAGCCCTCAGACAGCACGGTGGTCAGCTGACCGATGAGCGAGTAGCCCAGAACCACGGTGACCACACCACCCAGCAGGATCATCCAGGTACGGCCCACCTTGAAGGCAGACACCGCGTTGAGGTGATCGCGCAAACCGGGCAGGGCGGAAAGCCCAGCAGTCAACAGAATCACGCAGACCAGGGCGGCAGCCATGATGCCAAAGTTGTTGACAAAGGCATCTGTCACGTCCAACAAGTTCAACCCCGTGGTGGTGGGGAACAACAGCAGGGAGGCAGCGGCCAGCGGGATGATGACGGCCAGGGTACCGGCCACGCGGTTGAGGCCCAGCTTGTCCTGAATCCCGGCGATGATCACCTCCACAATGGAGATCAGGGAGGTGAAGCCCGCAAAGGTCAGGGCACCGAAGAACAGTACCCCCAGCAGAGCGCCCAGCGGTGCTTGGGAGATGATCGTGGGGAAGGCGATGAACGCCAACCCGATGCCGCCGGAAACCACCTCTGAAACACCCACGCCGGAGGCCGCAGCCATGAAGCCCAGTGCCGCAAAAACACCGATGCCGGCCAAAATCTCAAAGCTGGAGTTGGCGAATCCGACCACCAGTGCGGTGCTGGTCAGATCAGACTTCCGCTTGAGGTAGGAGGCGTAGGTGACCATGATGCCGAAGCCCACGGACAGGGAGAAGAAAATCTGGCCGTAGGCAGCCATCCACACAGCGCTATTGCCCAACGCCGACCAGTCCGGGGTGAACAGCGCATCCAGGCCGGCCGCTGCCCCGTCCAAGGTGAGGGCCATGATCACCATGACGGCAAACATGATGACCAGTAACGGCATGAAGATCACGTTGAAGCGGCCAATGCCGCGTTGAACGCCCAGCGCCATGACAATCAGCAGAACAATCCAGACCAGGGCAAGACCCAGCAAGACCTGCGGGACAAAATCAAAGCCGAGTCCAACGTCCTCAGCCACCTGGAGGTACTGGCCCATGAAGAAGCCTTCGGGGTCATCCCCCCAGGCCTGCGTCACGGAGAAGATGGTGTAGGAGCCGGCCCAGGCAATGATCACGGCATAGTACGCGGCGATCACAAAGCAGATGCACAGTTGCCACCATCCCAAGAACTCAGCTTTGGGGTGCAGGCGGCGGTAGGACAGGGGCGCGGAGGCACGGTATCGGTGACCCACCGCGTAGTCCAGCATGAGCAGCGGCAAACCTGCGCTCAGAAGAGCAATCAGGTACGGCACCATGAAGGCGCCGCCGCCGTTTTCATACGCAACGTAGGGGAACCGCCAGATGTTTCCCAAGCCGATGGCTGAACCCATGGCGGCAAGGATGAAGACGGTGCGATTGGAGAAGACCTCGCGCTGCCGCGCAGCGGGGGGTGCAGTTTTGTTAGAGGACACTGGTCCACCTCGTGGTGCTCAGGTGCCGTGAGTCGCATGGGGCGCTCCGGCGCAGTTTGGAACCTGCCGTGATTCTGGTGAGGGTGGCCGAATCAGCGGCTTGAGCGTTAGGTTACCCCCGAGTCACGCGCGGCGATGAACCATACCGCGGGCAAAGCTGTGCAGAGCGGCCTTTGCGGTAGATTCCGGAAGCGGTTCCAGAGCCGCTTCGGCTTGGGCCACCCACTGTTCGGCAACCTCCCAGGACGCCTGGATGGCTGCATGTTCGGACAGCGCAGCAACAGCGGCCTCCAAAGCGCTGTCCGAGCTGAGATCGCCGTCCACCAGGGACAAAACCTCCCTGGCTGAGTCGTCCCCCTGATCGGCCATGCGACGCAGCATCAGCACCGGCAGGGTGGGAATGCCCTCCCGCAGATCCGTGCCGCGGGCCTTGCCGGAGGTGGCCGATGGTGAGGTAATGTCAATGACGTCATCTGCCAGTTGAAAAGCCACGCCAAGCTTTTCACCGTAGGTCTCCATGATTCGCTCCGCCTCGGCGGAACCACCGGCCAGCACGGCGCCGAAAACACCGCAGGCCGCAATCAAGGAGCCCGTTTTACCGGCCAGCACCTGCAGGTAGTGCTCCAGGGCATCTGCCCATTCAGGCGGGCCCGAAGTCTCCTGTAACTGCCCGATCACCAACCGCTCGAAAGCCAATGCCTGGATCTGATAGGCCCGCCCGGAGATGGTGGCCACCAAGGAGGAAGCCCGGGCAAAGATCAGGTCACCGGTCAGGATCGCCACGTTGTTGCCCCACACCGTGTGGGCGGTGTCCACACCGCGGCGTACGGGCGCCGAATCCATGACGTCGTCGTGATACAGGGAAGCCAAGTGGGTCAGCTCCACCACGACGGCGGCGTTGATGACGTCGTCGTTGATGCCTCCACCAATTTCCCCGGCCAAAAGGGTCAGCAACGGACGAATGCGCTTCCCACCTGCATTGAGCAGGTGGGATGCGGTCACGTGAATCAGGGGATCCGAACTTTCGACGTGCTGAGCCAGCCGGGACTCTATCTGGCCCAGAGCTGCCAGCACGCGGGCCGCGAACTCGGGGTCCTGGGTGAGTACCTCCATACCCGCGGGAAGATCTGACTCAAAGGCCTCCGGCACAGCGGCAGCACCGAACTCACCCGTGGGGGTGTGCGCGTGGCCGGGCCGCGGTGTTGAGGTGGAGGAGTCAGTCACGGGGTATCACTCTACTGGTTTCTGGTGGACGGGGTGAGGGCATCCAGAACGGCCACGGTGCGGTCCTGCCACGTGCGGGCCGGGTGATCCGTGAGCTCGGTCATGGTCTGCACCACAAACCGCATGAGCGGCGGGACGGACATGCCTGTGGCCAGCGCAGCCTTCATGATCCGCGGGTGCCCGATGGCCTCTGCCAGCAGACGCCCCTGCGTGAAATGCGCGCCCCATTCCCGGCGAAGCCGGTGGGGGTACCCCGCCAGAACTGCATCCCTCTGAGCGGGCCCGTTGGCACGTTGGGATTGCAGAATGTGCTCGGCTGCGTAGCGGGCAGACTCCATGGCATTGGAGATTCCCTCCCCGTTGAAGGCAGAAACCAACCCGGCCGAATCTCCCAGCAGCAACATTCCCGGGATCCAGTGTGGGGTGCGGTTGAAAGCCATGGGCAAGGCTGCGGAGAGCACCCTTCCCTGCCGGTGCTCCGGGTCGAACTGCCATTCGGGAGGCATGGATGCGGTCCAGTCCGTGAGGACCTGCCGGTAGTCGATCTTGCCGAACGCCGGAGAAGTGTCCAGGATGCCCAACCCCACGTTGGCGGTGCCGTCTCCGGCGCCGAACACCCACCCGTAGCCGGGCAGCAGTCCACCCTGGGGATCGGTGCCGTCCGTGAGTTCCAGCCACCCTTCCATCCAGTCCAGATCGGCCCTCGGAGATCGGTAGTAGGCACGTACGGCCACCCCCATGGGGCGGTCCTCGCGCCGGTGCAACCCGGCGGAAACAGCGGTTCGGGAGGAGACGCCGTCGCAGGCCAGAATCACATCCGCGCGGTGGTCCTCCGTGTCCCCGGTGCGGCGTCCACGTTCATCCAGGACATTGGCGCGCAGACCGATCACGCGGTCATCGTCCTGGCGCAGCACGTGCGTGACCGAGCGGCGTTCAATGATCTGGGCGCCCGCCCCGCGAGCGTGCTCCGCCAAGTGCTGGTCAAAGCCCGCGCGCGAACGCACCAACCCGTAATTCGGGAAGTCCGTCAGCTGCGGCCACGGCAACTCGATAGAGCGACCCCGAGCACGAATCCGCAAACCCTGATTGCGTTTATACCCCAACTCGGGACCGTGCGGCAGACCCATCAACTGCATTTCCCGCACCGCACGCGGTGTCAGACCATCCCCGCAAACCTTCTCCCGGGGGTAGGAGGTTTTTTCCAGGACAGTGACCTCAACACCCTGGGAGGCCAGCCAGTAGGCCGCGGTGGCGCCTGCCGGGCCACCGCCTGAAATCAGAACCTTCACGCCAGTTTGATCTCCGGTGCACCGTAAGACGGAGCCTGGCCCTTGACGGCATGGTGGATTGCCACAATGCCCCCGGAGAGGTTGCGATAACGCACCTGCTCCCAGCCAGCGGCCGTGATGTCCTTGGCCAGACCGTCCTGATCCGGCCAGGCCGCTATGGATTCAGCCAGATATTCATAGGCCTCCGGATTGGAGGAAACCTTCTTGGCCACCCCCGGCAGTGCCTTGACCAGATATTCGCTGTAGACCTTGCGGAAAGCCTTGTTGGTGGGGGTGGAGAACTCCGCAATCACCAACCTCCCACCCGGCTTGGTCACCCGGTACATCTCATGCAGCGCCCGGTGATAACCCTCCACATTGCGCAACCCGTAGGAGATGGTCACGGCGTCAAAGGCATCATCGGCAAACGGCAGCATGGTGGCATCCGCTTGGACGAACTCAATGTCCGGGCGGCGCGTACGCCCCACCTGCAGCATGCCCAGGGACAGGTCCGCAGCAACCACCTGCACACCGGCATCCGCAAACGGCTCCGAGGATTTCCCCGTTCCCGCCGCCAAATCCAGGACAAACTCGCCGGGAACCGCACCCACGGCCTCCGTCACGGCTTTCCGCCAACCCCGGGTCTGCCCCAACGAAAGAATGTCATTGGTGATGTCATAACGCGGGGCCACCTGGTCAAACATTGCGGTGACAGCGTCCTTGCGCTTGTTCAGGTCTGCACGATTCACCCTGACAGTTTCGCATCTCCCGGCACCGGCACTAAACCCACCGCCCTGCGGTGGCCAGTAGCCCCGTCCGGCAGGTAGTCGGTAGCCCCCGTCCGGCAAGTGTCCAGCAGGCCACCCCGGCAGGCAGTCGGTGACTGGTGCCCGGGAGGCACGCCCTGGATCTACACTGACCGGGATGCCCGCCTCCACTCACGCTCTCTCCAGTTCCCTGACCGTGCCGTTACAGGATTTGGCCGCCCTGCCAAACTCCCCGGTCCCGGCCGACTTTGCGGCCGCCCCGGATCTGCGCCGCATCCTGGACGGGCAACGCACCAGCTGCTGGACCATCGGCGGGCTGGGTCTGGTGGGGTTTGGGCGCGCCGCACACGTGCTGGTCACCGGTGAGGACCGCTTCACCGCAGCTCGCGCGTGGTGGGACACTCTGACTTCCGGGCTGAAGATCACCGACCCCGTGCACCGTTCGGCCACGGGACCGGTGGCCTTTGGCGCCTTCACTTTTGCCCGGTCCTCCCCCACATCGTCCGGCTTGGTGCTCCCGGAACTGGTGGTGGGTCACGACGACGACGGCGCCTGGGTCACCTTGGTCTCCACCGCCCCCACGCTCACCGTGGCTGATGTGGCCGCAGCCTGGTCCCGGTGGATACCCACCGTGCGGCCCATCGGTGAGCCGACTCGTGCGCACCTCACATCCTCGGATGCAGTCCCCTCAGCTTCAGATGTTGCACCGGTGGCGCAGGAGAACCCGGCCGCAGACCGTGCCTGGTGTGCGGCCGTGGCGGATGGCGTGGGGCTGATTGCAGACGGCCAGTTGGACAAGCTGGTGCTGGCCCGCCGCGTGGAAGTCCGCGCGCAGACAGAGCATCTTGATCTCCCCGGTGCGCTGCGAGCTCTTGCCGCTGACTACAACACCTGCTGGACCTACTGCGTGTGCGTGGAAGAGCACCGGGACCCCACCGTCAACAGGCTGTTCGGGGCCACCCCCGAGCGCCTGGTGCGTGTTCTCAACGGGCGCCTGCACGCCCGGGTACTGGCCGGAACTCTGGACCGCCGGTCAGTTCCTGCTGGGATGGACGAGTCCCGGTGGGCTCGGGAAAACCTCTTGGAGGACGCCAAACAACGCGCCGAACACGATTTTGCGATCACCTCGTTACTGGATTCGGTGTCCGCCTACACGGATGACGTGGTCTCCTCCCCTGGGCCCTTTGTGTTGGAGCTACCCAATGTTTGGCACTTGGCCTCCGATGTCACCGCTGAGCTGCGCCCCGGGCCGGATGGCAGTGTGCCTTCGGCCTTGGAACTTGTGGAAGCGGTGCACCCCACGGCGGCAGTCTGCGGGACACCCACCCAGCCTGCCGCCGAGGCCATCACTCGTTTGGAGGGTCTGGACCGTGGGCTCTACGCCGGCCCGGTCGGCTGGTTGGATGCACGCCACAACGGCGACTTTGGGATCGCCCTGCGCGGCGGTGTCCAAAGAGATGCCCGCACGGCACACGTCTACGCAGGCTGCGGCGTCGTCGAGGCTTCCGTGCCGGAGGATGAACTGGCCGAAACTCAGGCCAAGTTACGCCCGGTACTAGGCGCTTTGGGGGTCATACCCCGATGAGAGCCCGCGGGCACCGGAGTGCGTAACCTCCAGGCCACAGCGGTACGGCTACCATGAAGCGGTCACCGCCCCGGTTCCCGGGCCTGTGCAGGCCCACGGATGACCGTGGCGGCGGCGCCGTCAGGTCAGCGCCACCGGGTGCTCACCAGCGCGAGTCCGTCCCCTTGCCCACACCACATGACGCACCGAGGTAACACCCATGAAAACCCGCAACCTCTCCACCCTCCTGGCTGCCGGCGGAGCCACCGCTCTGGTTCTCACCGGCTGCACCTCCACAACGGGTGAGAACCAGTCCGCCTCCGGCGTCCCGCTGATTGAAGACGGCAAGCTGACCGTGTGCAGCAACACCCCGTACACCCCGTTCGAGTTCGAACGCGACGGCGAGGTGGTGGGCTTTGACATGGACCTGGCCGATGAAATCGCTGCCGACCTTGATCTGGAGAAGAACGTCATCCAGACCGGCTTTGAAGGCATCGAGTCCGGGGCGGATCTGTCCACCAACAAGTGCGACATCGCCATTTCCGGCATCACCATCACCGAGGCCCGCCAGTCCGTGATGGCCTTCTCCGAGCCGTACTTCGACGACGAACTGGGCCTGCTGGTCACCGCAGGCTCCGACATTCAGAGCTTTGACGACATCGGCGATGCCCGCGTGGCCGTTCAGCAGGCCACCACGGGCCAAACGTACGCCGAGGACAACGGCCTGAACTTTGAGCAGCAGGAAGACACCGCGCTGATGCTGCAGTCCCTGGAGACCGGTGGCGTGGAGGCCGTGATCGGCAACGTCTCCGTTCTGGGCAATCGCGCCGCGGAGAATCCGGATCTGGAACTGGTGGACCAGGAATCCAATGGCGAGCAGCTGGGCGTGGCCGTGAATTCGGACAACACGGAGATGGTGGACTCCGTGAACTCAACCATTCAGCGCATCAACGACGACGGCACCATGGACACCATGCGTGAAGAGTGGATGGGTCTGTGAAAACTTCCACCGCTCGTGTACTGGTGGGCCTCAGCACCGTGAGCCTGCTGGCCCTGACCGCATGCACGTCCACCACGGGGGCGGATACAGGCTCCACCGATGGCACTTTGGAAACCATCTCCGATGGCCAGCTGACGGTGTGCTCGGAATCCAACTACCCGCCCTTCGAGATGGAAGAAGGCGGGGAAATGGTGGGCCTGGACATGGATCTGGCGGCGGAGATCGCCAAGGACAACAACCTTGAAGTCCACAACGTGACCCTGCCCTTTGAAACCATGGTTTCTGGGGCTGCCCTGGACACCCGCCAGTGCGACATTGTCACCTCCGCGTTGACCATGACGGATGAGCGCCGTTCGGTCATGGATTTCTCCGAGCCGTACTTTGACAACCAACTGGGCTTGGTGGTCAAGGACGGTTCCCAGATCACCTCCGTACAGGACGCCGTGGACTCCAAGGCCCGCGTTGGAGTGATGCAGCAAACCACCGGGGACGTCAAGGCCAAGGAACTGGGGCTGAACGCCGTGCAGTTCGAGGACGTCCTCATGTTCCAGGACCTGCAGTCCGGTGGCGTGGATGCTGTGCTTGATGACTTGGTGCCCATTGCCCAGCATTCGGAGGACTACCCGGACTTTGTGGTGGTTGAAGAAGTTGAGGCGGATGACCAGTTCGGGGTAGCTGTCCGTAAGGGAGACACCGCCATGCTGGCGGCGGTCAACTCCACCTTGGAGCGCATCAAGGGTGACGGCACCTTGGAGGAAATCACCCAGAAATGGGTTCCGATCACCGAGCAGTGATCGCGGTTCACACATCAAGAGAAGGAATGAGCCCCACATGGCTATGACCGCCCGCCAGAGGGCCAAGATCTCCCGGGGAGTCCAGTACGGGCTGCTGGTGGTGATCGTGGTGGCCCTGATTCTGATTGCAGACTGGAACACTCTGATCTCCCGAGCCCTGAACCCATCGGTGATGGCTCAGCAGTTCCCGCAGATCATCACGGTGGCCTTGAAGAACACGCTAATCTACACGGCACTGGGCTTTGTGGCGGGTATGTCCGGGGGCATTCTGTTGGCGCTGATGCGGCTGTCCTCCGTGGCCCCGTACCGCTGGATTGCCACGCTCTACATTGAGCTCTTCCGTGGTGTCCCAGCGCTGTTGGTGTTCTTGGCCTTGGGGTTCGGCGTGCCGCTGGCTTTCCAGGTCCGATTCAACAATCTGGTCACCGTGATGCTGGCTCTGGGCCTGGTCTCAGCCGCCTACATTGCGGAGTCCTTGCGTGCTGGCCTGCAGGCAGTGCCCAAAGGCCAGTACGAGGCCGCTCGGTCCTTGGGCATGACCCATTCGCGGGCCATGATCACCATCATCATTCCGCAAGCGCTGCGCATTGTGCTGCCGCCGTTGACCAATGAGGTCATCCTGCTGGCCAAGGACTCCTCCCTGGTCTATCTGCTGGGCATGACGGTGGCGCAGTACGAACTCACCAAGTTCGGCCGTGAGGCCATCTCCGGCACCGGCGCGGGTCTGACTCCCCTAGTCCTGGCCGGTGTGTGTTACCTGATCATCACCGTTCCCCTGGGCCTGCTGGCCCGGTACTTCGAGACGCGCGCTGACGCCCGTTCGGCCCGTAAGTAGGAGTTGTTCACAGTGAAGAAGTCAACTGCCACGGAAACGGCAGCCCACCCGGCGTCGGTCACCATTGACGGCCTGCACAAGTCCTACGGGTCCCTGGATGTGCTCAAAGGCATCTCCCTGGACGTCCAGCCCGGTGAGGTGGTGTGCCTGATCGGGCCCTCCGGCTCGGGCAAGTCCACTCTGCTGCGCTGCGTCAACCTCTTGGAGTCCCCGCAGCGTGGCCGCATCCATATCGGGGATGTGGAGGTGACCGATCCCGACGTTGACATCGACGCCGTTCGACGCCGCGTTGGCATGGTCTTTCAGCAGTTCAATCTGTTTCCCAACATGTCCGTGCTGAAGAATCTGACGGTGGCTCAGCGCAAGGTGCTGGGCCGTTCGGAGTCAGCCGCGCGGGAGACAGCGCTGCACAATCTGGAACGCGTGGGTCTGGCTGACAAGGCAGACAGCGCCCCCGCCCAGCTCTCCGGTGGCCAGCAGCAGCGCGTGGCCATTGCCCGGGCCCTGTCCATGGACCCGGAGCTGATGCTCTTTGACGAACCCACCTCCGCCCTGGACCCGGAAACCGTGGGTGATGTGCTGGCCATCATGCGGGACCTGGCCAAGGAGGGCATGACCATGCTGGTGGTCACTCACGAGATGGCTTTCGCCCGCGACGTTGCAGACCGCGTGGTGTTCATGGACGGCGGTGTGGTGGTGGAGGAAGGCCAAGCCCGTGACGTGATCGGTGCTCCCCAGCACCAGCGGACCCAGACTTTCCTGTCCCGGGTGCTCAACCCCACGCAGGTGCACGCTCCGGAGTCCTGAGATAGCACACGCTACACATAGCAGTAGGGCCCTATTGATACTTTTTAGGTAATCAATAGGGCCCTGGTGGTTTCCAGGGTTTTCCCCCAATATGAGCCGCATCACATCCCTGTCACGATCTTGGTCAACCCTCCGGTTGATCGAAAGGATCCGACTCTGATGTCCACCGCCAATACCCTCGTGACCGCTGACAAGCGGTTGGAGATGAAAACTGCCATCTGGGTGGCAGCCATTGCCTGCACGGCATTGATCTTCGACGGCTACGACCTCGTGGTCTACGGAACTGTCATGCCCACCCTGATGAACGACCCCAGCCACATCGGCGTTCTGGATGCTTCAACGGCCGGCACCGTGGGCTCACTGGCCCTGATCGGTGTGCTCCTGGGCTCCTTTGCATCCGGGTTCATCGGCGACATCCTGGGCCGCAAAAAGATGATGATGTTCGGCATCGCATGGTTCTCCATCGGAATGGCGATCACCGCGGCCACCGGCACTGTGTTCACTTTCGGACTGATGCGCTTCATCACCGGTTTGGGATTGGGTCTGGTGATCGCCACGGCCGGGCCGACCATCGCGGAGTTCGCACCCAAGGACAAGCGCGGCGTCTTCAACGCGATTGTGTACTCGGGTGTCCCCGCAGGCGGCATGTTCGCTTCCCTGTGCGGCATTCTCTTGGCCGAACACATCGGGTGGCGCGGCCTGTTCCTGATCGGGGCCACTCCCATCCTGTTCCTGGTCCCTCTGGCTGCCATGAAGCTACCCGAATCCCCACGGTGGCTGCTCTCCCGCGGACAGGAGGCCCGCGCGATTGAGTTGGCCCGCCAAACCGGCGTTCCCTTGGAAGAGGAACTGGCCGTGCGCCGCGCCACCACCGTGCCCAAGCGCACCGGTTACGCCGCGCTGTTCACCCGCGAATTCGGTGTGGCAACCCTCTTGATGGCCTCCATGTCCTTTGCCGGGTTGTTCCTGACCTACGGCATGAACACCTGGCTGCCGCGCATCATGGAGTCCTACGGCTACGCCGAGCAGAAACTCTGGTTCCCCTTTGTGCTCAACGGTGCCGCCGTGATCGGTGGTCTGATCGCCGCACGGGCCTCCGACCGCCTGGGCAAACCACAGAACATCATTGCCAGCACCTTCTTGTTGGCAGCGATCGCCCTGGTATTGATGACCTTCCAGTTCCCACTGGCGCTGCTCTTCACCTTCATTGGCGTGGCAGGAATTGGCATCCTGGGCACCCAGGTGTTGATCTACGGCTTCCAGTCCAACTACTTCACCTCCGACTCCCGCGCCGCAGGTGTGGCAGCCTGTGCCACCATCGGCCGTGCCGGTGGCGTGTTCGGGCCGTTGATCGGTGGCTGGTTGGTGGCCGCGGGCCTGGGTGCAACCCAGCAGTTCCACGCGTTCGCCGCCGTGGCCCTGGTGGGAGCCATCGTCACCTTCATTGTGCCCCGCAAGCACAACACGTATCTGATCGAACGGGAGGCCGTGCAACGCGCCACGACTCAGCAGACCACGGAGCGCGACCGCGAACCCGTGGTCTGACCCGCAGGTCGGGTCCTAGCGCTCAACCGAGTCACCACGCAGCCGGGGGTTGGTTCGTCGATACTGACGCACCAGCCCCCGGCTCGTCCTCTTCATCCACATCCCATCGCGCTGCCAGATCACCGCCCACAACGTGGGAACTCGGCGAGTTCGTGGGAGGTCAACCGCTGAGTGGGAGCTCGGCAGCCGCCGCGGCAACGGCAGCCTTGATCCTGGCACTCATGGACCGTAGACCCTCCCGGCTGGCCGGAACGACGACGACCGACACCCCGGCACGCGGCTGCGCCAGAGCACGGTGTAGATCTTGCACCGTGGTGACCGTCTCCACGGCCACGCCGTAACCGGCACACAGAGCAGGAATGTCCACGGCGGGTTCTGTGCCGAAAAAGCGTTCCACGGTCTCAGCCCATTGAGGCTGTTCGCCCAGCGCACCGTGTTCCAGAGTGTTGAAAATCCCACCTCCACGGTCGTCAAGCACCACAATCTGCAGATCAGGCTGGGTTTCGTGCACCAGACGGATCAGAGACCCGGCGTCGTGCAGGAACGTCACGTCCCCCATCAGGGCTCGCACGCGACGCCCAGTGGCCAGAGCAGCGCCGGCTGCGGTGGCCACCGTTCCGTCAATGCCGGCAAGTCCCCGATTGGCCATCACGGTCACGCCGCGGTTCGGCTCGGTCCCCCCTGCGGGAGTCTGATCCGCCGCCTCCATAAAGCTCTGACCCGTCTGCCCCAGATAGCTCGGACCCGTCTGCCCCGCAGAGTTCTGAGCCGCCTCCCCTACAGCGGCCCATGGATCAGCACACAGGTCCAGATCCCGAATGGGGTTGGAGGAACCTGCCACCAGCGGTGCGCCATCCCTGAGACAGGCTGCCCACACTTCACGGGCCACCACGGGACCGGGAAGTACGCCGGTCGTTGCGCTCACCACCCCATCCGGCATCGCCTGCGGTTGGGGCTGCTCAGGCAGGGCAAGTTCGTGATTGACGGCGCGTTGCGCAGCCGCGCCCAGACGTTGCCACGCCCCCAGCCAACCCTGCGGTGGGCGGCCAACAAAAGCGGTGACTTCGGTGAGTGTGCGCAACACGGTTTCACGGCGTCGGCCGGGGTCGTACCACGCCACCTCACGCGGCTGCCAGGCCGCCGTCTGCACGTGGCACCGTGCCAGTAGGGCACCCACCGGACGGGACAGTGTGGGGCGACCGATCAACAGCACGCGTTCGATCTGGCTCCCCAACTCGGTGTCCAGCAGCAGCCGGTACGGGCCCACCGCGTTAGGTCCGTACCGAGCATTCGAGGATGGCTCGGCCAGCAGCGGAAGACCCAGGGACTCCGCCAGTAGCCTGGCCCCGTCTCCGGCACCGTCCCCGGCCAGGATCACGGTGGACCGCGGGGGGTGCTCACTGCCCTCCCGGCGCAGAAGTGCTTGCGACAGGTGGGCTGGCACAACGCTCACCGCAGAACAGGGTTTCAGCTCCGCCGGTTGCCACCTCTGCGGTGGGGACTCGATATGAGTGGCTGCCACATGGTCCAACGCCGGTTGTAGGGGTTCACGCAGCGCCACATTGACGTGAACGGGACCGGGCACGTGGGCGTCGTCGTCGTGAAGGGCAGCGAGCACAGGTTCCAAGGCCGACTGCACCCGGGCGGTGATCTGTTGTGCCTCCGCCCCCTGATCCACCACCAGATCCACGCTGTCCCGAACGTGGTCGCCAAAGATCCCCGGCTGCCGGGTGGTCTGATTGGCACCGGTCCCCCGCAATTCCGGGGGACGATCCGCGGTCAGCAGGACCAGGGGGACCTGCGCGTGATCAGCTTCCATGGCAGCGGGCATCAGATTGCCCACAGCGGTCCCGGACGTGGTCACCACCACCGCGGGACCGCCGGTGACCTTGGCCGCACCGAGGGCGTGGAAAGCAGCCGAACGTTCATCCAAACGGACATGAGTGCGCAGGTCAGCGCCATCGCGTTCGGCGGCGGCATACACGAATGGCGCCGAACGCGAGCCAGGGCAGAAGAAAAATTCACGTGCACCGGCAGCAACCAATTGGTCCAGGACGGCGGCGGCGGTCAGCAGGGATTCGGCGGTCACCGTCTCACCCTACTGACCGCTGCCGTGCCCGGCTGAGTACCGGGCCACTCGCGGTGGGTCACACCCTCAGATCAGCCATCCGTGTAGGAGCGCGGGGCGTTACGCGCTTTGTTGCGCAGCTCCTGAGTGGAGCGCCCCCGATACCCCTGGCGCTGGGGACCGCGCCCATTGCCGGGCCCACGGCCCTTACCATGGCCACGGCCTTTACCTCGTCCCTTGCCCTTCCCGGGGTGCTGCTCCTCCTCCACGAACGGAGGCTCCCCTGCGGCCGTGGAAAAGACCTGGACGACGGCGGGGCGGGCAATCGCAAACTGGCCTTCACCTTCCCGCGTGGGCAACACGTAGTCCGGGAAGTAGGAACGCGGCACCTCAAAAGTGCCGTCCTCCCCGGGGTGCTGAACAGCCACGTACACCATGTTTTCGCGGTCGTGGATCACCGGACCGCAGGTCTCCGCATCCTGTGGCACGGAGAGGAACTGTTGGGTACGCCCCCGCAGCTCACCCGTGAGATCCACGCGGAACAAGCCGTCGTTGTACCCGATGGTTCCGGGTGCGCCGTCGGTGGAGATCCACAGGTGCCCCTGAGAATCAAAAGCCACGTTGTCCGGGCAGGAGATCGGTGACACTTGATCCGTGGGAAATCCGGAGAAATAGGCGGAACCGTCCTTGGCCGGGTCACCGCAGACCAGCAAGATGTCCCAGTGGAAGGTGGTGCCTGCCGAGTTGGCGGTGTCCTCCGTGATTTCAATGACGTGACCGTCACGGTTGTTGTTGCGCGGATTGGCTTCATCCGCACCGGCACGCCCGGACTCACCACGACGCGTGTTGTTGGTACAGGCCATGTAGACCTTGCCGGTGTGGGGGTTGGGCTCCACGTCCTCTGGTCGGTCCATTTTGGTGGCACCGGCCTTGTCAGCGGCCAGACGGGTGAAGATCAGCACCTCGTCCACGTCCATGCCCTCAATCTTGGACTCACCGCCCACCACCAGCGGCAGCCATTCACCCGCTCCGTCAAAAGCACCGTCCGCCGGGAGACGGCCGGAACCATCAATCTCATCTTCCGAGTTGCCGGTGAACTTGGCCACGTAAAGATCGCCGAAGGAGAGCAGAGTCATGTTGTGGGTGCGGTCACCTTCCACATACTTCTTCTCCGAGACGAACTTGTAGAGGTAGTCAAAGCGCTCGTCGTCCCCGGAGTAGGCCACCACGGTGCCATCGGCTGCCACGTACACGTTGGCGCCTTCGTGCTTGAACCGGCCCATGGAGGTGTGCTTGACCGGGGTGGAGCTGGGATCGGATGGGTCGATTTCCACGATGTAGCCAAACCGATTGGGCTCATTTTCATAACCCGCATTGTTGCCGTCCCAGCGGGGATCCACCAGGTCCCAGCGCCGCCTGGGAGGCTCGGCCGGGATGCCGTAGCGCCGATTCTCAGCGGTGTCCGGACCGGAGAGGACGTTTTGAATGTTCTCCTCCCCGGACAGGATGGTGCCCCAGGGAGTCACACCGCCGGCGCAGTTGTTCTGGGTGCCCAGAACGGTGGTGCCCTCCGGATCGGCCACGGTCTTGAGCAGATCGGAACCAGCCGCCGGCCCGTCCACGCGGAACGGAGTTTCTGCGGTGATACGCCGGTTGCGGGCTCCCCCGCGCACGTAGGTCCAGGGTTTGCCGGGGCCTTCACGCACCATCTCCACCACGGCCATGCCGTGCGCTGCAATACCCACGCTGGCTGTGCGCTGCAGGTCTTCGCTCTGATCGGACGGAAACATGGTGTTTTCATTGGTGTATTCGTGATTGCACACCAGCACACCGGTGGTGCCATTGGCATCCGGCATGATGTCCAGGTAGTCGTTGTTGAACCCGAACTGCATGGCTTGGGCTTCGGCAGTTTGGTTACGGGGATCAAACTCCGGGGAATCTTCAAACAGGGGGTCTCCCCAGCGAATGATCGGGGACCAGTTGTAATTCGTGGGCACGTTGAGGTCATCCACGGTGGCCGCAACGGGGGCGATCGGTTCAAAGTCCAGTGACCCGTTGTTGGCGCCCCAGTAGGCAAAGGTTGCTTGCGCTTCGGTGCGGGTACCAGTCACGGCCACCCCAACGGTCACTGCGCCGGCAGCACCAAATCCCAGCGCCGCCCGCCGAGAGAGCGCAGTGGAGGCCACTTCATGAAACGTGGAGTTGTCGGAGGTGTTGCACACCGGTTTGGCGCACTGGGAACCGCACTTCAATGCGCAGGTCAGTGGACTGCGTTTGCCATTGGTGTGTCCCAGCATGGGCAGAAGGAGTCGAGCCATCATTACCTCTCCGCGCAGGCCAGCTGCGCTTTTTCAACGACGGCGACCATCTGACACCCGGGAGGTAATGAAATAGGGCTACTTGACCCAACAGCACGTGAAGTGCAAACGACTAAACGCCCATGTCAGAACGCATTAATATGAATTAATTTCTAGCGCATGAACCAATATGGGCGGTATGAATCAATCCCGAGCGGGCGAATCTTGTGACATCAGCAGCTGGTGCACCCGGCGTATTCGCTGCAGCCACCATTGGCGCCGCGCTCCTTCCAGCAGCACTTTTTCAAGGCAGGCGGGATCAACCGTCGCCGACCCCACGGGTAGTGCCCCTGCCTGTGGCTTCAAGGGGGGATGCGCCACGTCACGCTGCAGCAGCGTTCCGGTGCCCAATCCGCAGGCGTAGGGCAGCTGCGGGAGACTTGCGGCCAGAGCCACCCCGGCGCTGAGCCCAACAGAGGTGTCTATGGCGGAGCTGACCACCGCGGGCAGTCCCGCCGCGCGCACAATCTCCAAGGCCCGACTGACCCCACCCAGTGGTGCCACCTTGACCACAATCACATCTGCCGCCCCGGAACGGGCCACTTCCAAGGGGTCATCCGCTTTGCGGACGGACTCATCCGCTGCAATGGGCAAAGTCACCCCGCGGGCTGCCAGCCCTTCCTTCACAGCGTAGAGACCGTCAATGCCCGCTGCGGGCTGCTCCGCATATTCCAGGCCGTACTCGCAAAGCACCGCAAGCGCCTCCACAGCCTGAGCCGCACTCCACCCCTGGTTGGCATCCACCCGCACTGCGGCGTGCGGGGCATGGGCGCGTACGGCAGCCACTCGGGCAACGTCTTCAGCCAGGCTTTGCCCGGACTCGGCCACTTTGACCTTGACGGCTGTGATGCCATCGCCGTATCCGTCCAGCAGGTGCGGCACGCGATCCGCAGAAATGGCGGGGACGGTGGCATTGACGGGAACCCGGTCACGTACCGGAGCGGGGAACCCCAGCCAGGCGGCTTCAAGACAGGAACGCCACCACGCGCAGGCTTCGGCGTCGTCGTACTCCAGGAAGGGGGCAAACTCCCCCCACCCCTGCGGGCCGCGGACCAAGACTGCCTCCCGCGAACTGACCCCGCGAAAGCGCACGGTCAACGGAATCCGCACGACGACGGCGCCGCTCAAGATCTCTTCCAGCTCCAGCGTGTGGGGGCTCAGGCGGGGTGGTGTGGTGCTCTGCGGCATGACCACCACCCTATGCGCGGCTCAGCGCACGTTTGCCGGGTGCTCAGGCAATCCCCAGACTTTGCGGTTTACGGCCTGAGAATGTCAGCGGACTCGAAGGCTGGGCTGGCACACTGAGCGTCAAATATCTGCGTGGCGGAACGATCCACCCGCTGCGCAGCAAGTTTTTGCTGGCCGGCCCCCGTGTCGGCCGCGGCTGAGCCGTACGCCAAACCCATGTGGCCAGATCTGAACCTATGTGGCCACAGCTGAACCCATGTGCCCAGACCTCAACTAGGACCCAGTTACCAACATCCCCGCCGAGAACGACCCCGAGACCCCTCAGCGTTCCCGGGCCCGCGGCGGTGCGGAAGAAACCCCTACTGAGGCGATCACCACGCAGAAGAGCCAATCATCACAGGCTGGCAAGTCATCTTCTCAGTCTGGCCATCCTTCACTTCTGGGCCTATCATCACAGGCTGGCCACTCATCTTCTGGCCGCGCCTGGCAGGGGGATCGGTCCGGTTCGGAAGCGGGGGGCGGTGACACCCAACAGATCAGCGCTTCCTCGGACCCCACGATGACTCGTCCCATGCCCTCGGTGAGTGGCTCGGGCGCCGGCCAGCGGTATGAATTGTCTGCCGATCCCGCAACGGCCCCCATCCAAACCACCTACCTTGACCGCAGCGCAGACGCCGGCGCACCACCGTGGCAGGAGCCAGCGCCCACCCAACCGGCAGCAAGCGTTCCCCCCGCGGCCTACACCCGGCAGCAGCAACCGAGTCAGCAAGCGCAGTACGGCGGCTCCGCTGCCAGCCAGGGGCAGGGGAACTACGGGCAATACGGCCAACCCGCCCCGGCGGGACAGGCCGCGCCTTCCGGTTACCAGGCCGGACCTCATGCCACCCAGCAACCTCATCCACCGGCCGCCTACGGTGCCACCGCACACCCCTCTGCGGCTCACACCCCGGCGCGGGATCTGAGCTTCGGCATTGTGATGGGGCTTTTGCTGCGCGCTGTGATTCTCCTGGCTGCTGCCGGGGCTCTGGCGTACTACGCCCTGCGGACCATCGGCGGACAGTGGTCTGATGAACTCGCCCTGCAAGAAGGTCAGAGGCTACTGACCCAATTGCCCTCCGCCGTGCTCCCGTGGGTTGATCTGGTTCCCGTGGCGGTCTGCGTGTTGTGGGGCGTGGTGGCGCTGCTGTTTGCCGTGGGTTCCAATCGCTGGGTACCGCTGCTGGTCGGTATGCTCAGCGGCTTGGGTGCGGTGGTCTCCGTCCAACTGCTCAAACGCGAGTTCTTGGTGAAAGCTCCATTCGGCATTCAGGAAACCACCATGAACTCGCTGCCATCGGGTCACACGGCGGCTGCCGCCACGGCGGCCATGATTGCGGTGATGGTTGCACCAGCCCGTTGGCGCGGCAGCATTGCCTTCTTCGGAGCGCTCACCACCGCGCTGGCCGGGTTCTCCACGGTGCTCAATGGATGGCACCGTCCCATGGACACCATGGTCTCCGTGCTGGTGGTTGCCTTCTGGGGTGTGGTGGGTGCTCTGCTGCTGCGCTGTTTGATTCGTCCGGAGCGTTTCAGCGCCAATCTGTCCATCACCACGTTGGTTTTTGCCATCTTGCTGATCCTCGCCGCTGCGGGGGGCCTGGCAGCCCTGCAGACCACCACCATCTCAGGTTTGCCCCTGGCCACAGGTGCCGCGGGCATTCTGGGCTTCAGCTTGTTGGCTGCCCATCAGACGGTGCGGGCGCTTCGTCCGCGACGTCGAGCTCCATGAGTCGATCCAACAGAATCCTGGAGGCCCCCGCCCCGTAGGGCAACCGGAACATGCTGGCGGTCACGGGCCCCAGCCGGTGCTGGGCGGTTTGCTGCGCGTTGGTTTCCATGATGCGTTCAATGGCGGTTGCCATGGTGGCGGCCATTCCGCGCACATCCGCGTGGTCCACGGGCAGCCCGTGACCCGGCACCACCACTCGGTACCGCTCCAGGTCTGCCAACTGCTCCAAGGCGCTGACCCAGTCCTGGGGGAAGGAGTCCTCAAAGGACGGGTCCGCCCCCTGCTCCACCACGTCACCGGCAAAAACGACGTCGTCAATGCCCACCAGGACATCGTTGTCCGTGTGCCCTCGGCCCAGGGAGAACACCAGAGCTTGGCGCTCACCCAGGTCAATGCGCGTCAGGGCGGGTCTGCGGCCAGTGCCCGGCAGATGTCTGCTGGGAACCACGATCCGGGTGTCCAGGCCGGACCCCTCCCCCATTTCCGGTTCCAGAACGCCCACGAATGATCTCTGGTAGTCGCCGTATTTTTCCATGGCATGTGCGGCGGCCCTGTGGGACCAGAAGTCTGTGGCCCCGGCGCGCTGAAACACTGCGTTGCCCATGTAATGGTCAAAGTGGGCGTGGGTGTTGAGCACCACCAGCGGCAGCTGGGTGACCTTGCGGACGGCTTCCAGAATGGCGCGGCCCTGGCGGGGTCCCGCACCGGTGTCTATCACCAAGGCACGGTTGGCACCCACGATGAGCCCGGAGTTCAGCCTCCAGTTCTCCGTGGTGATGACGTGGACGTCAGTTCCGACCTCGTTGATGGTGATCACTGTGTCAGCGTAAGGCCAGGCACCGGCTCCCTGCGAGTTTGCGCGGCCACATCCGCTGGAACCTGACGTAACCTGGCCCGCATGACTGCGATTCCCCGGCCGCACCCCGACCACCGCGTATGACCACTGGCCGCTACGCTCCGTCCCCATCGGGTGATCTTCACATCGGCAATCTGCGAACGGCCGTCTTGGCGTGGGTTTTCGCCCGTGGCGACCGCGGTCGGTTTGTCTTGCGGTTTGAAGACCTGGACCGGGTCAAGGACGGTGCCCAGCAGCGGCAACTTGCGGATCTGGCGGAAATCGGCCTGGAGTGGGATCAGCCGGTGCTGGTGCAGTCAGATCGGGTGGCAGCTCACCGTGCCGCAGTGGCGGAGCTGACCGCACGGGGGCTGACCTACGAATGCTTCTGCACCCGGCGTGAGATTCAAGCCGAAATCGCCGCGGCTGGTGGGGCCCCGCATGGAGCGCCCGGGGCCTACCCCGGCACATGCCGTCACTTGACCCGGGAACAGCGTGCACAACGACGTCGTCAACGTCCTCCCGCCATTCGCCTCCGCGCGCAGGTGGATCAGGCCACGGTCACTGACCGTTTGGCAGGTGAGGTCACGGATGCGGTGGATGATCTGGTTCTGCTCCGTCAAGACGGTCAACCGGCTTACAACCTTGCCGTTGTCCTGGATGACTTTTTCCAGGGGGTGGATCAGGTGGTGCGCGCAGATGATCTGTTGTCCTCCGCTCCACGTCAGGCGTATCTGGCGCAGCTGTTGGGGCTGCCCGCCGTGGAGTACGTCCATGTGCCTCTGGTGCTGAACACCTCCGGCCAGCGTTTGGCAAAGCGTGACGGAGCTGTAACCCTTGATGACTTGCGTTCGGCGGGATACACCACTGCCGATGTCATGGGATGGATCGGTGAGTCCCTGGGACTTCCGCAGCCGGTACGTTCAGCGGATGATGTCCTGACACAACGCAATGACTTACGCCTGAGAGACGGCCCCTGGGTTTTCACCGCTCCGGCCTAGAGCTGGGGAACCGGGGACTGACCACGGCGTGTAGGACCAAGATCCAAGGCACCCCAAGGCTCATGGGGTGCCTGCCTGAGAAAGGAATCAAAT
Source organism: Kocuria sp. (assembly GCF_030538595.1). Classification (GTDB taxonomy): domain Bacteria; phylum Actinomycetota; class Actinomycetes; order Actinomycetales; family Micrococcaceae; genus Kocuria. Next base: position 367,211 of record NZ_JAUNTS010000001.1, read on the forward strand.
GGTTGACTTCGGCTCAGGGTTCTGGTGGATGATGTCCGCCATTGCCCTGTACTTCGTGGCCATGCTGGCCGTGGGCGTGTGGGCCTCCACCCGCACCCGCGACAAGGACGATTACATGATCGGTGGGCGTAACCTCCCGCCCACCGTTGCGGCTCTTTCCGCCGGTGCCTCCGACATGTCCGGGTGGCTGCTCATGGGTTTGCCCGGCGCCCTGTACATGGGCGGTTTGGTGCAGGCCTGGATTGCCATTGGCTTGACCATTGGCGCATGGGTGAACTGGAAGGTGGTTGCCCCGCGCCTTCGCATGTTCACGGAGAAGTACGACAACGCCATCACCCTGCCCTCCTTCCTGGGCAATCGTCTGGTGCGCGGTGGGCGCATGCTGCGCATTGTGGCTGGCCTTGTGATCCTGGTGTTCTTCACCTTCTACATCTCCTCCGGCATGGTGGCCGGCGGCAACTTCACCATCTCCGCCTTTGGTGGGGCCCTCTCCGAGAGCTTCGGCTGGGAGCTTGAGCAGACCTACCTGGTGGGCATGCTGATCATTGCCGGTGTGACCATTGCTTACACCTTGATCGGTGGATTCTTGGGCGCCAGCTACACGGATTTCTTCCAGGGCACTCTGATGTTCCTTGCCCTGCTGTTGGTGCCGATCGTGGTGCTGTTCATGGTGGGTGACCCCGCACGTATTGTGCAGCGCGTGGATGAGGTGCATCCGGGTGCGTGGAACCTGTTTGACTTTGGCGCCGCCGGTGGCGTGATTGGCGTGATTTCCCTGGCGGCCTGGGGGCTGGGGTACTTTGGCCAGCCGCACATTCTGGTGCGTTTCATGGCTCTGCGCAGCCATGAGGATGCCGTGGCGGGGCGTCGCATTGGGGTGGCCTGGATGGCACTGTGTGTTCTGGGAGCCATTTTCACCGCGCTGTTCGCCATCCCGCTGGTGCAGCGGGGCCGGATCTCCTTGACCAACACGGAAACAGCCGAAACCGTGTTCTTGGATGCCGCGATTGGCTTGTTCCCGGCGTTCCTGGCCGGTTTGGTCTTGGCTGCCGTGCTGGCTGCCATCATGTCCACCGTGTCCTCCCAGCTGGTGGTCACCACCTCCGCCATGGTGGAGGATCTTGCGCTGATGTTCCGCAGCAAGCCCTTGGCACCCAAAACCGCGCTGTGGATCAGCCGCGCCGGGGTGTTGGTTGTGGCGCTGGTGGCGGCCTACATGGCCTTGGATCCGGCGCAGTCGATCTTGGATCTTGTGGGCTTTGCCTGGGCGGGCTTTGGTGCGGCCTTCGGCCCGATCGTGCTGCTGTCCCTGTACTGGCGCAAGCTCACGGGAATCGGCGCCACTGCAGCCATGGCCACCGGAGCCGTGGTGGTCGGCGTCTGGCCCAACTCCCCGTGGGCAGACGTGTACGAAATCATCCCGGGCTTTGTTGCCGCGACCATCGTGGCCGTGGTGGTCTCCCTGATCACCTACAAGGAAGACCCTGTAGGAGAGCAGCGCTTCACGGAGGCCGTGGCGCTCTCCCACCGCGGTCTGCCGCCGCAGGAAGAGTCAGATCAGGCGGAACCCATTGACGGTCAAACCGCTACCGCTGCCGGCAACAAAGCCCCCTGGGATTCCAGCCGGTGACCGATTGCAGGTGATGAAGCCATAACCTTCAACACCTCTACGACGACGCCTGTGGCCCGGACCAATTGGTCCGGGCCACAGGCGTCGTCGTACTTCAGGAGACTCAGAAGCCCAGGGAGGTCAATGACTTCTTGAGCGCTTCCGCGGAATTGTGCAGCTGCTGGATTTCAGCATCTGACATGGGTACGGGCAGCTGCTGCAGCACGCCCGAGCGGCCCACCACGGAGGGAACGGAGAGGGCAACGCCGGTGATGCCCTGGTAGTCATCCAGGATGGTGGAGACCGGCATGACCGCGTGCTGATCGGAGAGGATGGCCTGGCAGATGGCACCGCCTGCCATGCCGATCGCGTAGTTGGTGGCGCCCTTGCCTGCGATCACGGTGTAGGCGGCGTGCATGACCTCATCCGCGATCTTCTCCCGGACGTCCTCCGGGAAGGCCAGCTGGCCGGAATCGTTCTTCCAGTCCACCAGGGGAACGGTGCCGATGTTGGCAATCGACCACAGCGGGAACTCGGTGTCTCCGTGTTCACCCACGATCATGGCGTGTACGGACGTGGGCGAAATGCCGGCTTCCTCTGCCAGGCGCAAGCGCAGGCGGGAGGTGTCCAGCACGGTGCCGGAGGACATGACCCGTTCCTTGGGCAGCCCGGAGAGTTCGCGGAACACGCTGGTCAACACGTCACAGGGGTTGGTCACCAGAACGTAAACAGCATCCGGTGCCACTTCCAGCAGCTTGGGGGTCAGCGAGCGCAGGATGTTCACGTTGGCCTCGGCCAGCTCCAGGCGCGGCTGTCCCGGCTTCTGCTTGGCGCCCGCGGTGATCACCACGATGTCAGCACCGGTCAACACGGAGACGTCATCCGAACCGGTGACCACGGTGGACGGGGAGAACATGGCGCCGTGGGACAGGTCGGCTGCCTCCGCGCGAACCTTGTCCCCGGCGACGTCGAAAATGGCGATTTCGCGGGCGATCCCACGGATCTGGCAGAAGTAGGCAAGTGATGATCCCACTGCCCCGGCACCCACAATGCCGATCTTGGAACGGCGATCGGACTGGGTTCCGGTGGACCAACTGGACGGTGCGGTTGCGGCGGCGGTCGGCTCGGACATCGGGGTCCCTTCGGATCGGGTCTGTTGCGCCGGTTTGGATCTCACCGACGGTGCGGGGCCTCTGTGCCCCACGACCACCAGTTTCCAACAACATCGCAACGGGCGGCAAGCAATTGCCGCCCGTTGCCGATATTTTCCACGTTCTTACCGTGGGTTTATGTGGGATTGGTTGCGGTTCAGCAGTGGTAGGTGTCTGTGGGTGCCTCAAAGTGAACGTCGTAGCCCTGCGGCACCGTCAACCCGAAGGCAGCCGCCAGCCCCAAGACCTTGTTGGCGCGGGCCAATCGCGGCAAATCCGAGCCGTTGCGAATCTGCCCACCGGCGGCCTCGAACTCCGTCAAGAACTCACTGGCCCAGGTCATCTCTTGCAGCGACGGGGACAGGCCCTCATTGACCGTGGCAGTTTGCTCGGGCATCAAACACAGTTTGCCGGTCATTCCGAACTCCGCTGTCACTGCGGCGGCTTCTGCCAGCTTGGCCCCCAGCGCACCCACGGAGGGCCCGTCAATGGGTCCGGGCAGATTGGCGGCGCGGGAGGCGATGGTGAACTGCGAGCGCGTGTAGGCCAGGGTCAGCGGATTGTCACCAAAACCAGTGTCCCGGCGGAAGTCCCCCAACCCGAATCCGAGCCGGTAGGTGGAACGGGCACCTGCGATGGCAGGTAGCGCCTGCACTCCGCGGGCGGTTTCCACCAGGGCAACAATCTTCACGTCCTGCAGAGCTTCAGCGGTGCGGGTCACGTGCTCGGGGCTCTCCACCATGGCCAGCATGACGCCGTCGAGCCCCGGAACTCCGGACAGGGCGGCCAAATCTTCAGCCCACCAGGGAGTACCGAAACCGTTGATGCGCACCCAGCCACGGCGGCGATGCCCGCTGTCATCCAGGCTGGAGAGCCAGTCGATCACGGCCTGGCGTGCGGTGGCTTTGTCCGCCGGGGCCACGGAGTCTTCAATGTCATAAACCACCACGTCCGCAGCGCTGTCTGCGGCTGGAGCGAATCGGTCGGGCTGAGCGCCGTTGACCAGCAGCCAGGAGCGGGCAAGTTCGGGGCCCACCTGCTGGTGGGCCGTGGCAGTGGCTTGGCCGCTGGTCTTGCGCGAAGTTTCGGGAGTGGATTCGGTGATCGTGGTTGTCATGACGAGTGTCCTTCACAGTGAGGGGCTTGAGTCTGGAAGCCCAAGGTGTGCCCCACCGAGTTGTTCTCAGCATTTCCGTGTCATGCCAAAAACAGCTCAGCGAGGAGAAAAGTAACCGCCCCTGCCAGCCGGCCCACACGGTGAATCAACAACGTGCCGCCGAGCAGGTCACCGCAACTGATGGATTGCAGCGGTTACCAGAAAGATCCGTTGCACGACCACCACCGCGAGTGTGCGGGAGGGTGCACTGCGCAGACCTGATTGATGGGGTCTGCACCGGGGAACTTCTGAAACGATGAACCAGACCCTACCGGATAGTAGTGATTCAGGCCACATGGCAGCACAGCGCGCTGGCGTGGCACTCTCGGGGCCGTACGGGATCGTCTTACTACTGCCCTCACGGCAGTACCTGCCCAGTCCCGTAGGCCTGATCTGCCCAGTCTCGCAGGGCTTTATCTGCTCTTTAGTTTGACCTCATGGCCCGGTCCCGCACGGGAAACTGCCCGGTGGGTCTTTCACTGATCCGAGTGATCAGGAACAATCACCGCCGCTTGGTCCGCGCGGTGGCCGGAGCGCTCCACGGGTCTTCCGGCCAGGGGTGTTTGGGGTAACGGCCGCGCATTTCTGCCCGCACCTGGGCGTAGGGGCCGGACCAGAAAGACCTGAGATCTGAGGTGATGGCAAGCTCGCGCCCGGCGGGTGAGAGCAGATGGAACACCACCGGAACGGTCCCCTCCAGAACGAGGGGAGATTGTGCCAGCCCAAAGCACTCTTGGAGTTTCACCCGGACCACGGGCTGGTCCCCTTCCCAGTCAATGCGGGGTCGTGATCCGGATGGCACGGGCAGTGCCGTGGGAGCCAGCTCCTCCAGGCGGGCAGCTTCCGGCCACGGGAGGAGGCGTTGCAAGGCGGTTTTGAGATCCAGATCCTTGGGGCGGACCCCTTGGGCCAAGCGGGCGATCTCCGGAGACAGCCAGGTCTCCAGGTTGGCCAGGAGTGCGTCGTCGTCCATGTCTGGCCAGGGAGCGCCCACGTGGCGATGTACGGCGGCAAGGCGGGCACGCAGTTGCTTGGCCTCCGTGGAGAAGTGGAGCAGGCTCAGCCCTTGGCGCAGCAGCGTTTCCCGAAAGGCCTCCTGCGCTTGTGCGGGCGTCGGTTGCACGGGAGTGGAAGCCAGGATGATGGCGCCCAGGCGATGCACCTGCCGCGCAGTGATGGTTCCGTGCGCAAAGTTGGTCTCCACCCGATTGGTGACCAGATCACTCGCCAGGTGGGTGGCGATGGTTTCCGCGGTGGGCTGGTCCAATGCCACAGCGCTGCGGATCACGGCCCCGGTCCCCTGCGCGTTACGGCCCTGAGCACGGGCAACATCTGCCACGGCCAGCCACTCGTGATGTTGCAATGCGGAGCCGGACGGTAGCCCGGCTCGGGTGCCACCGGCAAATAGATAGGTGTTGCCGTCCTGGCGGGCAATCCATTCTGGACGGGCCAGGGCCACCACCGCGCCAACGTGGTACTCGGGGCGAACCGTGAGTGTGCCGACTACTTCAGCCAGGCCAGCCGTGGTGTTGAGCTCAGCTGTGGTGCTGAGTTCAGCCGTCGGGCCGGTTGGGGTGGTCACCACATTGGCCAGCCTGCGCACCTCAGCGCGCCACGCGGGTGCGGAACGGACCGCCCGCAGCACGGCCGTGAGGTCACCACCCGGGGCGTGCTGGTCGCTGGAGAGTGTGGCCACCACCTCGGCCGCCGTTCGGGGGTCCACCAGATGGGCTCCCACCAGCAGTGCTCGGGCCAGACGAGGATCGGCTGGGACATCCGCAAGGCGTCGGCCAAGGGCGGTGGCGCGGTCGGCGTCGTCGGTGGCTCCCAAAGTCCGCAAAGTGGCCTGGGCTTGCGCCATGGAACGTTCCGGGGGCGCGGTGGGCAAGCTCAGCCCGCTGCCACCGGGAGCGCCCCACACCGCCAAGGCAAGGGCGGCCGCCGTGAGGTCAGCGGTGGCGATTTCGGGGGTGACGTGGGCGGGCATGGCTGCCCACGTACGCTCGTCGTAACAGCGCACGGCACGCCCCGGCCCCAGGCGGGCGGCACGGCCGGCGCGCTGATCGGCCGACGCCCGGGAGGCGGCCACTGTGACCAATCCGGTCATCCCGCGTACCGTGTCCCGGCGCGGCTCACGAGCCAAACCGGAGTCGATCACCAGGCGTACGCCCGGCACGGTCAGTGAGGATTCCGCCAGGGAGGTGGTGACGACGACGCGCGCCGGCTCCCCCGGGAGTCGCCCGGAAACGGCGCGATCCTGTTCCCTGGGATGAATGCGGCCGTGTAATTCCAAAACCTCCACAGCCGGAAGCGCACCGGAGGCGCCCTGGGCATGTGGCTCTCCACCGATGTCCGCGCCGTGGAGGTGACGCAGGTGCTCGGCAACGCGCGCCACCTCCCAGGCGCCGGGAACAAAAACCAGGGCGTCCGTGGTGGGGTCTGCCGCCAGCGCCCGTGCATGCTCCCGAGCAGCCACATCCGCAATGTGCCGCAGGAAAGTGCGGGTCACACCACTATCATCCAGACGTGGTTGCTCGGCAGGTTTCCATTCGATGTCCAAGGGATGCACCACGGCGGGGCTGTCCACAATCGGGGCCGGTGCACCAGCATCAGTAGGGAGTAGGCCGGCGAAAAGTGGAGCATCCACCGTGGCGGACATGGCCATCACGGGCAGATCCTCCCGCAGCTGCCGCACTTCGGCCAGCATGCCTGTCAAGAGATCGGTGTCCAGGCCACGCTCGTGAACTTCGTCCAGTACAACGGCCCCGACCCCGCGCAGTTCCGGGTCTTTGAGCAATCGACGCAGCAGGATTCCCGGGGTCACAAACTCCACCGAGGCATCCGGCCCCAGTGTGCGCTGGCCACGCACGCTGAACCCGGCCACCTCCCCCACCCGGGTGTTGGTGAGCCGGGCCAGCCGGGAGGCTGCTGCGCGCGCCGCCACACGCCGCGGCTGAGTCACGACGACGCGGCCCGCCCCCACCTCACGGTCGCCCCGTTTGGGGGAGGTGGGTGTGCTGTCCGCGTGAGGAGGTGTTGTTGGGTTGTTGGTGTGGGCGGGTGTTGAGACGGTTGCCGCCAGGAGATTGGCCACCAAAGGAGGAATGAAGGTGGTTTTGCCGGACCCGGGCGGTGCTTGAATCACCGCTGATCCCTGATTCAAGGCATCCGCAACTTGCGTGGCCAAGTCCGCGATGGGTAAGCCTGCACCAATGCTGTTCAGGTCAAAGGGAAGTGCTGGCATACCCATAGTCTGGCAGGCCGGGGTTCTCCGCATATGAGCTCGGGCTCTTTGTATAGAGGCTTGGGCTCTTTGCATTGGGGACCGGGCTTCACTGCATTAAGGGCCGGGGGCTGTCTGCAAAGAGCCTGGGGTCGGCGTCGGGGCTGTGGCGCTGCTGGAGGTCCGCTGTCAAGGACACACTGGTTGAGTGTGGTTGCGGAACTCTGGTGGGGGCGCAGTGGCGGAGGGGCCCACTGTCGAGCTCGCAGATTGTGGGCAGTGCCAGTGGGGGAATCAAAACAGTAATCGGTGGCTGCGGCCCAGGCTGGGCACGGTCGAGGTCGCATGTGCCAGTGCCAGTGCCAGTTTAAGCAGCGCGTGCTGGCTGCATCGCTTGATCACGTTTTGGTGACTTTGATGGTGAATGTGACGTTTGGTTGTCATTTAACCCTTGTGTTGTCTGACCCCCTTGGAAGACTTGATTCATGGCACCGAACAAAGGCCACCAGGAGGACGACTCCACAGGCCAGCTCCCACTTCCACCGCTGACACCGGCGCAGCCGGACGCAGCGGCCAGGGGCGTGGTCGGAGAGCACAACCGTGCAGAGACGAACAACACCAACGCCGTTCTTGATACCGGCCGTGCAGGTCTGGATGCCAGTTGTGCGGGACCTGCTAGTGGCTGTGCGGATCTTGATGGCCGTTGCACAGATCATGACGGCTGCTCCTCGGGCTCTGACAGCAGTTGCGGACGTCTAGATAGCAGCCGCGTAGGAGGCGCTGCACCTGCCCAACCGTGCAGCGCATCAAATCTCCCCGCACCAAGCACCGCCCCGGGTTTCGCCCCCGGCGGCATGGCAGACACTCTAGGGACCACACATCAGCGCGCGCCCCATGCCCCATCAGGCACTCCTTCAGATACTCCCGAACTAGCTTCTGTTCTGGAATCACCGGAGACCACAGCATTTCGGCGCCGCCATTTTTCAGCAGCGGATGTTGAGCCGGAAGACCTGAGAGAACAGGCGGCCTCCCTGGTCACCGGGATGCAGATGGACGTCTCCGCAGAGGCTGCTGCTCGGGGACGAATCCTGCGTCAAGCGGCCGACCTACATCTGATCACGCTGCGGGCAACTTTCCGTGAGGCTCAGGAGCAGCGGGAAGTTCTTCAACGGCGCCCCGGTGGCACATCTCCCCGAGATGTGGACTCGGCAACGCTCACAGAAATCCAACGTTGGGCTCAGGAGGACGCCCGCAGCATGGTGGTCGGTGAACTTGAATTGGCTCTCAAACTCCCCCGCGGGTCCGCTATGGAACTCTTGCGGCAAGCCCTGGTCCTGACCCAGCACCTGCCCCATGTCTTGGAACAGTTGGAGGCAGGTCAGTTGCTGTGGGATCAGGTGAAGGTGATCCTCAATCAGTGGTCGTCACTGACTGAAACCCACTTTCCGGACTGCACCCATCATCTGTCTGCTCTGAACACGTCGCAGACGCTGGCGGGCACTGAAGTTGGTGATCTGTGCGACGTCGCCCCAGACGCCGATCCACCGGAGACCCCCGGAACGGCTCCAGTGGATGAGTCTGCTGAGGCAGATGCCAACAACACCGGGCACCACCTCACTGGTGCAACGTCATCCGCATCAGCACTTGAGCCGCCACCGGCGCCTCTGGGCCGATTCCAAGCGGCTGGGGAACGTCTGGTGGTGGACATGATGGAGCGTGCCCAGCAGTGCGGGGCAGCCAAACTGAATGCTTACGGGCATCGTCGTCGTCATGCCATGGGTGCACCGGCTCAGGCACGGGCGCACCAGAATGCCAAGCGGCACCGGGGCGTCTGGGTGGAACCGGAGGACGATGGTATGGCCCACCTGCATGCCATCTTGGATGCAGCCACAGCCCTTGCCGCCTGTGACCGCATTGATCGGTTGGCCCAGAACCTCAACGATTCCCCCGGTAGCGCGACTGCCACCTCTGATGACCACCAGGCCAATGCACCTAAAGGCGCATATGAAGAAGACACCCGCAGTGGTGAGCCAGTGCGTCGTGGGATCGGGGAACGCCGGGCAGATGTCTTGGCCGACCTCCTGTTGGAGGCCGAACCGTCGCAGAAATCAGAACTGCCGCGTGGCATTCGGGGTCAGGTTTCCGTGATTGTTCCGGTGGAGCACTTGGTGGCAGCTGATCCCACGCTCGTCAAAGACAACAAAGGGTCGGCTCCCGGACCGGCTCGGCGGGTTCCCGCCACGGATGCGGACACTGCCGCGCGGTCTGAAGGTAAATCGTGGCAAGCCGAATCGCCCGAGTTGATTGGATACGGGCCTATTTCACCGCTGACGGCTGTGGAGTTGGCCTCCGGAAGTGCATCCTGGAAGCGGTTGTTGCTGGACCCCGGCACCGGGGAGATCACCCAGTTCGGGAGACAGTCCTACAAAGTTCCCGCTGGTCTACGACGTCAACTGCAGATACGGGATGCCACCTGTCGTTTCCCGGGTTGCCGCCGCGCGGCTGAGCGGTGCGATGTTGACCATGCTCTCGCCTGGGAGGACGGTGGCACCACGGACGCTGAGAACCTGGCACATCTGTGCCGTGCGCACCATCTGCTCAAACACCAAAACGGTCCATTCGGCTCGTGGCACGTCACGCCACAGCACGTTTTGCCCCAGGAATCATGGGGAACGTCTGCGCCAGATAACCACAGTTCGCCCACGAACAATGTCGGGTCAGCCATGCCCAGCCCTGGCAATGACGGCAGCCCTGCCAACGGTGCCAACGGTGCCAACGGCATTATGTTCACATCGCCGTTGGGTACAACACGGCACAGCAGCGTGGAACATTCGCTGTTCGCCACCAGCGACTCGGCAACCAGCGGCATCGACAACGCCAGTGGGAACTCAGAAGCCGCTACAACACACGATGTCTTTCCCGAGGACCCACCCCCGTTTTAGGGATTTGCCCCCTACCGGGGCAGGGCTTCTGCCCACGCCTATTGGGACATGACCCCGCCCATGACGTGCACGAGTTTTGGCCAGAACTGCTCCAGTACCTCGGCCGACTCGTGATTGGCTTCGCCCGATTCAGGATTCGCACAGCATTGAGCCCAAAACGCAGGCAGTTGGCGGAACCGCCACCATCACCCGGTGTGGGAACGCTCCGGCAGAACGGGCGTGGGATCGGCTGCCCAGAACCACATGGCATCACCCGAGACAGCATCAAACTCACGGACCCGTTGCGGGTCAGCCTCACAGATCCCTTATGGGCCAACTCAACAGAACCACATGGCATGACCCCCGAGACAGCATCACGACCACAGACCCACTGCGAATCAGCCCAACAAAACCAAGTGGCGTAACGCCAGGACGTTTCATCAAATTCACGACCCCGCTGTGGGTCAGCCTCACAGAACCACGTGGCATGACCCCCGAGACGGGATCACCCGGGACAGCATTACCCCACGCCCTCCCCGCGAGCCAGCTCAACAGAACCCCCGGTACGCCCCCTGGGGAATAACACCCGACAGAACCAGGGTGGGATGACCTCTACAGATCAGACTCGCATGATCCCGGGAAACGTGCCCGGAGAACGTCACTCCGCAGAACCCGTAATGATCCGGCCACGTAGGATCGTGCTCGTGACTGATGCAGCCCAAAACTCCTCGCAGCCCACCGGTGTTTCCGCTGGAACCACTCTCCCCCACCAGGTCTCTCAGACCTTCGATCCCACCCAGTGGCATGAGGTGGACGGCTTTCAGAACCTTGCAGACATCACCTATCACCGCGCCGTCGAACGCGATGACGCAGGCAGGATCACCAAGGACTTGCCCTGGGTACGCATCGCCTTCGACCGCCCGGAAGTCCGCAACGCCTTCCGCCCCGGCACGGTGGATGAGCTCTACCGCACCCTGGATCACGCTCGAATGTCCTCAGACGTGGGCGCCGTTCTGTTGACCGGCAACGGGCCATCCGAGAAGGACGGTGGCTGGGCCTTCTGCTCGGGCGGCGACCAGCGCATTCGCGGCCGCGACGGCTACCACTACGCCGATGGCGAGACCGCCGAGTCCATTGACCCCGCCCGGGCCGGTCGCCTCCACATCCTGGAGGTCCAGCGCCTGATCCGCACCATGCCCAAACCCGTGATCGCCATGGTCAACGGCTGGGCGGCCGGTGGCGGGCACTCGCTGCACGTGGTCTGCGACCTCACCATTGCCTCCCGCGAACACGGCAAGTTCAAGCAGACAGACGCCACCGTCGGTTCTTTCGACGCCGGATACGGCTCAGCACTCCTGGCCCGTCAAGTGGGACAAAAGTTCGCCCGCGAAATCTTCTTCCTGGCCCGCGAGTACAGCGCCGAGGACATGCTCCGCATGGGCGCCGTCAACGAGGTGGCCGATCACGCCAACCTGGAAAACCTGGGGATCGAATGGGCCAAGATGATCTGCCGTCAATCCCCCCAAGCCATCCGCATGCTCAAATACGCTTTCAACCTTCCCGACGACGGCATGGTCGGCCAACAAGTCTTTGCCGGCGAGGCCACCCGCATGGGCTACATGACCGATGAAGCCGTGGAAGGCCGCGATGCCTTCCTGGGTAAACGCGACCCTGACTGGTCCAACTTCCCCTACTACTTCTGAGCCAGCGCCAGTTCGCAGTGAGCGCCACCAATTTCGAGCCCACCACAACCAGCCCACACACACCCGAGCAGCATCCGTGAACCTCGACACCCCCCACACCTCCGCTCTCCCGCGGGACACAGTCATTTTGGACGGCCCCGAGTCAGTCACCCGCGCCGGTGGTGTGACCGGTCTACTCTCGGCCTTCCAGGAGGTCTTGCAGAGGGAGGGGCCGGCGGTCGTCGTCGCAACTTCAGGTAGCACCGGGCGACCCAAACGGACCGTGCTGAGCACCCACGCCCTGAAATCCTCTGCACAAGCCACCGCCGAGCACCTGGCCGCCATGCTCCGGCACACCCACCATCAGCCGGACCATCAGCTGAGCAGTCAGCCCAGTCACAATCCCGACCAGCGTCACAGCCAAGTCCCAGAACTCAGCCACGGCCAGCAGCTCAGTCAGGCCCAGCCCCCCAGTCCCGACCAGCAGCTCGGCCACGGCCAGTGGCTGCTGTGCCTCCCCCCGTTTTATGTGGCCGGCGTACAGGTGCTGATCCGCTCGGTCATCGCCCGCACCACCCCCGTGGTTCTGCCGGACGGCCCCTTCACCGCGCAGAACTTTGTGACGGCAGCCGCCCGCATGACCCACCCCCAACGGTTCGTCTCCCTGGTCCCCACCCAACTCCAACGCCTGGTGGACGCCGCCCCAAACCCCACAGTCCGCCATACACTGCGCTCGTTCACCGCGATCCTGCTGGGCGGATCAGCCGCCACACCCCACCTCCTGGAGGCTGCACACGCCCTGGGTGCCAACGTGATCACCACGTACGGCATGTCGGAAACGGCCGGCGGCTGCGTTTACGACGACCTCCCTCTCCCCGGCGTGTCCATTCACCTGGAACACACCGCCGACGACGACGCCACCTCCCCCGGGCGGATCTGGCTGGGTGGCCCCATGGTCACGGATGGCTACCTGGACGACCCCGCTCAGACGCACCGTTATGTCTTCGATCGTCTGCCGGATGGCGTCACCTCACCTTCCATGACCCCAACTGCACCACTCGACCCCGCGACCCGTTGGTACCGCACCGATGATCTGGGCGTCCTCACCACATCCCCCAGAGAATCATCCCCACGCCTGCGGGTGATCGGTCGCGCAGATGACGTGATGGTGACCGGTGGGGTCAAGGTTTCCGCCGGTGTTCTCCGCAATCTCATGGTGGCTCACCCGGGGGTGCGCGACGTCGTCGTCGTTCCGGTGGCAGACCCCCAGTGGGGGCAGAGGATCGTGGCTGCACTGGTGCCCGCTAAAGGCACGAGCACAGGCACAGGCAGCGCAAGCCTCCAGGAGGAACTGCGCCGACTGGAATCAACCATCCGCCAAGAACTCGGTCCGGCCGCCGTCCCCAAACAATGGCTGTGGGTCCCAGAAATCCCCCTCCTACCCACCGGCAAACCGGACCGGGCAGCGGTGATGGAGCTGTTCGTGAAAGAATGACCCGGTCCCTGCGGCGCAGATCAGCACTGCGGCGCGCCGGGGCTGCGGACCCGCCGGTCACACGGCGCGCACCCCGGTCTGCACCCTCACATCAGGAAGGTTGTCCGTGGCAACTGCCGCCCAGTGGATCGAAGGCGCACGGCTGCGCACACTACCCATGGCACTGGCGCCGATCATCGCCGGAACTGCGGCCGCTCAATCCATGTGGAGCGCCAACCTCAGCCTGGCCTTTCTGGCCTTCCTGGTGGCGCTGTTCCTGCAAGTGGGCGTGAACTATGCCAATGACTACTCGGATGGCATCAAAGGCACCGACGACAACCGCGTAGGCCCCCTACGTCTGGTCGGCTCAAAAGCCGCCACCCCCAAGCAGGTGCTCTACGCAGCACTGGGCTGCTTCCTCGCCGCGGCCGTGGCCGGGCTGGTCTTGATCGTGCTCTCACGGCAGTGGTGGTTCATTGTCATCGGCATCTCGGCAGTGTTCGCGGCCTGGGGCTACACCGGCGGCAAGCGCCCGTACGGTTACCGCGGATGGGGAGACATTGCCGTTTTTGTCTATTTCGGCTTGGTGGCCGTACTGGGAACCACCATCACCCAGGCGGGCAAGCTCAACCTGGATGCCTGGATTGCCGCCATCGCCACCGGCCTCTTTGCCTGTGCGCTGCTCATGGTCAACAACATTCGGGACATCCCCGGAGACCGTGAAGTGGGCAAACGCACCCTGGCGGTCCGCCTCGGCAATCACCACGCACGCGTGGTATTTGCCGCCGAACTGGGCCTGGCATTTGCCCTACATCTGTTCCTGTTGCCCTTCAACCTGTGGATGCTGCTGGTCTTCCTGGCGGTGCCTCTGGCTGTGATCGCCACCCGCACCGTACTGTTCAGCAACCAACGTCAAGCCCTCATCCCGGTGCTCAAACTCTGCGGGATTCTGAACTTGATCTGGTCACTGCTCTTCTTGGCCGCCGTACTACTGCGCCAGTGGGTCTGACCGGCAAAAGCGGTCAGTCTGTGGTCAGCTGTCCAATAGGCGCTCGGCACCCTGCTGGAACCACCTGATCAACGACGTCGCTGCCTCGCCTGATCGTCAGCGTCTCCCCCATTGATCCGGGCCGGTCTGCGGCTGAGTCTGTATTCGTGTCTGCGCTGTCCGCAGTCCCAGCAGACTCCGCATCCCCTGTGGCGTCCGTAATCCTGGTCGTATCCGTGGAGCGCGCAGCGCTCACAGAGCCGATGGCGTCCGTATGGCCTACAGCGTCCGTGTCACCGGTCGTGTGTGGAGCCCACGCCTCCCGCGCCGCCGGTGGTCTCCGCATCCTCGGCAACCTCCGCAGTCCCCGTGGTCTCCGTATCGCCGGTGGCATCCACGTAGGAGTCCTCCGCCTCTGCATCCTCATCCGCCAAGGTGTCCTTGCGGATTTTGGGCGACCGCGAAATCCATCGGCCCAGATCTTGCCTGGCCCCCACGTGGAGCTTGGGGAAGAAGATGTAGCACACCGCAAAGGCGATGATGATTGCAGCCAAGCCAGCGAACAGGATGCCCAAGCGGAGGTAGAGGCCCGCCACAAAAACAACGATCAACAAGCCCAAGCGCAACGCGGAGTACTTCAGAAAATTCACCACATCAGTCTAATGCCGTTGCCTGATGATCCCCCGAGTAGGCGAGTGCGCAAGCCGGTCAGCACAACCCATCCCGCTAGTGGCCGGCCGAAGCCTGCAGGGGCCACCGATCCTCCCAAGCTCCGGGTTCTTGGGTCCATTGCGCCACCTGATCGGGGAAGTGACCGGTCAAAACGTCTTCCAGGGTGACCTCATCCAACACGCTGCGCAGAGCGGCGCGCACAGCCACCCACACCACCGGCAGATGGGTAGCAGCTCCTGCGTACTCGGTGTCGGACGGGCGCATCCCACGGACCCCGGTCAACGGGCCATCCACCGTGCGAATCACGGCCCCAATGGTCATTTCATCAGCGGGTGCAGCCAACCGGTAACCACCGGCAGCCCCACGTTTGCTGACCACCAGACCGCCTCGACGCAGTTGCCCCATCACCACTTCCAAAAACTTGGCCGGCAGCTCTTGCCGCTGCGCCAAGGTGGCCACCGGCAGCGCCTCTACGCCACCGGCGTGGGCTTCCGCAAGCATGAGCAGAGCCCGAATGGCGTATTCGGAGCGCGCTGAGATCTCCATATGACGATTGTTTCACGATCTTTGACCCAGCCTCCCACCACTGGTTAGCTCCTCTTGTCCTAAACCCCACACCTTTGATGGGAATTGTGGGAAATGCTCTGTTCCGGCTACAGCCGGAGAATCCGTGAGGAGGTGCCCGGTGCGCACACTGATTTTGATTGCCCTTGTTGGGTTGGCTGCACAACTTGTTGATGGTGGCCTGGGTATGGCCTACGGGGTGACCACCTCTACGTTGCTGCTCATGATTGGAGCCAACCCCGCCGCGGCTTCAGCCACGGTGCACTTGGCAGAAGTGGGCACCACTCTGGCCTCCGGGCTCTCCCACTGGAAGTTCGGCAACGTGGACTGGCGTGTGGTGGCCAAGATCGGCATTCCCGGTGCCGTTGGTGGCTTCCTGGGTGCCTCAGTCCTCTCCAATCTGGATGCAGCCGTGGCCCGCCCTGTCATGAGCACCGTGCTCTTGGTTCTGGGCATCTACATCCTCTACCGCTTCACGTTCAAGGGCCTGCGCAAGGAGCGGTTGGGGCGCAAGATTCCCGCCAAATTCCTCTCGCCGTTGGGGCTGTTTGCCGGTTTCATCGACGCCACGGGCGGCGGTGGCTGGGGTCCGGTAGGAACCCCGGCGCTGCTGGCTGACGGCCGCTTGGAACCCCGCAAGGTGGTCGGTTCCGTGAACACGGCTGAGTTCATGGTCACTGTGGCGGCCTCCCTTGGCTTCCTGCTGCACCTGGGTTCACAGGGCATCAACTTTGCCTGGGTGGGCGCCCTGCTGCTGGGTGGTGTGATCGCAGCCCCCGTTGCCGCGGCCCTGGTCAAGGTCATTCCCGCCCGGGTGCTGGGCCCCGCCGTGGGTGGCCTGATTGTGCTCACCAACACCCGCACCTTGCTCTCCGCTGATGCCCTGGGTGCACCCCCGGTACTCACGCAGGTGATTCTGCTCGGCATCGTTCTGGTGGCCGCAGCCGCACTGACCTACGCCGTCCGTGCGCACCGCGCCGAGAACCAGCACGACGACGCCGCAGCCGGTTCAGCAGACACGGAACCATCCGGTGCTGCAGAATCCGTGGAATCCTCCACGGAAACAAGTGAGCCTTCGCTTGTGGCTGACCAGCCCCGGGCACGGTAAGGCACCCGTTGTGTAAGCAATATGATTGATCCATGATCCGAGCAATCGCAATCATCGGCGCCGCGGCGTTGGCAGTCGGCGTGATCATCTATTCGTTCTTCGACTGCCTACGCTCCGACCCCCGCGATGTCCGCGGTATCAAACGCGGCCCGTGGATCGCCGTGATTCTGCTGTTGCCGGTGATCGGTGGCATCCTGTGGCTCACTTTGGGGCGTCCGCGCTATGCCCCTCCCAGCTCTCAGCCCAGCCGCGGCAAGGGCCCTGACGATGACCCCAACTTCCTGCGTCAACTCGACGAAAAGCGCCGTTCCGAACAAGCGGACGCCCAGTTGGAGGAGTGGGAGAAACGCCGTCAGGCGGGAGGGGCAGCGGGGGCGGCCGACTCCACGGAGGACACCGTCCCGCAGCAGGAAAACAACAGCAACGACGACGGTGGTCCTGGTTCCGTCACGGATTCTCCGTCCGATTCGGAGACGAGGCCCGATGCCGACTCCACCACACCGGATGACGGCCAGGACCCCTCCGACGGTCTCCCGGGGGATGAACACCCGGACGACCCCCACGGGCGCCCAAGGTTCTGAGACCCGGTCAACCAGCTCTCCGGTCACACCAGCTCCGGTGGCACGGGAACCGGTAGGCCACAAACTTTGGACATGGAAAAGGGCACATCCAGTTGGTGGATGTGCCCTTTTCCATGTCCAAAGTTGAGCTTGGGTGTGCCCCTCAGAGACCCGAGTAGGAGTGAAGGCCGTCGAACACCGTGTTGACCACAAAGTAGTTGAACAGGATGCACACAAAGCCAACAATCGACAGCCACGCTGAACGGCGACCGGTCCATCCACGAGTGGCACGCGCGTGAAGGTAGGCGGCGTAGACCACCCAGATCACAAAGGTCCACACCTCCTTGGGGTCCCAGCCCCAGTAACGGCCCCAGGCATCGCGGGCCCAGATGGCGCCAGCGGCAAGGGTGAAGGTCCAGAACACAAAGCCCACGCTGTTGAGACGGTAGGAGAAGTTCTCCAACGTCTGGGCCGAAGGCACAATCTTCAAGAAGGCCCACCCGCTGGGGCCACCTTCCAGAATGCGCTTTTCACGCCGGTCCTGCACCAGCTGAAGGATGGCCATGGCAAAGGTGATGGCAAAGATTCCCATGGCCGCCACCGCAATGGACACGTGGATCACCAGCCAGTAGGACTGCAGAGCCGGCTGCAACGGTGAAACAGGTGTGGGATAAGCAATGGTGGCTGCCGTCAACATCAAGGTGACCAGGCCGGAGATCAGCACTCCCACAAAACGCAGATCCTTGATGGCCAACATGACCAGATACACGGCCACGATCAGCAGCGCCCCCGTGGTGGAGAACTCATACATGTTGGACCACGGAACGCGGTTGGCGGCAATGGCACGCATGATCACTGCGGCCAGGTGGATGGCAAAAGCCAGGACCATGAGCACCACGGCAATACGCGCCGCCGGACGGCGGTGGTCGTTGTCCGCATACGCCATGCTGGAATCGGCCACCTGGCCTTCCAGGGCCTTGGCGCCGTTGGAACGCCATCCGGCACGTGAGCCAGATCCGGCGTCGTTGCGATCATCCCGAGAGCTGGTGGCCCAGTCCTGTGCTGCCCCCTCTCCGGGGGCAGCTGCGGAACCGGCAGCACCACCGGCACGCGAACCCGCTCCTACCAGCGCCTCAGCACGATCCTCAGATCGCTGCTCCCGGCGCTCAGCCTCCCGCAGCGTTTTGGAATGCGATGCCATGTCCCACGCAAACGCGATGAAAACAAACATGTAGACCAAGGCGGCCATGAGCATGAACAGCTCAGACCAGGTCCCCAGTGTGGTGTTGACGGTGCTCATGGGGTCATTGTCTCACTTTCATGTGGGGGCGGTCGCCAGCATCACTGGGTTTCCGCCGGCGTCACTGGCTTGCCACCGGGGTCATTGGATTACTACCGGCATCACTGGGGCTCCGCAGCATCACCCGCATTTCCGCCCCGGACGCTGGCTGTCCACCAGCCTCAGAGGCTTTCCACCCGGGTCGCTGATTTTCAGCCATCCTCCCTGGCTTTCCGCGAGTATCACCGCGTTGGCTCTCCCAGGCGTCCTTGCTCCGTGGACCAGCGGGCGATTCTGAGGAGTCAGGCTTTCTGGCGCGCTGCGGTGGTGTTGCGTTGGGAATCTCGCACGCCAATGTCTTCCCATTCGGCGGTGAACAGGTCCACCAGGTTTTCAGCTTCCGCCTCCAGTCGCGGGTCCTCACCCCGGGCCAACAGGCCGTACTCCAGAACCAGGCGATCACCGGCGTCGGTGTGCACGGTGTTGACCCGAACCCAGGCGCGACGTCGCACGATGAAGAGGGACATGATCAGGCCCAAAAACGCCAGGCAGAAGGAGATGAACACGCCGCGGGTTCCGGGATCGTAGTGGAGGTCCAGACCCACATAACGCACTGTGTCCAGATACTCGATGGTGCCCAGGCCGTTCGGGAGGTCCACCCGCGGATTGGCTTCCGAAAGCATGACCGGGCCGCCGCTGGTCATGGGAGAGGCCACCTCATTGAGGTCGCTCACATCCAGGACGTACACGTTCTGCGGGGTGCCGTCGTCCAGGCCCAGGTCACCGCTGTAGACGGAGAGCACCAATGCGGGGTTGCCCAAATCTGGATCGGCTGAGGTCAGCTGCCCGGTGGCCTCATCAGTCCAGGCGGTGGGGAGGAAGGTTCCCGTGAAGCCAAGCTGCTGCGGGGATGCGTCCGGCACCTTCAAGGTGAAGGAGGAGATGTTGGAGGTGTCCTCCGGGACCGTGACCACGGGCCCTTCGTAGGAGACATTGCCTTCCCCGTCAGTCACCCTGACCACCGGGGCGTAGCCGTTGCCGATCAGGTAGGCGCTGACACCATCCACTGAGATGGGGCGGTTCACGGTGAGTAGTTCCTCCCGCGGTTCTTCCCCGGGGGCATCCGTGATGGTCACGGATGATTCATAGTGCAGCGGAATGCCGTAGTTACCCGGGTCTGAGGTGTCCCGGTTGTACTCCACAGTGAAGTCGTCCACCCGGATGGTGAACGGCTCCAACCAGTCAGCGTTGAAGTTGGACCCCGGGGTGAAGGAGTCGTAACTGATCAACGAATTGGCAAACGTGTCCCCCACGGTCAGAATCTTCTGTCCTTTGAAGCCGAACAGTGAACCGTAGGCCACAAAGATCAAAATACCCACCATGGCCAGGTGGAAGAGAATGTTGCCCACCTCCTTCCACATGCCCCGTTCAGCCCCCACGGAGGGGGCACCCGAGCCCAGATCCCGAACGTCCACGCGATAGCGGCGCTTCTTCAGGACCGCTGCGGCCCGCTCGATGACCTGATCGGCATTCGGTGCGGGGGCGCCGTCGCGTCCGCCCAGTTCCAGGGAACGTGACACCGGCAGGCGCCGCAGTTTTGCCGGGGTGCGTGGCGGCTGCGCCCTCCATGCCTGCCAGTGCTTGCGAGCGCGTGGAATCACACAACCCACCAGGGAGATGAACAGCAGAAGGTAGATCGCGGAGAACCAGACGGAGGAGAACACGTCAAAGAACTGCAGCTGATCCAGGATGGGCCCCGTGGTGGGGTTGGCCTCGATGTAGGCGTTGACCGCGCCAACATCTTGCACCCGCTGCGGGAAAATTGATCCCGGCACAGCCGCAACGGCCAGCAACAGCAGCAGGAACAAAGCCGTGTTCATTCGGGTGAGCTGGGACCACGCCCACCGCACCATGCCCAGGAATCCCAGGGCCGGGACCGCCACGTCCGACGACGCCCGCTGCTTCCCCTCCGCTGAGCGCCCCCACAATCTGAGGCGCCGTTTTTCACCGCCTGCGGCGGGGTGGCCATCAGACACAGGCTGGCCATCTGACACAGGCCGGCCGTCAGACGCAGGGTGACCATCAGGGACGGGCTGGCCACCAGGCACAGCGCGGCCAGCAGGTGCAGACTGATCATTCAGTGCAGAGTGGGCATTCGTTGCAGGGCGGCCGTCAGATACAGCCTGGCCTTCCGCTGCGGAGCCAGCACCCTCGGTGGAGGTTGCAGGAGCAGCACCCTCGGTGGGGGCTGTGTTTGCCGCGGACCTGCCGTGGGCGGACCCGTCCTCCGAGTGGGATGCAGCGGAGGGGGTCACGGACTCGTCGTCGTGCTGATTCTGGCTCACGTCACTCCTGCGGGCCATCGCCGTGGTCCTGGGGTTGGAATTGGTGCTGGGGCCGGTCCTTGCCGCTGGGACAGGCCGGCAGTGATCGGAAAATCTCCGGCGGCGGGTGCTGGCTGGGCATCAAATCACCGGCACAAAATCTTGGACCAGTTCCGCTTGGAACCAGGAGACGAACGCGGTCCACACACCGGTCATGAGCAGTAGTCCAATCAGGATCAGCATGGCACCGCCCAGGCGTTGCAGCGTCAGCCGGTGTTTGCGCATGAATCCCAGCGCCCCCATGCCGCGACGGAAGGCCAAGGCAATCAGCAGGAACGGAAGCCCCAGCCCCAGACAGTACGCCAGGGTCAGCACCGTTGCCTTGCTCACGGAGGCTCCCCCGCTGTAGGCCAGCATCTGAACGGCCGCAAAGGTAGGGCCAATGCACGGGGCCCAACCCAGGCCAAAGGTGATCCCCAGCAGCGGGGCCCCCCACAGCCCGGGTGGCGGTTTGCGGTGAATCTTGCGTTCGCGTTGCAGGAACCCGAATCCGCCCATGAACACCACGCCCATGAGCACCACCAGAGCACCCAGCACCACCATGACCCAACTTTGGCCGCGCAACCACGGGAGGGCACCCAACTGCGCCAAAACCACGGACATCAGCACAAACACCACGGTGAAGCCGGCAATGAACAACGCCACACCGGCAAACATCCGTCCGCGTTTCTGCTGGTCCAGGTCAACACCGGTCAACCCGGTCACGTAGCCCAGGTAGCCGGGGACCAGGGGGAGCACACACGGGGAGGCAAAGGAGACCAGTCCCGCCAGAAACGCCACGGGGAAGGCGGCCCACATGGAGCCGTCCAGGATCAGGGACGCAAACTGATTGCCATCCGTCACGCGCTCACCACGTCATCCAGCAATGCCTTCAAAATGGACGGTTCAGCGATCCCCAGCACACGTGAGGCCACCCGTCCTTCAGCATCCAGGATGATTGTGGTGGGAACGGCCTGCGGCGGCACAAACTTGGACAGCGCCAACAGGACGCCACCATCGCGGTCTTCAAAGGACGGGTAGGGAATCTCAAAGGTGCGCTCAAAAGCCTCCGCTGTGGCGCGTTCGTCCCGAACGTTGACCCCGTAGAAGGCAATGGCGCCGTCGTGTTCGTGGGCCATCTCCACCAGGTCCGGGGCTTCCTTGCGGCACGGCGCGCACCCTGCATACCAAAAGTTCAGCAGGGCGGGCTTGCCGCGCAGCTCAGCTGCCGTGACTTCCGTACCGTCAAAAAGGGTTCCGGAGAAATCCACCGGTTCGCCGCGTTCGGCCTGCGCGTACTCGGTGACGGACCCGTCGCCGGCAATGTAGCCGGTGTCTCCACCCGCATTGGCCTGCTGGGTCAGGCTCTCTTCTTCCGGGGTGCAAGCCGCCAGAACCACAGCGCTGAGACCGGCACCCGCACCGGCCAACACCGCCCGACGGCTCAGCCCGAGAAACCGCCGTTTGGGCAGCGCAGCATCAGATGACGGGGTGGCGGAGGAACGTGGCACAGCAATATCACCTGTGGAGTTGGCGGTGGGGTCTACGGGCATCATGAACCGGGAAGCTGATTGACTCCTGGGTACAGGTGGGCAGCGGGTTCGCTGTAGACCACCCGTGGGCGCAAGCCCGCATGGACGTCGTCGAACACCATGGAGGTCAAGGAGGCCAGATTGCACTGACGTGCGCGGGGATCATGCGGCAGCAACTTGCCCTCCGCGGACCGACGGGCCATCCAGATGGGCAGTTGATGGGACACCAGTACGGCCTCCGCACCGTCACCACCGATTTCGACGGCGCGGCGCGCGGCTTCCACCACAACCTCCGCCATGCGCGCCACCTGGTCACGGTAGGGCTCCCCCCAAGACGGGCGTAGCGGGTTGAGGAGGTACGGCCAATGCACCACACGGGCCAACTCGGCTCCGTTGACGTGCAAACCCTCAAAGTGGTTGCGGGGTTCAATCAACCGTTCGTCCGGATGAATCTCCAGATCCAACGCAGCGGATACGGGGGCTGCGGTCTCCAGGGTCCGCGTCAGTGGGGAAGCAGCCAGATAGACCAGCTTGGCCCCGGCTTCCCGCCGCTGCGCCAACGCCTCACCAGCCACCTGAGCCATCTGATGCCCCAGGTCAGAAAGGTGAAACTCGGGCAGGCGTCCGTAAACGATCCGGTCAGGGTTGTGGACCTGGCCGTGACGCAACAGATGCACGGTGGCCGAGGACGGCGCTTTGAGAGAAGGCATAAGTGCCATTGTCCCAGACCTGGCCGCCGGGCTCGAATCCGGCGGCAGACCCCGGACTCAGTGGTGATCGCTGCTACCCACCCACCACGTATCGTGGATCACATGACCCAAACTTTCCAGAAGTATCAGCGCCTCACGGCCCTTCCCCTGGGCAAACGCCTCTTCAGCTTGGCCTATGCGCAGTTCGCCCCGTATTTCTGGACCGTTCGACCGCAAGTACGGGAAGTCCGCCCCCACTATGCCGAACTCAGTATCCGGAAACGCCGCGCCGTCCAGAACCACATTGGGACCTTCCACGTGATCGCTGTGGCCAACGGCCTGGAGGCTGCCATGGGCCTACTGGCGGAGGCCACCGTGGCGGACACTCAGCGCTGGATCCCCCGAGGCATGGAACTGACCTACCCGGCCAAAGCCACCACGGACCTGTTGTGTGTGGCCGAATCCGAGCCCGCGCGCTGGGAAGCCGGCGGGGACGTTCCCGTACGGGTCAAAGCTCTACGCACCGATGGCACGGTGGTGGTGCAGGGCATCATCACGCTCTACGTTTCCGCCAAGCCCAACAAGTAGCCCACCGCATCCACCCGCTGACAGGAACTCCTGCACGGCGTGACATACCCAAGAGCCAAAGCCCATGCGGTTGCCTCACCAACGCCAGCTCTAGGATTTAGAGGGTCAAACACGGTCCAGGTCGACCACACAATCACCGGTCTTCCGCTGCGCCTCCCGTGCGTTCGCGCAGCAGGCGGCGCAGCCTGCGGGGGTCGATCTGCCAAAAGTCGCGTTGGATGCCGTCGATCAACAGCACGGGCACCTCCACAGACCATCGGTCCTTGTCGGAACCATCGGGAACCTCCGCCAAGGCAACCTCCGCCCACTGCACCCCGAACTCCCCTGCTGCTGCCTCCACCACGGCCAGACCTTCAATGCAGAGGTGACAGCCCGGCGTCGTGATGACCTGAACGGGCACTGAACCGATGGGTGAGGGCAGAGGGTCCGCAGGTGAGTTCATGTGTATCTCCTATGTCAAGCGGCTTGGGGAATGCAAGCCGTGGAGGTGGGGTTCAAGGGAATCGGGGTATCCGTGAGGGGTTGAGCATGAGCTCGGGTAAGACTGCGCCAGATACGTCGGGCGATCGCGTTCTTCAAGCAACGCAGGGCTTCCATCACGGTCTTACCCTGTCCACGCAGACGTTCGTAATACTCCTTACCCGGCCCCTGAAGACGGACCTGAGTGATCGCGATACGGTGGATCGCGCAGTTCAACTGCCTATTCCCACCCCTGTTCAACCGAACTCTTCCCTCGGTCTTACCTGACCAGACCGGGATCGGGGCGCAACCGGCGTACATCGCGAACTTCGACTCCGTAGAGAACCGTTTAATCCCAGCGCTCTCAGCAATAATCTTCGCAGCCGAGAGCTGCGCGCATCCGGGGATTTCCAGCAACACCGGCTCCACCTCACCCACCATGACCCGCAGCCGCGTATCAAGCTGCCTGATCGCTAGACAGAGCCGTTGCAGATCAGCCAGAACCATACCCGCGATCTCCGCAACGATCCCATCACTGGCCTCGATCACTGCCTGCACCCGTGCCTGAGCTGGCCGGTGAATCAGCGCCCGTGGGGCAGGGTCGAGTTCGGGATCAAGCTCATGCACATGCCAGCGCAGACGATTGATCACCCGAGTCCGTTCCGCGACCAGGTCTTCACGACGTGCCAGGACCAGCTTGATCTCCCGCGCCGGCTCATCAGTGAACGCGATCGGTAGATCTTCTTCTCTGGCCATCGCTCGGGCAACCGAGAGCGCATCAATCGGATCGGACTTACCCCGAGTCCGGACCGCAGCGCGTTGACGGGCCA
The DNA here is from genome assembly GCF_030538595.1 of Kocuria sp. Taxonomy (GTDB): domain Bacteria; phylum Actinomycetota; class Actinomycetes; order Actinomycetales; family Micrococcaceae; genus Kocuria. Next base: position 392,059 of record NZ_JAUNTS010000001.1, read on the forward strand.
TCAGCTTCGTCGGCACCCTCAGCACCGGCTCACCGTGGGCCAGGAGGTCGCGTTCAACAAGACCGGTGAGGTGGCGACAGTCCTCCACCCCCCACCGGCGGTCCTGGTCGATGAAGGACTTCTTGGCCCAGCGGTAAGCCTTCTCGTGACCGCTGTGAGTCGCTCGGACAGTGATCTGTCCGATCTGTTTGCCTGCCGCATCAACGGCGACGAAGGTATGCGAGTTCTTGTGGACGTCAGCGCCGATCAGTACCACCATGGTGGTTGCCTCCCTTGAATTCGAGTGGGGGTTTAACGGTCGGGCCGGTCGGTGGACAAACCTCAGTGGGGCAGCTGCACGCTCCTATCAAGTCACGCCGACCGGTCCTTCCCACCCTGTGACGGCAATACGCATGCAAGCCAACTCAACGAACAGCGGCACCCAGCCTAGGAGCCAGTCACCAGGTGAAAAGGAATCCAACCACCGCGACACCCGCGGCACCAGCAAGCCTCACACTGACTTCAGCCTAGTGATCGCGGGCAACCAGCACTGATTCGTAGAGCTCACGCTTGGAGACCCCGCGAGCGCCCGCCACGGCTCCGGCTGCATCCTTCAAGCGCACACCGTCGGCCACCAGAGCTTCCACTTCTTCCACCAGGTCTTCGGGTTTTTCGGGTTCGGGGGCGGGTGCCCCCTGGACAACCACCACGATCTCGCCGCGGACGCCGTCGGCCTCCACGCGTTCACGCAGTTGACGCAAGGTTCCGCGCAGCACTTCCTCGTGAAGTTTGGTCAGTTCCCGCGCCACCACACCGGGGCGCTGCCCACCAAATGCTTCCTCCAAGGCGGTAAGCATGGTCACCAGCCGATGCGGGGCTTCGTAGAACACCATAGTGCGCTGTTCAGTAGCCAGCTCGGTGAGCCTTGCTTCCCGCTGACCACTTTTGCGTGGCAGAAAGCCCTCAAACACAAAACGATCACTCGGCAGTCCGGAAACCGCCAGAGCGCTCAGCACGGCCGACGGTCCGGGCAGCACCGTGATGGGCAAGCCCTCCGCTGCGGCTGCTGCTGCCACGCGGTAACCGGGGTCGGAGACGGTGGGCATCCCGGCGTCGCTTACCACAAGAACGGTGTGGCCCGTGCGCACCTCGGTGAGCAGCTCGCCGGCGCTGGAAGCCTCATTGTGTTCGTGATGAGCCACCAAACGCCCCCGCAGGGTGATGCCCAAGCCGCTGGCCAGTTTGCGGGTTCGCCGGGTGTCCTCGGCCGCAATCACATCTGCCGTGGCCAATACCTCCCGCAGACGTTGTGTGGCATCACCCAGATTTCCAATGGGGGTGCCCGCCAGCACCAGTGCACCCGCAGGCAGCAGTTTGCCGGTTGTTGCACTGGTTCTTGAGTCGGTGCTCGGGCTGCCCTGAGCGGGACTGGAGGGTGCGGTGTGGTGCGGCTCGGTGCGGTCTTGAGAAGTCACGCAGTCAACTCTAGGCCGGACATTGCCCATTCAGCCGAGAACTTCCCACACAGTTCCCCTACCATGACGGCCGTGACATCATCCCCCCCAGCACCTGAAACAACCACCGGTGCGGCCACCGAATCCAGCGCGTGGACCCCTGCCCGGCAGGCCGTGGACACCGCGCAATTGCGGGAAAAGCTGCTGCCTTCCTGGCCCCCCGTTGCCACCTGGATGTGGTTGCTGCCCGTCCTGCCGGTGATCTTGGGTGCAGCCATGCGGTTCTGGCAGTTGAGCCGCCCGCAAGAGATCGCCTTTGACGAAACCTATTACGTCAAGGACGGCTGGTCCTTGGTGCTCTCCGGTTTTGAGCAGCAGTGGCCAGATGGCGCCGACAGCGGATTTTCCAGCGGCAATGTGCCTGACCCCACGGGAGATGCCTCTTTTGTGGTGCATCCACCGGTGGGCAAATGGCTGATCTGCCTGGGCATGGTGCTGTTTGGGCCGGACAATGCCTTTGGCTGGCGGTTCTTCCCGGCCGTTGCCGGCACCGCCATGATCGCCTTGGTGGTCATCGCGGCGCTGTTGATGTTCCGCTCCCCCGTGGTGGCTGCCATTGCCGGAACACTGCTGGCCGTTGATGGACTGCACTTGACGCATTCGCGGCTTGCCCTGCTGGACATCTTCCTGGCCTTTTTCATCCTGCTGGCTTTTGTGTTTCTTCTCCTGGACCGCATTGACGGCCGAAAACGCCTGCTCAAACGCCTCACCGAACAATCCCGGAACAGCTCGCGCAATCCGTGGACATGGGGCCCCTGGCTTGGCATCCGCTGGTGGCGCATTGCTGCGGGCATCTCCTGCGGCTTGGCCGTGGGCGTCAAATGGAATGCCCTGTACTTTGTGGCAGTGCTGGGGATCATGACCGTGCTCTGGGACATCGGTGCCCGCCGCACGGCGGGGATCACCGCCTGGTTACCCGCCGGGGTGCTCAAAGACGGCGTCTTTGCGTTTGTCTCCATGATCCCCGTGGCTTTGGTGACCTACGTGTCCACCTGGGTGGGTTGGCTCAGCACGTCCGGTGGTTATCACCGTCAGTGGGCGGTCAACAACCCGGGTGAGGGAGTGCAGTGGCTTCCGGATTCACTGCGCTCGCTCTGGGAGTACCACAAGGCGGCTTACGCCTTCCACGTGGGCCTGGATTCCGGCCACACCTACATGGCCGGTCCAGCGCAGTGGCCGATTCTGGGCCGTCCCACCTCTTATTTCTACGAATCATTCCAGCGGGGCGAAGCGGGGTGCACGGCCTCCAACTGCTCCCAGGCCATCCTGAATCTGGGCAATCCCGTGATCTGGTGGAGCGCCATTCCGGTCATGATCGCCCTGCTGGTATTGGTGATCGTGTGGCGCAAGTGGCGCCTGGATTGGCGGATCCTCTCCCCCATGGCCCTGGTTGCCGTGGGCTGGCTCCCGTGGTTTGCCTACCCGGAACGTACCCAGTTCTACTTCTACGCACTGCCGTATCTGCCCTTCATGGTTTTGCTGCTGGCCGCTGGCATCAGCATGTTGATTCCAGCGCAGGACGCCAGCCGTTTGCACCGTTGGGTGAGTTGGGGGGTCATCGAAGTGTGGCTGGCGCTGGTGTTGGCTGTGGCTGCCTACTTCTGGCCCATTTGGACCGCCCAGGTCATCCCGTACGAATCCTGGCACCAACGCATGTGGTTCCCCAGCTGGATCTGACTGCGGGTGACCACACCACGTCATCTGTGACCAGAGTTCACCTGCTCAGACCCTCACCGGAGGTGACGACGTCGTAACGCCCGCCGGCCCCACACAATCACCACCGCACACCCCGCCACGGTCAACAGCGCCACCGTGGCCGCAGCATCCACCCAGAATCGGGTGGGGTACAGCCGGATGAGGGTGTCCGAAAGGCTGAAAGTCCAGGTGCCATCGGCAAAGAACAGGCCGTGGAAGGTGGAAAAGAACCATTCCCAGGACAGTGCCCCCACCACCGCAAGCACCACCAATGCGGCAATGCTGACCCAGGCTCCGCGCACTGCAGCACGGATCAGCCCCGCCGCATCCTGCCGACGCCGCAGCAGCACAGACACCGCTGCCAGCAGCACAACCACCAGGGCGAACCCCAAGCCGAACTGCATCACGTACTTCACGTCCGTCATGTGGGAGATTTCTTCCGGACGGAACCAGGCCAGTCCATTGGCGGTGCGGACATCCCCCAGAAAGCTGGACGGTGCCCAGTTCAGGATGTAGTCCACCCCGTGAGAGCCCAGGCTCATCCTTTCGTCAGGACCGAATCCGTAGGGGTCCTCCGGAAACCCGGGGCGGTGGTACTCCGCCCACAAGAACATGGGGGAAGCCACCAGGCGTACAGCCAGTGCCAGCAGACCGAGCGGCACCGCAACTCCAACCAAGATTCGGGTCAAAATCCTGATCACCGAAGACTGACCAGCTGCCCCCGTCACGTCCTCCCGCGTGCGCCCCGAGGACAGTCGATCCCACGCGGGAGCATCACGGTCGGGGTCGGCCTGGGTGGAGGCCACAGGTTGCCCGGGCTCGGCGTCGTTGCCTTGACGGCCTTGTGCCGCATCCCTCACCGGGGCTTCCCCGCTCCGCCCCCGCGCCCACGGCCCGCCAGCGGGCTGATCGGGCGCGGGCTCCGCGGCCACCGCGCGGATGGATCCCGTTTCCGTAGGGATGTTGCGCAGCAGATCCATGGAACCGGTGGGTGTTACCGCAGCCCCCAGACGGCTCCATCCCTCAGCATCCTGGTGTGAACCGTTACGGGTGTTCGCCACTGCACTCTCAGAATCGCCGTGTGCGTCCGCAGGCGCAGTGTTGGATTCAGCGGGCTGTTGGCTGTGGCGTCGTCGAGGGCTCACGGGGTACTTCCTTCAAGGCAACCCCGGCCACGGTACTTATGCGTCAGAGGTCTGGGCCAAGGGTAGAAAATTCGGAATCCCGTCTGTCACGGGAAACACTGGATGGACACCTTCACGGAACGGGCGTTCACTCATCAGATGATGCTCGTCCACGGCCACAAGTTTGGCACGTGTCATGGGGCACCGGAGCACGGCGCGCAACGCAGGCGACAGGGAAGAAACTCCATCACCCCGCCGCATTCGCACTACAGGTGGCTGCGATGCCCCGTCGGCAGGCGCTTGCGCTGTGGAGGTGCGCTCTGAGTCCGAGGGGGAGGTGGGGGGAGTTGAAGTCATGGGAGGCGTCTTTCCAATTCCCGCTGGAGTTCTGTTGTCTTGTTTTCTGGGGGCTCAGGTGTGACGCCGCGGACGACGACGCAGGTGCGGAATCCGCATTCCCCGCGGTTGATCCGCAGTGGCGTCACTGTTTGCGGCGGAGTCGGGGGTGTCCCGCGCAAAAATCTCATTCACCAGTGAGTCTTCATCATCGTAAAACTGCTCGGTGTCTTCCGGGAATCCTTGACGGTCGGAATCCTCAGCACCGTCCGGAGGCTGGGGGGAAGGTTCGGCACCCTGTTCAAGATCAGAAAGTTCAAGCTCGGAGGGTTCAAGCTCAGAAGGCTCGGCAGCAGAAGCCGATGATGGACTCGCATCAGGCACCGCAGCCAGCCTGGGTGTGTTCTCCGGGCTGGTCTGGTTCGCTGCACGGGCACCGGTAGAGGATTCCCGATCAGTCGGGGTGGACGTGGTTCGCGGGCCGTCTGATCGCACCCGGTCCACTGATTGCAGGCGATCCACTGGCCGTTCACGCTCTGGCTGAGCGCTCTGGTCCGCCGGAGTCCGACTGAGGCCGGGGGTCAGTTCCGTAATACTCGCGTGGCTCGCAGCCGTCAGGCTCTCCCCGGGCACGGGGACTTCCACGCGCAGAACCTCCCACCCGCGCGGGGCCGTCATCCGCGCCGCGTGAATTTCACACAGGTCATAGGCGTGGGGTTCGTTGTGAACCGACAGCGGACCGATCACCGCAGTGGAATCGGCGTACACGTAAGTCAGGGTGCTCAGTGCTTCACGCTTGCAGCCTTGGCGGGAGCACAGTCGCGCCAGCGGAGCTTCGGAAGACGTGGAGGCCACGGGTTGGCTCCTGGGAGCTTCAGCGCCCGGCGCGGCGCAGGCGACGCCGCTCCCGTTCGGACAAACCGCCCCAGATACCAAATTTCTCATCATGCGCCATGGCGTAGTCCAGGCATTCTGAACGCACGGGGCAGGCTTCACACACGCGCTTGGCGTCCCGAGTGGATCCGCCCTTCTCCGGGAAGAATGCCTCCGGATCGGTCTGAGCGCACAGTGCGTCAGTTTGCCAGGCCAGCTCGCCCTCATCGCCATCGGTCCCGTATTCACCGGCCACTGCCTGCCAGATGGAACCTGGCACCGCGGCGGCATCCGAAACCTGCTCAGATGACTCCGGCGCACCCACATACTGGCGCTGCGCCGACTGAGTGGAGTCCGAATAGCGCTGAGCGGCATCAGGATCAACCGGGTCCAGGAACCAATCCTGCGGAACAGAACGGCTTCCCCGCCGTCGCCGTGCGGCCTGTGCCACCTCGGCGTTGTTGTAGGCGGGCTCTCCCATGGTGTTCCTTCCGGTCAGTTGGCCAGGGGTGGCGGCTGCAGGAGCCACCGGGGCGAGTGCGGTCCGGACTGGTTCCGCTCGGGGACACGCTGACCTAGACTTCTAGAGTCTGCGATTCGGGGGCTTCCGAGCACCTGTCAGGGGCTTACGGCACCTCGCCACTGAATTAATTACACGCTTGTAAGCACTCAATCGTCAAGCTCGAATTTCAAGTTGACAACTTGAACATCACCGTTCAGGACTCTTGAACGTGTGGCTGGACGAGCACAATCACTGCACGTCACCCCCGGAAGTCACCGCCACCGCGGGAGGTCCCATGCCCATGATGCCCACCAGCAGCCACCACCGGCCCCGCACGGTGTCAGCAATTTTTGAGCGCTTGGCCGCTCAGCCCACTCCGGCTGTGGTCTTCTACGGGCACGACGGCGGCCGAGTGGAGCTGTCCGGGCGTGTGTTTGAAAACTGGGTGGCAAAAACTGCCAACCTCCTGATGGATGATCTGGGCCTGATGACCGGTGACCGCACCCTGGTGGAGCCCTCCATGCACTGGCGCAATGCCGTGGTCATGGCTGCCGCGTGGCGCATAGGCGCCACAGTGGAACTCCGCACACCGGATGAATCGCAATCGTCGGTGGGTGCCGGCGAACCGGCCGCGCTGGCCGTCGCACTGGTGGATTCACGCAACGCACCGGCAGACTCACATGATCAGGTGGTGGGAGCTGGCGACCGGGCGGTGGAAGCACACGACCAGACCGCAGTCTCCCCACGCGAGGCCCCAGATCTGCCCACTCCCCCACGCACTGCGCCACCAATGGCCCAGAACCCGGCGTTCCAGGCCCAAGCCGATGATCTGATGCTGCTGGCCTATCCGGCACTGGCCATGAGCCTCCCGCAAGATCAGCTCCCGCCGGGAGCCATTGATTTCTGTGCGGAAGTCAGGGCCCACGGAGACCATTTCTCCGCTGTGCCTGCGCCTGCGGAATCTCAGCCGGCTCTGGTCGCAGGCCCCCTGCTGTGGACCACAGGTGATCTACTGACTCAGGCGACCACGCACGCCGACCAGCTGGGGGCGCACAACTCCCCGGTCACAGCGGTGCATCTGGACAGCTCCACCTGGTCACCGGCGCTTCTGGCCGGGGCGCTAGGAGCTTGGATGACCGGCACAGCGGTGGTGATCACGGATCGCACACCCGAGAACGTGGAGCATCTGTTGGCCTCGGAAAAGGTGCAGCTGGCCTGGACCTAGCACCCCGGTGCTCAGCTGGCCGTGGGACTAGCGACCGGTGGGGCCGGTGGTGTTCGAGTCCGCGGCAGCTGAATCGGTGCCGTCGGAAGGTGTGGAGGGCGCCGTCGTTTTGGCTTTGACCACGGGAATCCGCCCGGTGATCGCTGCCATTTCCGAGGTGGTGGAGGGCGCAAACCCGGGTTCGTCGTCCAGCTTGACGGCATAAACCCAGAATCGGTACGCAAAGTACCTGAAAATGGTGCCCAGGGCCGTTCCCACGATGGTGCCGGAGATGAAGGAGGCCGTGGGGCTGGTCAATCCGAGCACGTAGTAGCTGACCACCACACAACCCAGTTCGATCAACATGCCAATGCCGTTGGCGATCAAGAACTGGAACAGTTCCTTCTTGGTGTCCGACTGGCGCTTGTCCCGGAAGGTCCAGTAGCGGTTGGCCACCCAGGAGAACAGCGTGGCAACCACCGTGGCAATGGCTTTGGCTTTGACGTGGCCGCCATCTTGAAACACCGTGTGCATCAGAATCCAGACCACACCGGCGTTGACCAGGAAGGCCAGGCCACCCACGGCGCCGAACTTCATCAGCTCCGCCATGAAAAGGTGCCAAATGGCCTTGAAACGGTTGATCATGTGCAGCAGGCTCCAAATGCTCTAGGGCGGATGGCGCCTGATACCCGGGATCACCCCAAGCAGCACCCGTCACAGTGCGGGATCTTGCGCCTGCGCCCCACAACCCGATCGGCGCTGGGGCCCATCATAATCACGGCTACGCGCATTACTCTGGGTGGCGTGACCAACGCGACCTCTTCCGAGCCCAGCTCGCCCATGCCTCAGACCCCAACCGCCACCACAACTGGTGACGCGGGTAGAGGTAGTCACCTGGGTGGCAGCACAACCTCCGGCAACCGCCGCTGGAACTCGCCTGCCCCTGTCACCGGTCCCGCGGTGGGTGTGGTGGGCGGCGGACAACTGGCCCGGATGATGGGGCCGGCGGCCACCGCTCTGGGCATTGAACTGCGTGTGCTGGCAGAAACCCCGGACAGCTGTGCCATTCCCGCAGCCGCTACCCACACCGTGGGCGACTACCGGGATGTGAAGACGTTGATGGACTTTGCCGATGGTCTGGACGCCTTGACCTTTGACCACGAACACGTGCCCAATGAACACCTCCAAGCACTGCTGAGTGCCGGAGTCCACGTGGAGCCGCGTCCGGAAGCGCTGGTCCACGCCCAAGACAAAATTGTGATGCGCAAGGCCGTGCAACGCCTGGGGTTGCCCAACCCACGATGGGCAGAAGTCGCCACCGTGGAAGAACTGGTGGCCTTTGCTCAGAACACGTGGCCGGTTGTCCTGAAAACCCCCCGCGGCGGTTACGACGGCAAGGGCGTGCTCCTGGTCCATTCCGCCCGAGAGGCCCGGGAATCCACTGCGGCTGATTGGTTTGCCGAAGGGAAGTTCCCGGCACTGCTGGCTGAGGAAGCCGTGCCGTTCAGCCGTGAACTGTCCGCATTGGTGGCCCGCACGCCATCCGGTGAAGTGCGCTCCTGGCCCGTGGTGGAGTCCATTCAGGTGGAGGGCGTGTGCGATGAAGTCTTGGCCCCCGCCCCGGGGCTCGATCCTGATGTGGCCCAGGCTGCTGCGGCGGCGGCGCGCACCCTGGCCACTGAATTGGGGGTCACCGGCGTCATGGCCGTGGAACTCTTTGACGTGCCAGGCCGTGGGTTCCTGGTCAACGAGTTGGCCATGCGCCCCCACAACTCCGGGCACTGGAGCATGGACGGCTCGGTGACAAGCCAATTCGAGCAACATCTGAGGGCTGTACTGGACCTCCCACTGGGGGACACGGACTGTACGGACGGCGCCACCGTGATGAAGAACATTCTGGGCGGTGAATGCCATGACCTTTTCCAAGGATTCACCGCGGCCATGGCAGCCGTTCCCACGGCCAAACTGCACCTGTACGGCAAGAGTGTTCGCTCGGGCCGCAAGGTGGGACACGTCAATGTCACGGGCCGCTCCCCCCAGGAAATGGATCAGCTGCGCCAAGATGCCGAACGCGCAGCCGGCATGATTCGGCGCGGCCAGTAGCGGGCTCCCACGTTCAAGGACAAAGTCACTGGCCACTGATGCATGCAACACCACATGGGCCTACCGGCGGATGCTCAGCCGGGCGGGGTAGCGTGAGCTGACATGGACAAAGGAGAGCAGCATGGATGACTCCCAACCCGCTGTGGGCGTGGTCATGGGTTCAGACTCGGACTGGCCAGTCATGGAGGCTGCCGCTGAGGTTCTGGGTCAATTGGGGATCCCCTATGAGGTTGACGTGGTCTCCGCCCACCGCATGCCGCATGAAATGATCCGCTACGGGGCTCAGGCCGCCGAGCGCGGGCTACGCGTGATCATTGCCGGCGCGGGAGGGGCTGCTCACCTGCCAGGCATGTTGGCCTCGACCACTGTGCTACCTGTGATCGGCGTACCCGTACCCCTGAAAACCCTTGACGGGTTGGACTCGCTGCTCTCCATTGTGCAGATGCCCGCCGGGGTACCCGTGGCAACTGTCTCCATTGGCGGAGCACGAAATGCAGGCCTGTTGGCGGCACGTGTCCTGGCCGCAGGTACAGACCCGGAAGCGCAGCAGTTGCGCCAAGCCCTGGACCACTTTGCCCACGACCTCAATCAAGTCGCCCACTCCAAAGGCGCGGCCCTCCGCGAGCGCTTGTCCGACTGACTTGCGCTTTGCCATCGTGTGATCACAAGGTTCAACACTTGCGCATCACGCCTCTCCACACTTCCCCGAGCTACAGGCGTTCACCCCCGTGACAGGACCCCAAGACTTTCGTCAGCACAACCGCGGCCACCGCTCAGACGGGGTCGCCGATCAGTATGCGTACGAATCGGGTGACTACGACGACGTCGGTCACTACAGTGACAATGGCCGCTACGGTGGTGGTTACGGGGACGGTGGTAGTTACGGTGAGAATGGCAGCTACGGCGATTTTGATGACTACGACGACGTCGTAGGGGAAGTTCCCGCCGATGGCTCCGTACGTGCTACCACCAGGGTGAGTTCCTGGGCCGCGGCCATGGCCAATCCGCGATATGTCTCTCCCCAGGCACGCAACAAGCGCGCCGGTCTTTTGATCGGTGCAACGCTCTTGGTGCCGGGCAGCGCTCAGATCGCGGCAGGCAACCGGAAGATCGGTCGCGTTGCTCTGACCGTCACGGTGATCTGCTGGGCGCTCCTGGTCCTCATCCTGCTCTCGGCCATGTTCTGGCGCACACCGCTGATTTTCCTGGTGACCAACGGGTTGACGGCACCTGTGATCAGCCTGGTTCTGGTGGCACTGGCCATTGGGTGGGGTCTGCTGTTCCTGGATGCCTTGCGGCTGGTCAAACCGGGTCTGCTCGCCAACAAAGCGCGCACCGTGACGATTGTGGGCACCATTGTGGCCATGGTGATCACCTCCGGTGGGCTGGGCTACACGGCTCACTTGATCAATGTCACGCGGGCCGCCGTCGGGGACATTTTTGGTGGTGGGCTCCCCTTCCGTCCCGTGGATGGGCGCTACAACATCTTGCTCATGGGCGCCGACGCCGGTGCAGACAGAGTGGGATTGCGTCCGGATTCCATGACCGTGATCAGCATTGATGCCAAGAGCGGTCAGACCGTGACCATCTCCCTCCCCAGGAATCTGCAGAACACCCCGTTCCCAGATGACTCCCCCATGCACGAGCTCTACCCGGAGGGGTACAACTGCGGGGACGAATGCTTGCTCAACGCCATCTACACGGATGTCACCGAGTCCCATCCGGATATTTACGGTGATGTGCAGGACCCCGGCGCGGAAGCCATGATGGATGCTGCCTCCGGAGTGCTGGGCATAGAGGTGCAAGGCTACGCCATGATTGACATGGCTGGCTTTGAACAGCTGATTGATGCCTTGGGTGGCATCACCATTGACGTCGGTGGGGAGGTCCCCATCGGCGGCGGCACCAACGAAATCACGGGGCTGCCAAACCCGATTGACGGCTACATTGAGCCCGGGGTTCAGCACTTGGACGGCTTCCACGCCCTGTGGTACGCGCGCTCACGCGAAGGAGCTTCTGACTACGACCGTCAGGCGCGTCAGCGCTGCGTGCAAACGGCCATGCTCAAACAGCTGAGCCCCATCAACGTGGTCTCCAAATTCGAGGAGCTGGCTGCCGCCGGAACGCAGGTGGTGGAAACGGACATCCCGCAGTCCAGCATTGGATCGTTCGTGGACTTGGCATTGGAGGCTCAGAACCATGAGCTGGTGGGATATGCGGCAGGCCCGCCCTATTACGACGCCATGTTCCCCACGTACCCGGACTACAACCAGCTTCACGCTGATGTCCAAGAACTGTTGGCCGGCGCGGATGGCACCTCTGCCCTGGGTGCAGTCAACCAATCCAGCCCCATGGCATTGGGCGCCGGACTGGGTTCCCGCGGCCTGACCCTCTTGCCCGCTGAGACCGGCAACAGCACTCCGGGCACCGAGGACGGCTCCGCCACCGAACTGTCCCCGAACGGAACCTGCTCCGTGCCCTAAGCCACAGGTCCGTGGCGTCACAGGCCCGTAACCCACCGGTACAGTTGAGCGCGTGACGAACATTCTGCAAAGCAAGGCATGGGCAGACTTCCAGGCTGAACTGGGCCACACGGTGGTCAAGGACCAGGGCCCCGGATACTCCTGGCAGGCCACGGTGGAAGGTGGTGCCACGGGCCGTTATCTTTACGCCCCGTACGGTCCGATTGCCGATTCCCCGCAGGCTTTTGACGCTGCCCTGGAATCTTTGAAACGGGCAGCCAAAGCCCACGGCTGTTGGTTTGTTCGCGTGGAACCGGCCTTTGCACAGATTCAGGATGGATTGGAGACCCCGGAAGCTGCTTTACGGAGACGTGGGTTGAAGCTCTCCCCGCGCCAGGTTCAGCCCGGGCACACCCAGATCATTGATCTGACCAAAGATGAAGACGCCTTGCTGAAGGACATGAAGTCCACCAAGCGGAATCTGTACCGCAACATTCACAAGAAGGGCGTGACTTTCACGTCCACCACGGACCCTGAAGCCATCTCCATCCTGTTGAAGTACCTGGATCAGACGGCGGAACGCAAGCATTTCAACCGCCAGCAGGATGACTACCTGCGGACTGCCGCCAAGGTGCTCATGCCGCAGGGTGCGGGAGTTCTTTACCTGGCGCTGCTGGATGGCGAACCCATTGGCGCCTCCTTTGCCTATGACTCGGATGACACCCGTGTCTACGCCCACGCAGCCATGGACTACGAGCACCGCAAACTAGCGGCAGGAACCCCTTTGGTGGTCCAGATGATCCTGGATGCCAAGGAGGCGGGTCTCCAGTACTTTGACCTCTTTGGCACCGCACCTGAAGGTGCCGGACCAGAACATGAGTGGTACGGGTTCACCAAGTTCAAGCAGGAGTTCGGCGGGCAGCCGGTGGAGTTCCCGGGAACGTGGGACCTCCCGGTCTCCACCGCAAAGTACGCGGCCTACACCGGGGTCCGAACCGCGCGGGAGGCCGCTGCAACTGTCAAGTCCAAGGCCCCCGGCATGGTGGCCACACTCAGGAACAAGGCACGCGCCGTGGTTCGCGGCCGCGGTGGCGCCTCCCAGGAGTCCTGAACCCCGGCCTTACCGTCCGGCAGCGTCCTTGAACGCCTGCACGCTGTCCGAGTACACGCGCTTGCCGAAGGCAAACGGACCGCGCCCGCGCTTGCGGTCACTGCCCGCGTCCGGATGGTACCGGTCGGAGCGCTCCTGGCCATCGGCGGAGTCCGCCGCCGGAGAGTGCGCCCGTTGCCGGGCCAGAGCATCGGCCTTCCGGGAGATGTCCGGGGAATGACCGCCTGATTCCTCCCGCTGCGGCTTGTGCTCAGTCCGGTTTTGAGCATCCTGCGGCTGCTCCGGTTCAGATGCGGACTCCGCCCCGTGCGCGGTCACCGGTTCGCTGGTGGCCAGGGTGTCCGTGGGGTGGTTTGCGCTGGACTGCTGGTGAGTTTCCGGTCCGTCCTGCGCATCGGGGCCCTGCGCCGGCTGTGGCTGTTCGGCGGTGACGTGCTGAGCCTCAGCCGCTTCAGAAGAGTCGTCCGGGGCCTGTGATTCGGCCGGGCTTTGCTCCTGAGCGCTCGAACGCTTGTTCTGCCTGCGTTGTTTGCGAGCCTGGCTCTTGGAGAGCTTGGCGGGCTTGCCCGTTGCCGCAGCACCGTTCTCGGCAGGTTCGGTGACGGCATCAGGTGCACCCCCCGCAGAGGCGGAGGCGCCCGGAGCCCCCTCAGATTGACCGTCGTCGTCCGTGCCTGCACCCCAGGACGACGACGCCGCAACGCCACCCTTGCGCGCCCCGTTACCCTGGACTACAGCGCTGGGGGTCCGCCCCTCAGCACTGGAATGATCCGGAGTTGAGCCGCCGCCCAGGGCAATATCGGACTGGGCCGGGGTGATCCCCGTGGTTTCAATCCCCAAATCTGCGCTCACCGCTTGCCGGACCTCATCCACCCGTCGAGGGGGCGTAGGTTCCTCCGGGGCCTGAACCTCCGCCACCGGGGTTTGGGCCTTCTTGCGGCCGAACAGTCGTCGTTTGGTGGGCTCTGACACGGGGGCCGGAGCCTGTTGCGCCACCTCCACCAGGTCCTTGCGCCAGGTCCCCAGCACCGTTCGATCACGGTCTGCCAGTTCACGAACCACGGTGGGAACATCCTTGTCAGCGGAGTCACCGCCGTCCATCCGCTGGACCCCACGTTTCTGCAGTTCTACCGCGCCGGTGAGCAGAAGTGCGTCGTCGATCCCCAACTCCCGCGCTTTGCGGGTGAACCCGATGCGATAGAGCATGGCAAGCCCCACGGTGTGCACAAACCAGAGGTAGCCCAACGCCTCTGGTTGCTCATCCGGACGTTCCTGAGCGGCCACCAGCAGCAAAGAATCCTGCCCCAGATCTTTCAGGAGGTGGTTGATCTGACCTGTTTTCAGGCCAACGGCGCGGACGCTGCCGGAGTTGGCGGTGATTTCCCGGACCGCCACATCAGAAACTTTCAAACCGGCCCGGCAACGGTCCAAAGTGTCTGCGGAGAGCCTGGCGGACAGTGCGGAATCTGCAGCCCCCAACGGAACTCGCAAGCGGCGGGGGCCTGTCTCCCCCTCACTCACTGTTTCCTGGCGCTTCCACCCGCGTTCGGTCAGGGCCTCGGTCAGAGGTTGGGCAGCGGGAGTGTCCACGCTCAGCGTCAGCGATTGTGCATCGTAACGGTCCGCCACATAGCCGGCCAGGGTCTGCATGAAGGCCGGAACGGTGGCCGGCCGGTTGACATGCGCCTGATGAGCCTCGGCATGAAAACTGTTGCTTTCCTCCCGAATCAGTAACTGCGCATAACCCACCATGCGTTCATCCGCGTCCCGCACCAACACCCGATCCACGGTGAGATTCACACCCTCCGCAGATTGTTGAACGGCCCCGATTCCCCAGAGCTGATTGGGGTGACCACCGGTCACCCGGACCGTGGCATCCCACGTCTTCTGGTTCAGGCTGGAACTGACGGTCAGAGCCACGGCGTGCGTATTCCTTTGGACGGTGATTGGCACTCACGGCCGGGGTAGCCGGAGGACAGCACTTCACGGAGTAGTGCGGTGCCCCATGAAGCGGCGCAGGAACTCGCCCGGCAATGCCCAGTCTGATGGGGCAATGCGGAAACTCCTGCGGCAACAGTGTATGCGTCTGACTGGGCAATGTAGGCGCCTGACTGGACGCGCGTCCCTGAGGTACGTGGTGTGGCGCGGGCACGGCGCCAGCACCTCAGTGGCGCGCGTACTTCTCCCACTTGGCTGCCACGTGCTCAGCTTCCACCACACGCACGGTGCCGGAACGCGAGCGCATGACCAAGGACTGCGTGGTGATTTGGTTGCCGTGGTAGCGCACGCCACGCAGGAGGTCGCCGTCGGTGATACCGGTGGCGGCAAAGAAGCAGTTGTCTGAGGTCACCAGGTCATCGGTGGTCAGGACCTGCTCAATGTCCAGACCAGCCGCGGCCGCCCTCTCCCGTTCGGCCTCATCGGTGGGGGCCAAACGCCCCTGAATGACACCGCCGGTGGCCTTGACGGCGCAGGCTGTCACAATTCCTTCCGGGGTGCCGCCGGTGCCCATCATGACGTCCACGCCGGTGCCTTCACGGCAGGCGGCAATGGCGCCGGCAACGTCACCGTCCAGGATCATGCGAGTCCGCGCGCCTGTCTTACGGATCTCATCCACCAGATCGGAGTGACGGGGGCGGTCCAGAACACACACCGTGAGCTGGTTGACGGGCACACCTTTGGCCCGCGCCACCAGATGGAGGTTCTGCTTGACCGGCAGGCGCAGGTCCACAAAGTCCGCGGCCTCCGGGCCCACCACCAGCTTTTCCATGTAGAACACCGCGGAGGGATCAAACATGGAACCGCCGTCAGCCACGGCAATCACGGACAGGGCGTTGTTCATGCCCAAGGCCGTGAGGCGGGTGCCGTCAATCGGGTCCACGGCTATGTCAGAGGCAGCACCTGAGCCCTCCCCCACCTGCTCACCGTTGAACAGCATGGGAGCTTCATCTTTCTCCCCTTCACCGATCACCACGGTTCCGTTGAAATCCACGGTGGAGAGGAACGAACGCATGGCATCCACAGCGGCACCGTCAGCGCTGTTCTTGTCACCGGCCCCCACCCAGTGCCCCGCGGCGATTGCGGCGGCCTCGGTCACACGGACCAGTTCCATGGCCAGGTTACGGTCTGGGGCATTGGTGGACTTTGTCTGCTGGGACACAGCTTTCCTCACCTTCGGTGCGCGGGGGTCAACGTCGTCGTTGATCTTCCCTCAAGGGTAGCCGCGGAAAAACACATGCGCCGGATTATGGCGCACCAAACACCGGCAGTGGGACCGCTGGGTGCCATCACCTGCAGCCGGTGCTGTGGTTACGCTCCAGCCCAGGCACAATGGAACCCGTGAGTCAGCAGAACCCCCAACCAACGGAACACCAGCGCACCGCAGAATCAGAGGCCGCGCCGGAGTTCACACCACAGATCACGGCCAAACAGGCCCAGCGCGTGAACGCGCCCGCACGCGGCATGATCATCTCCATGGCGGTCCTGGTGTTGTTGGCTCTTCCATTTTTCCTCCTGCAACCGCGTCCGGACGGTCAGACGTATCGGCCAGATGTGAACGTTGCACAGGAAGCCTCCTACGCCGCGGATGTTGCCCAGTTCCAACCGCTGGCTCCGGACCTGGGCGAAGGCTACAGCCCCAACTTTGCCCGCTGGCAAGGCAATACAGCAGATGGAGTGGACCGCTGGGAGGCGGGGTGGGTGACGCCGTCGTCACGGTTCATTGAGTTGGTGCAAACGGACCTGGCCAATCCCACCTGGCTGGTGGAAACCGTGGACCAGGCACCGCAGACCGGCAGCCGTGAGGCACACGGTCTCACCTGGGAGACCTACCAGAAGGAAAATGACCAGGGTCAGCTCACTCGCGCCTGGGTGGGTGAGCTGGATGGAAGTACCGTGGTGCTCAAGGGCAGCGCCACGGAGGAAGAGTTCGATCATGCCGCCCAGGCCGTTGTGGCTGCAGACACTGAATAGCTGCTGCGGGTACCGAACAGTGGCCGCAATTGCCCCTTAGCTACTGCAGGTACCGAACAGTGACTGCCGCCGGTGCCGGATCAACATCATTCAGGAGACAACTGTGGAACAGCATGTGGACAGCCCCGCTGCGCAGGACCAGCTCAGCCCCCAAGCCGCCTGGGACAAGCTGCGGGAAGGCAACCGCAGATTTGTTCAGGGGGATTCCGAACACCCCAATCAGAACGCCAGCCGCAGAGAGTCCCTGACCCAGGCACAGCACCCGTTCACCACCATCTTTGGTTGCTCCGACTCCCGCCTGGCTGCTGAGATCATTTTCGATTTGGGCCTGGGAGATGCTTTTGTGGTTCGCACCGCCGGGCAGGTGGTGGCGGACGCAGTTTTGGGCACTCTGGAGTATTCAGCGGAGGCCTTGAAGGTTCCGCTTCTGGTGATTTTGGGCCATGACTCCTGCGGTGCGGTGACAGCTACCAAAGCCTCGGTGGACAGCGGAGACTTGCCCCGCGGCTTCCAACGCTCCCTGGTTGAGCGCATCACCCCCGCCGTGTTGGAAGGGCAACGCCAGGGCAAAACCACCGTCAATGACATGGTGGTGGAAAATGTCCGGCTGGTGGCCGAACGCATCCTCGATCAGTCACAGTCCATTGCGGCTGCCGTGGAACGTGGCGATCTGGCCATTGTGGGTCTGTTCTACCACCTGGCCGATGGCAAAGCGGAGTTGGTGTACCAACACGGAAAAGCACTCCAGGCCAACTGACCCGGTGCGCGGGAACAAGCTGGTACCGGCGTGGGCGGGAGTGTGTTCCGGGCCATAGACTGGTGTCATGGCTGAAAACAACGCTGAATTCCGCATCGAACACGACACCATGGGCGAGGTCAAGGTGCCCGTCAACGCCCTGTACCGGGCACAGACGCAGCGCGCTGTGGAGAACTTCCCCATTTCCGGCAAGACCCTGGAGCCGCAGCACATCAAGGCTCTGGCTCAGGTGAAGAAAGCCGCAGCCCAGGCCAACCTGGAACTGGAGGTGCTCGACGCCGAACGCTCCCAAGCTATTCAGGACGCCGCTGACCTGGTGGCCTCCGGGGATTACGACCAACACTTCCCCATTGATGTGTTCCAGACCGGCTCCGGTACGTCGTCGAACATGAACACCAATGAGGTGCTGGCAACTTTGGCCACACGTTCATTGGAGGGCACCGGCACGGAAGTACACCCCAACGACCACGTCAATGCCTCCCAGTCCTCCAACGATGTCTTCCCCACCTCCGTGCACGTTGCCGTCACCGCTGCTCTGTCCCATGAGCTGATCCCGGCCATGGAGACTCTTGCAACGTCGCTGGAGAACAAGGCCGCGGAGTTCAAGGACGTGGTGAAGTCAGGGCGCACCCACCTGATGGACGCCACTCCGGTCACCCTGGGCCAAGAATTCGGTGGCTACGCGGCGCAAGTCCGTTACGGCATCGAACGCATCAATGTTTCCCTTCCGCGGGTTGCCGAAGTCCCGCTGGGCGGTACGGCCGTTGGCACCGGCATCAACACCCCGGCTGGTTTCTCCGCCCGTGTGATTGAACTACTGGCGGCGGAGACCGGGCTGCCCATCACGGAGGCTCGCAACCACTTTGAGGCCCAGGCCAACCGTGACGGTCTGGTGGAGGCCTCCGGGCAGTTGCGCACCATCGCCTATTCCTACATGAAGATCAACAATGATCTTCGGTGGATGGGTTCTGGCCCCAACACCGGGCTGGGTGAAATTGCCATTCCGGATCTGCAGCCCGGCTCCTCCATCATGCCCGGAAAGGTCAATCCGGTGATCTGTGAGGCCGCCATTCAGGTGGCTGCTCAGGTGATCGGCAATGACACCACCGTGGCGCTGTCCTCCACCAACGGTGCTTTTGAACTCAACGTTGGTATTCCGGTCATGGCTGCCAACCTGCTGGAGTCCATCCGCCTGTTGGCCAACACCTCCACCGTGATGGCGGAGAAGATGATTGACGGTTTGACCGCCAACCAGGAGCGCTGCCGCTTCCTTGCGGAGGCATCGCCGTCGATCGTGACTCCGTTGAACAAGGCAATCGGATATGAAGCTGCGGCCAAGATTGCCAAGCACGCCGTTGCCAACAAGGTCACCGTGCGGGAGGCCACGGTTGAGCTGGGCTACGTGGATGGCACCCACCTTACGGAGGAGCAGCTGGACGCTGCACTTGACGTGACCACCATGACCGGACCCAACTCCTGATGCCCATCCGCTGAAAATCGTCAGCGAACGCGGCTGAGTCACTGGGGGTTGGGTTTGTTCGCCCATCAGCTGATGGGGGGCCCAACACCACCCCCCCGGGGCACCTACCACCCCAGTGGGGGGGGGGGGGGGTGACCCGGGGGGCA
>NZ_JAUNTS010000001.1:411326-511438 GCF_030538595.1 Kocuria sp.
CTGAGGCCCCTCCGCTTAAACGCGGCCGCCCCCGCGGGTGAGGCGGGGGGGGTGGGGTTTGGGCGCCCACCCGCTGTGGGGCGAAAAAACCCAACCCCCAGGCGCATCATCCGACCCCTTTGTGCGGGGGTGTGTGACACCCGGCTCACTGACATGCTCCGTTAGAAGTGCCTAACATGTTTGGGTGTGTTGATCAGGCCCGGTTCCCCCGGGTCGGCACCAGCCGAGGAGGCATTGTGAAGCTCGCCGAACAGATTGTTGCCCAGCTCCAGCAAGCAGGTGTCAAGCGTATTTACGGCATTGTGGGAGACAGCCTCAACCCCGTGGTGGATGCAGTCCGGCAGACCGGCGGCAGTGCCAAGGGCGGAATTGACTGGGTCCACGTCCGGCATGAAGAGGCGGCGGCTTTCGCAGCGGCCGCCGAGGCCCAGCTCACGGGTGAGCTGGCCGTCTGCGCGGGGTCCTGCGGTCCGGGCAACCTGCACTTGATCAATGGCCTCTACGATGCCCAGCGTTCCGGTGCGCCGGTCCTGGCCATTGCCTCCCACATTCCCTCCGCGCAGATCGGCCAGTCGTTCTTCCAGGAGACACACCCGGACCGGTTGTTCAATGAATGCTCTGTCTACAGCGAGCAGATTTCCACCACGCAGCAAGCGCCCCGAGTGGTGCGCTCTGCAATTCAGCACGCCACCGCGCTCAACGGCGTCTCCGTGATCACTCTGCCCGGAGACGTGGCCGATATGGACGCCACCGCAGACACCCCCCAATGGACGCCGGTCATGGCAGCCTCCACCGTGCCGAATCCGGAGTGCATCCAGGAGATCGCTCAGGTGCTCAACGATGCCAAGAAGGTGGCCATTTTTGCCGGTCACGGCGTCCGCGGCGCACACGCTGAAGTCATCAAGCTGGCAGAGATTCTGGCCGCACCCATCGGGCACTCCCTGCGCGGCAAGGATGCCATTCAGTTCGACAACCCCTACGACGTCGGTATGACCGGCTTGCTGGGCTACGGTGCGGCTGCCGAGGGTCTTCAGGACGCCGATGTGATGATCATGCTGGGCACGGACTTCCCCTACGACCAGTTCCTCCCGGACACGACCACCATTCAGGTGGACCGCAATCCCGCGGTTCTGGGACGGCGCACGGATGTTCAGTACCCGCTCCAGGGAGATGTGTTGCCCACGCTGCAGGCGCTGCTGCCTCTGCTGAGCGCCAAGAAGGACCAGAGCTTCCTGAAGAAGACGCTCAAGCGCCACGACAAGCTCATGAACCACGCGGTGGGGGCCTACACCCGCAATGTGAAGCGGCTGCAGCCGATCCACCCTGAATACGTGGCAGATGTACTGGACCAGGTGGCAGCCAAGGATGCGATCTTCACGGCGGACACCGGCATGTGCAATGTCTGGTCAGCCCGTTACATCCAACCTTTGGGCACGCGGCGCCTCATTGGCTCTTTCTTGCACGGCTCCATGGCCAATGCCCTGCCGCACGCCCTCGGTGCCCAGGTGGCGTTCCCGGACCGTCAGGTGATTTCCATGTCCGGAGACGGTGGGCTGTCCATGTTGATGGGCGAACTGGTCACCGCCGCCATGTACCAGTTGCCCCTGAACGTGGTGGTGTTCAACAACTCCACCTTGGGCATGGTCAAACTGGAAATGCTTGTGGATGGCTTGCCCGATTTCGGTGTTGACGTGCCGGATGCCAACTACGCCAAGGTGGCCGAGGGACTGGGCTTCCATGCTCAGCGTGTGGTCAAGGCCAAGGACGTGGAGGGCGCACTGCAAGCAGCGCTGGCCCACAACGGTCCCTCCCTGGTGGAGGTCATCACCGACCCCAACGCACTGTCCATGCCGCCCAAGATCACGGGTGATCAGGTCTTTGGTTTTGCCACCGCCATGAGCAAGATCGTACTCAACCGCGGTGCCGGAGAGGCCGTGTCCATGGCGCGGTCCAATCTGCGCAACGCCAATGCGCTGCGCTGATCGGTGACTTCCGCGGGCCTGCCCGCTGAGAGCTGAGATGGCCCGCCCACCACCGCTGGTGGGCGGGCCAACGTGATTCTGGACGGGCCCGTTTTCAGACCATGGCCCGTTGTATTGCAACCCGTGATGCGTAACCGGCGGGTTGGTGTGGGCTCAGGTGGTCACCTCTCCACCAAGATGCCGTCATCGTCGCAATACACCATGGCACCGGGGCGGAACGTGGCTCCCCCAAAACTGAGCTCCACGTCCACCTCCCCTGCCCCGTCCTTCCGGCTCTTGCGCGGATTGCTCCCCAGCGCCTTGACCCCCAGATCAAGCGCACCGATTTCCGCGCGGTCACGCACGGCGCCATTGATGATCACCCCGGCCCAGCCGTTCCTCACCGCCGCCTGAGCGATGTTGCCACCCATCATGGCGCTCTCCAGCGAGCCCTGGGCATCGACAACCAGCACGGCACCATCACCCTGAGTGGCTGTCAAAGACTTCACCAGGCCGTTGTCCCCGCTGCAGCGGATGCTTCGGATGGGCCCGTGGAAATGCTCTCGCCCTCCCACGGTCTGAAATTGCAGGGACACCGATTGCAACTCGTCACCGCGCTCGTCGTAAAGATCGGCCGTGGCAATGCGGTCGCTTTTGCCGTCTCGGTGGCCGTTGGCAGAGTCGTGGCCAAGGGTGCTGGCCGAAACGCTGGTCTCGGCGGCGGCTTGATGGTTGACGTTCTGGCTCATGGGTGCCCTTTCCGATCCGGCCTGCGTGACGAACTTGGTCTGCCCGTTGAACTCCACGGCCATGGTGATGCGCAGCAGGAAATCCTCCCGGATGGACGGCAAGTCGTTGAGGGGGAACCATGCCACGGCGGTGGATTCGTCGTCGTTGACCACGGGCTCCCCACTGACCCAGGTACAGCGGAAGGTGTGGTCAAGGAAAGTGCAGCGGTCACCATTGGGAAAGGTGATCTCAGAACCCGCTTTGACCCAAGCCAACCCTTCTACAGCGCACTCGACGCCCGTCTCCTCTTGGCACTCCCGCACGGCTGTCACGGCCGGGTCCTCACCGGGATCCACAATGCCGGTGAGGGGAGTCCACTGTCCGTTGTCGGCACGACGGCACAGCAGCACGTGGTCGTCCTTGAGCACCACGGCGGTGGCCCCCGTGAGCCACAGCGGTGCATGGCCGATCTTGGCGCGCAATTCCAAGATGAAATCTGGTGTGGGCATTACGTTCCTGCCTGCCGTTGGGGTGACTCGCCACGATTGTGGTCTGCCGCCGCGATTGTGGTCGGCCACTGCAGCTGTGGTGACTCGCTGCAATCGGGGTGAGCTGCTTCCCTCGATGGTGTCATACGGGCCGTGCTGCACCGGCAGCCCGGCACCGAGAGCAACGCGGGCGTCATACCAGAACTAGGGCCAGTGCCGCCCCCACCAGCATGGACGGCCCGAAAGGCACGCGGTCGGTGGCCCGGGCACGGCGACTGAGCAGCAGGACCACAGCCACCAGTCCACCCACCACGAACCCCAGAATGACACCCCACAGCACAGCCCACCCGGAGACAAAACCCAGTACGGTCCCCAGCAGACCGGCAAGGCGTACGTCCCCGAGCCCCAGCGCACCACCGGAAATACGACGCAGTAAGTAGTACAGCAGCCACATGCCCAGAGCACCCAGAACCATTCCAAGGACTCTGCCGGGCTCGCCGGAGAGCAGTGCAGCCACCGTCAACAGCACACCGGAACCTATCCAGGCCGGGCGTACCACCACACCGGGAAGTTTGTGGTCCCGTAGGTCCACGTAAATCAACCATGCCGCTATCAAGGCCATGGCGGTCAGGGTGAGCAGCACGCAGAACGTGGCGGCCAGGCTGCCAAAGTTCCCGGCAGATGCATGCAGCATCAGATATTCACCCATGCACACCAACGTAGTCACGCAGACCCGTTGCGCCCACTGAATGCGGTGCTCCTGGGCAAAGGTCACCGAAGTGTTATCGCCAGCGGCACCTGTGGAGGTCTCTAGACTGGTGGCATGACCCCACGACCGTACGGCAGGCCAACAGCCTCCCCCAGCACGGACCCGGAAGAGTTCGCGGCACTGTGCCGATCTTCACCGTGGCGTTGGGACACCGTCCGGTTCACGTTGGAGTGGTTGCTGCCGGTCTCCCGTACCGATGGCGCCGGGCAGCCGGTCCGGGACGCCTCCATGGGGGCTCAGACGGACCGTAATCCTTTTCCCGTCCGGGCGTGGATTCGCCGGCCTCATGACGTGCGGGTGGAAACCCTGGACGGTCACCCGCTCTACACAGCCACCGACTTGGGAGCATCCCGCCAAGATTTCTACGTGGCCTCCCGGCCTGATTCTTGGCTGCTGCCCCCACCGCTGGTGGCTCCGGTGTACCGGCGTTCCGGTCTGGTGGAACGCCGCCCGGAGGCAGCCTACGGTGACCCCGTGTTCGGCGGCGGACGTTGGCAGGCTGTCCTGGACCCGGTGGAACTGGTGGGCTCTGCACCCGCGCCGGCCTATCTCACTGCGCAATCACCGGCTGCGATCACACATGTTCGGGTGGAAACTGACGACGCCGGACGCACCATCCGCCGCGCCACCGTGACACCGCGGATCGCCTACACCCCCAGGGAACCGGGCCACCCCTTGGTGCCGGCACCAACAGACGTTGCAATAGATCAGGAGACGGGCATCTGCGTGGCCACCACCGTGCTGGATGGCCCACTGCGCGGTGCCGGCCACCGCCTGCAGTTGGAAGCAGTGGATGATTACCTGCTGGATGATTTGTTCACCCCCGTGTCCTTTGACCTGACCGATGTCTCCCGGCATGTCCCGTGGGTAGTCGGCCACGGGCCGGCCACCTGACAACGACTCCACCGCTCACACCGTACAAAGGTCCTGATGACTACTCGCCGCACGTTGTCCCTGCGCTCACTCCCCTTCCGGCGCGCACACGCAGCGCCCGGAGGGGACGGTCACCATGCCGCTGCCAGGCTTTCCCGCAGTACCGTGACCATGCTGCTGATCACCTATGCCGTGGTCACGGTACTGGGCTCGTTGTATCTTCTGACGGTCCGGGACCGGCCGGGGCTGGACATGGAAGTGTATTGGCGCGCCGCTCAGGTGCTGCACGGGGTCAATCCGAACACCCAGGATCTCTACGCGCCCAGTCTGGTCACAGCTGGAGACTTGGAGCTTCCCTTCACCTACCCGCCGTTGTCGGCGTTGATTTTTTATCCCCTGGGTGGACTCACGCTGGAACAGGCCTGGACCGTCATGGCCATCACGGGCGTTGCTCTCACCGGGCTCTACGTGTTGGTGATCCTGCGCTTGGCGCCCTTTTCCCGGCCGTGGTTCGGTGCCAACCCGGTGGTCAGTGTTTTGGCGTTCCTGGGTTTGTTCGGAGTGATCTGGAACCTCTACCCGGTGTATTTCACACTGGTTTTTGGTCAGGTCAACATCTTGTTGGTCCTTCTCATTCTCTGGGATCTGGCCAGACCACAGTCCAAAGTGTGGGGGCGCGGTGTGCTCACCGGGTTCACCGCAGGTTTCAAGGTGACCCCGGCCGCCATGGGTTTGGTTCCGCTGGCCCAGGGCCGGTGGCGCACCATTGTGGGCATGGCAGCGGGCTTGGCCACCACCGTGGTGCTTTCTGCGCTCTTCCTACCCCGTGAAGTGTGGGATTACTTCACCTCCCAGTTGTGGCAGACCAGCCGTGTTGGGGAAGATGCCCGTATTTCCAATCTGTCCCTCAACGGCTCTCTTCAAATGCTCAATCTGCCGGATGGCTGGGCTGACCCGTTGCGAATCATTTTGGTTCTGGCCGTGATTGTGGGCGGTGCTCTTGGTATCCGCCGGGTTTCGCGCGCCGGGGATGTTTTCTCCGCCACCATGATTGGCGCCCTGGTGATGCTGCTGATTTCCCCGATTTCCTGGGAGCACCACTGGGTGTGGGTGGGGCCGCTGATGGTGGCCTTGATTCCCACCAACCCGCGCACGGCCTCGGCCTGGCAGTGGGGTGTGGCGGTGATTGTGGTGGGGCTGCTGCTGTGGACTTTCACCTCCGCGCCCTCGGTCTTTGCCGCTGAGCTGTTGGGGCCCGATTTCCCCAACAGGGTGGTGCTCACCGGACCGCCCGTCCTGGAGCGTGTGGCAACGCTGCCCGTGTGGGCGGGGCTTGCGGCCGGCATCTGGTTGGCTGTGCGCCCATACCCGTCCTCGCCCGCTCCAGTACCAGTCCCCACCAACGACGACGCCGCCCAGCTCGCCCGGTGAAGCCACCCACCGGGTGAGTTCTCCCCGAGCACGGGAGGAACCCTGCACTGAATGAAATCTCGCCCGGCCGCAGATGATCTTGCACCCGGGTACCAGCTCAGATTTCCGCCCGCTCCAGGACTTCCGTGACCAGTGCGGCAATCGGCGAGCGCTCCGAGCGGGTCAACGTGATGTGCCCGAACAAGGAATGACCTTTGAGGGCTTCCACCACGGCTGTGATGCCGTCATGGCGCCCAACGCGCAGGTTGTCCCGCTGGGCAACATCGTGAGTCAGCACCACTTTGGAGTTTTGACCGATCCGGGAGAGCACCGTGAGCAACACGTTCTTCTCCAAGGATTGGGCTTCATCCACAATCACCCAGGCATCGTGGAGGGATCGCCCGCGAATGTGTGTCAGGGGCAAGACTTCGATCAGGCCTTGGGAGGTCACTTCCGTCATGACGTTCTCGGAAACCACAGATCCCAGGGTGTCGTACACGGCCTGCCCCCAGGGATTCATCTTTTCGTCCTCCGTGCCGGGCAGGTAACCAAGTTCCTGTCCACCGACTGCATAGAGTGGGCGAAACACAATGATCTTGCGGTGTTCCTGGCGTTCCAGGACAGCTTCCAACCCGGCACACAACGCCAGGGCCGACTTTCCCGTTCCAGCACGCCCGCCCAGGGACGCAATGCCAACTTCCGGGTCGAGCAGCAGATCAATGGCCAAGCGCTGCTCAGCTGATCGTCCGGTCAGACCAAAGACTTCCCGGTCGCCGCGAACCACTCTGGCGGTGCCATCCGCTCGGACCCGCGCCAGGGCATTGCCACGCAGCGAATGCAGCACAAGTCCGCAGTTGGTCGGTGCCGTCTCCGCGCCCACCATGGCCACAGGTTGGTCAGCGTACAGGCGAGCAACGGCGTCGTCGTCAACGTCCAGTTCTTGGATGCCGGTGTAATCCGCGTCTGAACCGGTGACCCATTCGGCGCGGTATTCGTCCGCGTCAAGGCCCAGTGCGGAGGCCTTGACGCGCATGGGGAGGTCTTTGGAAACCACGCACACGTCATGGCCTTCATCGGCAAGGTTTTTGGCCACGGCAAGGATGCGGGAATCGTTGTCCTTGAGGCGGAAACTCAGCGGCAAAACCGTCTCCGCTATGTGATTGAGCTCCACGATCAAACGCCCGCCCTCATCCCCCAGCGGAAGGGGACGGTTCAAGTTGCCGTGATCCACCCGGAACTGATCCAACAACCGCAAGGCCTTGCGGGCAAAGTAGCCCAGCTCCGCATCGTGGCGCTTGGCTTCCAGCTCGGTGATGACCACCACGGGCAGGACCACATCATGCTCGGCAAAACGCAGGATCGCCCGGGGGTCCGAGAGCAATACAGAGGTGTCCACCACGTAGGACTTGACTCCCGCTCGGGGTGCCACCGTTGCTGTTGTCACGGCGGATTCGAGCTTCTGATCTACGTGCGTGCTGGTCATCACGGCGTCCTTTGCAGTCGGGACAACCGGCGTCGGTCACCGGCCGCCTGAGACCACGGTGGCACGCACCGGAGCGCAACATGGGGGCAGACACGTGAACTCGGCGTGAATTACACGGATGTGACTTGGCGCACCCCTGGCGGTGCAGGAGGCAGTTCAGCCTCCAAAGCGGCGCTTGCGGGAGGCGTAATCACGTAGCGCCCGCAGGAAGTCCACGTAGCGGAAGTCCGGCCAGAGGGCTTCGCAGAAGTAGTACTCGGAGTAGGCGGACTGCCACATCAGGAAGCCGGAGAGCCGCTGTTCCCCGGAGGTGCGAATCAGCAGGTCAGGGTCCGGTTGGCCCCTGGTGTAAAGGTGTTCGGAGATGTGCTCGGCGGAGAGTTCGGTGAGCAGGTCACGCATGTCCTCCCCGCGATCCATGGCCTCCGTGAAGATCTCCTTGACGGCATCCACGATCTCCTGCCGCCCTCCATAACCCACGGCAATGTTGAGATGCGGACCTTCATTGCTTGCCGTCACCGAACGCAGAGTTTCCAAGCGATCGCGCAGGGCCTCCGGCAGCAGCTCCAGCGCACCCACGGGCTGCGCCCGGCAGATCCCTTCTTCCTGTAACCGCTGGGTGAGTCCCGTGATGATTTCCAGGAGCGGACCGAGCTCCGCCGCCGGACGCTTCAGGTTCTCCGTGGAGAGCACGTACAACGTGACCACGGGAATTTTCAGGTCCCGGCACCAGCCCAAGAACTCAATGATCTTCTCCGCTCCGGCGCGGTGCCCGTCCTCCGTGGACCCACCGGACTGCTTGGCCCACCGGCGATTGCCGTCCACCAGCACACCCACATGGTGCGGCAGGCGCTCCTGATCCAGGTCAGCGGCCAGCCGCTGCTCATAGAGCCGGTAAATCGGTCTGGCTTTGGCCACGCCACCCTCCTCGTCATGCTGGTGCTGCTTGTGCCCATGGCAACTACAAATCTAGCGCCTGAGTGACTGTCTACAGGTTCACAGTCCCAGCCATCACCCAAGTTGGGGACTTAGAATTCTTCACGGTCCCTGCGGTATCACTTACTTTCACCAAGGAGGTTCCCGTGACCGAACACCCGCCGGTGACGCAGCAGTTACCCAAACAACAACGACGTCGTATACCCCCCGTGATCCCCGACGTCATGGAAACCGTGGCTCGCTCCCCGTTCTTGCACAAGCTCGGTTCCACATTGGCCCATCCGCCTGTCCCCCGCAAACCCAGCTGGCGCGGCTGGATTCACGCCGGATTCACACCGGTTGCTTTTGTGATGGTGCTGGTGGCCATGGTCCTGGCGCCCACCGTGGAACTGCGCGTGGCTTGTGCCGTCTTTGGCGTGACCGGCTTGCTGCTTTTCGGAGTGTCCGGGATCTATCACCGCAGTTACTGGTCACCACGCGTCACCGCCGTCCTGCGCAGACTGGACCACACCAACATTGCCCTGCTGATCGCAGGCACCTACACCCCGGCTGCCATTGCCCTGATGCCTGATGCCACCGTGCTGCTCTCCATCATTTGGGGATCGGCCCTTGGACTGGTGATCTTCCGCTTGGTGTGGATGAATGCGCCACGCTGGCTCTACACACCTCTCTACGTGGTGATGGGCTGCATTGCCGTGGCCTACCTTCCGCAATTCTGGCCCGTTCAGCCGGTGGCCACCATCATGCTGGCGGTGGGTGGCTTGGCATACATAGCCGGAGCGGTGACCTACGCCTTGAAGTGGCCCATCCTGGCACCGCGCACCTTTGGTTTCCATGAGGTGTTTCATGCCTGGACGGTGGTGGGATTCATCTGCCATTACATTGCGATCATGTTTGCCATGTTCGGCTGAGCCACTGCACCCTAGTGCTAACCGCCACCGCAGGCTCCAACCAAACACTGTGGACGCGCCCGCAACTTGGAACGCGGTAAATGCGCTCAGCGGTACCCAGAAACGCATTTGCCGCGTTCAAAGTTTAGGATGCAAGTGTGGTGGTCACCGGCCCATCCCCCGTCGAATGGAGAAGCACGTGGTAACTCAACAAGTGGTCGCAGCTCCGTCCCAGGCCTCCATGTTCCTGGTTCTCACGGTGCATGAGGGCTCGGAAGACGCCATCCGCGATTTTCTTCCGGGGCTCTCCGATCTGGTGAAATCGGTTTCCTTCCGCACACCCCAGGATGAACTCATGTGCGTTGCCGGAATCGGCGCTTCCCTGTGGAGCCGCTTGTTCGCGGTACCGCCGCCCACACATCTGACGGAACTTGCACCCATTGTGGGTGACCGCCATACGGCAGTCTCCACCCCCGGGGACCTGCTGTTTCACCTTCGGGCCGGGAACTTGGGCATGTGCTTTGAACTGTCCAAACTGGTGATGCAGCGCTTGGCGGATCACGTCACGGTGGAGGATGAAGTCCACGGCTTCAAGTTCTTTGACGAACGTGACCTCCTGGGCTTTGTGGATGGCACCGCCAACCCGGAGGGCCAAGCGGCGCAAGACGCCGTCGTCGTGGGCGCTGAAGACCCCGACTACGCGGGAGGCAGCTACGTGATTGTGCAGAAGTATCTACATGACATGGGCGCATGGGATCGGCTCAGCGTGGAGGAGCAGGAGCGCGTGATCGGGCGCTCCAAGCTGGAAGACGTTGAAATGCCCGATGACGTCAAACCCACCAACTCGCACGTCGCCTTGAACACCGTGACGGATGAAAACGGAGAAGAGCAAGAAATCTTCCGCCTGAACATGCCCTTTGGTGAAGTTGGCGCCCAGGAATTCGGCACCTACTTCATCGGCTACGCCGCTGATCCCGGTATCACGGAGGAAATGCTGCGTCGGATGTTCATAGGAAACCCGGCCGGAAATCATGACCGCATTCTGGACTTTTCCACGGCCGTGACGGGCAGTAAATACTTTGTCCCATCGGTGGACCTGTTGGATGACATTGACTCCCTGGCCGCAGCAGATGCCGGGGCGCCAGCGGTCTCCCAACAGCAGGTGGTGGAAGACAATTCCGTGACAACCGCAGACCAGCCTTCGCCCATCAGTGACAGCTCCGGCAGTTTGGGTATTGGCAGCCTGCGCTGAGTACCCACCACAAGATTCCGAACAACTATCCAGAACAGGTGATAGCAATGACCGCAAATAATCTGCACCGTGGACTAGCGCCCATCTCTGAGGCAGCCTGGCAGGAAATTGAGGAGGAAGCCCGGCGGACCTTCAAAGCAAACATTGCCGGACGCCGTGTTGTTGACATGCCGGAACCGGCCGGCACCGAGTTCTCGGCCCTGACCACGGGGCACGTGGAGGGCGCCACCAGCGGTGTTGATGGCGTGCGCGCTCAGCGCCGCAGCTCTCTGCCCGTGATTGAACTGCGAACTCCCTTCACCGTGAATCGGCAGGACGTGGACAATGTGCTGCGTGGAGCCACGGATTCCGACTGGCAACCGGTCAAAGACGCTGCGGCTCTCATTGCCCAGGCTGAAGACCGTGCCATCTTCCACGGGGTGGACTCCGTGGGCATCCAGGGCATTGCTCCGGCCAGTTCCAACAGCCCCATTGCGCTACCTGAGAGCGTCAGCGACTACCCCGCCGCAGTGGCCAAAGCCGTTTCCGAACTGCGGCTTGCAGGCGTTGCCGGACCCTATTCGCTGCTGCTCTCCGCCGAGCTCTACACCGCGGTGGCCGAAACCACCGACCACGGCTATCCCATCTACGATCACGTGGAACGCGTGCTGAAGGATGGTCACATCCTGTGGGCCCCCGCGTTGGAAGGCGCTGTTCTGATCTCTGAACGCGGCGGCGACTACGAACTGCACTTGGGGCAGGACCTCTCCATCGGCTACCTCTCCCACACGGCGGACACCGTGGAGCTGTACCTGCAGGAGTCCCTGACCTTCCGGGTGAACACGGCAGAGGCCAGCGTCGTCATCAGCTGACGGTGCCACAGCCCGCACAGAAACAACTGCGTATCCCGCAGCACACCTACTGTGCTGCGGGATGCGCAGTTTTGAGGATCGTTTGTTCCGAGAATGTTGCTCCGGGGACGCTGCGGCGCAGGCGCGGTTGGGCGGTCCTGCCGCATCGTGGAGAGTCAGGCACACCCCACCGCTGATGAACGGCTACCGATCCGCAGGCTCGGCCGCGTTCTCCCCACCGGTGCCCTGGCTGCCGGGACGCTGCTCGGAGAGGCCAGCGGCTTCGGCGTCGTTGGTTGACGAATCCGCCCCATCCTGGGACTCCCCTTGCGCCTGTGCCTCCTGCGCTTCCCGTTCCGCCGCGTAAGCCATCCGGTAGCGCAACCGGCGCTGACGGCGCATGAAGTCCAGGATCAGAGCAGCCAACGCCACCACCACAAAAAACGTGGCAAAAAATCCGATGACTCCCGGGCTGACCTGCTCGGGTTCCAGCCCCGGCATGAGCTGATTGGGGTCGGCGGGAGCTGTGGTCTCCAAGAACACGGTCAACATGGTGGGGTCACTCGGCTTTCACAAGAAGTCATACGGGATGCGGGCCGCGGGCAATCCAGGCTCAAATCTGCCAGTCCGGCTGCGGTGCATAGTCCGGAACGGGATTGACCTGATCCACAATGCCTTCAAACAGGCAGGTTTCTGGTGCAACAGCATCCACCCTGGAATCCGCCAAGACGTAGTCCTCCCACGGCCACGCGGCTGCCTGGAACTCGGGAGAGACCGCAAAGAACATGGAGTCAGGGGCCACTTGGGTTTCATGGCACCGCAAAGCGTCATCCCGGACTGTGAAGGATTCCGGGCAGAACACCTTGGTGGTGGTCGGATGCTTACCCAGTGCGGCGGTGTTGCCTTCAGCGTCCTGAGCCTCCAACATGCGGGCAATCCGCTCCGCAAACGGCGATTCCAGGCCACGTTCCAGCATGGCATCGTGCAAAGCCACAAAGCGCTCCGGGTTGAAGGCTTTGTCGTAGTAGATCTTCAATGGCTCCCAAGGCTCACCAAGGTCCGGGTACGCCTGCGGGTCCCCCGCGGTTTTCCAGGCGTGCATGGCCACGTTGTGGGTTTGAATGTGGTCCGGGTGAGGGTAACCACCGTTTTCGTCGTACGTCAGGATCACGTGCGGTTTGAACTCGCGCACCAGCTTGACCAGCGGCGCTGCGGCAATCTCAACCGGCTGCAGTGCAAAACATCCCCAGGGAAGCGGTGGGAGAGGATCGCCTTCCGGCAACCCGGAATCTGTGAACCCCATCCACCGGTGCTCAATGTCCAGCACCTGGGCGGCCCTGCTCATCTCCGAGCGCCGATAACCCGCCAGATCACGTTCGGCCTGCGGTACACCCTCCATTGCCGGGTTCAAGATGTCCCCACGTTCACCACCGGTGTTGGTGGCCACCATGACCTCCACACCCAGGTGCCGGTAGTGCGCCATGGTGCCCGCACCCTTGGAGGACTCATCATCCGGATGGGCATGGACTGCCAACAAGCGCAGGTCAGCGTAGGACGGCACGAACAGGCTCCTTCAAAAATCCGTGAGTGAACACGGTGGTCAACTCGTCAGCCCCGGCTGCGTTCACGGGCTCCGGGCACTGCGGACCAGTCTACGCCGCCGTGCATGAGCCCCTGAGCGGCCCCTACACTGGAAGACATGTCCACCTCCCAACCCCCGCCCGGGGACGACGACGCCGTCGTTCGCCTTCAGCAGCGCTATGCCCGGCGTGGTTCGCGCACGGTGTCCCGGCGGTCACTGATCTGGACCCTGGCCGTTGCAACCGTGGTGGCCGGTGCATTCGTGGTGTGGATTGTGGTGGCAGGAGCTCACCGACCCGCCACCAAAGACGTTGGCTTTGAGCTCATTTCCTCCGCCCGGATCACCGCTGATTTTGAGGTCAGCAAGGACCCGGAGGACGTTGTGCGGTGTGGAGTTGAAGCCCTCAATTCCAACTACGCCGTGGTGGGCTACACGGAGACCACCATTGGAGAGGTGGACCCGGATCTGGTGGTGGGCCGAACCAGTGCTCACCGCGTGGAAATCCGGACCACCAACCAGGCGAACTCGGCTCAGGTCACCGAATGCTGGATTGTGAACTGACTCCCTGAACCTGGTAGTCAGACCGGTGGCAACTAACGGCTTGAGGTCAACAGAGTGCTGGTGATCACGCCCTATCCGTTAGACTCTTGTGTCTGACCACACGGCCGTAGGTCCGGTGTTCGACTCCGCGGGGGCTGTTGCGTTCCCGGAATCGGCCCGCTGCGGCCGTGACTGATGACCATTGGAAACACCTGAAGACCAGAGAGAAGGCAATTGTGCCTGAGACCCCCGAAAACCAGGGCGCGTGGCTGACCCAGGAGGCCTACGACCGCCTGAAGAAGGAATTGGACTACATTTCCGGGCCGTACCGCCAGGAGATCGTGGACCGGATTGAGGCTGCCCGCGAAGAAGGCGACCTCAAGGAAAACGGCGGCTATCACGCGGCTCGGGAAGAGCAGGGCAAGAACGAAGGCCGGATTGCACAGCTCAGCGCTCTGCTGGACACCGCCGTGGTGGGCGAAAAGGCCAGCGACGACGGCGTGGCAGAGTCCGGCATGGTGGTGACCGCCAAGGTGGCTGGTCAGGAAATGACCTTCCTGTTGGGCTCGCGGGAGGTGGCCGAAGACCTGGTGGGAGACTCCGACATGGAGGTCTTCTCCGATCACTCCCCCATCGGTGCGGCCATCAAGGGCCACAAGGCCGGAGAGACCGTGAGCTACCAGGCACCCAACGGCAAGGAGATCTCCGTGGAGATCCTGGAGGCCAAGCCTTTCGAGGGCTGACCCCCTCCACAACTCCGCCGAAAACATGGTTTGACCCAAAAAATCGCTCGGATTTTGGGTCAAACCATGTTTTCGGCGGAGTTTTTAGTGGACGACGACCGGGCGGTAGCCTTCCGCCTCCAACGCACTGAGCACCTGGCGGGAGTGCTCATGGCCCTTGGTCTCCATGTCAATGGTGATGGAGACATCCCCCATGGCAAGTGATCCGCCGATCCTGGTGTGATCCACACCGGTCACGTTGGCGTCCTGGCGGGAGATGATCCCGGAGATCCGGGTCAGCTCACCTGGACGATCCACCAGCATCATCTTGATCGTCATGTACCGCCCGGCAGCAGCCAACCCGCGCTGAATCACTTTGAGCATCAGCATGGGGTCAATGTTGCCGCCGGAGAGCACCACCACCGTGGTCCCCAGATCCCCGTAGAGCTCCTGCAGTTTGCCGTCCAGCAGGGCGGCAACACCCACCACGCCGGCGGGTTCCACCACCAACTTGTTACGTTCCAGCATGAAGATCAGAGATTCGGCCAGGCGATCTTCGGAGACGGTCACCACGTCGTCGGCCAGTTCCTTGATGATCTGGAACGGCAGGTGCCCCGGCTGCCCCACGGCGATCCCGTCAGCAATGGTGGACACCTTTTCCAGGGACACCAGCGCATCCCCGGCCAACGACGGCGGATAGGCCGCTGCGTTTTCTGCCTGCACTCCGATCACGCGAACCGGACGGCCGCCCTGTGCCTCACGGGCTTTCAGCGCCACGGCCAACCCGGCCAACAAGCCGCCACCGCCCACACCGGTCAGGATGGTGTCCACGTTGGGAACCTGGTCCAGTACCTCCAGACCTAGGGTTCCCTGTCCGGCAATGATGTCCGGGTGATCGAATGGGTGGACAAAAACCTTGCCAGTTTCCTCCGCCACCCGCCGCGCCTCCGCGAGCGCCTGGTCCACGTTGGCCCCGTACAGCACCACTTCTGCGCCGTGGTCCTGGGTGGCTGCCACCTTGGGCAACGCGGCGCCCAACGGCATGTAGATGGTGGCCTTGATCCCCAACCGCCGTGCGGCCAAGGCCACACCCTGAGCATGGTTGCCCGCTGATGCTGCCACCACACCGCGGGCTTTCTCTTCCTCGCCGAGCTGAGCCATACGGTTGTATGCACCGCGCACCTTGAAGGAGCCACTGCGCTGCAGATTCTCAGCCTTGACCCACACCTCCGAGCCGATCATCCGCGACAACGCACGGGAGTGTGCCACCGGGGTGCGTTCGGTGACGCCTTGCAGCAGCTGGGCGGCGTGTTCGACGTCGTCCAGCTGCACCGGCAGAGCTGCCAGGGTCTCCACCAGATCGCGGGCTGCTGTGGGCTCCTGGGTGAGGAGGTTGGGGTCAGTCATCAGGCACGTCCGGGGTCGTTCGGAGTATCGGAATCTTCAATGTCAGCTTCGCGGCGGGCACCCGGGTGAGCACCGGGGTCTTGATCCATCCCCTTGTTCTGCGGGAACTCAGAACCATCGTGGTCGGGGCTGCCCACAATACGTTCCGGGCTGGGACGCCCGACGTCGCGGCCCAAACCGTGCGGCATCCGCGCGGCTTCGGAGGTTTCGGCCGCGGTGGCCGATTGAGTTTCCACGGCCGTGGTGGAGTCCTCGGAGTCTGCCATCTCCGCGGTGGCTGAGCGGGCATCCCGGCGCTTCTCCGCAGCCTGAACCTTCTCCGCTGCCGCCACCGCCAGTGCCTTTTCCCGTTCGGCAGTGGCCTTCTCCACTTCCTTGTTCTGCGCACCCGCTTCCTGGTTGCGCTTGGAGCGGGCAAAGCGGCGGAATTGTTGGAGCACCTGCTCCCGGGACAGCTCTTCCTTCTTGGCCAGCTTGCGGATCTCCCACGGGAAGTAATTGGGTTGCCAGGCAATCTCGGGATCATTGCGCCAACCCTGTGCTGCCAGGTAGCGCACCACCGAGTTGACCACAGCCAGCAGCGGCACGGAGAACAGAGCACCCAGAATGCCGGCGGTGACGGAACCGGTGGCCACGGCCAGGAACACGGCCAGCGGGTGCAGGGAGACTGCCTTGCCCATGATCAGGGGTTGCAGCACATTGGATTCGACCTGCTGCACCAGCAGCACCACGCCCAGCATGGCCAGCGCAATCCAGGGACCGTTGGCCACCAACGCCACCAGCACGGCAATGGCACCGGTCACAATGGCACCCACCAGCGGGATGAAGGAACCCAGGAACACCAAGATACCGATGGGCACTGCCAGGGGAACCCCCAGCAGGAAGGCGCCCAAACCAATGCCCACGGCATCAATGAAGGCCACAAAACCCTGAATACGTACGTACTGGACCAGGGACAACCAGCCGCGGCGTCCTGCACCATTGACCGCCGGACGGGCCGGACGCGGGAACAGTTTGACCAGGAACAACCAGATCTTCTCCCCGTCTGCCAGGAAGAACAGCAGTGTGAACAGCATGATCAGAGTGCCCGTCACAATGGTGCCCGCCGTGGAACCAAAGGAAATCGCGCCGGAAACAATCGCGGAGGAGTTCTCCTGGATGGCGGAGACTCCCTGATCCAGCCATTGGTTCAAGGTCTCCGTGGAGATGTCAAAGGGAAGATCCTCGATCATGCCCAAGAGGGTGTTGATACCGCGCATGGCGGAGTCGCTGAGCTGGCTGAAGCCCAACACGATCTGCTGCCCTGCCAGGGCCAACAGGCCTAGAACGCCAACAATCAGCCCCAGTTCGACCAACGCTGCGGCAGCGAACGACGGGAAGTGTTTGCTGCGCAGCCATGTGACAGCCGGCGACACCAAACCTGCCAGGAAGGCCGCCAGCAGAACCGGAATCCACACGGTGGTGAAGTAGGTCATGAGCCAACCGACCACCACCACAGCCGCCAGAATCAGAATCAGACGCCAGGACCAGGCGGCTGCAACACGTACGGACACGGACACACCGGAGGAATCCGATTCGGAACCCACGGGAAGTTCTGGCTCTGCAATGCGCGCGAGCTTCTGACCGGATTCAGTCTTGGAGCTGGTTGAGGACATGGGGTCCATATTCGCATTGATTTATTCAGTTGGTGGACATCGTGAAGACCGTCACTCACAAACTGAGATGCGATGATGGAATCATGTCCACCCAGTTCCTGAGAATCCTTGCCCAACGCCGTCAAGCCAGCGTACTGAGCGCGGAGGCACCCGCCCGGGTGGAGTTGGAGGACATCATTGCCGCGGCAGTGGGGCACGTTGGCCCGGAGTCACCTCTCACCTGGCGTTTGGTGGGCACCACACGCGCCCAGGCCCCCGATCTTGCGGCCGCTCTGTCCGGATTGAAGAACATTCCAGATTTCACGGAGAACACCGCCCGCCTCAAGGGCAAAAACATGCGGCGGTTGGCGGCTTTCCGTGGTTCCCTGGCTTTTGCCTCCAACGGAGGCTTGGCGCTGGCCTTGGTCTTCCAACCGCAGCAGGACTCCGAACTACCCAAACGCATTCAACGCGGCGAGGCCCTGGGCGCCCGGCATCTGCTGGAGGCCGCCTTCTACGCCACCGGATGGGCCACACAGTGGTCACCGCGGCAAAGCCCTGACCCGGAGTTCCTCGGTGAATTTTACGGCCTTGCGCCCCGCGAGGAGGTTTTGGGTTGGCTCTTTGTGGGACGCCCCGAACGCTCCCAGTCACAGACCACCGCCACGCTGCCCGGAGGCCCCCTCCCCCTGACCTTCCGGTGATCTGCCGTGATCTTCCGGTGAGCCGCGGCGGCGGCTCGGTTCTGGCCGTGGAAACCACGCAGTACAACGACGGCGGTGCTGGTCTCCCACAGGGGAGGCCAGCACCGCCGTCGTTGTGATTCTCAGACCGTCACGGTCTACAGGTCATCAGTCCTGCTGCAGCAAAGCGAGCACGCGCAGGATCTCCACGTAGAGCCAGATCAGGGTCACCGTCAGGCCAAAGGCTGCGGACCAGGCGTACTTGCGGGCCACGCGGCCAATGCCGTTCTCGATGTTCTCGAAGTCCATGACCAGGGAGTAGGCGGCCAACAGGATGGCGATACCACCGATGAACACACCCAGCGGGATGCCGAAGATCTCAATGTCTGACCGAACGTTGAATCCGGCAAACATGGACAGACCCAGGTTGGCCAGGGCAAAGACCAGGTAACCGATCATGGCAACCACCACGATCTTGGTCAGGCGCGGGCTGGTGCGCAGAATACGCAGGCGGTAGAGCACCAGAACGGCCACGAACACACCGATGGTGCCGATCACGGCCTGGAGCACAATGCCCGGGTACAGGGACTGGAAGATCCCGGAAATGCCGCCCACGAACAAACCTTGGGCTGCTGCGTACAGCATGATCAGAACCGGTGAAGGTTCACGCTTGAAAGCATTGACCAGGCCGAGCACCAGACCCACCAGCATGGCGGGGAAGGCCAGCATGGGAACCATCCAGCCGACGATGCCCAGAACGATCACGGTGCCCAGCGTGAGACTGGTGCGCATGATCACGTCATCCAGGGTCATCCGGCCGGTCTGTTCGGCGGAGGCTGTGGGGCCGTTGTACCAGCCCTGCATCTGCTCGGCCGACGGCGCCTGGCCGTACTGCTGACCACTCTGCATGGTCTGGCCGTACTGAGCCGGCTGCCCGTACTGGGGAGCTTGGCCGTACTGCGCTGACTGGCCGTACTGGGCCTGCGCAGCGGCTGAACGGTCGTTGTGCTTGGAATTGAAGTCGCGGAGCAAGGGATTGCCCATTAGGAAGTCGTCCTTTCGTGCTGCCTTCCCGGGTTGGGCCGTGGGTCACGGTGGATCGCCGGAAAGCAGGGCGGTGGGCGTACAGGAATTCCGGAACTACGGTACCAGCTGCCCGCGAGCCCGCAGTCCCGCTCCCCTGCGGGCGAACGGGGGTTATGGCATCGTGACCCACATCGTTGCGCACATATACCCCACGGGGGTATATGTAGGGATGTACCAACCGAACCATCACCTCAAGAGAGCGTCATGGCCACCTCAACGGCTTCCCAACAACCAACCACCCCACCCAACCTGGTCCACCTTGAATTTCCAGTGGGCGGCATGACCTGCGCATCATGCGCGGCTCGCGTGGAACGCAAGCTCAACAAGTTGGACGGTGTGGCCGCCAGCGTCAACTACGCCACGGAAAAAGCCACGGTCCAGGCTCCCGCATCGCTTGATCCCTCCGTTCTGGTGGCGGAGGTGGAAAAGGCCGGTTACACCGCAACACTTCCGCCA
Organism: Kocuria sp.; assembly: GCF_030538595.1. Lineage (GTDB taxonomy): Bacteria > Actinomycetota > Actinomycetes > Actinomycetales > Micrococcaceae > Kocuria. The sequence continues at coordinate 431,058 of NZ_JAUNTS010000001.1, forward strand.
GCCTCCACTCCTGGACCAGCAGCACCCCACAAGAACGACGACGACGGCCCCGTGTCCGCCGCTGCTGGCGGCCATCCGGAAGCCATGCTGACCCGTTCTGCGAGCGCCAGCCCCACCGGCGACACCGGCATGGTCTCTGAACGTGATGCGGAACTGGACTCCCTGCGTCAACGCTTGATCGGGGCGGTCATCCTCTCCGTCCCGGTGATCGCCATGGCCATGATCCCCGCGTTGCAGTTTGACTATTGGGGATTCGCGTCCTTGGTCCTGGCTGCCCCCGTGGTGGTGTGGGCCGGTTGGCCCTTCCACCGAGCCACCCTGAAAAATCTGCGCCACGGGGCAGCAACCATGGACACGCTGATCACGGTGGGCACCACAGCCGCTCTGCTGTGGTCCGTGATCGCCTTGTTCTTTGGTCACGCCGGGCATCCGGGCATGACCCACACCTTTGAGCTCACTCTGTCCCGCACCGACGGGCTGGGCGCCATCTACCTTGAAGTCGCCGCCGGAGTGATCACGTTTGTGCTGGCCGGACGCTACTTTGAAAAGAAGTCCAAGCGCCAGGCAGGTGCCGCACTGCGGGCACTCATGGAGATGGGAGCCAAGGAGGTCTCCGTCCTACGTGACGGTGTCGAGCACAGGGTTGCCGTGGAGTCCCTTTCCGTGGGGGATGAATTCGTGGTGCGGCCGGGGGAAAAGGTGGCCACGGACGGCGTCGTGGTGAAGGGCCGCAGCGCCATTGATGCCTCCATGCTGACCGGTGAATCGGTGCCCGTGGAGGTTGCCTCCGGGGATGCGGTGACTGGAGCCACCGTCAACAAGGGTGGTCAGGTGGTGGTGCGGGCCACGCGAGTGGGTGGGGACACGCAACTGGCGCAGATGGCGCGCATGGTGGAGGAAGCTCAGTCCGGCAAGGCCAGGGTCCAGCGGTTGGCCGATCGGATTTCCGGGGTTTTTGTTCCAGCGGTGCTGATCATCGCTGTGGGCACGGTGGTCGGCTGGTTGCTGGCCGGACAGCCCGTGAGCACGGCATTCACGGCCGCGGTGGCCGTGCTGATCATCGCGTGCCCGTGCGCCCTGGGACTTGCCACACCCACCGCGCTACTGGTGGGCACGGGACGCGGTGCGCAGTTGGGCATTCTGATCAAGGGGCCGGAGGTGCTGGAATCCACCCGGCGGACAAACACTGTGGTCCTGGACAAGACGGGAACCGTCACGGCGGGGAACATGGCCTTGACCGGTGTGATTCCCGCACAGGGGGTGGATCAGAACCAGGTGCTGAGGCTGGCCGGTGCGGCGGAGAACGCTTCCGAGCACCCCATAGCTCAGGCCATCGCGCATGCCGCCGCGCAGCAGCTGGGGCACCTACCCGAGCCCGAGTCCTTCCAGAACATTGAAGGGCTGGGCGTCCAGGCGGTGGTTGACGGACACACGGTGGTGGTGGGCCGTGAACGCTTGATCGCGGATCAGTCCATGACCGTGCCCGACGCCTTACGAACCACCATGGAAGAGGCTCAGACACGCGGCGGAACGGCGGTGATGGTGGCCTGGGACGCTCAGGTACGCGGCGTCCTGGTAGTGGCCGATCAGATCAAGCCGACCAGCGCGCAGGCTGTGGCCCAGCTGAAAGAACTCGGGCTCCAACCGGTGTTGTTGACCGGTGACAACCACGCCGTGGCCCATCAGGTGGCTCAAGCCGTGGGTATTGAGGAGGTCATGGCGGAGGTTCTTCCCGAGCAGAAGGTTGCCGCGGTGCGCTCGCTGCAAGAATCCGGCAAGGTGGTGGCCATGGTGGGAGACGGCGTCAACGATGCCCCCGCCTTGGCACAAGCTGATCTTGGCCTGGCCATGGGAACCGGGACGGATGCTGCCATTCAGGCGGCAGACATCACGCTGGTGCGCGGCGATCTTCAGGCCGCAGCGGATGCCATTCGATTGTCCCGGCGGACGTTACGCACCATCAAAGGCAACCTCTTCTGGGCCTTTGCTTACAACACCGCCATGATTCCGCTGGCGGCGCTGGGACTGCTCAACCCCATGCTGGCCGGTGCCGCCATGGCGTTCTCCAGCGTTTTTGTGGTCTCCAACAGCCTACGATTGCGGTCTTTCGCCTCGGCAGCCACCCCGGCGCCGGACACAGCAGGAGTTTCCCGATGACTGAACCCACCGACGTCGTACATCCAGCAGGCCACGCTGACAGTGAGCCCCCGCACCACGGCTACATGAGTGAAAAGGCCAGGTACCTGGCTCGGCTCAAGCGGATTGAGGGGCAGGCGCGCGGAATCCACAGGATGGTGGACCAGGACACCTACTGCATTGAGATCCTGACCCAGATCTCCGCGATGACCAGTGCCCTGGAGAACGTGGCCTTGGCCCTGCTGGATGACCACCTCAAACACTGTGTGCTGGAGGCAGCGCAGAAAGGCGGGCCGGAGGCGGAGGCCAAGATTGCGGAGGCTTCCGCTGCCATCGCACGGTTGGTCAAATCCTGAAATGCCGAACCCTCACGTGACTGCCCCATCAGCTGCTGATGGGGCAGTCACGTGAGGGTTCGCCTGCCCCAGACAGACATAGCGTTGTGCCCCGCCCTGGGTGTGTTGGGCGTCATCGAGTGCTGCGGGCCATCGGGCACACTTGCCCCATGGAACTATCACCCCTGAGCCGCGATCCACTTCCACTGCGGGGACGCTCTGTACTGATCACGGGCGTGAGTCGACGGGCTGGGATTGGGTATGCCACGGCGTGCAGGGCTGCCGCGTTGGGCGCCAACGTGTTCTGCCACCACTACTCCCCGCATGACGCCCGTCAGCCGTGGGGAGACGATGACATCAATGCCGTACTGAGCGGCGTCAGCGAACACGCGGTGGATGGCGCACGTGTGGCTGACATGCACGGGGATCTGGCCGACGCCACCGTGCCGGCCAAAGTCGTGGAGGCCGCCATACAGGAGTTCGGTCAGGTGGAGGCGCTGGTGTGCAATCAGGCAGCCAGCGGGTCCGATGCTCCCCTGCGCTCCATCTCTGCGACGGATCTGGACCACCACTGGGCCGTCAATGCCCGGGCATCACTACTTCTCACCCAGGCTTTTGCCACACAAGGTGTTGCCGGATCGGTGGTTCTTTTGACCTCCGGACAGGGCCAGGGCCCCATGCCGGATGAAGTTGCCTACGCCACCTCCAAGGCGGCACTGGCTGGAATCACAGGCACGCTCGCACACGAACTCGCACCGGCCGGAATCCGGCTCAACACCGTCAACCCAGGCCCCGTGGACACTGGGTACCTGGAACCGTCCGCCTGAGAGCAGGTACGCAGCATGTTCCCGTTCGGACGCTTTGGCCAACCAGACGATCCTGCCCGCCTGATCACCTGGCTGCTCACGGATGAGGCCACGTGGATCACCGGGCAGGTCATCAATTCGGAAGGTAGATTCACCCGCTGAGACTGATTTTCACCGCGACCTCACGGCTGCGGCAACAGAGGTTCGACGACGACCGTTGGTGCCTCGTCCGTCGTCGTCGAACCTTGTGAAACCTCTCCGTTGGCCCAGGCCAGGAACTCAACTGCGGCGAACACCGGTTTGCCGAATTTGGCGGCGTTCTGCGCCTTGCGGGACTGGGAACCCGACTCAGCGGAGATCAGGACGTCGCAGCGGGTTTTGGTCACATTCGCCACCGGTGTCAGCCCGTGGGAGGCCGCCAGAGTCTCCATGCGGTACCGGTCCACCAAGCGCCCCGCTGCGTCCTGCACCTCGCCGGTGAAACACACCCGAATGCCAGGCTGAAGGACGGAATCAATGGTGTGCTGCGGGGCGTCGTCGTAGGTGGAATCCAGGACGGCCGTGCCCGTCTCTGATTCGACAGCCCTCACCACAGCCTGCGTGGCGTGATCCAGCCGCGAGCGCTGAGCAGCCCCGGCGAGCATGGCAGCCAGGGCCGTCTCCACGGAGTTCTTCCGGTCCCCCGGGGCCACCAGAAATCGCACCGTGCCCGGGGCCGGTGCGGGACTGCGCGGCATGAGGTACCCGGGTCGGCCCGCCGGGGCGGTGAAGGTCTCCGCGCTGTGCTGCGAAAGTTCAGCGCTGCGAGCCATGTCCCGGACCGCGCGGGCACGTTCCAGAGCAGTCGGGGCGTAGAGGTGTTGGCGCTGGTCAAAGTCTGCCCCGCTCAGGGGCAGATCCACTCCCAGCGGCATGGTGACCACGTACCCCATGCGTTTGAGTTCGTAGTCCAGCCAGCCCAAGTCACGGTCAATGTTGGGACCCACCGGAATCCGCCCGGCCAGGTACGGCTCAAGTGCCGCCCAGGCTTCCGTGAGCAGCGGCGCCAGCTGGACGTCCCCGGCCGTGATCCCGTAGTCGCTGCGCGCCTGACCCATGTCCCGGGTGGGGTTGACCAGGGTGGTGAGCTCAACGCCGTCGTCAGTGACCAGGGCAATCTCTACGGGGCGGGGGCGCCAACGCTGGCCCACGTCCCCCACCGTGCACATGCCGATGTAGACCTTGCCCTGACTGTGGCCGCCGTGCGCACGTTCGGCGGTCAGGAAACGGCGCACCCGTTGGTCCACCTTGAGGTCCTTGGCCAGCACATCCCGGCGCAAGACCAGCCCCTCCATGGAGGTACACCGGCTCAACGCCACGTACAGCTGACCATCGGCAAAGGTGCCACCCGTCAGGTCCACCACCACCCGCTCCAGCGTCTGGCCCTGGCTCTTGTGGATGGTGACCGCCCACGCCAGACGAAAAGGAAGCTGCGTGTAGGTGCCGATCAGATCGTGATTCAGAACCCCGTTGTGGACCGTGGGACGGGTGACTTCCCACGTGTAGGGGTGGATTTCCACGTGGGTCCGGTCCGGCAGTTCAACCACCGCCACCTGCTCCCCCGCCTGCCGGTACTGGTCCACAATCTTGGCAATCGTCCCGTTGACCCACCGGTCCCACGGGTCATTGGTGAGCAGCATGACCTGGGCGCCCACCTTAAAGGTCAGGGCGTCATCCGTGGGCTTCTCAAAACCATCCAGATCACCCGTGGACTGGGCAAAATGCGTGACAGCGGGTTCAGCGATCTGTTCCAGCATGGCCCGGTTTCGGGAGGTGGCCATCCTGTTTGTGGTGGTCAACGTGAGCCAGAACTCGTGCAGCGGCGGCACAAAATCCTTGTCCGTGCGCGTATTCAGCTCCTGGCGGGCTTCTTGCAGCAAAGTGCCCTGACGCACCGCATTCAGGATCTCCACCAGCCGGGTGTCTCCCACCTGGCGAAATACCCGAGTCAGCTCAACCGTGGGGAATTGTTCACGGTTGTATTTCTGCGCGGCAAAGAAATACGGCGAACTGTAGGTGGTCTCAAAATAAGCCCGCTCGCCCTCCGCCACCACCGGCGGCAACTGGTACAGATCACCCACCAAGACCAGCTGCACACCACCGAACGGCTCCCCCGGCTTGGGACCGAACCGCTCCAGCGCGATTGCCAGGCAGTCGAACAAATCAGCCCGGACCATGGACGCTTCATCAATGATCAGCGTCTGCAACTCCCGCAGAGTCCCCGCAAAACGGCCCGGGTAGTACCCATTCCCGCGCACCACCTCCGGGCTGAGCGACGGCGGAAAGCTGAACAGCCGGTGGATCGTGTAACCGCCAACATTGAGTGCCGCAATGCCAGTGGGTGCCACCACCACGACGTTGCGCCCCGTCCCAGCCAAGAACCTCCTGATCAACGTGGATTTACCCGTTCCGGCCTTACCGGTCAGAAACAAGTTTTCGCCGTTGTTCAGCCGAACCAGTGCGTCCTCGAACTCGCCGGTGAGGACAATGGGGTCACGGGTGGACTGCGATGCCTCATACTGCGTCAAGGCATCGCCAAAGCTCGGTTATTCGCATCTCCCATGGAACCAAACTAGGGGCTTGAGAGGACAAACGATAAACCGGCCAGAGTCTGCAAAGTTGTTCAAGACGCATTGATGTTCCATGATGATCCCGTGTCCGAGTTCACACGCAGCACAATGCTTCCTCATCTGGAAGCCCGGCAGTCGGTTCAGAGCTTGCGGTGCTACCGCCCCCATACACATGACGCCTTCTCCATTGGGATCATTGATCACGGGCGCACACAATTCAGGGATTCAGATGGCCGGACCTTGAACCTCAGCGCAGGCGATTGCGTTGCAATCCCCTCCCACACCGTCCATTCGTGCAATCCCCATGCAGGGCGTTGGGAATACCGAATGGTTCATGCGGACCAGGCATGGGTTGCCGCCCAGCTACCCGCACAAGCAGCAACGAGTCTCATGAGGGGCGTAACTGTGACCCACGAGGCCGCTGTATACAGCCAACTTTCGGGTTTTGCACAAGCAGTTCTTGACGATGCGCCAGTCACCGACTTGGAACGACAGCTTCGGAGCGCACTCCAAACACTTCATCTGACGTCTTCTCCGCTTGCCATACGTCCGCGAACGTCGGACACCGAGGACTGGCTTCAGCCTGTGATGGACAGGCTGAGCGCCCCCGGCCCTACCCCACCTCTTAACGAGCTTGCCCAGTTGGTTGAGATGAGCAGTTTCCAGTTGATCCGCGCTTTCAAATCAGCCACAGGCCTCACCCCAGTGGCCTGGCATCACAACGCACAGATTCTCAAGGCCAGAGACCTTTTGCGTCAGGGAAAGTCCTTGGCCGAGACAGCACAAATGCTCGGTTTCGCTGATCAAAGCCACTTCCACCGCATCTTTCGATCCCACGTGGCAGCAACGCCCGGCGGCTTCCGAGCCTGAGCAATATCGTTCAAGACTCACATATGCCCGACCGTGGAGCATGCAAGGACACCCTCTCCTGTCCTTGTGAGGCCCCATGGATCAATTCGTCACAGTCGCCTTCGCCCATTTCTTGGCCCTGCTGGTCCCCGGTGTTGATTTTTTCCTCATACTCAGGACTGCGCTGCTCCAAGGATGGCGGTCGGCCAGCGGTGTCTGTTTGGGAGTTGCGTGCGCGAACGCTCTGTTCATCGCCGCCGCCTTTGCCGGCTTGCACCTCTTGGCAGGCGCCACTGTTTTTATGCTGATGCGCGGACTCGGCGGAGCTTTTTTGGTCTATGTAGGGTTGGTTTTCCTCCGCGCCAAGACACCGCCTGAGATTGAGCCAGTCGCCGCAGCAGGTGGTCCGTCCTGGAGGACAAACTGGTTACTGGGTTTCGCTTCAGGGGTGTCGAATCCCAAGAATGTGCTCTTCTATGTGAGCTTGGCAGTCGCCCTGGGTCCTATTCGACCCGCAACCATGGTGGGCTACGGCCTGTGGATGTTCAGTGTTGTTCTCGGGTGGGACTTAGCTCTTGCGGCTCTCATCAGCAGGTACCGAAACCTCCGCGTGATTACCCGCTGGATACCGTGGATCACCAAAATCGCAGGAGTCTTCCTCACCATTTTTGGAGCTTCCTTGATCATAGAGTTATTCACGGAACTCGTATCCTGAATTGGATCAGCCGAGCAGGCTCCATGCCACACCAACAGCCTGGTTAGCTCAGGTGCTAACGAGTCACCAGTACCAGGCTCCCGTCCGGGGCGATCTCCAGAGTGCAGGCGGACAGATTCTCAGCAACGGCGTGCGCGTGAGGTGCAACATCCACAGGGTCGTGGGAGGTGGCCACTGCCAAGACTTGGGAACCTGCCGCCAGACCGGCTTTGAGTCCGGCTGGAGCATCTTCCACCACCAGGCACCGCTTGGCATCAAAGCCGAGCAATTCGGCGGCCAAAAGATAACCCTGGGGGTCTGGCTTGCCCACGACAACATCTTCAGCGGTCACCATGGTTGTTGGAACGGGAACCCCCGCTGCAGCAAGTCGCGCGGTCATCAGTTCACGGTCCCCTGAAGTCACAGCGGCAAACCGGTCCTGTGGCAGTTCTCCCAGAAGTGCTGCCGCCCCGGGCAGTGGAATCACCGAATCCAGGTCTTCCATCTCCAGGCCATGCAGTTCAGCCTCCGCATCTGCCACTTGGTCAGCTGGAACAAAATCAGCCAGGGTGTCTGCGGCTCGGCGGCCGTGGCAGACCGCGAGAATCGCGGCGGCGTCGTACGCGTGCCGTTCAGCCCAGGTGGTCCAGGACCGGTTCACGGCAGAGGTGGAATCCACCAGGGTTCCGTCGATGTCGAACAGGATCGCATCCACTTCAAAGCGCATGCTCCCACCGTACGCGGTCGGCTCCCGGCGGTCGGCTCCCGCAGGCACCTCCGGGGAACTTGAACGCGGCAAATGCGCGGGAGCAGCCGCAAAAACGCATTTGCCGTGCGCAAAGTTTCAGCAACAGGAACTCAGACAGCTCCAACCAGCTCGCGTGCCACCCTACGGGCTGCGTCCTTCAGCTCCTGTGCGTGCTGGTCCATGTCTGCCACATTTGTACCCGCTGTGTTGTAGAGCAAGAGAAGTTGGCTGTCAGAAACACCGCAATAGCCCGCGATCCCGGTGTTGAGGTGGTGATCCATCAAAGAGTCATAATGGCGCTTGCGATACTTCTCCTCGGTGTCACCTGCCAATGCAATCCACCGAACAGCGGGGATCCCCAGCCTTCGGCCACCGCCGTAGAAGGTTCCGTAATTCCACACTCGGTCGATGAACCCTTTCATGCGCGCAGGCAACGAGTACCACCAGACCGGAAAAATGAAAATTACCGCTGAGGCCTCACGTGTCCGTTGTGTGAAGGCCATGACCTCGTCGCTGTAGACATTGTCCAGGGTGGAGAAGTCCGGTTCGTCCGGGGGATAGAGCACCGGGTCAAAATCCTGCCGGTAGAGATCAATCTCATCCACCCGGACCCCGGCAGAGGTAAGTTCCGAGATCACATCGGCCACCACTGAAGCTGTAAGGGAATCAGCACGCGGATGTGCCCACACCACCTGTACCACTCTCTGGTTTACCACTGTTTACCTCCTGGAGTTGCAAGATTCACAACTTGAACGTGGCAAATGCGCTGCAGCGCCCGCCAAAACGCATTTTACGTGGCGAAAGTTTGTGGAGAAGGCCAAAAGTGCCCCCAGTGGGACTCGAACCCACACTGGGCGGATTTTAAGTCCGCTGCCTCTGCCAATTGGGCTATGGGGGCATGGAGCGGCCCCCTGCACACCCGCTGGATTGCACTGCTGTCACAACGACGACGCAGCGGTCACCTCCGCGGGCAGCACCAGGGGCCGGCCCTCATTCCAAGATCACAACTTGATCTTGGTGCGCACCACTTCCTGGCCGGTGGCCGACTGGAAGTTCAAGCGCGGGTCACGCACGTGACGGATGGGTGCGGTGTTGCGCCCGAAGATCATGTTCAGACCCCATTCGGTGAACACACGCGCCTTGTGCTCCAGGGTGGGAATGGCTGCACCATGGTACAGACGGTGCATGGCCCAGGCCGGGAAACCCTGGAACTCCACGCCCTTGATGTTGGCCACACCCTTGTTCAGGCCAAAGCCGGCCACGGCACCGATGTTCTCGTGGTAGTAATCCTGCAGCTCACGGCCTTCACGAGCAGCCAAGATGTTCTTGGCCAACACATGAGCCTGACGCACGGCGTGCTGCGCGTTGGGCACGCAGAAACCGCCCACGCCACCGCCGGAGAGATCCGGCACGGCTGCGGTGTCCCCGGCGGCCCATGCCTTCTCCAAGGGACCGTCATCCCCGGTGATACGCAGATCCGCACCGGCACGCACTCGGCCGCGCTCGTCCAACGGGAAGTCCGAGCTCTTGGACAACGGGTTGGCCGCTACGCCGGCGGTCCAGATCAGGGTGTCCACGTCGATTTCACCAGCCGGGGACTTGTCCTTCATGTTGATCAGCTTCAAGTGGTTGTCCACCGCAGAGGCCAGGGAGGTGTTCAGCAGCACCTCAATGCCCCGCGAGCGCAGGTGCGCCACAACCTTCTCGGCACGCTCCTTGGACACCTCCGGCATGATCCGGTCCATGGCTTCGATCATCACAAAACGCAGATCCGAAACCTTCAGGCGGGGATCGCGCTCCACGGCGGTACGTGCCATGTCTTCCAGCTCAGCAATGGTCTCTACACCGGCAAACCCACCGCCCACAACGGCAAAGGTCAGCGCACGACGGCGGACGTCGTCGTCGGTGGTCTGGGAGGCGATCCCAATGCGCTCCAGAACCCAGTTACGGACGGCAACGGCCTCTTCAATGGACTTCATGCCGATGGCGGATTCGCCCAAGCCCTCAATGGGGAAGGCGCGGGTCACGGAACCACCGGCCACCACGATTTCATCGTAGGGAATTTCCAGGACGGGGCCATCGGCGATGGTCTGTACGGTGGCCACACGATTGGCGTGATCAATTGCGGTCACACGCCCGGAGACCAGCTCGGAGTCGCTGAGGTACTGCTGGTGGGAAACCACCGCGGAGCGAGCTTCAATGCTGCCCGCGGCCACCTCCGGAAGGAACGGCAGGTACATCATGTACGGGTTGGGGTCCACCACTGTGACCACGCCACCCGAAGCCTTGATGCGCTTCTGAAGTTGCTGGGCGACGGTGAAGCCAACGTAGCCACCGCCGACGATAAGGATCCGGTTACGGTCCTTTGCCAAGAAATTGTCAACCATGCCCACGAGTCTAAACGCAGACAGCTGTGCACCGTGCGCCAGATACCCCTAGATCACGGCTTGTTTCAGCTCACACCGTAATGGTGCGAGCGGGAGAAGTCATACGGTGCAACACAGAAACCTGATGGGGGCGCACCGCATCGAGCCACCGGCTGGAATACGCGCAGCCAGGCGCACCGCGGTGTCAAGACTTGGAACCGCGTCCGCCCTTGAGCAGCCAGCGAATATGCCAGGCCGCAGCCCCCGTGAGCGCCGCAATCAGCACGCCGAAGCCCACCAAGATCACAATGGGCAGCGCACCGGTTGAGTTCAAGGGCACAACGGGGTCAGGTGCTTGTGCTTCTGCCGTGACCTCCTGGGTCAGCGGCATGGCTGAAGCCTGGGCGGTGGAGGTTGCAGTGGCATCATGGCGGCGGTGAATCTGCACCCACTCGGCCATGGAGCCCAGCGGACCATCACCTTCCATGGGGGCAACGTCTGAGGTCACGGCCGCCTTCACGTCCAGGATGCCGTATCCGTAGAGCGGGTCCCGCCCTTCCGCCCCGGCATCCTTGGCTGATGCCGTGATGCGGTGCGCAACACCTTGGGCACTGAGATTCGGATACTTCTCCATGATCAACGCCGCCGTCCCGGCCACGATCGGTGCTGCGGCGGAGGTTCCAGTCCATTCGCTGTATCCATCCCCGGGCACAGCCCCCACCAGATCCTCGGAGGGGGCTGCCACCGCAATGGAGATGCCCTGGGAGGAGGACTCCTGGCCCGCCTGCCCGTTGCGGTCCACACCGCCAACGGTCAGCACGCTGGGGATGGTGGCCGGAGCTCCCACCTGGGTGATGCCGTTTCCGCGATTGCCGGCGGCGGCAATGATCAGAACGCCTTTTTCCTCCGCGTATTCAAAGGCAGAATCCCAGGACTCGGGCCAGGTCTGCTGCGGTGAGCCCACGGACATGTTGATGATGTCTGCACCGTTGTCCACGGCCCAGCGCACGGCATCGGGGATCTGCTCATCGGTGGAACGCACATCGTCCCGTTCAGTGCCCAAATAGGTGGAAACGGGCAGGATTTCAGCCCCGGGAGCCACCCCGATCACCCCGGTGCTGCCACCCGGTTCGCCGTCGCTGGCGGCACCGTGACCACGGCCCGCGGCAACGGAGGCCACCATGGTCCCGTGGGGCGGTTCCGCCCCCAGACCCTTCTGACCGTTGGACGCGCCGACGCCGGACACATCCGTACCCTTGCCCACCGCCCCCTTCAGGTCGGGGTGGCTACCGTCCACGCCCGTGTCGATCACCGCAATCTTCACGCCCTTGCCGGTAGCCTCCGACCACGCATCGCGCACGCCGTACTCATCCAGCCAGTATTCGGCCGCACGAGCCTCCGTGGCATTCAATGACCGCATCTGATCAAAGGTGGGGACGTCAGTGGGGTCCGTGATGGGGATGGATGGCGCCGGACCGTCCGGAACTGGCTGCTGCGTTTGCTGCGGCACCACGGGATTGGCGTGCGCGGGTGTGGCCACCACGGCCCCACCATTCGTCCCGACGACGACGCCCACCAGCGCCCCCGTGACCACCATGAGCCCGGCAAGACCTACACCTGCGGTGGCACGCGCGGTTTTACACACTTCGCGCAGTTTCCCCGCGAGTGCCGACGCTACGACGGGTTCAGTGGTGTTTCGGCTCCGGGCAGTAGGCATGAGTCATCCGGTTCAGTCAGTGATCAGTGACAGTGCAATTCCGTCCAAAATATCGTGCTCGCTGGTGGTGGCCGAATGTACGCGCCCGGAGGTTGCCTGCGTGACACGTTCCACAATGCGCTGCCAGACCAGAGCCCCACCGCCAATCACATCCACGCGCCCCGGGTGCATGAACGGCAATTCCGCGCGCTGTTCCCGGGTCATCTCCGTGAGCTCGCGGCAGGCCCGCACAATCTGTTGGTCATCCAACACTGCGGCGTTGAGTTTCTCCGGGTCGTATTCCCCGAGGCCCAACGCATGAGCCGTGATGGTGGTGACGGAGCCGGCCACCCCCACCAACGTGCGGGTCTGGTCCAAAGGTACGGACTGCATCACGTGGTCAACGGCCCGGTCCACATCTTCCAGGACGGCCTGCTGCTGCATAGCGGTGGGTGGGTTGGAGCCCAGGTGACGTTCGGTCATCCGCACACAACCAATGTCCACGCTACGCGCTGCCATGATGCCGTCGGCCGAACCCAGTACGAACTCGGTGGAGCCACCACCCAGATCCACCACCAGCACCCGGTCATCGGCACCGGTGGCAGGGGCCACCAGGGAAGCCCCCGCAAAAGACAGCGCAGCTTCCTCATCACCGGAAATCACCTCCGGATCCACTCCCAGACGCTGACGGATTCCCTCCACAAAAACATGCCGGTTTCCGGCGTCGCGGGTTGCTGAAGTGGCCACGAATCGCAGGGCATCAACGCCGTGTTCTTGGAGCAGATCCGAGTAGTGCTCAGTTGCGGCAAAGGTACGATCCAGTGCCTCCTGTGCCAACCACCCGGTGGCATCCACGCCCTGCCCCAGGCGCACGATGGTGTTCAGACGCACCACGTCGGTCAGCGTGGGTGCCGTTCCATCCGCGCCGCCGCCGTTGCCGACGTCTGCAATGAGCAGGCGAATCGAGTTTGTCCCACAATCAATCGCGCCAACGCGCATGTTGCTGTCCTTCGGTTCTGGGCCCTGGGCCCGGGCGGTCACGGATGGGATGGGTATGAGGCTCACCCGGTATGGGATTGGGGCTCACGCCACGCTGGGTCACAGTGGCAGCTGAGCCCGTCCCAGGTCTGGGCAATCATCTCCAGGGTTTCATCCCCCAGCCGGTTCACTCCCGGTCCCGCAGCCAAGGCATGCCCCACCAGTACGTGCAAGCACTTCACCCGGGTTGGCATCCCCCCGGCGGAAATACCTTCGATCTCCGGAACCTCACCCGTACCGGATGCCACCCGGATACGCTCGCGCTCGGCCAGAAAATCTCGGTGAGAACTCTCATAGGAAGCTGCCAAATCGGCGTCCTGAGCCAGGCGATCCGTCATGGCATACATAGCCCCTTCAGCCTCCAACCGGGACACGGCCGCCGTGATCACGGGATGCGCCAAGTAGAAAACGGTGGGAAACGGGGTACCGTTGGACAGCCGCGGCGCCGTGGCCGCCACCAGCGGATTGCCGCACACACACCGGGCCGGAATCTCCACGACGTCGCGCACTGTCCGCCCCAATTGCCGCGACAGCACCTGAAGATCAAGCTCCGTGGGCGCCAACGTGTCCGGGCTGGAGTTCAGCCCTCGGGCAGATGCGACCTCCCCACGCTGTGCGGTGTCCTGCGCACTGGTCTGCGGTGGCGTGTCCGTCACCATGGGCTTGTCCGCTCGGTCTGGCTGCTCGGTCACGATTGGCCTCAGTTCTGTTCCTGATCAATGTTCTGCGGGTTCGGCTCAGCTTGATAGGGACTGAGTCTAATTTTGCTGATCCTGGTTGGTCTCAGCGTCCGAGCTCGGTGCCGGAATGGGAGTTTCCGTCGCTTCCGGGACAGACCCACCACCGAGCTGTGGAAAGTTCTCTGCCTGGCTGGAACTGGTGCGCTCCTGCGGCCAGCCGGCATCCAAGACGGAACCCCACAGGGCATCTGCCCATGCCGCACGGTCAGCCTCCTCTTGGACAGCCGAAGACTGCGGGGCCTGATCCCCTACTGCATCGGCACCCACCACCAGATAGGACCGTTGGCCCGGTTCCACCATCAGCAGCCGTTCCCGAGCCTGCTGACGGACGTACTCTGGGTCATCCCACAGTTTCACCTGGCGTTCCAACTCATCCCGGGAGGTTTGAGTCTGCGCAATGTTCTGCTGCAGCGCGTTGATCTCCGCACGTTGATCCAGATAAATCTTGGTGGTGGGTGCCGCCAAGAACACGATCAACAAGATGGTGACGATCACCAGGAGGAGGCGTCGTCGTGCGCTGAAACCCCGGGCGACCCGTGCCACCGACAACGAATCCGTGGAGGCCGTGCGCGCGCTGCGCTGATCGCCGGTAGGCACGTGAACTCTCCTGGGTAGCTGGGGGAAGGGGCTCGACCGGGTGCCGAGTCGGGAGCAAGTGGATGACGACCGGATGAGGTGCTGTGGGCGCCGTCGTCATGTTGCAGCGAAAGTCTAATGCTGCCAGCTGATCCCGCCGTTCAAAAACACCGTGACCGCCCGGTGCTTCCGGACGGTCACGGTGAGTGATCTCAGGCCAAGCGCTTCACGCCAGGCCGGAGGAGCCTGCGCAGATCAGGCGGTGAAGCGCGGGAAAGCGGTGGCGCCGGCGTACACGGCCGACTCCCCCAGGGCTTCCTCAATGCGCAGCAGCTGGTTGTACTTGGCCACACGCTCGGAACGGGCCGGAGCACCGGTCTTGATCTGACCGGCGTTGGTGGCCACGGCGATGTCCGAAATGGTGGTGTCCTCGGTCTCACCCGAGCGGTGGGAGACCATGCAGCGGAACGTGTTGGTCTGGGCCAGGGTGATGGCCTCCAGGGTCTCCGTGAGGGAGCCGATCTGGTTGACCTTGACCAGCAGGGCGTTGGCCACGTGCTCGCGGATGCCGCGGGCCAAGAACTCGGGGTTGGTCACGAACAGGTCATCGCCCACCAGCTGGACCTTCTGGCCCACGGAAGCGGTGAGCTTTGCCCAGCCCTCCCAGTCGTTCTCATCCAGGGGATCCTCAATGGAGACCAGCGGGTAGTCATTGACCAGCTGCTCGTAATAGGCAGCCATTTCCTCGGCGGACTTCTGGGCACCTTCAAAGGTGTAGGAGCCGTTGTCAAAGAACTCGGAGGAGGCAACGTCCAGGGCCAAGGCAATGTCCTTGCCGGGCACGTAGCCGGCCTTCTCAATGGCTTCCAGGATCAAGTCCAGTGCGGCGCGGTTGGATTCCAGGTTGGGGGCAAAGCCACCCTCATCACCCAGACCGGTGTTCAGACCGCGGTCCTTCAGCACTGACTTCAGCGCGTGGTAGACCTCGGTGCCGGAGCGCAGGGCCTCGGAGAACGTGGCCGCACCGATCGGGGCGATCATGAACTCCTGGATGTCCACGTTGGAGTCCGCGTGGGAGCCACCGTTGAGAATGTTCATCATGGGAACGGGCAGCACGTGAGCGTTGGGGCCGCCCAAGTACTTGTAAAGCGGCAACTCGGCTTCATCGGCGGAGGCGCGGGCAACGGCCAGGGAGACGCCCAGAATGGCGTTGGCGCCGAGCTTGCCCTTGTTGGCGGTGCCGTCCAGTTCCAGCATGGTGCGGTCCACCAGGCGCTGATCGGTGGACTCCAAGCCGATGATGGCTTCAGCGATTTCCTCGTTGACGGCCTCCACAGCGCCCAGGACACCCTTGCCCAGGTACACGGACTTGTCACCATCGCGGCGCTCAACGGCTTCGTGCTCACCCGTTGATGCGCCGGAGGGAACAGCTGCGCGGCCAAAGGAGCCGTCCTCCAGGCGCACCTCACATTCGACGGTCGGGTTTCCGCGGGAATCCAGGATCTGGCGTGCGTGGACATCAATGATCATTGCCATGGGACGTGCTCCTCTGCTGGTACGTCGGCTAGTTTCTCCACCCCGTACACATGCCTGTGGGTGAGCCCGTGCGGCGTCGTGAACACCGCCCTGTGCGCTCACGCGGGGGCAGACTGCTTCCAGCCTAACCACCGCTGAGCATCCCCACCGCATTGTTGCCGGGCGTTCGCCGTCAGGTGAGCCCTCCCCTCCGCCGAAAACATGGATTCCCTAGGATTTCGCCTCAGAAATTGCCACTAACCATGATTTCGGCGGAATTGGTGGGTGGTGGTGCGTAACGCACGTTCCGGGTCCAGACCGGCCGCGGTTGCCTGCCGGACCAGCTCGAACAGCTGTTCTCCGAGCTCTTCCTCGGAACCTGGAGGTACGACGTCGGCACTCACCACAGGTGCGGCAGGCTCCAGTCCGTGGCGGCGGGCCTTGGCCAGGATCTTCTCCGTGTATTGCAGGGCCGGCAACCCGGGTGGAACGCCGTCGAACGGGCCACTGCGCTCAGGCTTTTCCTGCTTCTTCAGATCCTCCCAGCGCGCATGCAGCGCAGCGTCGGAAGCCTGAGTACCCAAAGTGTCGCGGTAGTTTTGGGCGAATACCTGGGGGTGGCGGCGCACCAATTTGGCCGTGATGGCATCCAGCACGTCCTCCACTGTGAATCCACCATCCGACTCCGAGCGTTCCTGAGCCACCCGGGCGTGGAAAATCACCTGGAGCAGCACGTCTCCCAGTTCCTCCACCAACTCCGCACGGTGCGCCGCCGGGCTTCCCTGGGATTCAACCGCCTCAATGACCTCGTAGGTCTCCTCCACCAGGTACTTCAGCAGGGATTCGTGAGTTTGCCGCGCATCCCAGGCGCATCCACCCGGCGAGCGCAGCTGATCCATGACCCGCACCAGCTCCGCGAACTTGTCAGCCGCTTCCCCAGGCTTCACCGTCTGGACCGCAGTGGTGTCAGGAACCTCCGGTGCCTCCGGTTCGGCCGCCACGGGGTCGTTCACCACTGATCGCCTCCCTCACCGGCCAGCAAATCCCCCAGCCCCAGCTGCATTCCGGCATCCCGCAGGGCCGCAAACTCCTCCGTGATCCGAGCTTCCAACATGACCCGGTGATCCAGGGGTGCAAACGCAGCTTGGGCGGCGTTGCGTTGGAGAGTTTCGACGTCGTCCAACGTGAAACCGTGCAGATTCACCAGCCGGCCCAGTTCATCGGAAATCTCCGTACCGGAGATCAGCCTGTTGTCAGGACCGAGCACCACTCGAAAGCCCGCGCGGTGCAGGAAACCCACGGGGTGGACAGCTGTTCCGGGGCCCAACACCCGGACCAGGTTCTCCGGCGGGTTCCAGGCGGGGGTGGCGCGGGTCTGCCGGTTGGATTCGGGGCAGACTTCCAAAGCAATGCCGCGGTCCCGTACCCAGGTGGCCACGGGCCCCAGGTCTATGGAAACGTCCCCGTCAGCGGCATCCGTCAACGTGATGTCCTCCACAATGCGAACACCGTGCCCCAGGCGCAGTGCTCTTCCGTCCACCACCGCGCCGCGGATCGATTCCACTCCGGCGGCTTCTCCGGCGTGAACGGTCACGGGGATCAGATGGTGTGCCAAGAGATCCAATGCCTGCGTGTGGTCACCGGCCGGGAAGCCATCTTCCGGTCCCGCCAGGTCAAAACCGAGGACTCCACCGGGGCTCACCGGGTCAAAACGCGAAATCACCAGTTCGGCAATCTCCACAGACCGCGTTCCCTGCCGCATGGCACACAGCAGCTGCCCCGCAGAGATTTCGTAGCCCTCAGCGGCAGCTGCCTCAATACCGTCGTTCAGGCCGGCCTGAACGGCATCCACCGCCTGGTCCAGACTCAAACCCTTGGCTTGGTGCTGTTCCGGAGCCCACCGAACCTCCGCGTGGATGACGCCGTCCTCCACGTGGTCCTCCACGGCTTCCCTGGCCACCCTCCGCAGCGCCTCCGCGGTTTGCAGCACCGCCAGGGTGTGTTCAAAGGTCTTGAGGTAGTTCTCCAATGATCCCGAGTCCCCGGCCTGAACCATCCAATGGGCAAGCTCAGCCCCGGAATCCACGGGGAGGTTGTGCCCTTCAGCCCGGGCCAGTTCCACCACGGTGGCCGGACGTAGACTGCCATCCAGATGGTCATGCAAACTGATCTTGGGCACCGCGCGCAGAATCCCGGGGGCACCGGAGCTTTGGCCTGCGGAAGCGGTGGAATGAGGCAGGTGTGCGGATTCGGTCATGTTCTTGTGGTCCTCGCATGATGGATGGGGTGGGCAGCGCCGATGGCGTCACGCATCAACGACGACGGCGCCGCCCCGTGCCTTGAGCTCGGACCGGCGCCGTCAGTTTCAGGCTGGGTCAGTAGTTCCAGTCCTGCAGGGCATCGTTGACGTGTTGCGGGATGTTGGCGCCCGTGCGGGGGTACATCCGCAGTTCCTCCACGTAGTTCTGAGATGGCAGCCGCTGCTCATACCGCACAAAGGCTTCTTCATCCAAGTAGTCAAAGGAAACTTCCGGCGGGATTCCGGGGCGGAAGCGGAACATGATGGCCAGCGGTGCACCCTCACCTTCCACGTAGGAGTCTTCCTTCAACTCCTGGACTTTCAGCTCTTCCTCCGGCACCAGGTCAAAGGTGCCGCGCTGATCCCAGAAACCACCCTGGCGGACGTGGGTCAGAGCATCGTAATAGGAGCCGAGCGTGCGCACGCGGATCAGCACGGTGGACACATCCAGCGCGGAGCCTTCCGGCCCGAACAAGCGCTTTTGCGCACCGGCCAGACGGCCCAGAACATCAGCTTCGGTCAGCACCTTGTTGCCCTCCGCCAAACGGTCCTTGGGCGAACCTGTCTGACCGGCGGCCTCTCCGGCCTTGTACGACGGCGCCACGTCCGCCCCGTGCGCCACGGACGGGGCATCGGCGTCGCTGCCTACAGAACGCGCACCAGCGCCGGCTGCGGCGGCACCCGTGGTCTGGCCACCGGAGCGGCCCGCGTTGTCATCGCGCCATTCATCGTGGTCCACATGATCCGGCAGATCACCCTGAGCAGCCGCCTGCCGACCTGACTGCCCTGATGGATCCGGCTGAGTCGATCCTCCCGCAGCGGCACCTTCCTGCACCTCGGCGGACTGGGATGCCTGCGAGGTGTCACCGTGTGCCTGCGCGCTATTGCTGCGGTTGGGGTTCTGCGACTGCTGGGCTTCTTCCTGGCGACCCTGGGCTGCGGCCGCCGCAAGAGCGCCCCCACCCACTCCCGCTGCCCCAGCCGCCGCGGCGGAGGAACTGGAGTTCTGGGACTGTGCCGGGGCACTCTGCTGATCAGAAGCCCGGGCATCCTGCTGGTCGGAACCGGACGGTGCCTGCTGGGCCGAATCTGCAGGCGCCTGCTGGGAGCCACCCTGCGCAGTGTCCTGCGCACCCCGCTGTTCAACGGGCTGTGCAGCCTCCCTGGCAGCGGCGGAATCAGCGCCCCGCGCTCCGTCCTGTGCCGCAGCATCCGCGCCTTCACCCAACCGGTAGGTCTGCGTCTTGCGAGGTGCGGAGGGGTAGTCGTAATCCACCTGCACGGTGTCTTGACCCGCGGTGATCACCACGGTCTGCCAGGCGCCAGATTCCTGGGACATGGACTCGGTGTAGAGCCCGGCCACGTCATCGAACAGCGGATGGCTCTGATCCACGGTGCCGGAATCGGTCTCCACGGAACCGTTGACATTGCGCTCGGTCTGCTGGTTCATGGTGTTGCCACGCTGAATCAGCGTGAGCTTGCCGCCCTGGGCACCGTCTGAGACCAGTCGATTGATCAGGTTGCGCAGCGGGCCTTGGGCGGGCAGCGGCTCACCGGCGGGGTTTGTCTCCTGCTGGGCAGCCTGCTCAGATGTGTCTTGGGCATTCGACTTCTTGCTGAAAAGTCCCACGGTGTTCGTCCTCCCGTGCTCATGTGTTGCAATCTGCATGCGGTCTTCAAGTTCTTGGGTCCACCCTACAAGTGGTTGGAGTCAACACGACCGAGCAGC
Organism: Kocuria sp.; assembly: GCF_030538595.1. Classification (GTDB taxonomy): domain Bacteria; phylum Actinomycetota; class Actinomycetes; order Actinomycetales; family Micrococcaceae; genus Kocuria. The sequence continues at coordinate 451,194 of NZ_JAUNTS010000001.1, forward strand.
ACGTTCGCCCTGGGCTTCCCCGCGTCCTCCGCGCGAGCCGCTGCCCCATCGGTGATCTCAAAGGCCTCCAAAATCGTGTGCATCGCGGCTTCCAGGGCTTCTGCGCTGTCCGTGTGCACGACGGCCAGTGGCTGACCGGCAACCACGGTGTCCCCCACTGTGGCCAGCAACTCCACCCCAGCTGCGGGCTGCACGGGATCTTCTTTACGTGCCCGACCCGCGCCCAGCGACCAGGAGGCCTGACCGATTCCCAAGGCATCCACGTGCTCCACCAGACCTGCCCGGTGGGCTGTGACAGTTTCCGTGTGGCGGGCCACGGGCAATGGGGCCAGCGGGTCTCCGCCCTGAGCGCGGATCATGGCACGCCAGGTGTCCATGGCCCGGCCATCGCGCAGCGCCACAGCTGGATCATCCTCCACACCGGCCGCCCGTAACATTTCCTGAGCCAGTGCCAACGTCAGATCAACGACGTCGGACGGCCCGCCTCCCGCCAGCACCTCCACGGCCTCCTGCACCTCGCAGGCATTGCCCACGGCCCGCCCCAGCGGGGTGGACATCTCCGTGAGCAAGGCGGTGGTCTGCACACCGGCATCCGTGCCCAGAGCCACCATGGTCCGCGCCAACTCCTGCGCCTGGTCCAGGGATTTCATGAACGCCCCGGACCCCACTTTCACGTCCAGGATCAGCGCATCAGCGCCTTCGGCAATCTTCTTGGACATGATGGAGGAAGCAATGAGCGGGATGGATTCCACCGTTGCCGTGACGTCACGCAGCTCATAGAGCTTTTTGTCCGCGGGGGCCAGGTCACCACCTGCGGCGCACACCACCGCGCCCACGGTTTTCAGCTGCCGGATCAGCTCTTGATGACCCACTTCAGCCTGCCATCCCGGGATGGCCTCCAGTTTGTCCAAAGTACCGCCGGTATGGCCCAAGCCGCGTCCGGAGAGCTGGGGTACGGCCACCCCGTGTGCAGCCACCAGCGGGGCCAATGGCAAGGTGATCTTGTCCCCCACGCCACCCGTCGAGTGTTTGTCCACCGTGGGCAACCGGCGTCCGTTGCGCCGCAGCCCGGAGAAATCCAAACGCTGCCCCGAATCAATCATGGCCTCCGTCCAGGCACTGATTTCAGCGCGATCCATGCCGTTGAGGAAGATGGCCATGGCCAAGGCAGCCATCTGTTCCTCTGCCACGTCCCCGCGAACATAGGCGGCCAGAACCCAGTTGATCTGTTCGGTGGTGAGTGTGCCCCGATCACGTTTGGTGGTAATGACCTGGGCGGCACTCAGCCCTGACATGGATGACATGGTTTTACTCCTTCAGCACGGTCACGGATTGCTGACACGCTCCCCGCGAGCACATTCGCCCACCGGCACAGGGCACCCACCGTGAGCACCGCTCACGGTCGGCACGTTACAGCCAAGCGATGGGTGTGGGAGCCTCAGAGGTTTTCCGGCCCAAAGGCATCCGGCAGAACCCGGTCCATGGACTTGACCCCGGACACGGTCAGCAACAGCATTCCCGGTGCCCGGTGTTCGTAGAGCAACTGGCGGCACCGTCCACACGGCATCAGAATCTCCCCGTTGCCGTCAACGCAGACAAAGTGCGTGATCTTGCCGCCACCGCTGGCGTGCAAGGAACTCACCAGCCCACATTCCGCGCACAGCGTCAGTCCGTAACTGGCATTTTCCACATTGCATCCGGCCACCACTCGCCCGTCCTCCACCAGTGCGGCGGCGCCCACCGGGAAGTGGGAGTACGGCACGTAGGCGTGGCGCATGATTGCCTTGGCTTCGGTCAACAACCGCAACCAGGGCTGACCCAGCGTGGCCGCAGATTCGCCCGATGACGCTGAAGAGCCCAACGACGCCGAATCGGGGGCACCCGGGTGCGCTGCGTCGTCGTCGTGCGCAGTAGTGGGGTTGTCCATGAGTTTCACCGTTTCTGTGGGCGTGTGTACCGACTATTCCTTGACGTAGGGCTGTCCGGAAGCCGCCGGGCCGCGGGAGGCACCCACCAAACCGGCCACGGCCAGAATGGTGATGAGGTACGGCAGCATGGCCAAGAACTGGCTGGGCATCTCTGTGCCCAAGAAGGACAGCACGGACTGCAAGTTGGAGGTGAAGCCGAACAGCAGAGCGGCCAGGAAGGCACCAATGGGGTTCCACCGGCCAAAGATCAAAGCAGCCAGGGCAATGTAACCCGCCCCGGAAGTCATGTCCCGGGTGAAGGAGGTCACCGACACCAGTGTGTAGAACGATCCACCGATTCCTGCGATCAAACCACCCAGGAGGACGTTGAGGAACCGCATGCGGTTGACATTGATACCCAGGGTGTCCGCGGCCTTGGGGTGCTCACCAATGGCCCGGGTGCGCAATCCCCAACGGGTGCGGTACACGGCAAACCACACGATCGGGATGGCCAGCCACATGAAATACCCCACGATGGACTGGTCAAACAGAATGCGACCGATCAGCGGCAGATCGCTCAGGAACGGAATGGAGTAGGACGGCAGGCGCGGCGGGGAATTGAACCGGGAAGAGTCTGATTCCAGCAAAGTGGCAAAAAGGAATCCGGTCAGGCCGGAGACCAGCACGTTGAGCACCACACCCACAATCACCTGGTTCACCCGGTAGGTGATGGAAAAAACGGCCAAGACCAAGGACACCAGCGCGGCCCCGATCATGGCTGCCAGCAGTCCCACCCAAGCGCTGCCGGACATGGACCCGGCAATGGCTGCGGAGAACGCGCCAAAGAGCAGCTGTCCCTCAATGGCAATGTTGACCACGCCGGAGCGTTCGCACATCAGGCCACCCAAGGAACCGAAAACCAGGGGTACCGCCAGTGCCACACCACCCGCCAACAGGCCGGTCAGAGACACCGATGGGGTCCGGGCCGAACCCACCACCCACACCAGGAAGCCCACCGCGAACAGGAAACCGAACAACACCACGGTCCAGGTGGGGGTCAGACGGCCCGAACGCACGCGAAGGTATGCAAAAACGGTCAGGGCAATCAGCACCACGGTGATGAACCAACCGGTCAGAAGACCGGGGAGCACAATGTGGGGGACCTGGAACAGGTCTCCATCGCCGCTGATGCGGAACGTGACCGACTGCTGCGGGCCGTTGAAGGCAAACACGATCAGGGAGACCAGCGCCAGCACGCCAAAGCCCAGGGGTGCGCGGCGTGCACTGGCCGGAAGTGCCTTGGGATCCACGGCCTCCTCGTGGGCGTCCGGGAGGTGATCGGCCTGGGGAGTCTGTGTGGTGATGCTCATGCCTGAGCCTCCTTGGCGGTACCGGTGGACGGAGCTGCGGCCTGCTTTTTGTCCGGGCGAGCTTTCTTACGCCGCGCCGCTGTGAACAGCGGCGGCAGGGCAATGAACAGCACGATCAAGGACTGCACCACCAACACGATGTCCACGTTGGTGCCAGTCATGGTCTGCATGGTCACCGCACCGGCGCGGAAGCCCCCGTAGAGCAGACCGGCCAAAAAGGTTCCCAGCGGAGTGGAGCGGCCCAGCAGCGCCACCGTGATGGCATCAAAACCGAACGACGCCGCCACACCGGCTGACAGGGAACGCTCAGTGCCGGAGATCTGAGCCACCCCAGCCAGACCGGCCAGAGCACCGGCCATCACCATGACCACCACAAAGCCCTTGGTGACATTGATACCCGCAGTTTTTGCTGCCCGGGGGTTGGACCCCACCGCGCGAATCTCAAAGCCAATGGTGGAGCGGTTGAGCATCCACCAGATGAAGACCGTGGCGGCCACTGCCACCACAAACCCCCAGTGCAGTCGGTAGGGCGCTCCTAGCAGCAGCGGGAACTGTGCGGTGTCCGCCACCGGGGGGCTGACGGGATTGGTGGAGCCTTCACGCAGGAAAGCTGGACGGGTCAGCAGGTAGGCCACCAGGTTGGCGGCAATGTAGTTGAGCATGATCGTCACAATCACCTCATGGGCGCCGGTTCTGGCCTTGAGCAGCCCCACAATGCCGCCCCAAATACCACCACCGATGGCCCCGGCGATGATGACCAGCAGCAGATGCAGTGGCATGGGCAGGGACCAAGTGAAGCCCACGTAGGCCGCCAGCGCTGCACCGATCAGAATTTGACCCTGGGCACCAATGTTGAACAGACCCGCACGGAAAGCAATGGCTACGCCCAGGCCCGCCAGAATCAGCGGGGTGGCCACGGTCAGAGTTTCTGTCAGGGGGTAGATCTGACGGGCAAAGGTGTCTGCGTTGGGGTTGAAAACAGCCCCGTAGAACATGGCCTCATAAGCTGAGGAAGCTGCTCTCCACGCCGCTGCCACGGTGTCCCCGGGACGGCTGAAGAAGTAGCTCGCGGAGCGGGCCACCCGCTCGTCCGTGGCGGCAATCAACACACCACCCAGGAACAGTGCTGCAATGATCGCCAGGACGGGCTGAAGGGCGGACCCAATCCACTTGGGTCCGCTGGTCTCCAGCTCCTCAACCGCGTTGACGGTGGGCGTGTTGGTGGTGGGGGTGGTCATGCCTGCTCTTCCCACGGGGTGGTCGGGACGGTGTGAACGTCGGTGGTGGTGTGTGCGGAGGCGCCTGATGCGCCACGGGCGTCTGTTTCCGTGCTGCGGGCCTCTGGTTCCGCTCCGCGGGCCTCGACCTCCGTGGCGCCTGCCATCATCTGGCCCAGGACTTCACGCGGGGTTTGCGGATCCACAATTCCCATGAGCCTGCCGTGGAAGAACACGGCAATCCGGTCAGCCAGCGCGTAGACCTCATCCAGTTCGGTGGAGACAATGACCACCGGCACATTGTTGTCCCGCTCGGCCACAATCCGCTGGTGAATGAACTCAATGGAGCCCACGTCCACGCCGCGGGTGGGCTGGGATGCCACAAAGAGTTTCAGCGGGCGGGAGAGTTCCCGAGCAATCACAATCTTCTGCTGATTACCGCCGGACAGGGTGGAGGCATGGGCGTCAGCGGAGCCGGTCCGAATGTCGAACTCCTGAATCCGGTGTTCGGCGTTCTGCGCAATGGACCGGCTTTTCAAGGACGGGCCGGAACGGAACCGCTGGTCCTTGTAGAGATCCAGCACCAGGTTCTCCGCCACGGAGAAGGCCCCCACCAGTCCGTCATGGGAGCGGTCCTCCGGGACAAAACCCACTCCGGCATCCAGCACCTGCCGCACGGAACGACCCACCAGTTCTTTACCCTCCAACTGGATGGACCCGGAGGCTTTGCGCAGCCCCAGGAGGGCCTCCACGAATTCCACCTGACCGTTTCCCTGGACCCCCGCAACGGCCAGGATTTCGCCCTGGGCCACGGAGAGGGAAAGTTCGTCCAGCAGAGTCACCCCGTTCTCCCCCACCACGGTGAGGTCCTTGACCACCAGGGTTTCCTCCGCCACGCGGGCGGGCTCCTTGGTCACGGACAGGGAGACTTCACGACCCACCATCATGGCGGCCAATTCGGAGGTGGAGGCCTGCGGAGACACGGAGCCCACCACTTCACCCCGGCGGATCACGGTGATCACATCCGAAACCTCACGGACTTCACGCAATTTGTGGGAGATGAACACAATGGAGGTGCCATCTGCTTTGAGTTGGCGCATGATGGCCAACAGTTCATCGGTTTCTTTGGGGGTGAGCACGGCTGTGGGTTCGTCCAGGATCAGCAGTTCTGCATCACGAACCAGCGCCTTGATGATTTCCACCCGTTGTTGGACGCCCACGGGAAGGTCCTCAACCACCGCGTCAGGGTCCACGGCAAAGCCGTACTGATCTGAAATTTCGCGGATCTTGCGGCGTGTGGTCTCCAAATCCAGGCTGGCGCCCTTGCGGGATTCGGAGCCCAGCGCCACGTTTTCAGCCACCGTGAACACGGGCACCAACATGAAGTGCTGGTGAACCATGCCGATTCCCCGGTTCAGAGCATCCGATGGCCCGTTGAAGGACACCGGCTGGTCGTCCACCAGGATTTCCCCGGAGGTGGGCTGGTACAGCCCGTAGAGCACGTTCATCAACGTGGACTTCCCGGCACCGTTTTCGCCGAGCAGACAGTGAATCTGTCCCGGTTCAACGGTGAGGGAAACATCCCGGTTGGCGGCGAAGGTGCCAAACTTCTTGGTGATGCCTCGCAGTTCGAGCTTCATGGATTTTTGTTCCTTGTGGAAATGGCCAAGGCATGTTCAGTTGGCCGAGGCTGCCCGGGCGGCAGGGGGTGCGTTCGGGATGGCAAGGGCCGTTCGGGTGGCCACGGACCTGCCACAACAGACGGATGACCACTGGATGATACGCGCCCGCCGCGGCCCCGAATCACCGGATGCCGCCCAGCGGGCGCGTACTCAGGGCTGGATCAGCCCGATTCTCCTGTTCACTCCGGAGAGTTCTCAGACTCCACGGTGATCTCACCGTCAATGATCTGCTGGCGCAGCTGGTCCACTTCATCAGCGGTTTCCTGACCCACGCGATCTTCCTGGTCGTGGTACGGGGCAATACCCACACCCTCATTCTCCAGAGTGCCCACGTAGGGGGTGTTGTCAAAGTTGCCCTCTGAAGCTGCGGTCACCACGTCCTCCACGGAGGTGGACAGTTCCTTGAGCACGGAGGTCAGCTGGTACTGCTTCTGCTCATCGGAGAGGGTTTCATAACCATCGGCGTCAACCCACACAAAAGTCACCTGATCTTGGCGGCCACCGGCATTGGTCTCAGCCACGGCATCCGTGGTTCCCGTGGCTGCCTGGCCGGCCACCGGCATCACCACGTCAGCGCCTTCATTGATGAAGTTCTGGGTGGTGGTCTTGGCCGCAGCGGTATCGCTGAAGGAGTTGATGAACGTGCCGTTCTGAGCGTCCTTGTCCCAGCCCAGCAGTTGAACGTCCGCGTTCTTCTCCTGGTTGTAGTAGTCCACGCCGTCGGCAAAACCGTCCATGAACACGGTCACCGTGGGAATGTCCATGCCGCCGTAGGTGGCCACCGTACCGCTTTCAGAAGCTGAGGCCGCCACATAGCCCGCCAGGAACGCAGCCTCTGCGGTGTTGTACGTGATGGGCTTGACATTGTCCAGCTCAATGGAGTTGTCATCCACAATCGCAAAGTGCATGTCCGGGTTGGCTTCAGCCACTTCCTGGGTGGCATCTGCCAGCAGGAAGCCCACGGAAACGGTGAGGTCACAACCGTTTTGCACCATGGAGTTCAGGTTGGGGGTGAAGTCCGTCTCGGCCTGGGACTCCGCCTGCTGAACGTTGATGCCCAAATTCTCCTCCGCAGCCTTGAGGCCCGCGTAAGAGTTCTGGTTGAAAGAGCGGTCCTGGAAACCGCCTTCGTCAGAGACAATGCAGCCGGTGAAATCAGAGGCGTCTGAGCTGCCGTCGTTGTCAGACGGAGCCTCACCGCAGGCGGAGAGCGCCAGTGCGGAGAGTCCCAGGACTGCGGTGGTGGTCATGGTGCGGGAACGGAAGGTCATGCTTTCCTCCGGTGGAGAGTGACCGGCACCGGGCACAATGCTGCCCCGTGAGGATCGGAACAGACCGCACGCCGGACGCCGGAACGTCATTGGGTGGTGGCGCTTAGTGTACTCATGAGTAAGCCCTCAATGTTGCACAGGACACAACCCAACCATCACTCAGCACGTTTCAGTGCTCCCTACAACGTTCGGTTCACCAGCTTCTCCACGAGCGCCTGGTTGACCTTCTTGTTGAAGAACTCGATCAGCGGACCGTTGAAGAATGCAGTGATCACGGTGGCCAGTCCCACGGGGCCGCTCAGGATGGCGGCGATGATGACCACCAGAATGTCCTGGACCCAGCGCACGTAGCGGTAGGCCCAACCGGTGCGCTCCACCACGATGGGCGCAATCGCATCATACGGGGCGGTCCCTGACCCGGCACAGATATAAGCGCTGACCCCAAAATCAAAGATCAACAGAGCGATCACCAGATACACTGCCTGCCCCAGCAGGCTCTCAGCGCTCGGCAGCACCGCAGAGAACAGGGCAGTGAACCACGTGATCAGATACCCCACCAAGACCATGTTGATGATGGTCCCCAGGCCGATCATGTACCGGCCGGTGAAAAACACCACCGCCAGCAGAAGCAGATTCATCACCAACTGCACGGGTCCCAAACCCAGCCCAAGTTGATCGGCAATGCCTCGGTTCATGGCTGTGAACGGGTCAACCCCCACACCGCCAACCAGCATCAAAGCAGCACCGGCACCCAGCAGGATGACGCCAAAGAGGGCGTACAGCGGACGGACCACACGCTCCCGCATTGTTTTGTCTTCAGCACCCTGCACCTGGGTCACCCGGGTCACCTCATTCGTCGTCATCACCGGCTCCCGTGGAGCCAGCTGCGTAAATCGGTGAACGCAGCACTACCTGAACGTACGGGTCAGCCTGCCAATTCCCGCACGTGGAGCATCACTGCACGCAAAGCGGCGTTTGTCATGACCTGCACTCCGCAGCCAATGGCCTCCTCATCGGCAATGTAGTCCGCCTGGTGAAGGTCGTAGGTGTGTCCACCCGGCGTCCGGGTACCCAAACGCATCATGGAACCCGGCACTTCCTGGAGGTACCAGGCAAAGTCTTCCCCACCCATGGACTGCTCCACCAGCAACACAGCATCCTCGCCCAGCTCGTCCCGGGCGGCGTTTTCCAACAGCGTGGTTTCGTCCTCACCGTTGACCACCGGCGGCACACCCCTGATGTGCTCCACCTCCACGTTGACCTTGTACGGGGAGGCCACCTGACCCACCACTTCATCAAGCAGCGCTCCGGAGCGGTGCCAGGCATCGGCATCCAGACACCGCATGGTGCCGGCCAACGTGCCCTGGGAGGGAATGGCATTGGGGGCAATGCCCGCGTTGATCTCCCCCCACACCACGGAAACTCCGGAGCGAACATCCACGCGCCTGGACATCACAGCCGGCACGTTGATGGCGATTTGGGCCATGGCAAACACCAAGTCCTGGGTCAGATGCGGACGGGAGGTGTGGCCGCCGTGGCCGGAAACATGCACCCGAACGGTGTCCGAGGCAGAAGTGATCGCCCCAATGCGCGTCCCCACATGCCCCACGTCCACCTTGGGTTCGCAGTGCAGCGCAAACATTCGGGGCACTCCCTCCAAGGCACCCTGTTCGATCACGCGCAGCGCCCCACCCGGCAGCTTTTCCTCCGCAGGTTGAAAGAGCACGCGAACGCTACCGGCCAGCGGAGAGGACCTGTTCAGGTCTGCCAACACCTTGGCCACGCCCAGCATGACCGTGGTGTGCACGTCATGCCCGCAGGAGTGCGCCACGCCGTCGTTGACGGAGGAGAAGGGCAGCCCGGTGGCTTCCTGGATCGGCAGCGCGTCAATGTCTGCGCGCAAACCCACGGCGATCGGCCCGTGGCCGATGTCCACGTAGCAACCTGTGTTTTTCAGCCGCACGGGACTCAACCCGGTGGCTTCCAGCTCTTCCACGATCCGGTCAGTGGTCCGGAACTCCTGGTAGGACAACTCCGGGTGCTGATGGATGTCCCGCCGAAACTCGATCAGCCCAGGCAGCCACTTACTCAGGAAGGGGCCCACGGAAGGTACCTGACCGGCGTCGCCAGACCAGGCCACCCGGCTCTGGCCAGGATCGGATGTTGCGGCGGAACTCAAATGCGGCATTGGTTCAGAATACGCCGCGGCCCGCACCACGTGGTGCGGGCCGCGGTTACACAGCGGAACACAGACCGGTTACAAAACGTCCGTATCGCCTGCTGCTTTGAGTGAATTCACGGTGTCCTTGACGCTTTGGGCATGTTCGCGGGTGGTCACCAACAGGGCATCCGGGGTGTCAACGACGACGATGTCCTCCACGCCGATCAACGCCACCACCCGGCCGGTGTCAGAGACCACAATGCCCGATGAGTTGTCCACCAGCACCCGGGTGTTCTCCCCCAGCACGGCCACGTCATCCGACTCACCCACGTGGTTCAGGCGGGACATGGCGGCAAAATCTCCGACGTCGTCCCAGGTGAAAGTACCCGGAACCACGGCCACGTCACCGGCGGCTGCCGCCGGTTCCGCCACGGCGTAATCAATGGCGGTCTTGGGAAGGGTCTCCCACACGCGGGACATGACCTGGTCCTGACGCACCGTGCCCCAAGCATCTGCAATGGCTTGCAGACCCTTGAAGAGTTCAGGTTCATTCGCTTCAAGGTGCTCCAACATCAAGGCTGCCGGAGCCACGAACATGCCCGCGTTCCACAGGTAGTCACCGCTGGCGACGTAAGCGCGTGCGGTGTTCTCATCCGGCTTCTCCACAAACTGCTCCACGCCGCGCACGGACGGGGCGCCGTCGATCCCCAAGTCACCATCCGCCTTGATGTAGCCAAAGCCCGTGGACGGTGAAGCGGGCTGAATACCGATGGTCACAATCTTGCCCGTGCGAGCGGCCGTGACAGCCTCCACCACCGCAGCCTGAAACACTGCAGCGGGCTCAATCACGTGATCCGCGGCAAAGGAACCCACCACACATCCGGGATCGCGGCGCTCCAACAACATGCAGGCCAGGCCAATGGCCGCAGCCGAATCGCGGGGAGAGGGCTCCAGCACCAAGTCTTTGGCGGAGAGTTCCGGAAGCTGCTGACTCACCGCACCGGCGTGACCGCGCCCGGTCACCACCATCACGGGATCCTTGGTCAGCGGGGCCAAACGCTCATACGTGGCCCGCAGCAAAGAAGAACCGGAACCGGTGAGGTCCAGCAAGAACTTGGGCGCATCCGCACGGGAAAGCGGCCACAGCCGGGAACCGACGCCGCCGGCGGGGATGAACGGATGGAAATGCTCAAGATGTTGGGTCACGCCCGCGATCCTAACCCGCAACCGCGCCGATCACCGTGATGTGTGGGCAACAGCCACATTTGGGTGGACTTGGGTGGGCGTCCGGAGGTACTTGTCGCGTCAACATGACGCACGCACGGCGCTGACACCCTGTCTCCAAGTGACACTTTGACGCCCGTCAGGCTGGTAAGGTGGCCCCCGAGTTCGCTGGAGAATCTTGAGGTGAGCCCCAGGCTCCTCCAAGGGTGCAGCACGCATACACAGTCAGGGCGAGCCAAAGCACCCGCAGTGATACAGGGAGGTATCAAACGTGGCAGCGACAACCACGGAGACCCCGTCTGGGCCAAAATCCGGCACGCTCTATCGGGGCGAATACGGGATGTGGTCCTGGGTTGCACACCGCATCAGCGGTGTGGGCATTTTCTTCTTTCTTCTGGTCCACGTTGCAGACACCGCCATGGTGCGCGTTGACCCGGAGGCTTACAACGCCGTCATGGAGACGTACAAGAACCCGATCATGGGCCTGGGTGAAGCCGGGCTGGTCGCGGGCATTGTGTACCACGCCTTCAACGGCATCCGAATCATCCTGATCGACTTCTGGTCCTCGGGAGCCAAACACCAGAAGAAGCTGTTCTGGGGTGTGGTCGTGGCCTGGGTTGTGGTGATGGTGCCCTTCCTGATTCGCCACCTCACCAACGTCTTCTTCCACTGATCGTCAAGGGATGACAAGCATGAGCACTCCGCTGAAGCCCCAAATTGCCGTTCCGCGCAGTAATGACCGTGTGGTGGATGGCATCAAGTACAACCGTTCCGGTTCGGGACGGTCCAAGTTTGAAATGTTGGCCTGGCTCTACATGCGCCTCTCCGGCGTTGTCCTGCTGGTCCTGGTGTTCGGTCACCTGATCGCCAACCTGATGGTCCCGGAGGGTGGCGTCCACGCCATCGACTTCGGATTCGTGGGTGGCAAGTGGGCCAATCCGTTCTGGCAGGTCTGGGACTTGGCCATGCTCTGGCTGGCCATGCTGCATGGCGCCAACGGCATGCGCACCATCATTGATGATTACGCCGAGCGGGACGGTGCCCGCTTCTGGTTGAAGTTGGCCTTGGCTGTGGCCACCGGCTTCATCATCCTGCTGGGCACCCTGGTCATCTTCACCTTTGAGCCCTGCCCCGCCGGTGCTGACCCTGAGCTGCTTGCTTCCTTCTGCCCGGGCGCTTGAGTTCTGCCACCGCTACCGCAACAGCACATGACGGTCATCTGTGACGGCTGATCGAATCGGCCGCCCATCTGTCAAGAATCCCAATCAGAAAGACGCGTGAAGAATGCAGGTTCACAAATACGATGTGGTCATCGTAGGAGCCGGCGGCGCAGGCATGCGTGCCGCCATCGAATCAGGTCAGCGCGCCAAGACCGCGGTGCTGACCAAGCTCTACCCCACCCGCTCCCACACGGGTGCCGCCCAGGGCGGAATGTGTGCAGCACTGGCCAATGTCGAGGAAGACAGCTGGGAGTGGCACACGTTCGACACCATCAAGGGTGGTGACTACCTGGTGGACCAGGACGCTGCGGAGGTCATGGCCAAGGAGGCCATTGAGGCTGTTCTTGACCTGGAAAAAATGGGACTCCCGTTCAACCGGACCCCGGAAGGCAAGATTGACCAGCGCCGCTTTGGCGGGCACACCCGTGATCACGGCAAGTCCCCCGTGCGCCGCGCCTGCTACGCCGCGGACCGCACCGGTCACATGATCCTGCAGACGCTGTACCAGGCCTGCATCAAGCACAACGTGGAGTTCTACAACGAGTTCTACGTGTTTGACCTCATCCTGGTGGACACCCCGGAGGGACGCCGCCCGGCGGGCGTCGTCGCTTATGAACTGGCCACGGGTGAACTGCACGTGTTCCAGGCCAAGTCCGTGGTGTTTGCCACCGGCGGCAACGGCAAGGTCTTCAAGACCACCTCCAATGCCCACACGCTGACGGGCGACGGCATGGCAATCGCCTTCCGCAACGGCCTGCCCCTGGAGGACATGGAGTTCGTCCAGTTCCACCCCACGGGCTTGGCGGGGCTGGGCATCCTGGTTTCGGAAGCTGCCCGCGGTGAGGGCGGTATTTTGCGAAACTCGGAGGGCGAGCGCTTCATGGAGCGCTACGCCCCTACCATCAAGGACTTGGCCCCGCGTGACATCGTGGCCCGTTCCATGGCCAACGAGGTCCGTGAAGGCCGCGGTTGCGGCCCCAACAAGGACTACGTGCTGTTGGACCTGACGCACCTGGAGCCGGCGCACATTGATGCCAAGCTCCCGGACATCACGGAGTTTGCCCGCACCTACCTGGGTGTGGAGCCTTACACCGAGCCCGTGCCGGTGTTCCCCACAGCGCATTACACCATGGGCGGCATCCCCACGGACATCAAGGGAGAGGTGTTCGAGAACTCCGAGACCACCATCCCCGGCCTCTACGCCGCCGGTGAGGTGGCGTGCGTGTCCGTGCACGGTTCCAACCGCCTGGGCACCAACTCCCTGCTGGACATCAACGTGTTCGGCAAGCGCGCCGGCATCTATGCCGCGGAGTACTCCCAGCAGGCCGAGTTCCTGCCGATTCCCGACGACGCCATGGCCGCCACGGAGGCACTGCTCAACAACGCTCTGTCGGCCGAAGGCTCGGAGAAGGTGGGTGCCATCCGCAAGGATCTCCAGGACACCATGGACCTGAACATGCAGGTGTTCCGCACGGAGGAATCCATCAACAAGGCACTGTCTGACATTTCCGCCTTGGAAGAGCGTTACGCCAACATTGCCATTCAGGACCACGGCAAGCGTTACAACCTGGACCTGCTGGAAGCTGTGGAACTGGGCTTCCTCCTGGAACTGGCCAAGGTCATGTCCGTGGCGGCGCTGCACCGCCAGGAATCCCGCGGCGGCCACGCCCGTGAGGACTTCCCCCAGCGCGATGACGAAAACTTCATGGTCCACTCCATGGTCTATGACGATCCCTCCTCGGACACCGCAGGAATCCGCCAGGAGACCAAGCCCGTCATCTTCACCCATTACGAGCCGATGGAGCGTAAGTACTGATGTCGACCGCTACCGCTGAGACGACTCAAGAGAACACCCAGGCTGAGGCCATTCCGTCCTTTGACGTGACCGTCAAGGTCCGCCGGTACAACCCGGAGGTCTCCGAGGACGCTCACTGGGATGAGTTCCAGTTGACCATGTACGGCACGGACCGCGTGCTGGACTGCCTGCACAAGATCAAGTGGGAGCTTGACGGCTCGCTGTCCTTCCGCCGGTCCTGCGCACACGGTGTGTGCGGTTCGGATGCCATGCGCATCAACGGCCGCAACCGCTTGGCCTGCAAGGTTCTGTTGAAGGACTTGGACCTGAGCAAGCCGCTGCTGATCGAACCGATCAAGGGCCTGCCCTGTGAGAAGGACTTGATCGTGGACATGGAGCCGTTCTTCCAGTCCTACCGAGAGATCATGCCGTTCCTGGTCAACGTGGACAATGAACCCGAGCGTGAGCGTTACCAGTCGGTTGAGGACCGCGCCCGCTTTGATGACACCACCAAGTGCATCCTGTGTGCCGCTTGCACCACATCCTGTCCGGTGTTCTGGACCGATGGCCAGTACTTTGGTCCTGCGGCAATCGTGAATGCGCACCGCTTCATCTTTGATTCCCGCGATCAAGCCGGCGACATGCGCCTGGAGATCCTCAATGACAAGGAAGGTGTGTGGCGCTGCCGCACCACCTTCAACTGCACGGAGGCCTGCCCACGCGGCATCGAAATCACCAAGGCCATTGCCGAGGTCAAGAAGGCAGCACTCTCCCGCGCCATGTGACGGGCGGCGGGCTGGGCTCTGCGCACAAGGGGGCGTTGGTGGCCCGGATCAGCATCTGATCCGGGCCACCAACGCCCCCTTCGTGTTGTGAGACGCCCCAGCGTGAACCACTTTTCGGGGGTTAGCGGACAAAATGTGTGTAAATCCCGGGCGTGTTATGGGCGCCAGCGTCCTGCCCAGTCGTGTTGGAAGCGGTTGCCGTCTTCGGGACTGAACCCGGTGTTGTAGAGCACTGGCCCGATCTGTTCCTCTCGTTGCGTGTGCTGTGGTCGTAGTGGGGTCCAGTGTTCTTCTCTGACAAGGTCCCAGGGGTCGTGGGGGTGTTCAGTGAGGCTGCGTTCGGGGTGATCTGAGCCGATGGGGCCCGGTGAGACCCGGGGTAGGTGCGGTAGCGGAAGAACTGATCCCACCGTGCCTTCCCAGCTTCCATAGACACCTAACCCTCGCAAGCCGTGCGCAGTTTGATACCCCATCAGCCCTGATGGGGTATCAAACTGCGCACGGCTTGCGGGTTAGCCACAGGGTATGCACCGGTAGCCGGTGGAACCAGCGGTGGTGGTGCCGTTTTTGACCAGGGGGCGGGCGCATGCACCACAGGTGGGTCTGTTTCGTGGAAGGGACACCTGACATGCTCTCAAAGCATGTCAATGCTGGTGTTGCCCTACTACTGGTTGGGATCCAGGGGCCTGCGCTACACACTTCTTGGCGTATAACCCCCTTTCGCATTGTGAGACGCTCCAGCGTGAACCACTTTTCGGATGCCCTGTGGCCACTTGTTCCGCCGTGGGTTTTTCATGCACTTGCAGGCGGTTCCAGACCACCAACTCCCCATGGCGGTGTTCCATCTGGGAGACCCCATGAAGGGTCATCCACGTGAGCTGCTGAAGCCCCCGTGTGGCACCGTCAACAGGGCTCCACACAGCGGACAGCCACGCTGTCCACCCCGTTCGGGGGACACTCAGGAACTTCTCAACTTGATAGGTTTTACCTAGTCAAAGGGCCCTTGACTGACCAATGATCGACCGATTCAAGGAAGTGAACCGATGAAGAAGAAGACCATTCCAGCAGCAATTGCCCTGACCGCTGCACTGGCAACTGTCAGCGCTCCTGCCGCCAACGCCACGTTCTTCCACCCGGCCCCAACCAGCACCTCACACAGCACGTCTCATGACACCAAATCGGGTGGGACGTACGGCACGTCCGTCAAAGGCGATGTTGTGAAGGACATTCACGGAGTGATCTGGACCAAGGTTTTCACCTGGACCAAGCTCGGCTGGACCTGGAAGTGGTACTGCTGAGAGCTGACCGTTCCGCTTTCTAGTCGAATGGACTCTGGTGTCCCGTAAGCAAGGTTGCTTGCGGGACACCAAAGTCCATTCGGGTTCAGTCCCTCTCAGAGAGGGCGCGTTCAGAGGGCACGCTCATGAGAGCGGATTCTGTCCAACAACTGCGCGTCAATGGGGGTGACGGCTCGGTCCTCCCCCGCCGGAGGTGCATGGCCTCCGTGAAGGTCCGCCTGCACCAGGGCCCCGAAAGCCGTGGCAATCAGAATGATCTGGCTGAAAAAGTAGAACCAGAACAGCACACCCACAATGATGCCCACGGAGAGCAGATAGGGATTGGAAGCCATCGCCTGGATCAAGGCCCCGCCCACTTGGCGTAGTGCCACATTGCCCATAACCCCGATGATCAGAATGCAGGCCATGGGCCATTTCCCGGGCTTGAGCTGAGCCAGACCTCTGATCATGAGATACAGCATCAGCGCATCTGCCAGAACCCCCACGGTGGTGGCAGCCCCGTACACAAAGCCACCGCCCAGAAAATCCACGAATCCGCTGAGCCATCCAATGTCCGCCGTGGCGCCCTCCAGCAGTCGCAGAGCACCGGCAGCTTCCGCGTTGAGGACCAGGGACACCGCCAGGACTGCCACCAGCAGGATCAGCCCCAGAACATCCCGGGGAATGGCTGCAATGGGTGCTCCCCTGGCCGGTGGAACTTCAAACATTCGCCGGCAAGACAGCCGGATTCCAGCGGCCCATCGCCAGGCCACAAAACACAGCACCGCCACCGCAATGATGGTGGTCAGCGTGAACGGCTGGGGGTTGGCCAACACCGATTCCGGGATCACTCCCCCAGCGCCAGTGTTGATCAGCCCGGGAACGGTCTCGTCCACGGCATTGACCACCAGCTGGCGTAGCTCGGAGTCGTTTCCCAAGATCCGCCCCGCCAGGGATGCGCCGATCACCAGCACGGCGGTGGAGGCGAACAACATGTTGTAGCTGAGCCCGGCGGCCATCAGCGGACCGCCGTGGAAGAAGTAGTGCATGATCAACCGGCCGGGCAGCAGGGTCCACACGTAGGCCAACGCCACGTTGAGCGCTTGCCCCACCAGTGCGGGTAATCCCGCGCCGCGGGCACGTTTGTCCCGCAGAATGGACACTTGGCGCCGGAACTCGCGTTGCAGGCCGGCTTTGTCCACGGCTGAGGGCATCACCCGCGGCGCTTTGATCACCTCAGCCATGGCTGGGCGGCAGGAAGCCAACCTTCCGGTGCACATCCGCCACTGTCCGGGCCGCGATCTCCCGCCCCTGAGCAGCACCCCGGGCCAGAATGCGGTCCAGCTCCGCGGGATCGTCCAGGAGCTCCTGGGCACGCCGCTGGATGGGGCTCAGGGTTTCATTGACCACCTCAGCCAAATCCACTTTGAGGTGGCCGTACATCTTGCCCTGGTACTGCTCCACAATCTCTGCAATGGGCCGATCCGTCAGTGCCGAGTAGATGGTGAGCAGATTGGCAATGCCCGGCTTGCTCTGACGGTCAAAACGAATCTCCGTGCCGTCATCCGTGACCGCAGATTTGATCTTCTTGGCATTTTTCTTGGCAGAGTCCAGCACCCGGATCAACCCGTTGTCCGAGTCAGCGGACTTGGACATTTTGACGGTGGGCCGCTGCAGATCGTAGATCTTGGCCGATTCCTTCATGATCTTGGGTTCCGGGACCGTGAAGGTCTCCCCAAAACGGGAGTTGAACCGCTGCGCCAGGTTGCGGGTCAACTCCAGGTGTTGACGCTGATCCTCTCCCACGGGAACCACATCGCTCTGGTACACCAGAATGTCCGCGGCCATCAGGACCGGGTAGGTGAAGAGTCCCACCGTGGCGGAATCCACGCCCTGTTTGGCGGATTTGTCCTTGAACTGCGTCATCCGCGCCGCCTCACCGTACCCCGTGAGGCAGTTGAGCACCCAGGCCAGCTCCGCGTGCTCAGGTACGTGGGATTGCACCAGCATCACGGATTTTTCCGGATCAATGCCTGCTGCAATGTACTGTGCCGCAGTCACGCGTGTGCGGTTGACCAGCATCGCTGGATCTTGCGGCACGGTGATCGCGTGGAGGTCGGCAATGAAGAAAATGCACTGATTGTCATCCTGCATCTTGACCCAGTTGCGCACCGCCCCCACATAGTTGCCCAGGTGCAATGAATCTGCGGAGGGCTGCACACCGGACAGCGCCCGCGGCTTGCTGTGGCTGTCGGTTGTGGCTGAGGTGGGGACGGTCACGGTGAGACTTCTTCCTGCTGGGTTAGGTGGGGAGTGAATGGACTGTCAGAAACGGTAGTCCACAACCAGCGGGGCGTGGTCGGAGAACCGGGTGTCGTACGTGGCTGCGCGGTCAACGACGGCGGTGACGGCCTTGGCGGCCAACGCGGGCGTGGCCATGTGGTAGTCAATGCGCCATCCGGCGTCGTTGTCGAAGGCCTGTCCGCGGTAGGACCACCAGGTGTAGGGCCCGGGAACATCCCCGGCCAGCGAGCGGGCCACGTCCACATACCCGAGTTCGCCAAAGTAACGGTCAAAGTAGGCGCGCTCCTCCGGCAGGAAGCCCGAGTTCTTGACGTTGCCCTTCCAGTTCTTGATGTCCAGCTCCGTATGCCCCACGTTCAGATCCCCCACCACCAGCGCGTGATCGGCGGCCTGGGCCAGTTCGGGCAGTCGCTGGGTCATGGCCTCCAAGAAGGCATATTTGTCCACCTGGCGCGGGGTGTCCACCTCACCAGAGTGAACGTAAGTGGAGACCAGGCTCAGCGTGGAACCGTCCGGCAAGGTGATGCTGTCCTCGATCCACCGGCCGGAGTCATTGGTGCCATCTGCCAAGCCGATGCGGCGTCCCGTGGGGAGCAGGGACCCCTGGTGAGCATCGCGGCGCACCGCGGTCAGCACTCCGGCGCGGCCCTTGGCTTCCGCCTCCTGGTGGTGAATCTCCCAGGTGTCCTCCCCCAGAAGATCGCGGGCAATCTTGTCCGGGGCACGCACTTCTTGGAGGCACAGGATGTCAATGTCGCGCTGCTGCAACCAGTCAGCCATGCCGCGCTTGTAAGCGGCGCGAATGCCGTTGACGTTGACGGTGGCAATACGCACCACGTGATCGCGGGAAACTTCCGCGGGCTGCTCATTCATGAGATGGGGTTCCTTTCGGCAAACCGGAGGCTGTGGCCGCTGCGATCAGTTCAGTTGCGGTCTTCGTCAATGACTTCGCCGGTCAAGGGGGTTTCTGCATCCTTGACCATACCCATACCGTTGGATGCGGTCACGGCAATGGTGTCCAGGGCGCGATCCACCTGTTCGCGGTCCCCGCCCGTGGAGCCGTCCTGAGCGGGAAGATTTGCTGCAATCACACGGGCCTGCACCATGATGATCTGAAAGGAATGTTCTAGCTTCTGATCCAGAATGGAGCGGTCAGCCGCCGGGGTGGTGGAGGCTGAGGCCATGGGAGCACGCCCAAATCGCCGGTTGGCTTCCTCCTGGGCATGTTCAATCTGACGCGCCCCGAACTTGGCAGCTTTACGCACCATCCACAGCACAAAACACGCGATGAGCAACCAGCCCAGAGCAATAGCGGCCAGGATCCAACCGAGTACGGAGTTTTCATTGGCGGCTTGCAGCAGGGCCACCACAAAGATCACCACCAGCGCGCTCATACCGATCAGGGTGATCCAGATCGAAGCCCGGCCGGAGCCAGGACGGGACGGGGCGGATGAGGTGGAATCAATCTGCTGCATGCCGCCATTCTCCCGCACGGCTCCCACCCGGTGAAACTTCTGCGCGCATGGGATCGCCCTGGGCGCAACACGTCCAGGGCGATCGCATGCGGTCTGCGGTCTTGGAGACCTGCTGCCGCTTCTACCTTCCGCTCAGGTTGCGGGTTCCAGCCCCGCAGCTCGCTCGGCCGCTTCCACCACGTTGACCAGGAGCATGGCACGGGTCATGGGACCCACCCCACCCGGATTGGGGGACATCCACGCCGCACGTTCGGCAGCGGCGGGTTCAATGTCCCCTGTCAGCTTGGGTTTGTCCGTTTCCGGATTCGCAATGCGGGAGACACCAACATCCAACAGGATGGCGCCCTCCCGGACCTGATCGGCCTTGACCATGTGCGGCTGACCGGCGGCGGCCACCACCACATCGGCGGCGGCCAGCAGGGCGTCCAGGTTGCGTGTTCCTGTGTGGGCCAACGTCACGGTGGCGTTGATGGACTTGCGGGTCAGTAACAGTCCAATGGGCCGGCCAACGGTCACCCCGCGGCCAATCACCAACACGTTCTTGCCCTTGAGGTCAATGTCATGGCGCAGCAGCAACTCCACAATCCCGTGTGGGGTACACGGCAGCGGGGAATCCATGGGCTGATTCACGTTGAGCACCAGTTTGCCCAGGTTGGTGGGATGCAAACCGTCGGCATCTTTGGCTGGGTCGATCTTGCCCAGAATCCGATTGGTGTCAATGTGCTCCGGCAGCGGCAACTGCACGATGTACCCGGTACAAGCGGGGTCTGCATTCAGCGCCTCGATCTCCGCTTCCAATTCCTCCTGGGAGATCTCAGCCGGTAGATCGCGGCGGATGGAAGTGATCCCAACCTGCGCACAATCCTTGTGCTTACCGCCCACATAGGAGCGGGACGCGGGATCATCCCCCACCAGTACCGTACCCAGCCCCGGGGTGTGGCCGCGCGCGCTCAGGACAGCTACGCGTTCCGTCAGTTCGTTCTTGATGGCAGCCGCTGTGGCAGTCCCATCCAGCACACTCGCGCTCATCACCACTCCTCCAGCCCGCTGTAGAGCGGGAAGTCAGCGGCCAGCTTGTCCACGCGAGCACGCAGGGATTCGACGTCGGGTTGCGGCTTGAGCGCGGCAGCGATGATCTCTGCCACTTCCTGGAACTCGGTAGCACCGAATCCGCGGGTTGCCAACGCCGGTGTACCGATGCGCAGACCGGAGGTGACCATGGGCGGGCGGGGGTCGAATGGCACGGCATTGCGGTTGACCGTGATACCGACCTGGTGCAGCAGGTCTTCGCCCTGCTTGCCGTCCAGCTCAGAGTTGCGTAGGTCCACCAGCACCAGGTGCACATCCGTGCCTCCGGTCAGCACGGACACGCCTGCATCAGCCACGTCCTGGGCCGCCAATCGCTCCGCGATGATCTTGGCACCTTCAATGGTGCGCTCCTGGCGCTGCTTGAATTCGTCCGTGCCCGCGATCTTGAAAGCCACGGCCTTACCCGCAATGGCGTGCATGAGCGGTCCGCCCTGGTGTCCGGGGAACACATTGGAGTCAATTTTCTTCTTGAACTCCTCCGTGGTCAGGATCACCCCGGAACGTGGCCCGGCCAGGGTCTTGTGGACCGTGGAGGACACGACGTCCGAATGGGGTACCGGATTGGGATGCAGTCCGGCTGCCACCAGACCGGCAAAATGCGCCATGTCCACCCAGAGCTTGGCGCCTACCTCATCCGCAATGGATCGGAAAGCCTCAAAATCCAGCTGCCGGGAGTAGGCAGACCACCCGGCCACAATCACCTTGGGGTTGTTGGCCAATGCCACCTGGCGGACCTGGTCCATGTCCAACCGATGGGTGTTCGGGTCCACCTCATAGGCGGCAATGTTGTAGAGCTTGCCGGAGATGTTCAGCTTCATCCCGTGGGTCAGGTGACCGCCGTGGGCCAGAGAGAGCCCCATGAGGGTGTCCCCCGGCTCCATCAGTGCGGTCATCACCGCGCTGTTGGCCTGCGCACCGGAGTGCGGTTGAACATTGGCGTGATCCGCACCGAACAGGGCAGTGGCGCGATCCCGAGCCAGGTTCTCCACCACATCCACGTGTTCACAACCGCCGTAGTACCGGCGCCCCGGGTAACCCTCCGCGTACTTGTTGGTCAGCACCGAGCCCTGAGCCTCCAGCACCGCACGGGGAGCAAAGTTCTCCGAGGCAATCATTTCCAGGGTGTCGCGCTGTCTTCCGACTTCGGCGGTGATTGCCGCGGCAACCTCCGGATCCACTTCTGACAGCGGGCGGTTGGTGACGTCCTCAAAGGGCGTGGGGCTCATGCGATTCCTCCTGGGCTCACGGGCATTCAACTCCGTGAGCATTGGCTGGTGGGTGAATTGGGAGCGCGTTGGTGGACGGCCGTTGACCATTCTAGGCCGAGCCTCCGCCACCAGGTTCTCACGGCCTCACGCGTGTGCTTGCTACGGTTTCCCCGATTCACCAGCCGTGATTTCCGCCAGTACCGCCTCTGCCGCCAGCACCGCACCGACTTCCACCCGATGGTGCAGCACACCATCCCGGTGTGCCGTCACCTGGGTCTCCATCTTCATGGCGTCCAGAACGGCAACGGCTTGGCCCTGGGTGACCGCGGCGTCGTCGTTCACCAACCAGCGCACCAAAGTGCCCGGCGACGGCGCCCGCAGCTCACCCGATTTCTTGTGCTCTTCACCGTCTGTGGGCTTGTCCCCGCCAGTACCGGCTTGGGCCAGAAGGGCTGCGGGCAGCCCCAGCACAACGCGGCGGCCGTCAATCTCCACGGGGAAGCGTTGCAGGTCCGGACCCGCCACTGGTTCCGGCCGTGGTTGAGCCTCCACTCGCTGCAGAAGCGTGGCTTCAATCCACTGGGTGTGCACGGCAAAGCCATCCGTACGAAACTCGGGGGATTCCAGCACCAAGCGGGCGAATGGAACCACGGTGGCGGGACCGCTGACCTCCAGTTCGTGGAGCGCCCGGTGAGCCCGACGCAGCGCCGCCTCCCGGTCCGGTGCGTGGACGATCAATTTGGCCATCAGGGAGTCAAAGGCCGGTTGCACCGTGTCCCCGGTTTGCACGCCGGCATCCCACCGCACCCCGGGGCCGCCCGGTACGCGCAGCAGGTCAATCACCCCCGGGCTCGGCAAAAATCCCCGCCCGGGGTCCTCGGCATTGATCCGGATCTCCACCGCGTGCCCCACCGGCGGTGGAGTGGAGGTGAAGGAAGGCCCTTCTCCGCAGGCAATACGCAATTGCTCCCGCACCAGATCAGTGCCTGTCACCATCTCAGTCACAGGGTGTTCCACCTGCAACCGGGTGTTGACCTCCAGGAAGGACAACGTGCCATCCGCGGCCAGCAGGTATTCAACGGTTCCGGCTCCGCGGTAATTGACTTCCGCGCAGATCTTGCGGGCGGAGTCGTGCAGTTCACGGCGCTGTTCGGCGCTGAGTCCAGGCGCTGGGGCTTCTTCCACGAGCTTCTGGTTACGCCGCTGCACAGAACAGTCGCGGTCGCCAACCACCACCACGCCACCGGCGCCGTCGCCCAACACCTGCACCTCCACGTGGCGCGGGGCCTCCAGGAATCGTTCAATGAAGCACTCCCCGCGCCCAAAGGCCGCAATGGCCTCTCTGCGTGCAGCTTGAAAAGCCTCCGCCACCTCCTCCAGATCGCGGACGATTTTCATGCCGCGACCCCCACCGCCATGGGCGGCCTTGATGATGACCGGCAGCCCGTGTTCCTCCACAAAAGCAACGGCTTGGCGGGGGTCCTCCAGCGGTTGGTCGGTACCCGCAGCCAACGGCGCCCCCACCTGCTGTGCCAGGCGCCGGGCGGTCATTTTGTCCCCCAGCGCCGTGATGCTCTCCGGTGTGGGACCGATCCAGACCAGTCCAGCCTCCTGGACAGCCCGAGCAAATTCCGCACTTTCGGAAAGAAATCCGTAGCCCGGGTGAATGGCATCTGCACCGGAGAGCTGCGCTGCATTCAGCAAAGACTCGATGGACAGGTAGGTCTGCGCTCCGGTGGTGCCATCCAGTCCGTAGGCTTCATCGGCCAGGCGCACGTGCATGGCATC
Source organism: Kocuria sp. (assembly GCF_030538595.1). Lineage (GTDB taxonomy): Bacteria > Actinomycetota > Actinomycetes > Actinomycetales > Micrococcaceae > Kocuria. Next base: position 474,967 of record NZ_JAUNTS010000001.1, read on the forward strand.
TGCGTCTTGATCCGCATAAACGGCCACGGACACATAACCGGCCTCAGCACACGCACGGATGACTCGAACCGCAATTTCCCCGCGGTTGGCGATCAGGATTTTCTTCACAACTGCTCTCCTTCAATCCGTTCAGCGCGCTCATCCCGGTAAAACCGAATCCGGGTTCCCGGGGGAAGTTGTCCGGCAAGGTCCAGGTGGTCGTCTGTCACGGCCCCGATGATCGGGTAACCGCCCGTCAACGGATGATCCGGTAGAAACAACACGGGTTGACCGTCCGGTGGGACCTGGATGGCGCCGGTCACTGCCCCTTCACTGGGCAGTTCACCGTCCAGAGCTCGCTCCAAGGGGGTCTCCCCCGCAAGGCGCAAGCCCACACGGTCCGACCGCTGAGTGACCTCCCAGTCCTGTTCCAGCAGCGTTTGCACGGCGGCAGCGGTGAACCAGTCATCTCTGGGGCCCAACGTGATGGCCAGTTCCACGCTCTCCCCCGGTTGCGGAAGGTGGCGCTGTCCACCGCTGAGTTCGACGACGTTCGGGGCATCCCCGGGGTCCCCCACCGGAATGCGGTCCCCGGTGTGCAGTGCTGCGGGCCCCAGCCCGGCCAAGGTGTCAGAGGCACTGCTGTTCAGTGCGCGTGGTGCCGCAATCCCACCCCGGACCGCCACCAGATAGCGCAGTCCAGCTGACGGGTACTGCATGGTGATGTGGTCCCCGTCCTCCACCGCAAACGCGGCACCGGTTGATACGGCGTGTTCCACGCCGTCGGCCGCGTGCAGCGCCACCTCACCTTCAGCTCCCATCACGGCCATGATGGTGGGCGGGCCCGCATAGGCCAAGCTCACGGCTCCCACGCATTCCAGAACTGGCTCACCGGGTGCGTTGCCCACGGCACGGTTGGCTGCCCGGAGGGCGATCCGGTCGGCGGTGCCGGAGGCACAGACTCCCAGAGCTGCATGTCCCGGGCGGCCCAGGTCTTGGACCAAGGTCTGCACTCCCGACTGGGTCACACGTAACTCACCGGCGGCGCCGTACGGACCGTCCTGGATGTTCGAGGGCGACGGCGCGGCAGCATCACCTTCGGGGGCGGGCACGCCTGAGGCCGTGCGGTCGGCGTCGTGGGTGGTGGTGTGGGTGGTGGCGCTCAGGTTCGCCACTGGCCGCGGTGCCCGCTGGAAAGTGACCTCAGTGCCCGGGGCCAGGAGCGCCGGCGGCTCCCGGTCCAGGTCCCACAGGCGTTCGTCCGTGCGGCCGATCAGCTGCCAGCCACCGGGGCTTTCGCGGGGGTAAATCCCCGTGAACGGACCGGCAAGCCCCACCGACCCTGCGGGGACTTTGGTGCGTGGGGAACTGCGCCGCGGCACGTCAAAGAGCGGATCAGAGCTCACCGCGTAGCCAAAACCCGGGGCAAATCCGGAAAAAGCCACCTGCCACGGCACCGCCAGGTGGCGGGCGATGACCGTCTCCGCAGCGACACCCAATATCTCAGCCACCTCCGTGAGATCCTGGCCGTCGTAGTGCACGGCAATGCTCACCTGCCGCGAGTGGGCGCTCAGGGCTTCCTGCACCGGGGCCGCCCTGAGATCGGCGGCCAGTTCCCCCGCGGAAATCTGCGCGGGATCAAAACGCACCAGAACTGTTCGCGCCCCGGGGATCAACTCACGCACACCGGCCACGTCTGTCCAAGACAGATTGAGACGCATGGCTTCTGCCAGGTCCGCAGCCTCCACCAGAAGTGCGGTGTCAGAAGCTCTGAGAATCCGCATCAGGAACCTGCGAACGGAGCCATCTGAACACCTGATGCCTCCAGGATGCTGCGGGTCTGCGCCGCCATGGCGACGGACCCAGGGCTGTCGCCATGAACGCAGATGGACTGGGCATTGATCCGGACATCTGTGCCGTCCACCGAACGGATCACTCCGTCCTGCGCCAACCGCAACATGCGCTGGGCAACCTCAGCGGCATCATGCAGCACAGCGCCACTGCGGGTCCGTGACACCAGTTGACCATCGGATTGGTAGGCACGGTCGGCAAAGGCTTCAGCGGCCACCGTCAGGCCCGCTTGTTCGGCAACCTCCAGAACAACGCCACCCGCCAGGCCCAAGAGCACCAGGGACGGGTCTATTGCTTTGATGGCGGCCACCACGTCACGAGCCTGGCGTTGGTCACGCGCAATGGTGTTGTAGAGAGCGCCGTGCGGTTTGACGTAAGAGACATGACCTCCCAGCGCCGTGGTGATCCCCATCAGTGCGCCCAGTTGATACTCCACGTGGGCCTGCAACGTGGCCGAATCGACCTCCACGGCCGTACGGCCAAAGTTTGCGTAATCCCGATACCCCGGGTGTGCTCCCACGCTGACACCGCGGTCCAGCGCCGCCGCCACCGTGTCCCGAATCCCCTCCGGGCTACCTGCGTGAAAACCACAGGACACATTGGCACTGGTCACAATCTCCAGCATTGCCTGGTCGTCACCAACCACGCGGTCTGGAGTGTTCTCTCCCAAGTCCGAGTTCAAATCCATGGTGGGCATGATGTCCTCCTGATGCCGTGCGTAGAAGAAACCTGCGGTGGAAATACTGCTGAGCGCGCCTGCCGATCTTGAATCAGGGTTTGACGCACCCGAATGGAACCGTCAGCCCGTGACGCCCAGGAAGGCAAAGATCGGCCCGATTGAAACGCTACCCATGTACCAGGTCAGTGCTGTGACCAACGTGCCAGGTATCAGTAACCAGCGCGGATACTTGCTTACCCCCAGAAGATCAGGGCGGAACCACCCGATGTACATGAACACCGTGAGCCCCACGGGCAGGATCAATCCGTTGAAACCGCCCACGAACACCAGCAGGGCAGCGGGCGCGGTGCCAATCAAGAGGTAAATCACCAGGGACACCGCAATGAAAGCCACGGTGACCAGCTGTAATGGCCACCCGGTGGCCACCCTGCGACTGAAGGTGGAAAGGAAAGTGGCAGAAGTGTAGGCGGCCCCAATCACAGAGCTCAACGCTGCCGCCCAGAAAATCGCCCCGAAGATCCGCATGCCGGCATCGCCCAAGACCGCGCCGAAGGCTTGGCCTGCGGGATTGGCGGCCTGCCCCGATACGTCCAGCACAACCCCGGAAGCCACCACACCCAGGATGGCCAAGAAGAGGACGTACCGCATGACAGCGGTCACCAAAATACCGTTGGTGGCCGAGCGCATCACACCCGCGGAGTGCTGCGGTCCCGTGAGGCCCGAGTCCAGGTAGCGGTGCGCGCCCGCGTAGGTGATGTAGCCACCAACCGTTCCACCGACGATGGTGGTGATGGTGGCAAAGTTCAGCTGGTCCGGTGCCACGGTCTGCCGCAGCGCCTCACCCACCGGTGGCTGTGAGATGACGGCCACCACAACCGTCATCACAATCATGCCGATACCCAGCAGGATCAGAACCACGTCCATGACCCGCCCGGCCTTCTTGATCAGGAACAGAAGGATGGCCAGGGCTCCGGTGAGCAGTCCCCCGATCTTGGGGTCAATCCCCAGCAAGGCATTGAGGCCGAGCCCTCCGCCTGCAATGTTGCCGATGTTGAAGGCCAAACCACCCATGACCACCAAGATCGCAATGAAGTGTCCGGAGAACGGAATGGCCCGGTTGGCAAGGTCACCTGCCCGCTGCCCGGAGGAGGTGATCATGCGCCAGATGTTCAGCTGAACAGCTATGTCGATGATCACGGAGGCCAAAATGGCAAAGGCAAAAGCTGCCCCCATGGTGGCGGTGAAGGTGGCCGTCTGTGTGATGAACCCCGGCCCGATCGCCGAGGTTGCCATCAAGAAGATGGCACCGATCACAGCACCCCGGGAAACACTCTTACTGAGATTCGGGGAACGGTCATGACCACCCCGACCCGGGCCATTGCCGGTGGAACCTGGAACCTTGGCGGTGGAGTCTGCCATGTGACTTCCCTTCGGACACGATCAACGTCTTCTGTGACGTTGATCATAGAACAAACTACCCACTATTGTTCAACAATCTTTTCGCCGAGGTTGCGCTTCCGTTTAGAACCCAGGCACCTCTGAGACCACCGCCGATCCCCGTAGAATCCAAGGGTGACTTACCGGGACTCGTTGGCAGAAACCCTGCGCCAGAAGATCATCGACGGTGAGTTCATGCCCGGCGCCCGGCTGTCCGAATCGGCGCTGACCAGTCAGCTCGATGTTTCCCGCAACACCCTCCGGGAGGCCTACCGGGTCCTCGCCGAGCAGGGCCTACTGGTCCATGTGCCGCACCGGGGGGTCTCAGTTGCGGCACCAACTGTGGCTGATGTGGTGGACATCTACAGGTGTCGGCGAAACATTGAGGGCACCTCACTGCGCCAGGCTCAGCCCCATCATCCGGGCGTCAGCCAGATGATGCGGGCATTGGAGCAAGCTGAAAATCACGCCGCGCAGCACAATTGGCTGGGAACGGGCAGCGCCAACATGGCTTTCCACGAGGCGATCGTTTCCCTGGCGGACAGCCCCCGACTACTGCGCATGTACCGCAACGTTGCCGCAGAGCTGCGTTTGGTTTTTCTGGCCATAGATGACCCCCACACAGTGCATGAGCCTTTTGTTCAAGGCAATCGCGGCATCCTGTCGGTGTTCAACGAACAGGGCCCCGTAGCCGCGGCTGAGGAACTTGAGCGGTACTTGCTCTCCTCCGAGCGCAACGTGCTGGGCGCATACAGCCGAGCGGGCAAATCTTAAAGACTGTCTCCGTTACGGTTTGCCGGATTCGCGCTCAGGTCACAGGGCACACGCAGCAGGCCCAGACCATAATTGAGACACCTCTCACCTACATAACGTATGCGCGCGCGTGCTTTAATCTTGGGTAACACCTGAATCCGGGGGAGGGTGTACTCAACCGTAAGCTTCCCCGGTCTTCCGACGCACAGCCGCGCCCGATCCCTCAGGTCCTTGGCGGCGGTGTGCCGCATTCAGACGGACAGGGTAGGGGCTCGTTAGTACAGGAGCACCTGTGAACGCACTACCCACCGCACCTTTCACGGCTTCCATTCCGCAGATTCGCGGGGATGAGGCCCCTGAGAAACCCTCGGATGGACTGCGCACTCCTTACTCCGCCGTCATTTTTGACATGGATGGAGTCATCACAGACACCGCCGCGGTCCATGCCTCAGCGTGGAAGCTGCTCTTTGATGCTGTCCTGGGCGACGACCGCCTGGAACCTCTGACCGACGGCGGTGAGATCGACCGCCGACAGTTCGAGATCACCACCGATTACCGTGATTTTGTGGACGGGCGCCGTCGTGAGGACGGCATCCGCACGTTGTTGGCCTCCCGTGGTGCAGCTTTGCCGGAAGGTAACGACGACGACCAAGCCGGTGCCTGGACAGTTCAGGGCCAAGCCGCGTTGAAGAACACCTTTTTTGGGGAAGCTCTGGAAGAGCACGGGGTCCGAGTTTTTGACGGCACCGTGAAGTTGATTGAACGGCTGCGCGAAGCCAAAGTTCCCGTGGGGCTGGTCACGGCCTCCCGCAACTCCACCAATGTGCTGGAACGTGCCGGATTGAGCAATCTGTTCGATCACATTGTGGATGGTGCCACCGCAGCCAGTCTGGGCCTGCCCGGCAAGCCCGCTCCGGACACCTTCCTGCTCTGCGCGCAAGAACTAGGTGTGGACCCGGCCAACGCTGTGGTGGTTGAGGACGCCGTGGCCGGTGTTGAAGCAGGTGTGGCCGGTGGGTTCGCGCTGGTGGTGGGCATTGCTCGCCACGGTGACCGCCAGGCGCTCTACAACGGTGGCGCCCACATGGTGCTCAACGATGCCGGTGAGCTGGACCTCGGTGCTGCCCGCGAAGATTCCTGGAAGCTGATCTTTGACGGTTTTGACCCCGCGGCACAGCCGCGCCGCGAGTCCTTGCTGACGCTGTCCAACGGCTACATGGGCGTACGCGGCTCTCACTCTGAGCGTTCTGCGGATGGCATCCACTACCCGGGCAACTACCTGTCCGGTGTCTTCAATCGTGTGGTCAGCCACATCAACGGCCGCGACATCGAGCACGAATCCATGGTCAACGCCCCCAACTGGACGCACTTGGACCTGCGGGCCTCCGGCGGCACCTGGTTGTCCGAAGGTGGCTTGGAGTACTCGGAAGAACGCACGGAACTGGATCTGCGTACCGGTGTTTTGACCCGCTCCATGACTCTGACCGACCTAAACGGTGATCTCACCGAAGACGGCGAGCGTCCCAAGCTCTCCGTGGTGCAGCGCCGACTTGTCTCACTGCGGCTACGTCACCTGGGCGCTCAGGAAACCACCATCACGGCGTTGAACTTCACGGGCCGCATCCATGTCCGCACCGGCATCGACCCCGCCGTGACCAACAGCGGCGTGCAGGAGTACAAGGAACTGAACTCCTACCACCTGAACTCCATTGAATCCACCACGCTGCCGGATGAGGAGGAGACGCTGCTGAGCTTGGTCACCACCAACCAGTCGCAGATCCAGATTGCCACCGCTCAGCGCACTGAGGTGCGCGGTGGTGCTGCTATTCGGGCGCGGCGTGAAATTCGCCCGGGCGGCACGGAGTTCCGGCGTCACCAGGTGGGTGCGCGCAGGGGTGAACCGGTAGTCATTGACACCACCACCGCAGTGGTCACCAGCCGCGATGCCGCCATTGGCTCCCCGCGTGACGGCGCACTGTCCCAGCTGGACCGCAGCCCGCGCGGCTTCCGGGGACTGTTGCCGGGGCACGAACTGGCGTGGCAGCGGCTGTGGGACCGCTACGACGTTGATCTGGAGCCGGATCAGGCTCCAGAGGAACTGCTGACCCAGTTGGCACTGCGCACACATGTGTTCCACACGGCCCAGACCTTGGCCCCACATCTGTCCACCCGTGACGCCGGTGTTCCGGCGCGCGGTCTGCACGGTGAAGGCTACCGGGGGCACATTTTCTGGGATGACGTCTACATCCTGCCGCTGGTCTCCTTGCATGAACCGCATGTGACCCGCTCGCTGCTGTCTTACCGGTGGCGCCGACTTCCCATGGCCTATTACCGCGCCCATGAATTCGGCCTGAAGGGTGCGGCCTTCCCGTGGCAGTCAGGTTCGGACGGACGGGAGGAGACTCCCCCGGAGCTTTACAACCACCACTCCCAGCGGTGGCTGCCGGACAACTCCTGGCGTCAGTTCCACGTTGGCTTGGCCATTGCCTTCAACGCGTGGCACTACTACGAAACCACGGGTGACATCGACTGGCTCTCCGGCCAGGGTGCTGAGCTGATCATCGGCATCACCCGCCTGTTCGCCTCTCTCACCGAGTTTGACGAGTCAGATGGCCGCTACCACATCAGCGGTGTGATGGGTCCGGACGAATATCACGATGGCCCCCGCGGCCAGCACGGCGGTGGGCTCAAGGACAATGCGTACACCAACGTGTTGGCTGCCTGGCTGTTCCGCCACTCGGCGCACATCTTCCACGACATGGTGGATCACCAGCGTGAAGAGCTCATGGCCCGCTTTGGTGTGACTGAGGATGAGCCCGCGCGTTGGCTGGAGATGTCCAGGAAACTCTCCATCGCCTTCAACTCCGATGGCACCATTTCCCAGTACGACGGCTATGACGACCTTGATGAGCTGGACTGGGACTACTACAAGAAGAAGTACCGCAACATTGGCCGCCTGGATCTCCTGTTGGAGAACGAAGGCGACATGACCAATAACTACAAGCTCTCCAAGCAGGCTGACACCATCATGTTGGTCTACCTGTTGGGCCCGGAAGGTCTGATCGAAGAGCTGGGCTGCATGGGCTACGACATCGACTTGGATGTTGTGGAGCGCACCGTGGACTTCTACATTGCGCGGTCCTCCCACGGGTCTTCCCTGTCCAAGGTGGTCAACGCAGCAGTCCTGGCCTGGTTGGCGCCGGACCGCTCCTGGGCCTCTTTCCAGGACGCCCTGGTGGTGGACATGGACGACACCCAGGGCGGCACCACCGGTGAGGGCATCCACATGGGTGCCATGGCCGGCTCCGTGGACGTGGTCACCCGCGCCTATGCGGGCATGCGAGTACGTGGCGATTGGCTGGAGTTCAGCCCGCACCTGCCACGTCAGCTGGACCAGGTGAAGTTCACGGTCCTCTACCGCGGGCAAGTGATCCGCGTGAGCATTGACCACGACGTCCTGGAGCTGGAAGGCAGTTCCAAGCGCGCCGATCCCGTGACCATTCATGTCCACGGCGCCGAGTACGTGCTCAAGGGCGGTCAGAAGATCGCCGTCTCCATCCGCACCCGCTGACGGCTCATCCCCTTTTCGACGACGCCCCCCTCCACCTCGCGTGACCTGCTGCAGCGGGTGGAGGGGGCGTCGTCGTTGTTCACGACGCGGTTTCAGGAGTGCAAGGCGCGATGACCTGCGGAGAGCCGCAGGTAGGTCTGGGCGTTGACGGTGATCTGCTGCTGCTCCTGTGCGGTCAACTCCCGCCTTACTTTGGCGGGGACACCGGCCACCAGAGAGCCCGGTGGGATCACCGTGCCTTCCAGGACCACGGCCCCCGCCGCCACCAGCGATCCGGCACCGATCACCGCGCCGTTGAGCACGGTGGCAGACATGCCGATCAGCACGTTGTCCTCCACGGTGCAGCCGTGCAGCACGGCGGCGTGCCCCACGGAGACCCCCGAACCGATGGTGCAGGGGTATTCGGGATCTGAGTGCACGGTGCAGTTGTCCTGCAGGTTGGAGCCGTCCCCCATGCGGATGGGCGAACGGTCTGCGCGGACCACGGTGCCATAAAACACACCGGAGCCTGAACCAATGTGCACATCACCAATCACCGTGGTGTTCGGGGCCACAAAGGCTTCCGGATCAATGACCGGCTCCTGACCTTCCCAGGGTGCAATCACAGCTTCCACGGGTCTCCTTCTCCTTGGCTCAGCCCACAGCGGCAATGGTGCGGGCGTACTCAACATAAGCCTCGTGGGAGAAACCGGGAAGCAGCTGGGACTGCACCACCCATCCGTGCAGAACCGAGAGCACAGCTTGGGAGAACAGGCTCACCCAGTCGGCGGCTTCCGCCGAGCTGAGCCCCAGCTCGCGGATGGCCCACGTGGAGAATTGTTCACTGATCAGACCGCGCACGGCCTCCATGTGAACGCCCAGCACGCCGAACACACTGGTGTCCACGGCAGCTTCTCCCCAGATGACCAGCAGTAGGCGTGCCATTCGCGGTTGTTCGGCCAGGGCCTCCAGGACTCCCACCAACCACTGTTCCGGGTTGAACGGTTCCGCCACGTGGTGCTGGGCCAGCTCAAACACCCGATCCAGAGTTGTATTGGCGCAAGCCAAGACCAGTTCGGCCTTACCGCCGGGAAAGTGGTTGTAGATGGCGCCGGCCGAGAGCCCGGTGGCGGCGATGACATGGTGCATGGAGGCTCCACGGTAGCCCTCCGCCAAGAAGCAGTCCGTGGCCGCGTCCACCACGGCGCGGCGACGATTGTTGCGGTACTCCTGGCTGACCTTGGGCATACCAGAATCCTACGCAGTCGGTGGCTTGTGCCGCTGGGCCGTGTCACAGTGAATGAATGCACACCGCACATCAGCCCGACGGCGCACCGCATCAACCTTCCGATGCCGGACCGCAGAATCACCTGGCTGACTTTGCACTTGCCGGGCTCCACGCCCCGCATCTGGATGACCCGCTGTCCCCCACTGATCCGAACCTCCCACCTCTGGGATGGGGTGTGGTGGGGCCCGGTGCCATCGCCACGCGAGTGGTCCCTGACATTGCACTGCTGCCAGATGCCCGACTGGTGGCGGTCTCCTCCCGCTCCGCGCGGCGGGCCCGGCAGTTTGCCGCCGATCACGGCTTCCAGCGGTCCTACTGGGATGGGGCCCCAGGTACAGAAAACCTGACCGGCGTACGGGCCCTGGCACAAGATCCGGAGGTGGAGGTGGTCTACGTTGCCTCCCCACACGGTTACCACCACCAGCACGTGGCCGAGCTCTTGCTGGCCGGCAAGCACGTACTCTGCGAAAAAGCGCTGGCGGTCAGTGCTGCAGAAGTCCGCGATCTTGTGGACCTGGCACAGCAGCACGGCTGCCTGCTCATGGAGGCGGTGTGGACCGCCATGACCCCGGGGTTCCGGCGCGTCATGCACATTGTGAACTCGGGCCGGCTGGGGACGGTACTCAGCGTCACGGGCGCCATTGGGTTCAACGCCACACCCGATCCCCAGCACCGGCTCTTCTCTCCCGCCGACGGCGGTGGGGTCACCTTGGACATGGTGGTCTACCCACTGCTGTACTCGGATGCCATCCAGGCAGAAGTCCTACAGCGCTGCGTGGTCGGCCACATTGGACCCACGGGTGTGGATGATGACCTTGCCCTGCAGCTGGAGCGGACCGGAGGCTGTGCCCACATCTCTGCCACCCTGCGCCGGGTCCCCGCCACCGGTGTCACCCTGTCCGCAACGCAGGGCTGGTTACGCGTTGAGGGACGGTTGAACAATCCGGCGTCGTTGGAGTGGATGACCGATCAACGCCACAGCAACGGTTTGGGGCCCGTGATCGAAACCATCACCACGGTGGGTGCCGGCTACGTGCCCCAAATCCGGGAGGCCACCCGCTGCATCCGCGCAGGTCTGCTGGAATCCCCCTTTGTCCCCTGGGAGGACTCCCTGACCCGCGCGCAGCTGTTCGATGCAATCCGAGCTGACCTGGGGCTGACGACGCACTGAGCCGGTGCGGCTGCGTTGTGTAACTGCGCTGCGTGGCTGGGTTCTGTGGCTGTCAGCTCACGGCGGTGGCTGCGTCAAACCGTCCGCGGATGTCGCTGGACTGACGCACCACCAGTTTGGTGGGTAGCACCAAAGGCCGGTTGGAGGTGGGCAGAGCACCTTTGATCATGGCCACCAAGTTCTTGGCTGCCGTGGTCCCCACAGCGTGCATGGGTGCAGCAATCGTGGACATGCTGGGATTCAGGAAGGACAGGGACATGATGTTGTCGTAACCGATCACGGCAACGTCATCCGGAACCTGCAATCCCATTTCATGCACCGTACGAACAAAACCCATGGCCACAAGGTCGTTGTAACAGATCACCCCGGGGGTCCGATTTGCCGCCCAGGCCAGAGCCGCTGCGCGGCCCCCCGCCACGGTGGGGGTGGCCGGACCGATCCGGTGAATCCGCAAATGGTGCTCCACACCGGCTTCCCGAACAGCGCGCCACCTCATGCCGTCGGCCCACGAGGCCTCCGGCCCGGCCACGTAGGTGACATCCTTGCAACCTTGAGCTGCCAGATGCTCCACGGCGCGGCGTGTGCCCGTGGGGTTGTCCGTCACCACAGACACCACACCGGAGACAGCTCTGTTCATGATGATGGTGGGCTTTTGCTTGGCTGTCATGCGCACAGCCGAATCAGACATTCTGGAGGATGTCAGCAACACCCCATCCACCAGCGGCAAGACCCGTTCCAGTGCTTCACGTTCGCGGCGATCTGATTCCTGCGAGTTCGCCAAAAGCAAGGTGTACCCGGCCTCAGCCGCAGCTTCCTCGGCACCGCGGATCAGATCAAAGAACGCCGGGTTGGAAATATCCGTAACCACCAGGGCGATCATCTGGGTGCCGTTGCGCCCATCCGCATTCCGTGAAATCGTGCGGGCACGATAACCGAGTTCATCGGCCGCTTCCCGGATCCGTTCCGCCGTCTCATAGGAGACTCGGCCTGGCCGGGCAAAGGCACGTGAAACAGTCGAGGGTGCCACCCCCGCCAACTTTGCGACGTCGTAAATGGTAGGTGCGCTCCCGCGCGACCGCCGACATGGCTGTGTTGGGCTCGACTGTGGGCCAAGCTGATCCGCCTCATTCGCACTGTGATCGTGGTTCACTCCTCTAGTTTCTCGCACAGAGTCAACATGACCAAGCTGCTAACACGCCGCGACCGTTTGGTGACACATTCGGGTGAACAATCGAGTGCAGAACTAGGGCCGCACCGCCTTCCGTGTGTTGCGTTTCACCCAAGTCCCCACATCTGTTGACACAACAATCACTCACACCGCGATTCTCTTGCGAATTCATCTGTTTGGCCGATGTTGGCTACAAGAATGGGGACGCAGCGGATGCAGCGGGAGGCCAATCCGGGTGCAAGACTGTCCGGGATAGTCCGTGATCACGCCTACCTCCGGGTCCGGAGCTCGTCTGCCTCGGGCGCCTAGCCGACGGTCCAGAGTGAGAACGGTCCTACCTATGACTGAAGGAACCCGCCTTGCCCCCTGCCCCCACCCGCCGTGCCTGGCGAGAAGCAGAGAAGAAAAAGACCGGTCTACGGTGGGCGGCTCTGGGTGCCGCCGCATTCATTGTGGTGGGCGGTGGCGGCCTGCTGCTGGTGACCCAGAACGACTCGGAGACCGGCGCCGTTCCCTCCAGCTGCGACTCCACCCAGCGGGTAGCTCTGGTCACCGAGCAGGCCATGGCGGATGCCCTGGCCAACAAGCCGGTTGACGGCGACTCCTGCATTCAGCTGGACATCACCTCCGAATCCAGCACTCAAACTGCCATCCGTGCCGAGTCCGGGGAATTGAGCCAACCTCTGTGGATCCCCGACTCCACCACGCGAGTCCCTGCCGACCTACTGGATGACGCCGTCACCGTCCACACGGGCTCCTTGGCCTCCTCCCCCGGCGTGCTGGTGGCCCAGAACACCGTGGATGCCGGTGAAACCTGGACCGGTGTGCTCACCGATGACAACACCCGCATGGGCAACCCGGACCGCGACGGCGGCGCTCGCCTGGCCTTGCTGAGCGTGTCCTCGGAGGTCAGTGACGGACAGGTCAGCCAAACGGAAGCCGCGCAAGCCTTGACTCCGCGAGCCCAGACCCAGGGAGTGAACAGCCCCATCCTCTCGGCCCCGGAAATGTTGGAAGCCGTCAGCAACGACGGCGGGCGGGCCATCGTCTCCGAACGTGACTACCTGGACTTCATCGCTGAGAACGCTGATTCGGGGTTGACCGCGGGGCTTCCTGCCGATGGAACCTCTTTCCTGGACTTCCCGCTCCTGTCTTCCGGAAATTCTTTGGAGAACAACGACGCCGTACGGACCGCCGCCGATGAAATCAGCCAGTGGCTCAGCTCGGAGGAAGGCAAACAGGCCCTGACTGATGCCAACCTGCGCACCCCGGATGGTCAGATCAACAATAACTCCGCGGTGAGCGACCCTGCCCGTCTGCCAGCCCCCAATGAGGACGTGACCACCACAGTGGTGGAGAGCTACCGCAACCAGGCCGCTCCGTTGAATGCTCTGGTGGCGTTGGATGCCTCCGGCTCCATGGGCACGGAGGAAGCCAACGGTCAAACGCGGTGGGAGACCACCGTGCAAACTCTGATGTTGGGCAGCCAGCTCTTCCCGGCCCGCGATTCCATGGGGATTTGGCTGTTCTCCGATGATCTGGGCGGTGACACCCCGTACATCGAACTGGTGCCCACCCGCGGCATGGAAGAGGGCGTGGACGGCAAAACCCAGCGTGAGATTCTGCAGCAGGCTCTGGCCACCGCTGAATACAAGCCGCGGGGCCAAACCAACCTGTACGAAACCACTCTGGCCGCGTTCCGCAACCAGCAGGAGAACTACCAGGACGGTCAGCTGAACATGGTGCTGCTGGTCTCCGACGGCGCCCAGGAGGTCTACACGGGTGATTCCATGAGCCTGGAAGAGCTCACCACAGACCTCCAGGAAGAACAGGACCCCAACCGCCCCGTGGTGATCGTGGCTCTGGGCATCTCCCCTGATGCCGATGCGGAAGCCATGACTGCCATTGCTGAGTCCACCGGCGGCAGCTACCACCCGGCCACCACACCGGAGGAACTGCAAGCCGCCTTTGTGGAAGCGCTCTCCGCCATGGACTCCAACAGCGACCCCGCCCAGGGAGCAGCACCCGAGCAGGGCTGAGCACCGGCGCCGGGCAAAACCATGAGGCGGGGGCAGTTCACTGAAGTGTTCAGTGAACTGCCCCCGCCTCATGGTTTGAGACCAAGTCTCAGGGGAAGAAGTGCCGCAGCTCAGTGGAAGAAGTGCCGCGCCCCGGTGAAGTACATGGTCACGTCGGCTTCCTGAGCTGCGGCAATGACCTCGTCGTCGCGGATGGAGCCGCCTGGCTGTACCACGGCCTTGACCCCCGCCTCCAGCAGTACCTGGAGACCGTCGGCAAAGGGGAAGAACGCATCCGAGGCTGCCACGGAGCCTTCGGCTCGGATGGCGCCGGTTTCGGAGAGCGTGTTGGCACGTTCAATGGCCAGACGGCACGAATCCACACGGTTGACCTGGCCCATGCCAATGCCCACCGTGGCGCCGTCCTTGGCCAACAGGATGGCATTGGACTTCACGGGGCGCAGCGCAGTCCAGGCAAAGGCCAGATCCGCCAGCGTGGCTTCATCCGCCGCAGTTCCAGCCACCAGCTGCCAGTTGGCGGGGTCATCACCGTCTGCTTGCACACGGTCGCTGATTTGCATGAGTGCACCGCCGGAAATCTGACGGTATTCCAGGGGGTCGCGGCCAAAGCCCTCCGGCAGTTGCAACACGCGCAGGTTTTTCTTGGCGGCCAAGATCTCCAACGCCTCCGGCTGGAAGGACGGAGCCACCACCACCTCGGTGAAAATGGGTTTGATGCTCTCGGCCGTTGCCGCTGTGACGGTGCTGTTGACGGCGATCACCCCACCGTAAGCGGAGAGAGGATCGCAGGCGTGAGCTTTGGCATGGGCATTGGCCACAGGATCCACTGCGTCCGGGTCTGCAACCGCCAGACCACACGGGTTGTTGTGCTTGACCACGGCCACGGCGGGTTGGGCAAAGTCGTAGACAGCGCGCAAGGCGGCGTCTGCATCCACGTAGTTGTTGTAGGACATGGCCTTGCCCTGAAGCTGCTCCGCTTGGGCAATGCCCGGGGCAGCGGCCTGATCCACGTACAGAGCGGCGTCCTGATGCGGATTTTCGCCGTAGCGCAGCGTCTCAGCACGCTCAAAGGCCAACCCGGCGTAGGGCGGAAAACTCACCGGGGCGGGTTCAGCGCCGGCTTCCTCCGGGAATTGCTGCTGACACCAGGTGGCAACGGCAGTGTCATACGCGGCTGTGTGGGCAAAGGCGGCAGCAGCCAAACGACGCCGCGCGGCCAGATCAAACCCGCCGTTGGCGGTGGCTTCCAAGATCTGGTCATAACGGCTGGGGTCCACCACCACGGCCACGGAGGGGTGGTTCTTGGCGGCGGCACGCACCATGGAGGGTCCGCCAATGTCGATTTGTTCCACCACCGCGTCCTGATCGGCACCGGATTTGACTGTGTCCACGAACGGGTAGAGGTTGACCACCACCAGATCAAAGGGTTCCACGCCCAGCTCGCCGAGCTGCTGAAGGTGGTCCTCCTTGCGCCGATCAGCCAGGATACCGGCGTGAACCCGCGGGTGAAGGGTCTTGACGCGGCCCTCCAAACATTCAGGGAACTCGGTCAGGGCCGCCACTTCCGTGACGGGCACCCCGGCTTGGGCAATGCGCTTGGCCGTGGAACCGGTGGAGACAATCGCCACCCCGGCTCGGTTCAAACCCGTGGCCAGTTCCTCCAATCCGGTCTTGTCATACACGGAGATCAGAGCGCGCTTGATGGGCATGCGGTCCTGGGTGTTGGTCACGAGGTTTAGCTCCCGAGGTTGACGATTCGGTGCGGTCCGGCCCTTGGTCCAATTCCAACGGGTGATCCAAGGTTCTGGGCCCGGGCCCAGCAGCCGGTGACTGGGTCAGTTTACGGCGGTCACCAACTCGGCGACCGTTTCCACAAAAAGTTCTCGTTCTGCCACTTTGATGCGTTCGTGCAGGGTCTCTTGGTCGTCGTCGCTCAGCACGGGCACCGCCACCTGCGCCAGGATCTCTCCGGAGTCCACCTCCGGAACCACGCGATGCACGGTGGCTCCCGTGATCTTGACGCCGTGCGCCAGAGCGTCCCGTACCCCGTGGGCGCCCGGGAAGGACGGCAGCAGCGCCGGGTGAGTGTTGATCAGGTGGGGGGCAAAAGCTGCCACAAATTCAGCGTCCACAATGCGCATGAATCCGGCCAGCAGCACCAGATCCGGTTTGTGATGCGCCACGGCTTGTTGTAGTCCACGGTTCCAGGAGGCACGATCCGGATAGGCCACCGGTTCCACCACAAAGGTCTGCGCTCCGGCAGCGCGTGCGCGTTCCAAGCCCTGGCATGGTTTGTCTGCCCCTACCGCCACCACCTGGGCTGGGATTCGGCCATCAGCCACCGCGTCCACAACAGCTTGCAACGTGGTTCCGGAGCCTGAGACAAGAGCAACAAGACGCATGGCACGAGTCTAATGGGGTGCCCCTGGCCTCCAACGCCCCCACCCCGGGTCAACAGTTCAGGCCGGTTGGGCAGACAGTTGTCTTGTTCCGCATAGAGTTGTTTCCATGAGTACCGCACCTTCCCGGCCACCGTCACCGCCGCAGTCTGAACGGCCAGGCCCCGATGGCTCCTCAGATTCCGCTCAGCAGGATCCCGCGGCAGGCGGCCCTTCCCGATCATCCCGCCGTTTGGCCCGCAACCCCCTGGGTCTGGCCCTGCTAGCGTTGGGCGCTGCTGGTGTCTCCATGTTCATGACCTCCGGGCCGCTGTGGATGACCGTTGCCGGTGTGGTCTCCGGTGTGGCCGCTCTGGTGTTCTCCGTGATGGCCATCCTCGGTCTTCGCCGAGCCAACCGCCGCACCCTGATCCTCATTTCCACGTTGGTGGCCATGGTGGTGGCTGGCTTTTCCCTGATCACAGGTGGTGTCCGTTTGGCTTTTTGGGACACGGTGTCCGGCTACGAACAATGTGTGGCCCAATCCGTGACCATTTCCGGCCAAGCCGCCTGCCAGGAAAAGATGGAGGACGATCTGCGCGGTCTCCTGCTTCCGGGCCTGGGCTGACTCCCCCTCCTCCCCTCCTCCCCTCATCCATCGACTCCCCATCCAGCTGCACAAAAGAGTGCCAGGACGTGGGAAGTCGGCGGTTTTGGGGGAGGTCAGCAAGCAGATGGGAGCTCGGCAACCTGGTGGGAGCTCGGCGATCCTGATGCCTGAGCCACCGCACTCAGCGGTCGCGGGCAGCTTTCCGGCGCTGTCTGCGCTTCTCCGCTGCTGCATATCGTTTCTGCGCTTTCTGATCGGCCTGCTGAATCCGGTCACGCTGCTTTTGAGCAATCGCGCTACGACGTTGCGCCTCTCGGTCACGCTCCAAAGCCCCGCGTGACGGTTTGGCTACCGTCGATCCCCGACCAGCAGCATCCGTGGTGCCGGTGGTCGTGACAGTCCCGGCGGGCACAGAGGTCCCGGTGAGTGCTGTGGCCGTGCCATGCGCCCCGGAAGACCTACCTGCGGACGTAGCCTTGGCCCCGGAGGGTTCAAGGCTTCCGCCCTGGGGGTTTTCACGTTGGGAGTCACCAGCTTGGGAGCCGCCGGGTTGCGAGCCACCAGCTTGGGAGTCTCCAGCTTGGGAGCCGCCGGGTTGAGACCCCGCCGAGCGAAACAGCCCGCGCGACTTCTTCCCCTGGCTCTCCGTCCGCTGACCATCCATCCCTTGACGGCCCGTACGCTGGCCGTCCGCCCCTTGACCATCCACCCCATGGTCTTCCACCACGTAATGGTCCACCGATGCGGGGGTGGCTTGGGACGATGAGGGGATGGGGTGCTGCGGCGACGTCGTTGTGGGAACCGGCGAGCGCACGGCGCGGCTCTGTTCCGCCCACGGTCCTACGGCCGCACCGAGTGCGGCTCCCAGTGCAACTTCGGCGCCGATGACCAGGGCGCCCTCCCACACCAAGGGGCCCACCAGGTCCATCCGGCCCACGCCGAGTGACCCGGAAGCCAGCCCCAGCAGGGCTGCCACCAACAGCGCTGTCACCGCGCCGATCAGCACACCGGTGGCCACAATCCCCAGGGGAACGGAGAGCACCCGCCAGGGAATGCGAATGGCGATCCACTCGGCCAGATGATTTTCGCCTTCGCGGACAAACCACCATCCGGCCAGCACCCCGCACAACACCACCAGCGCAGGAATCGCGGCCAAGGCAACCGGCGCATCCTGCGGCGGCAGGGCGCCAAAGATTGGCAGCAGCGGCAGCGTCTCCACAGAGCTCCCGGCCGGGGATACCAAAGCCCCCTGCCCCAGATAGAACCCGGCGCCGGAGGCCCAGGACAGGGTCCAGATCACAAAATTGGGCAGCAGGGCCAGGTGCAGGACAAAAAACACGGTGTCCCCGGCCGCGTCCGAACCGAGTTGCTGCTGGATGGTGACAATCTGCTGCCAGCCAAGACTCACGGCGATGGCCAGCACCACCGCACCCACGGCGATTCCGGCCAAGGCGGCCACCACAGCTGCGCGCAGCACGGCCCAGAGGTAGGAACCGGCCCAGCGCATTTCCTGCCCCGCCCGGCGGGCTCGCTCCACGGTGGCAGCACCCACCAGAGCAGCCGGGGTGCCACCGCCGATCAACGCGCCGATGGCGGTGGCCACCACAACAATGACGCCGCCCATGGCCAGCGCGTGCAGCGGATTGGCTTGGGCCACCCCACCGCGCGTGACCAGCGCGATGATTCCTGCCACCACGGCGTGCACCACACCGGTGGTCAGCACCACGGGCGCCAGGCCCGCACCGTACGGCGCCCTGCGCGCCAAACCGCTACCGGCGGCAAAGGCTAGTCCAGCTGTCAGCAGGCTCAGCCCCAGCGGGGCAAGGCTCACCACCCCGGTTTGCGCAGCCACCCCCGCAAGGGGAGCCACGGACACCTCCAGCGGAATCCCCAGGGACAACAGCCACAGCTGTGCACCCAGCCCCAATCCGGAGCCCCAGGAAAGATCGGCCGAACCGCCTGCAATCACGGCGAGCAGCACGGACACCTGCACCACAGCCAGGGTGACGACGGCGATGCTCACCCCCGGAATCAGCCCCCGGGTCCAGGGCACACCGGCAACGCGCGCTCGCTGCTCGGTTTCGTGGTGTTCTTGGCCTGTTGAGCGCCGCTGGTCTCCAGGGGACCGTGGCCCGCCGGAATCGTGCTCCACCTCTGGACCTGCGGGGTTGGCACGGCGCGCTGAAGTGTTCGGCCGTGATGGCCTGTTCGGGGAAGTGGGCACGGTGTTCGACATCAGCTCTATGGTCGCACGGTTCACCCACTTCCACGCGTGTACCGAGGATCTGCCAGGTGTGACACCGAACGGTCCAATGCTGCGCTCAGGGCAGGATTCCCAGCGGGGCATCGGTGCGCTGTTTCCGCGTTGTGCCTCGTGTGTTGTGTCCCGTGTGCACTGTGATGTGTGCCGTGCACACTGCCCCGTGTGCTGTGTCCAGGCGTTCATCATGCCTTCACCACGCCGTCACCCTGGCGTGTGCCTCAGTCCAGGTGGGGCGCACACGGTGGAAGGGTGAGAATCGCCGTGATCGCAGAACAGTTCCTCCCCCACATGAACGGTGTGACACATTCGGTAATCCGAGTGCTGGAGCACATGAAGAACCGCGGCCATGAAGTCATGGTGGTGGCACCATCCGCGGACCCCCTGCAACTCACGCACGTGGTGGAGGCTTTTGACGGCGCCGCCGCCGGAGTCCCCCAGCTCCAGGGAATACCTGTGCACCGCCTCCCAGCCTTTCCGTTGGCCGGCTATCCGGAAGTCCGCGTGGCCGGGGGCACGGTGCAACGTCTGCGCAAGATTCTGACCAGGTTCGGCCCGGACATGGTGCACGTGGCCTCCCCCTTCGTCCTGGGGTGGCGTGCCATCCAAGCAGCCCACCAGATGGCGCTGCCCTGCGTGGCGGTTTATCAAACGGACATCCCGGGCTACGCCGCCCGCTACGGCGCAGCCTTTCTGGAAGATGCCCTGTGGGCCCACGTCAAGACCATGCACAACACCGCCACTTTGACCTTGGCGCCGTCCACCACCTCCATTGACCACCTGCAGCAAAGAGGTGTCCAGCGCATCAGCATGTGGCGCCGCGGGGTGGATGCGGTGCGCTTTGACCCGGCCCACCGGGATGAGCAGTGGCGCAGCCAGGTTGGTGGCGGTCGCAAGCTAGTGGGTTATCTGGGGCGGTTGGCTCCGGAAAAGCAGGTGGAAGACCTGGCTGTGCTGGATTCCCTGCCAGATTCTCGGCTGGTGATTGTGGGCTCCGGGCCGGAACGCGCCCAGTTGGAGCAACGCCTGCCGAACGCTCATTTTGCGGGTTTCCAAACGGGCTCTGAATTAGCTCGCCTCATGGCCTCTTTCGATATTTTTGTGCACCCCGGGGAATTTGAAACTTTCGGTCAAACCATCCAGGAGGCCATGGCATCAGGCGTTCCGGTGGTGGCCACGGGTCGCGGTGGGCCGGTGGACTTGGTGGATCAGTCCCGCAACGGGTGGCTCTATCAACCCGGCAATCTGGATCAGCTCAAAACCCAGGTTCAGGACCTCTTGGGAGACTCCGGCAAGCGGCAGGCATTTGCGGTGGCGGCTCGGGAAACAGTGAAGGATCGGACCTGGTCAGCGCTGGGAGATCAACTGTTGGAGCATTATCACCGGGCTTGGATTGCGGCTGGCCGCAGCTCCTCCGGGGCCACCCATGCAGCCCTCTGAGAGCACCTGGTAACGGCGCCCAGGGACCACTACCCCCGTCCCCTGAATTGAGCCACCAGTTGACCTCAGTCTCCAACTCGGTAGGCTGTTGGTGCTCTCCAGGGATTTCAACAGGCGGGTTTCATGCTCTTTGAATGAGCATTTGACCGCGATTTCTGCTGGGAGTTTTTCATTGTCCGCAGCGGGCCCAACGCGGCCTGTCCGGCGGTCATGAGGCAGTTCCCAAGAAGTCCGCTTCAAGGAGGCACCGTGTCCGCGTCCACAGCTCCCGCCGCAAAGGGGTCAGACGCTCCGCCGTCGTCCTCCGGTGTGCTGCAACCACCCGCGCTGAACCCCAAACCCCAGGTCAACTGGTGGGTCCTGGTGGTCACAGGCGTGATCGTGATTGCGGTGTCCATATGGGCCATGATTGATCCCGTCCAGGCAGAAACCGCCATCGGCTCCGTGGTGGGCTGGGTAGCCACCAATCTGGGATGGTTCTACGTCCTGACCTCCACCGTGGTGATCGTGTTCGTGCTGATCGTGGCCTTTGGCCGCGCGGGCAAAACAAAAATGGGACCGGATCATTCCTCCCCGCAGTTCAGCTTGTTCACCTGGACTGCCATGCTCTTTGCCGCGGGAATCGGCATTGACCTGATGTTCTTCTCCGTGGCCGAGCCCGTGAGCCAGTACTACGCACCGCCGTCGGGCGAAGGTCAAACCCTGGAAGCCACCCGCCAAGCCGTGGTGTGGACCCTGTTCCACTACGGGATCACCGGCTGGGCCATGTACGCCCTGATGGGCATGGCCTTTGGGTACTTTGCCTTCCGGCACGGCCTGCCTCTGAGCATCCGCTCCGCGCTCTACCCCCTGATTGGGCGTCGCGTGTACGGACGAGCCGGGGACGCCGTGGACATCGCGGCGCTGCTGGGCACCATTTTTGGTGTGGCCACGTCCCTGGGTATTGGCGTGGCCCAATTGAATTACGGGCTCTACCTGATGTTTGGCATCCCAGAATCCACGGCCGCCCAGGCCGGGCTCATTGCAGTGGCGGTCATCATGGCCACCATCTCCTGCGTGTCCGGAGTGGACAAAGGCATCCGTCGTCTGTCCGAACTCAACGTGATCCTGGCCATCGTGCTGCTGCTCTACATCCTGATCACCGGTCAGACAGCCTTCATTCTTGATGCGCTGGTCAACAACCTGGGTGATTTTGTGGCGGGCTTTGGCGGGATGACCCTGAACACTTTTGCCTACGACGATGCCGGCGAGTGGATGGCCGGCTGGACCCTGTTCTTCTGGGCCTGGTGGATTGCCTGGGCACCTTTTGTGGGACTGTTCCTGGCGCGAATTTCGCGCGGACGTACCCTGCGTGAGTTCGTGGTGGCCACCATGACCGTGCCGTTTGCCTTCATCCTGATCATGATTTCCGTGTTCGGAAACAGCGCACTGGCCATTGTCACTGGCGGCAATGACGCCTTCGGTGAAGTCGCCATGAACCAGCCGGAGCGCGCTTTCTACTCCCTGTTGGAGCAATTCCCGGCGGCACCTGCGGTGATTGCAGTGGCCACGGTGACCGGCATGCTGTTCTACGTGACGTCCGCAGACTCCGGCGCCTTGGTCATGTCCAACTTCACCTCCACCATTGCCGATCCCAAACAGGACGGAGCCCCCTGGCTGCGTATTTTCTGGTCTGTGGCCACCGGTGTGCTGACCCTGGCCATGTTGATCGTGGGTGGTATCACCACGCTGCAAAATGCCACATTGATCATTGGGCTGCCATTTGCGGTGGTCATGTACCTGATCATGGTCAGTCTCTGGAAAGCACTCCAAGTGGAGATCTCTCAGACCCGCAGCTCGGACAGCTCCCGCGCCTCGATGGCGGCGGGACGGTCGGGGCGCAGCACGGAGGGCCACTGGCGTCGTCGTTTGCGCCGCGCCACCTCCTACCCCAGCGCAGCCCAGGCCACTCAGTATTTGGACCGTGTGGCCGAGCCCGCTCTGCGGGAGATTCAGAAGGAGATCCGGGCC
The DNA here is from genome assembly GCF_030538595.1 of Kocuria sp. Lineage (GTDB taxonomy): Bacteria > Actinomycetota > Actinomycetes > Actinomycetales > Micrococcaceae > Kocuria. The sequence goes on from NZ_JAUNTS010000001.1 coordinate 497,580, forward strand.
GAAGGTGCCCAGGCCACCCTGGAACGCACAGCGGTGGAGGGCACGGGCACTGAATCGCTGAGCCTGCGGGTGGACATGGCCCCCGAACGCGATTTCATGTACCAGCTCTACCCGGTTGCTGCCCCGATTCCGTCCTTTGGGCGCCCGGATTCGAGGCCCACCCAGGACGCTTACGTGCGTCTGGAGGTCTTCTCCCACACGGGTTCACATGAATACGACATCCTGGATTACACCCGCGATCAGATCATTGACGATGTCCTGGACCACTACGAACGCCACCTGGAGTTCCTGCGGCTCAGCTCCTCCCAGGGTGGCAACACCCAGCTTTCCCTGGACCCGCATGCGGTGCCCACCTGGGAGGCAGACGATTTTGACACCGACCTCAACACCGCCGCATTGCCCGTGGTGGAGGCAGGCTCCCCCACCGGGCGCCACCGGGACAGCACAGCAGACGAATCAACATCAGCATCGGAAGGAAACCACTCATGAGTGAAACCCTGTACATCAATGGCCAGTGGGTGGCTGCCACCAACGGCGGCACCCGGGACATTCACTGCCCGGCCAACGGCGAATTCGTGGCCACCGTGGCAGAGGCCGACGCCGATGACACCGCCCTGGCCATTGCCGCAGCCCACGCTGCCTACGACGACGGACAGTGGGCTGCTGTTCCCGCGCCGGAACGCGGGGACTTCCTGCTGCGCGTGGCCGCAGCCATCCGCGAGCGCAAAGACGAGTTCGCCCGCGCCGAGTCCCTGGACACCGGAAAGCGCCTGGTGGAGTCGGAGATCGACATGGACGACATTGCCGCGTGTTTTGACTACTTTGGCAAAATCGCCGCCGAGCACGCGGGACGCATGGTGGATGCCGGAGACGCCAATGTGATCTCCAAGGTGGTCACGGAGCCGGTGGGGGTGTGCGGACTGATCACCCCGTGGAACTATCCGCTGCTGCAAGCCGCCTGGAAGGTGGCCCCGTGTCTGGCTGCCGGTAACACCTTTGTGCTCAAACCCGCTGAGTTGACCCCGCACACGGCCATCCTGCTCATGGACGTCTTGGAGAAGGCGGGGCTGCCCGCTGGCGTGGCCAATCTGGTGCTGGGCGCCGGAGCCCAGGCCGGTGCCTTGCTGTCCACCAGTGAAGACGTGGACATGGTCTCCTTCACCGGCGGTCTGGTCACCGGCTCCCTCATTGCGCAGGAGGCCGCCAAGACTGTCAAGAAGGTGGCCCTGGAACTGGGCGGCAAAAACCCCAACGTGATTTTTGCCGACGCCGACTTTGACGCCGCCGTGGACAATGCCCTCAATGCCGCATTTGTGCACTCCGGTCAGGTGTGTTCGGCCGGCGCCCGCCTGGTGGTGGAGCAGTCCATCGCGGAGAAATTTGTGGATGAACTGGTACGCCGTGCGGAACTGATCAAGCTGGGCGGTCCTTTTGATGACCAGGCTGAAACCGGCGCCTTGATCTCCGCCGATCACCGGGACAAGGTGGCCGCTTACGTGGACCATGCCCGCGAGCAGGGCGCCAGGGTTCGCTGCGGAGGGGCCTTTGCCACGGGCACGTCCGCAGATGGTTCCCTGGAGTTGGAGTCCGGGTACTACTACCTGCCCACCGTGATTGATCAGTGCAGCCGGGAGATGGACTGCGTGCACGATGAAGCCTTTGGCCCCACCGTGACCGTGGAAACCTTCGCATCAGAGGATGAGGCAGTGCAGATTGCCAATGACACCGTTTACGGGCTGGCTGGTGCCGTGTGGTCCCAGGACGCCGGGCGCGCTCAGCGTATTGCCGGGCGTCTGCGCCACGGGACCATTTGGATCAACGACTTCCACCCCTACCTGCCCCAGGCGGAATGGGGCGGCATGAAGCGCTCCGGCGTGGGGCGCGAACTCGGTCAGCACGGGCTGGCCGAGTACCAGGAGGTCAAGCACATCTACCAGAACACCAGCCCCGCCGTCACCGGGTGGTTCACCGACCACAGCGCCTGAGCCCGGTCCGGTCCGAACCGTCTGAGGACCAGCCCAACAACCTAGGGACCGGAACTCACGCACAGAGAGGAATCGCCACCGTGGACCCGTCAACTAATCACCCACCCGAAGACCTCGCCGAGTGGATCCTGGGGTGCCGCTTCCGGACTACCAGGATGGGCCGCAGCTACCGGGTGGAGCAGGTGGATGATTTCTTGGACCACGTGGCCCAGTACTCATCTGACCGGCTCACCGCACGACGGCTCATGGGTGAAGTGGCCGGCAAGAAATTCGACACCGTGCGTTTCGGGACCGGGTACAGCATCGAGGACGTCGACACGTTCATGCAGCTGCTCCAGGACGCACTGCGCCGCGTCTGACCCGAGCCCACCGCACCGCAGCGCCCAACCCAGCTGAGTACGCAGCCGAGTACGAGAAGGAAAGAAAATCATGACTCCCAATACCCCTGGATCAACCGCAGATCAGACCCCCACCGAATTTGACTACATTGTGGTGGGCGCAGGGTCCGCCGGTTCCGTGGTGGCCGCTCGACTCTCCGAAAACCCAGATGTCACCGTGGCCCTGCTGGAGGCCGGTCCTCATGACAAGAACATCCCGGAAGTCACCACCTTGAACCGGTGGATGGAATTGCTGGAATCCGGCTACGACTGGGATTACCAGATCGAGCCGCAGGAAAACGGCAATTCCAACATGCGCATGGCCCGCGCCAAGGTGCTGGGTGGCTGTTCCTCCCACAACTCCTGCATCGCCTTCTGGGCCCCTGCCGAGGACATTGACGAATGGGAAGAGAAATTCGGCGCCACCGGATGGAATGCCGAAACCGCCTTCCGGCTCTACCAAAAACTGGAGAACAACCAGGACGACGGCGCCCACCACGGCCACGACGGACCCGTCCGGCTGCGCAATGTACCCCCGCGTGATCCGTGCGGTGTGGCTGTCTTGGATGCCGCTGAGCAGGCAGGACTCCCGCGTGCCGACTTCAACACTGGCAAGACCGTGCTCAACGGGGGCAACTTCTTCCAGATCAATGCGCGTGAGGACGGGACGCGGGCGTCGTCGTCGGTGTCTTACATTCACCCGATCGAGGACGAGCGCAAGAATCTCTACGTGCTGCCGGGTACGCAGGTGAAGGAACTGACGTTCGACGGCGACACCTGCACCGGTGTGTCCGTGGTGGACAACGCGTTCGGTACGGCGCGGCCGCTGATCGCGCGCAAGGAAGTGGTGGTCTCGGCAGGGGCCATTGACACACCCAAGTTGCTGATGCTCTCCGGGATCGGCCCGGCTGAGCACCTGCGTGACGTGGGTGTGGAGGTGCGCGTGGACGCCCCCGGTGTGGGTGAGAACGTGCAGGATCACCCGGAAGGTGTGATCCAGTGGGAAGCCAAGAAACCCATGGTCACCGAATCCACCCAGTGGTGGGAGATCGGGCTGTTTGCCCAGGTGGACCCGGAGACGGACCGCCCGGATCTGATGATGCACTACGGTTCCGTGAACTTTGACATGCACACCTTCCGGCAGGGTTACCCCACCTCTGACAACGCGTTCTGCCTGACCCCCAACGTCACCCATGCCCGCTCCCGGGGCACGGTGCGGTTGCGCTCGCGCGATTTCCGGGACAAGCCCATGTATGACCCCCGGTATTTCACCGATCCGGAGGGCTACGACATGCGGATCATGACCGCCGGTTTCCGCAAGGCCCGCGAGATCGTGGCGCAGGGCCCCATGGCCGAGTGGGCAGGTCAGGAGCTGTTCCCCGGCCCTGATGTGCAGACGGACGAGGAGTTCGCCGACTACATCCGGCGGACCCACAACACCGTGTATCACCCGGCCGGTTCCGTGCGCATGGGTGCCGACGACGATCCCATGGCTCCCCTGGACCCGCAGCTCCGGGTGAAGGGTGTGCGCGGGTTGCGCGTGGCAGATGCCTCCGTGATGCCGGAACTGGTGACCGTGAACCCCAACATCACGGTGTTCATGATCGGCGAGCGAGCAGCAGAGCTGATCATGAACTGATCGCCGAAATCATGGTTTGACCCAATTTTCAGCCCGAATTTTGGGTCAAACCATGTTTTCGGCGGAGGTGGGGGTTAAGGTTCCCACAAGGACCTTTACCTGGGAGATGTGATGGACGTGCTAGCACCTAATCCGTTTGAGACCGTCATGCTGCTCTTGATGTTGCTCAGCTTCATTGTTGTTGTGGTGGCTTCCCTGATGGCGCTGATCTACCTGCCCAAGATCTCGCGGCAGCTCAAGCGGTTGGAAGAGCAGCGCCCACGCCAGTACTGACCCGCTCAGCCCATGAGCTTGGCGGTCAGGATTCGCGCAAAGTCTTCTGAGACGTCCCCGTAGTTCAGGGAGAAGTCCTCATCCACCCGCGTGGGCAGCACCCCGGAGCACAACACGGTGGCCCGGGCGTAAAGCCCTGGAAGTTCGGCACCGATCGGCACGGACAGCAACTGCAGCTCCTCATCCCAGGAGACCAGCGGCGTTCCGGCTTGCCGGGCTGCCAGATGCTTGCCCAGCCCGGAGCTCACGCGCCGTCCGTGCCCCGATTCCACATCCGCTTCCGTACGGAACACGTAGCGGGTGCGGTGGTGGTGATTGATCCGGTACAGCCCGGGCTGCTCCCGGTCCGTGGTGGCACGCCAGGTGGCATCCGATGGCACAAGCAACTCAGCCACCCCGTTGTACTGCATCTCCGTGCGGGCCAATCCGTCCTGCACGGTGGACAACGGCGCCAGCGTGTCCAACATGACCGGTCCGGCTTCATAGATCACGTCGCACAGCCCATCCGGCAACTGCTCGGCCAGGTCCTCCAGCTCAACGTCCTGCACCAGGGAGGAGGCATGGTCCTCCGGAGACAATGTCACCAGAGCACCACCCAGAGCCTCCGCGGCCGAACCGACCAGGGCTTCCTTGTCCGGAGTCCACCCACCTGTCAGCAGAATGGAGCCGTCCACCAACTGCGTCAGTGCCGGAGAGCAGACCTGCCAGCGGCGCACGGTCCAGTTCTCGTCCCGGATGACTTCCAGGAACCCGAGTGCCTGCAGGTGACCCACAAACCATTCCTCGAACCGTTCGGTGTCCACCAGCTGACGAGCCACGATGGACAAAGTGGAGCGCTTGCCGCCCCCCAGGAAGGTCAGAGCGTCCCGGAACGGCGCCCAGGACGTGGGGTTCTCCCCATCTTCCGGGCCGATGAACTGCAGAGACTCCACCGTGCCCACCTCGGAGACAGCGGAGAGCTTGGTCAGCCGCCCCGGGTAACGCTTTTCCAACCCGCAGTCGCGGCAGCGCCCAAACACCCAGGGCGCCTTGGCTTTGGGGTCCATGGGCGGCAGCACAATGCGGTGCTTGCCACTGGCCAGGCAGGACGGTCCCTGGTGCTCGGGCAGCACGTTCTCCCGCGCCACCAACAACTGACCTTCGGCTGAATGCCATCCGGGGACGGTGGGCACCTCCACTGCTGCCAATTCCGTTTCGGGAACCTCCACGGCATCCAGATTGTTAAAGGCCCCCTGCACGTACTCATCCGGCAACTCGGCCACCGTGGCAGCGGTCACGGGCCACAGGGCGTCGTCGTCGGTGTGCACCATCTCCCCCTCATACCCCAGCGAGCGCTGGGTCATGTAGAAGGAGGTGTCCCGCACGGAAAAACTGACGCGCTGCTTGACGGTCCGGCCGGCTTTGAGCACCAGAACGTAGTCATTGGGCTTGAGCCCACCGGTGCTCGGGTTGGCCATGGGGGTACCCGCCGCGGAGATTTGGAACGGTGGCACCAGACCTTCCGCCAGCTTGTGCCGCTGCAAGCGAAAGGTCTCCGGGTGGCGCCACTCCACTTCCAGCGTGAGCGGGTCAGCGGAGTCGGACACCACGGTGATCTGCGGGGGACGTTGGGCGGAAAACCGCACGACGTCGCCCGGGATGCGCAGCCCGCCCGAAAGCCGCACGGTGGGCACCAGCCGCGGAACCATTCCGGAGAAATTGTCATTGACCGTGAGTTCGGGATTGCCCGCGCGTAGAACCTGGACATCGTCAAACATGGCCCAGCCCTGCGGCAGACCGGCGGTTCCAGCTGGGACAAGGGTGTAATCCGGGGAAGCGGAATCATCCAGGATCGCCCGCATCTGATCAATCATGGTCTGGTCATCACGCACCAGAACACGGCACGGCCACGCCGCCGGAATGTGGTCCACGGAGATGAACGTGTCCGAAAACGCATCCTTGGCAAAAACGACGACGGGCCGCGCCGTCCGTTCAAAGGTGTGTGCTCCGGCGGAGAGCTTGAGCTCCCCCTCCAGCAAAGAGGCCGGCTCAATGCGCGCCGTCAGGGCGGAAATCCCCAGGTAGGCATCCCCGATGTAGGACAGGAACAGGGTGCGCGGCCCGGCGGTGGTTTCCAGCTCGACCTCGCGCTCGGTCATGAAGCGCTTGGGCACCACAAAACCGAACTCAAAAACCTTGTTGCCGATGTAGTCCAGGGCGTCCACCAGCGCCAGGGAAGCCGAGTGCTTGCCGGGCTTGCTGGACACGGAGCGTGTGACCGGGGTGGGCCCACCGGCTTCCGCACGGGACTGCTCCCACCGGCCCAGCTCCGCCCGGGCAACTTCCAGGCCCGGGTAGCGGGTCACGGAGGTGGACCAGATCTGCCGCATGGGTTTGGAGACATCGGTGCCCGCCACATCAAGCCAGAAGTCCACGTAAACCCCCAGCTCCTCCGGGGAGAGCCCTTGGGCCGTGGTGAGTTCCATGTCCGCGAACATCTGGTGCAGTTGCCGCCGCTCTGCCTCCCCCAGGAGGGTCTGCGCCAGGGCCAGCCCCACCGGACGCTGGTTGAGGGCATCCCCCAGGGGCAGTCCCACTTCGCCGTCGCGCAGTTCCAGCCAGTACCGCAGGGCGTCCCAGAATGCTTCGGTGTCCTTCTTGAAGGAGGCTTCCAGGGCTTTGGTGTCCGATCCGGCTTGCAGCAGCACAGCCAGCGGGAGGTAGAACGCGGAGGCGGATTTGTTGCCGGTCTGAGAGGCCAACCGGGAGGTGTGCCGTCCGGCCAAGGCAAACAATGCCAGGAGCGCCACGATGGGCGGTGGCGCCAGTTCGGAGAGGGTGTCCAGTTGCCGCCGGGAATCGCGGTACCACAGCGTGGTCATCCGAGTGAAGGCATCAAAAACCGGGGTGCGCGAGCCGTCCAACACCAGCAGCGGAGTGACCGAATCGGCAATGGCCCGCAACGTGGCCGGCCCGTCCAACCCGTGCTCGGCACCGATCAGCGCCAGAGTTTTCTCGTCCAGGTCCAGGGGAACCAGCTCACCCGCCCGGTGGCCTCCAAAGAACGCGGCACACACGGCGTCGTTCCACTTGAGGTACTGGGCCTCGGCATCGTTACGCGCGATCCGATGTTGGCCAAGCGCCAGCGAGTTGGTCCCGGTCACTGCACCCTCCGTCTGCGGCTTGGGCCGCGGTTGAACTCCTGGAAGTCATCTTCCCCGATTCAGCGCTCAATTATAGGTCCGCCCGGGAAGTTCCGCGGGCCGCCGCCCGCGCAGTTGAGGTCACCGCGGGTGCTTTCGGCGTTGTCCCCGGCCCACGGCAAGGGTGTCCCCGGCGGCTCCTAGAATGGTGAGAATGACCTCATCTGCCGCCGAGTCCCACACGGCCCGCCCGCTGCCCTCCTGGCAGCGGGCTCTGGCCACCATGCTGGACGACGACGCCGCAGCCCAGAACGTTGAAGACGCCGACTTCCCCGCCCCCGCCATTGGATTGGAGTTCGATCTACAGCTGCCCACGTTCCGCAGGGTTCATCGCGGGCGGCAGAGCCAAGCGGGTGCACCCTACACAGTGGGCATGCGCCCCGTGCGCCAGGGCAAGCGCGGTGGATGGGTGCGTGGCGGGCTCGACTGGGAAAAAGTGGTGGAGGCCGGTGTCTCCGGGCTGCTCTCCCCCGAACAAGCTGACTGGTTTGACGAAATCCGGACCCTGGCCAATGTGCGCTCCCGCCAAGCCCTCCACGACCGTCATTGGGTCTACCTGGAACATTACGAATCACCCGTGCTGTGGTCCCTACTGGCCCGAGCCCCAGAACTGGACGTGCAGTTCATCACCAAGGATCACGGCCAACCCGTGCGGATCAGCCGGCCGGGGCGCTTTCAGATTGATCTGGTCCATGATTCCAACGGGGATTTGGTGCTGCACCCGGAGGTGGTGTTTCACCCATCCCAGGATGGGGACAGCGAATCTGCACTTGCTGCTCAAGATTCTCCACCCCGCACGGTGTCCTTGGAGACCACCGGCATTGTGGGGGTACCCGGCCACGGAGTGTTCTTCCCGGAGGCCACTGATCCAGCGGAGGTGGAGCGCGCCGAGGACCCCAACCGCTTTCCCCTGACCTTGGTTCCGCTGCGCACGCGCCTGACCCGCGATCAACGCCAGTTCCTGGAATCCGCGCATGAAGTCACGGTGCCGCAGTCAGAGATTCAAGAGTTCTTGGACCGCTGGTTTCCCCGCCTGCATCAGCGCGTTGGGCTCACCAACGACGACGGCTCGGTGGAGCTCCCGGAGGTGGCCCCACCGGAGATGGTGCTGACCGTGCAGCACGATGATCTGACCATTCGGTTGGACTGGGAGTGGGAGTACAGCCACGGTGGGCAACGCATCCGTTTGCCTTTCCGCCCCGCCGACCCCCTGGGCACGGAGCCCGTGAAACGCGAATCCACGTGGGAGACGGCCATGACCAAGGCCGTTGCGCGGCGTGTGCCAGATCTGGAGTTCCGCCGTTCGGCATATGTGGGATATGACGCCGTGGTGTTGCTGCGAGATTGGCTGCCCGAATTGGAAAAAGTCCATGATCTGCGGATTCGGATCACCGGAACCGAACCTGCCTACAAACCTTCGGATGAACCACCGCAGATCACCGTCTCCACGCTGCCCAGCGAACACCGTGATTGGTTCGATTTGGGCGTGACCGTGCGGGTGGGGGATTTTTACGTCCCGTTCGCAGATGTGTTCCGCGCCCTGTCCAGAGGCCAAGACGTGATGATGCTGCCCAACGGCTCCTGGTTTGCCCTGGATGCACCGCGGTTCGAGCACCTGCGTGAACTGTTGCGTGAGGCTCGTTCCCTCCAGGAGGCCCCCGGCGACCAGCTGCGGATCTCCAAACATCACATCGGTCTGTGGCAGGACTTGGAAGAGCTTTCCGATGAAAGCCACGCCGTGGTGCAGTGGCGTCAGGCCGTGCAGCGTCTGGTCCACCGCGAACCCAGTGATCCTGCACCCGTTCCCGCCGCCTTGACGGCGCAGCTGCGCCCCTACCAGGTGGAGGGGTACCGGTGGTTGACGGCCCTGCATGAGCTGGGTTTGGGCGGCATTTTGGCCGACGACATGGGCTTGGGCAAGACCGTCCAGGTGATCGCCATGTTCACCCGGGTTCTGGAACAGGCCCAGTCGGCCACCCAGAACACGACTCAAGAATCCTCGGTCCGGTCTGACCTGGACTCTACGACTGCGCCAGCGGTTCACCCGTTCCTGGTGGTGGCCCCCACCTCAGTGGTGCCCAACTGGGTCTCGGAGATCAACAAGTTTGCCCCGCACCTGCGAGTGGCCGCGGCCACCGGTACGGCGGCGGGTTCCGGTGAGGTGCCGTCGCAGTTGGCGGCGAGCAACGACGTCGTCGTGACCTCCTACACGCTCCTGCGTTTGGATGAGGCGCTGTGGAGCCAACCCGAGTGGGAGGCGGTGGTCCTGGATGAGGCGCAGTTTGTGAAGAACCCGCGCACGCAGGCGCACCGGGTGGCTCGCGGGCTGAGAACAAACAGCACCATTGCGGTCACAGGCACCCCGTTGGAAAACGGGCTCACCGATTTGTGGGCGCTGCTGAGTTTGAGCGCTCCCGGGCTGTTCCCGTCGCGGCGAAAATTTGTGGAGGATTACCAGCGGCCCATTGAGGTGTCCGCGGACAGGGCAGCCCTGACGCGGATGCGGCGGCGTATTGCTCACTTCATGCTGCGTCGCACCAAGGACGCGGTAGATCTGCAGCTTCCCCCCAAACTGGAGCAGACCCTACGGATTCAACTCAGCCAGGAGCACCGCAAGCTCTACGATCTCCACCTGCAACGCGAGCGGGCCAAAGTGCTCAAACTGTTGCCTGAACTCAATCGCAACCGCTTCACCATTTTCAGTTCCCTGACCAAGTTGCGGCTGATGGCCCTGGACCCGTCCCTGGTTGATCCTGAACTGGACATCAGTTCTTCCAAGCTGGAGGCGTTGTTCGAGCACCTGCCGGAAATCGTGGCAGAAGGGCACCGCCCGCTGGTCTTTTCCCAGTTCACCGGCTTCTTGAAGCTGGCAGCGGCAAGGCTGGATCGCCTGGGCATCCCGTACGCGTATTTGGATGGCTCCACCCGGGATCGCGGTGCCGTGATCCAGAGGTTCCGTGACGGTCAGGCCAAGGTGTTCCTGATTTCCTTGAAGGCCGGCGGAACGGGGCTGAATCTGACGGAGGCCGACTATTGCTTCCTGCTGGATCCCTGGTGGAATCCCATGGCGGAGAATCAAGCAGTGGACCGGGCGCACCGGATTGGCCAGGATCGCAAGGTCATGGTGTACCGCCTGGTGGCCAGCGGAACCATCGAGGAAAAAGTGATGGAGCTCAAGGAACGCAAGGCACGCCTGTTCGACTCCGTGATGGACGACGACGGCACGTTCTCCTCCGCCCTGACCCAACAAGACGTCATGGAATTGTTCCGTCAGTGAAAACCTTGACTCACCAGTAACTTGCGCGGGATGATGTCACGTCAACAATAGGCTGCCGCGTCACATTGCGGCCAGTTACCACCTCACGTGTGATCAGCGCGTTTGTGCAATACCGTGAGTAGTCAATCCCAGGAGGTACGCGGACGTGAACACGCCATCACCCGGCCTCCCGCTGTTCGTGGATCGGCATGGTCCCATCATTGCCGACATGGTCGATCGCGGGTTGCGCCCCGATCAGATTCGTCGCCGTTTCCATCTGCTGCACCCGCAGGAATCTCCGAGTCTGCTCAATGAGATGTTGAACCGGCTGGCCCCGCCCTATTCCATCCAGGAAGCCACCGCCATGGCCACGCACTACACGGATGCTCAGATCCGCGTGGGCGTTGAAGTGGTGGTCTTCCAGGATGCAGGTTTGCCCCATGACTTTGACGCGGCTTGTCTGTTGGATGAGGCCACGTTCCAGGCCATTGAACAGCTGACCAGCACCTATGACCCCTCCGGGGCATCCACCCGCAACCTGCTGGGTGCCATTGCCGCCGTGCGCCAAGCCGTTGCAGGTGGACAGAAGTTCCGCCTCCAACCCAGCACGTACGAGCAGGTGCGCAGCAGATTGGGGAGCGATGTCGGCTTGACCGATGCTCCCGCGTGGCCCGTCCCGTGGACGGAGGTGGCTTACCGCATGGGCAATGGGCTGTGGAACTGCGCCATTCGCTCCATGGGTCTGGAAAGCACCTCCGGCACGCGCACCACCCTGCCGTGCGGGCAGGTGACACCAGAGGCTCGGGATGCCGCGGCGGAGGTCCGCGAAATCCACGATCCGGGGATTGGCCTGATTGCCCCCCAGATCCCGGCGGACCAGATTCCGGAGGCCGTGTGGGACAACCTGCGTGACCTCTTGGCGGATGATCTGGCCACCCTTCCGTGGAAGAGCCAGCTGGTGCTCAAATACCTGGCTGACGGCACGGGCAACACACCGTCCGCGTGGGCCGGTGCGGGACCGGACGGCGTCACCTGCGCCATGTCCACCACGGTCACTGTTCCGGTTTCGCACTGGCCGTTGGATGTGGCCTACTTTGACGAAGGCCATTGGGATGAACCCACCTCCTGGGACAGCCCGTGGACAGCTGGACCGCTGGAGCCCGTCACCGCCGCCGAGCGCATGGTGGATGGCTTGCGTTTTGGTCGCCTGTGCCCTGATCCCTACAGCTTCCGGTGGGGTACCACCGTGGCCGCCACCGCCCAGGCCCCAGTGGAGCAGAGCTCCGGGGAGGTCATTCCGCTGCGCAGCAGTTGAATGACCTCCCGCTAGGCCCGTAACAGACCTCACGTTCACGCACAAGCTCCTGTGGCGTAAACTGAATCGGTCGAAGGGGAGTAGTTCCACGCGTCATCCATTCGTGGGTCACGCAGCGGTCAGTCGACATACCGGTCTCTTGGAGGAGTCCCGGCTGGCCACCCGCGATTGGGCGAACGAGACCTTTGCACCGGGCCACAGGCCCGTTCCCCGCTCTACGGATCACCGTACCCGATGGGCCGGTGAGGACAAGGACTCCTCCATGGCTGATACGCCACGCCCCAACACATCCCCTGCCGCTGAGAACTCCACGTCAGCTCCCGGGCAGGAGCCCACGCCAGCTCAAATTCGCCGCTGGCGCCGCTACCTGGCGGAGGAACGTGCGGAGGCGGAAATCTACCGCCGCCTGGGTGAATCGAGCACCGGCAGGCACCGGGAAATCTTGTTGCAGGTTTCGGAAGCGGAGGGCCGCCACGCCCAACACTGGGAGACCAAGCTGGGCGAGCACGCCCACAAACCCGCCCGCCCATCAGCTGGTTCCCGTGTGCTGATGTTCTTGGCGGAGCATTTTGGTTCCGTATTTGTTCTGGCTCTGCTGCAGCGTGCCGAATCACGCTCGCCGTACCAGGACGACCAGGATGCCTCCCCCGCCATGGCTGCGGATGAGGCAATCCACGAAGAAATTGTGCGAGCCCTGGCCAACGATGGCCGGCAACGCCTGTCCGGCAATTTCCGCGCCGCAGTGTTCGGCGCCAATGACGGCCTGGTCTCCAACTTGGCCCTGGTCATGGGCGCAGGGGCCACCGGGATGTCCTCCACCATGGTGCTGTTCACGGGTATTGCGGGGCTTTTGGCCGGTGCGCTGTCCATGGGTGCCGGCGAGTTCGTCTCCGTACGCTCCCAACGGGAACTCCTGGAGGCCTCCTCCCCCACCCAGGTCACCCTCACGGCAGCACCCGATCTTGACCTGGACGCCAATGAGCTGGAGTTGATTTACAAGGCTCGCGGTATGAGCGCGGAAGCGGCTGCCCACCGGGTGCAAGAACGTTTGGGGTACCTGGACTGCGATTGCGACCCCTCCCTGTCCTTCAAGGACTCCGCCCCCGAGGATCAGGAGACCGCACCCGGCGAGCACGTGGCCCTGGGAACTGACTTGGGCGCGGCCGGTTCCAGTTTCTGCTTCTTTGCCTCCGGCGCCGTGATCCCCATTCTCCCCTACCTGTTTGGCTTGGGAGGCGGTTGGGCCCTGGTGGTCGGTATGGCACTGGTGGGTGTGGCGCTGCTGGTCACGGGCGGTTTGGTTGGTCTGCTCTCCGGCGCTTCTCCGCTGGCGCGCGGTCTGCGACAGTTGGCCATCGGCTACGGGGCTGCGATAGCCACTTACCTCCTGGGGCTGCTCTTCAACGTGGCCGTGCTCTGAGTCCACCAAGGCACGGGATCGCGTGACAGGGTTCACACCACTGAAAAGTGCCTTGTCACCTTACGTCATGGCCGCTGGACGGTGCCCGCCAAGGATAAAGACTCGATAACATGTACCCCGTGGCTCTAGGCCACACGGCATCAGGGGGGCGCCGCAGAATCCGCTGACCGCTTGGCACTGGGGGGTGCCACCAGTCATGCGCCTGGGGCGTATCCAACCGACCAGCCCACGGTTGCCCTTTGATGAGACGCTTGGCGTCTGCCGGTGCTCGCGGGTTTTTTCCATCTACGGAAGCGCATCTCTCCCCGCGCTGGGTGCTTTTGAGCATCCGTTCCCGCGAGCCCCGGTCCTCCCACCACAAGCCGTGCGCAGTTTGATACCTCATCAGCGCTGATGAGGTATCAAACTGCGC
>NZ_JAUNTS010000004.1 GCF_030538595.1 Kocuria sp.
CCCCCCCCCCCCGGGGGGGGGGCCCCCCCCCCGGGGGGGGGGGGCGCCACAACTCGATGCTCGGCGGTCGGAGGCAGATCAGTCGTCGGTGACCACCAGTTCAACGGGAATGTTGCCCCGGGTGGCGTTGGAGTACGGGCACACCTGGTGGGCCTTTTCTGCCAGCTCAACGGCCTTGTCGTGGTCCAGATCGGGGATCACGATTTCCAGTGTGACCTCCAAAGCGAACCCACCGGCGTCGTTGGGACCAATGCCCACCCGAGCGCCAACGCTGGAATCACCCAGGTCAACTTTCTCCTTCCGCGCCACCAGCTGCAGAGCGGAGTGGAAGCAGGCGGCATATCCGGCGGCGAACAGTTCCTCGGGATTGGCACCGTTGCCAGAACCACCCATCTCCTTGGGAACGGCCAAATCAAGGTCAATGCGGCCATCCACGGTGCGGGTGTGACCATCCCGGCCCGCTCCCGTGGCAATGGCTTCTGCTGTGTAAACGCTTGCCATGATGTTTTCCTCCAGTGCGTGTGTCAGTGGCTTGTGTGGATGTAACCGCAATCCATCTTCCTCAGATGTTCAAGGCACGGCAACAGGGAGGTGACTGAGCAGACATGACATGCTGACGGATGAATCCAGGCGCAGGCACGTGACCATACGCTGCACAGTTGAACCACTCGGGAGATTTTCATGATTGACACCGCAGGCAAGTCCACGCCGCACATCCAGCCGGACGGCGTACCCATTGCGGAGACCATCCTGCTGCCGGGTGATCCCCTGCGGGCCAAGTTCATTGCGGAGAACTATCTGGAGAACACTCAGCAGTTCAACCGGGTTCGTGGCATGTTGGGTTTCACCGGTATGTACCGGGGCCGCGAGGTTTCCGTGATGGGAACCGGTATGGGCATGCCTTCCATGGGCATTTACAGCTGGGAACTCATCAACGTGTTTGGGGTCAAGAACCTGATCCGGGTGGGCTCCTGCGGCGCGTTGCAGGATGAGCTGAACCTGTACGACGTCGTACTGGCGCAGGGTGCCTCCACGGATTCCAACTACGCCAGCCAGTATCAGTTGCCTGGGACATATGCCCCGTTGGCCTCCTATGGGCTGTTGGAACAGGCCAAGCGAGCTGCCGATGATCTGGGCGTGCGGACCCATGTGGGCGGCGTGGTCTCCAGCGATGTGTTCTACAACGCCAACGATCAGGTCAATGGTCGGTGGGCGGCCATGGGACTGCTGGCCGTGGAAATGGAAGCGGCGGCGCTCTACATGAACGCCGCCGCTGCGGGGGTGAATGCGTTGGCTCTGTTCACGGTCAGTGACCACATCATGCGGGCGGAGGAAACCACGCCGCAGGAGCGTCAGACAGCTTTCACCCAGATGATGGAAATCGCCCTGACCCTAGCCTGACCCCCTTCCCCACTACTGCCGAGTGTCCGAGTTTGGTCGTTTCCATGCCCTGGAAACGACCAAACTCGGACACTCGGCAGCAAGGGGCCCGGGGTTAGCGCTTGTTTTGCTCCACCAGGAGGCTGGTGTTCTGCGCGGTGCGCACCATGGCCACGTAGAACTCAATGGTCACGCGGAACAGGATGATGTAAACGAACGCGAAGACGGCGCCGAACACGAACATCAACATGCCCGCAGCTGCGGAGTCCGTGAAGGCTGCGATGGTGAAGATCAACCAACCCAGCACAATCGCTGCCAAGCCAACGCCAAAGAGCACACCGGCAAAGCGGATGGTCACAAAGTTCTTGAAGGAGAAGTCGAACAACGCCTTGAAGAAATTGGGCTCGCCGGTGCCGGCACCGCGTGCCGGAGAACCTCCGGGCTGAGTGAATCCCTGGTTCTGCTGGGGCGTGTAGCCATAACCTGTGTTGGCTTGCTGCCCGGGGTTGTAGGCGGGTTGTCCCGCCACCGGGGCGCCGGAAGGCTGAGATGTGGGCTGCTCCGAACCTTGCGGAGTCTGGTAGTGCGGCGGGCCGGGGTTGTTGTGAGGCTCCGGGTTGGTGGAGCCGGTGTTCTCGGGAGGTGTCTGTGACATGTCCATCCTTGCGGGAGGCGTTCAGGTACTTGCCTAGTCAACTCCGCTGCGGCCTTGTGACCAAAACTTCCCGCCTGTGTTCCAGAGTGTGAACGTGCAGTCAACACACAGTGGGCGGAAACAAAACCCTCCGCGGCGCAAAAGACGGCGTGAAAGGTGGACCTTTGGGAGGGCACGGCGGAGGTGTGTGTGGGTGAGATGGCACCGGTAGGATCAGTGGCGGCGATCTCAACGGCGGGCGCTCACCCTTGGCGTCGGCCGTGATGCCACCAGCACTCGATACAACAAAGCGGCTGTCACAAGGACGTGCGGCCGAGGAAGCAGGGCATCAGTGTCTGCAGTTGAAACATGGGCCGAACGCGAAACCCGCGCGGAGGCCATGGTTCCCATGATCGGCAAGCTCTACCGCGAAAACAAAGTGGTGTTGAGCATTCACGGTCGTTCGCTGGTTCACAAATCCGTGACGGACATTCTCAAAGCGCATCGGTTTGCTCGCCGTGTGGTGGGTCAAGAGCTGACCACGCAGAGCACCTGGGAGATGCTGAACATCTTGCAGGGCTTGAAGCTGGGAACGTGCCAGATCGACCTGGGCAAGCTGGCTGCCGGATTGGCTGAGTCCCAGCGCGAAGACACCGAGCAGTACCTGCGGGAACAGCTGGCCTCCGTGGTGGATCAGCAGGGTCAGAACACCCCGGAAACTCGGGACGTGGTGCTGTACGGATTTGGCCGTATTGGCCGCTTGCTGGCCCGCATTCTGGTGGAGCGCTTTGACGGGACCGGATTGAAGCTGCGCGCTGTGGTGGTGCGCAAAAAGCCGGGCAATGATCTGGTCAAACGTGCGTCCCTCCTGCGCCGTGACTCCATTCACGGCAAGTTCAACGGCTCCATCCTGGTGGATGAACAGCGCAATGTGATTTCCGCCAACGGCGTGGACATCCAAGTGATTTACGCGGATTCACCGGCAGCAGTTGATTATCGCGACTACGGGATTGACAATGCCATTCTGATTGACAACACGGGCGTTTGGCGTGATATTGAAGGGCTGGCTCGGCACCTGGAATCACCCGGTATCTCCAAGGTGCTGCTCACCGCCCCCGGTAAGGGCGCCATGAAAAACATTGTGTGCGGTGTCAATGATTCAGACATTGAATCAGATGACCGGATCATTTCCGCAGCCTCCTGCACCACCAATGCCATCACGCCGGTGGTCAAGGTGATCAATGATCGTTACGGCATTCAGCAGGGCCACGTGGAGACCGTTCACGCCTTCACCAATGATCAGAACCTCACGGACAACTACCACAAGGGCGAACGCAGAGGCCGGGCTGCCGGGCTGAACATGGTGCTCACGGAAACCGGTGCCGCCAAGGCCGTGGCCAAAGCATTGCCGGAGATGGAAGGCAAGCTCACGGGCAACGCCATCCGGGTGCCTGTTCCGGATGTGTCCATGGCGGTGCTGACCCTGCAACTGGATCAGGCTCCGGCGGATGCGCAGGAACTCAACCAGTTCTTGCGCGGTACCTCCCTGGATTCTCCGTTGAGTCGGCAGATTGACTTCACGGACTCCCCGGAAACGGTCTCCTCCGATCTTGTGGGCTCGCGTTACGCGTGTGTGGTGGACGGGTTGGCCACGGTGGTCAACAACAAAACCGTGGTGGTTTACGCCTGGTACGACAACGAATTCGGGTACTCCAGCCAGGTGGTTCGCGTGTGCGCCAAAATGGCCGATATTGCCCAGCCCAAGTTCCCGTCCAACTGGACTCATGCAGCGGAATTGCCCGCCAACTGAAATGACTACACCCGAGGAGGTCACGGTGTCACCCACGCCCACAGGAAGTCGCCGTCAGGATGGTACGGATTCGTATTTGGTGTTGGCCAGGGAATTCGCCACCGATGTTCAGGACGCTTGGAATGCTGTCACGGATTCTTCCCGTACTGAACAGTGGTTTGGTCCGTGGCACGGTGACCCTGCATCCGGCGTGATTACGGTGCAGATGATGGCTGAGGAAGGCCACCCGGAAATGGAGTCGCGGGTGCTGCAGTGTGATGCCCCGCGCAAGCTGGTGCTGGAAACTGGGGAGGCGGCCGGCGGGTGGCATCTGGAGCTGGATGTGGTGGATCACCCATCCGGTGGGGTCACCGTGGAGCTTTCACACCGCTTGTCCGATCCCGAGTTGGCCAGTCAGGCCGGTCCCGGGTGGGAGTTTTACCTGGACCGGCTGGTGGCCGCGGAGACCGGCGGCGATCCGGCGGCAGTGGCTTTCACGGATTACTACCCCTCTCAGGCGCAGTATTACCGGGAGCTGTTCACGGACTGAATCGCATGGCTGGGTGACCGGGGCGCACCACGCTCAGGTCAACGCCGGATGGTGCGCCGTGTGCCGTCCACACGTTGGGTCCAGCCGCGGGCATCCAGGTGCTCCAGCAGCGGGATGGCCACACGGCGCGTGGTTCCCAGGGCTAGGCGCGCCTGGCTTGCGGTGAAGGGTTGCTCCAACCTGGCCAGTTCACGCATGGCCAGGGCGGGGGCGTTCGGCAGTACGACGACGCCCCCGCCCACCCTCACAATCCGACCCAACCTTTCGGCGGTGGCCAGCTCTCTGGAGCCAAGACCCCACCGCGTCAGATCGTGGGCCTCCGGCGAATCAAAGGGGTTGACCGCCAGGTGTTTTTCCAGCGCTTGGAGACCGAGTTCCGCGGGCCCCAGGTCTGGTTGATGGTCCCGATGGGCCAGATAGCCGCCGTTCTGAGTCAGCCCGGATTTTCCAATCACAGCTTTGACCAGTGCGGAATCCGTGATGCCCAACAGTTCTGGAACTGCGCCCACGGCCATCCCCGGTGCCATGGGGCTCCGCGCATGGATGGTGGCCACCTCGGCGCGGACCGTATCCACCCACCGGGTGAGTTCAGCCTGGTGAATCCACCACCCCGCCACCTCCTGAACCTCGGGTGAATCTGGCGTGGAGTCAGCCTGGGCCAGCAGCCCCAACTGCATGAGGTGGGCCCTGGACACAGCACCGTGGCGGATGACCAGGGAGCTGGCATCGCCGTCGTCGGGAAGAGTGCGCAACCACGCCGTGTGGCGGGCGCTGTCACCGCGGCGGCTGAGCGGGTAGGGGTTGATGTCCAGGATGCGGCCCCCACCCAGGACCACTTCTGCGGCGGGGTAACGCAAGATCACGCGGTCGCCGGGAATCACGGGGATGTGGCGCTCGATCCTGAGGCGGGCGTGATGATCGTCGAACGGGCGGAGGTGGGCAGGGATGCCAGCACTGCCCACGTGCAGCACAACCTCCGAAGGCACCTGGGTGAAGGCGGGTCCGGTGGTGCGGTGAAGGTCGAACTCTTGGGTGGTGGGCCAAGCACCCGGGGTGACCAGAACATCCCCCCGGTTGATCTCGCCTGCAGAAACTCCACGGAGATTCACGGCGGCGCGTGTGGTGGCCAACAGCTGATCGGTGGTGCTCTTGTGGCTCTGGAGGCCGCGGATCGTCACTGAGGTGCTGGTCTCACTGATAACGGTGAGGCTCTGCCCCACTGCCAGGGCGCCTGAGCCCAGGGTTCCGGTGGCCACGGTGCCGGCACCCTTGATGCTGAAGGCCCGATCCACCCACAGACGAACCCTCTGGTCGGCGTGCGGCACCGGGTTCTGGGCCAAGACCCGGTCCAACGTGTCACGCAACTGATCCAACCCGGTGCCATCCACGGCTGAGACGGCAGCCACCGGGGCATCACGCAGTCCTGTGTCCGCCAGCTCCCGGCGAACCTCCCGGGTCACCGCCTCCACCAGGTCCGGAGCTTTGTCTATCCGGCTCAGCACGATCACCCCGCGGGTGATGCCCAAGGCCGCCACGGCATCCCGGTGGTCGGAGGACTGCGCCTGCCAGCCTTCATCAACGGCCACCACAAAACACACCACCGGGGCCGGTCCCAGCCCAGCCAGCATGTTGCCCAGAAACCGCTCATGACCGGGTACGTCCACAAAGGAGACCTCCCGCCCGGATGGCAGCGTGGTCCAGGCGAAGCCCAGATCAATGGTCAGCCCGCGGCGTTTCTCCTCTGCCCAGCGGTCCGGTTCAATGCCCGTCAGTGCCCTGACCAGCGTGGACTTGCCGTGATCCACGTGCCCGGCGGTGGCCACCACGTGATTCATCAAAGGTCTTCTGTGCTTTTCGCTGTTTCTAAGGCATGTAGCGAGGTGTATCGCTGACCCTGTACGTATGCACTGCCACGCCCTGAAGCCGTGTTGACCACGGGGCCGGGGAGTGTTCGGTGGTCTGGGTCGCCTGACTGGGACAAGAGAAACACCTGGTACATACCCTCGGTCCATACGTGTTGACGAGAAGACCGAATGATTCTTGCTATTTTTCGATCGTTCCGATCAGAAGATGTTTCCAGGTGAGCTGCGTGCTCTTCGGTCCACAGCACATCGTCTCTTCGATGCAACACACGAGGAAACGCCCGGTGCAACGCAGATCGCCAGAGCTCGTCATACCTACCTCCCAACATTCCGGCCCAAAATCCGAAGGACAGTCCGGCAACAATTTGGTGTCGGTTGTCGATATTCTCCCGCCGGAGGCGTTGGCGAACAGCATCAATGGATGCAGTCATCTCCGCGGTCACAGGTGGTTGAGACAAGAACCATGGGATTCCCCTGGTTCTTTCTTGAAAGTGAAGCGAAAGTTCACGGTCGATGGCGTTACGAAATAGCACTTCAAGATGAGCCACTGTCTCGAACGCTGCTGCTGACATCCTCGTATTCCATGCGTAGAGGTCCAGCGTGCGGTCCAGATCACCGGCAGAGCGGTTCGCATAGGGCTCCAGGCGCTGGCCAGAGAATGCGGCGCACACAGCCTCGGATGAGTACTCGACCATGGCCACCTCGCAGTGCTATCTTGTTGATTGAACGCCCCGTGTGTGCCTCTGATGCAAGCGCCCGGGGCTTTTTCTTGCTTGAATGTTGAGGCTACTTGACCCAGTCAACCTTCTGCCAGGGTCATCTATTGGGCTGTGCCCGGTACTGAATCCTGCTCATCGCCGTGATCACAGCGTGGGCCAGGCGGTCGTCGTCGTGCTCTGGGACGCAGCGGAGGTCGAGCAGGCAGGCGCCGTTGTGTATGCGACCCACCACGCCTGGGTCGCCCAAGCGTAGGACTCCCGCCACGGATTCGGGGAGGCGCACGGCCCATCCGGGCAGGGGAACTCCCGGGGCGCCACCGCCGCCCACGCGGCCGTCATGGGGGACCACGCTCACGGATTTGTGCCCGGCCGCCGCAATGGACTGCGCCAAACGCTCCGCGCGGACTTTGAGAGCTTCCGGATCCGAGTGAAGATACTGGTGAACGGGGGTTGCCGGTCCGTTGAGGGTGGCCTCCAGAGCGGCCAGGGTGAGTTTGTCGCAGCGCACCGCGCGGGCCAACGGGTGCTTGGCCAACTTCTGGATGATCTCCGTGCGACCCAGCAGCAGCCCAGCCTGCGGGCCGCCCAACAGTTTGTCCCCGCTGGCGATCACCACATCGGCCCCGGCCTCCAAAGCGGAGGTCAGATCGGGTTCGTCATGTAAGGCGGGGTCGTGATGGAGCAGGCCGCTGCCCACGTCCACGATCAGGGGAACCCCTGCCTGACGTGCCACATCACTCAACTGGGCGATCTCCACCCCGGAGGTGAAGCCGCTGACCCTGAAGTTGCTGGGGTGGACCTTCAGAATGCAGCCGGTGTGATCGTTGAGGGCCTGCGTGTAGTCGCTGACGTGGGTCCGATTGGTGGTCCCCACCTCCCGCAGAACAGCGCCGGTGGAGGTCATCAGGTCGGAGAGTCGAAATCCGGCACCGATCTCCACGAACTCACCGCGACTGATGATCACCTCTTGCTGGAAGGCCAAAGCTGTGGTGGCCAGGACCAACGCACCGGCGCCGTTGTTGACCACCAGGGCATCTTCTGCTGCCGGACAAGCATCCAATAGCGCTTGCCGGGCCCCTATACCGCGCTTTGACCGGCGCCCGGAGACCAAGTCCATCTCCACATCCACGTAGCCGGCTGCATCCGTGATGGCCTGAGTTGCGGCAACAGACAAGGGAGCCCGCCCCAAGTTGGTGTGCACCACAATCCCCGTGGCATTGAGGACCGGTGTCAACGATGTGGCGCCGCGGTCCTCCAGCGAACCAATCACCTCATCCACAACGGCGTCCGGGGTGATCTCACCTGACCGGGCACGGTCCTGCGCTGCTCGGATGCGGGCTTTGATGGTGGTGGCGGACAAGCGCTCCATCGCGGCCAGGACCTCAGGTAATCTCATCAGACCATCTGTGCGTGGGATGGCCCGCCGGGGATCGTCCTGTGCCACGTCACTCACCTTCCGTGCCACTGGCTCACCTTTGTGCGGGGTGGGGCACGGGGCGTCGTCGTGCTGCGGCCGCGGTGCCTGAAGTCTTGGCGGAGGCGGACGGGAATCGAACCCGCCAGACCGAGATACTCGGTCTCACCGGTTTTGAAGACCGGGGTGCCCACCAGGAACACGGACGCCTCCGTCACTCGAATCTATCACCGGGTCAGGTGTGGGTGAATGCGTCGCTCAGTCTGCCGAATCGAACACCGATCCAGAGTCAAAGTCGTCGCTTATGTGGATTTGCCCAGCAAGATCACCAAAAATCACAGGCCTGCTGACTGGCTCGACTGCTCCCGAAAGCGCTTCCGCTTCCCACAGCATCACCGCCTCGTGGCCTATGTCAGAGGATGCTGGCGACGTCAGGGCTGCGTAGGGGGCCAGATCTATGGCGCGTCCCAGAGTTAGCTCCAAGACACTCTTGAACTGCATGAACCCAAACGATGATGTCCCTTCGGGTGCTTCAACCAAGAGGTCAATACCTGAGTTGAGTCGAGCTTCACCACGGGCCACAGAACCGAAAATGGCGAGCTTGGTATAGCCGTGATTGGCTGCAAGCTCCTTCAGCACGGGGGCTGTTGCTTGGAGCAGGATTTCTGGGTGCACCGCTCGGGTATCTGGTGCGGACTTGAGCTGCTGACTCACTGCCGACTGAGTGAGGCCAAGGTGCGCTGCAATTTGACGCTGAGACAGTCCACTGGCCGCCATGGCGCGGAGGGCCAGGAGGCGCCGAAGGCGCAGAATTTCCTCACTGCGCCTAGCCGACCCATACTCCTCCATCAAGCCCATAAGGGCCCCTTATCACCGGGTTCTGGCGTGCGGGAGTACGGTGGGTTCATGCCAGCTGACGCGCAGACCCCGACAACCTTGAACCGCCTGACCAGCTACGCCCACGGGGGCGGGTGCGCGTGCAAGATTCCGCCGGGGGAGCTGGAGGAAGCCGTGGCCGGCTTGGCCGGGCAGTCTCACCCTGACGTGCTGGTGGGCTTGGACGACGGCGACGACGCCGCTGCCGTCCGTATCCAGGACAACCTTGCGGTGCTCTCCACTGCGGACTTCTTCACACCGGTGGTGGACAACGCCTATGACTGGGGCCGGATTGCAGCGGCCAATGCGCTCTCCGACATTTACGCCATGGGAGGCACCCCGGTGGTGGCCATCAACCTGGTGGGGTGGCCGCGTGGCGTACTCCCCATGGAGCTGATGGCAGAGGTTCTACAGGGGGGTCTGGACATCGGCCGGGAAGCCGGTTGCCCGGTGATCGGTGGCCACACCATTGACGACCCCGAACCCAAATACGGTATGGCCGTCACCGGAACCGCGCGCCCGGATGATCTCCTCCGCAACGACGCCGCCCAGCCCGGGTTACCCATCACCCTCACCAAACCCATCGGATTGGGTCTGTTGAACAACCGGCACAAGCAAACAGGTGAGGTGTTCCAGGCGGCGATTGCCACCATGACCCAGCTCAACAGGGATGTGTCCCGGGCTGCCGTCTCAGCCGGGATCAAGGCCGCCACGGATGTGACGGGCTTTGGCCTGTTGGGTCACTTGTTCAAAATGGCTCGGGCTTCCGGGGTGAGTGCGGTGCTTGACCGTGCAGCTGTGCCTGCGGTGGAGGGTGCCGCGGAGGCCCTGCGTGATGGGTTCGTCTCCGGTGGTACCCGACGCAATCTGGACTGGGTGCGCCCACACCTTGACGTGGGTTCCGGCACCACAGAGGAAGATCTGCTGTTCCTGGCAGATGCCCAAACGTCAGGCGGCCTGCTGGTGGTGGGTGAGCTTCCGGGCCACCCTGTGATCGGAGAGACCGTGGCCGCCACGAACGATGCGCCGGTCGGAACTATCGCCATCCTCTGACTGACATCTTCCGCCGAATACGCAATGTCATGGCCCCTGACAGCTCCAGCGGCCCCAAAACTGGCCATTCGGCGTGGGAGGTAGGCGGAGAGCGGCGCAGGGAGCCACATAAGTGCGAACTCGGCGGGAGAGGCAGGGCAGAAGGCGGCGCAGGGGCCCCAAAACTGCGCACTCGGCGTGCCCGAGGGTGCGGCCGGGGCTACGGCGCCAGGTTCACCCCACCGTGGTGATGGAATCGTCCGTCTGGCCGGCTGCGCGGCGGGCCTCCAACCGGCGCCGCTGCGGTTCAATCGTGTACCGGGGGTCTGCGGCGGAGTTCAAGCCTGCGTAGAACACCCCAAAGCGAGTGCAGGCTGATGCCCCCAACAGCGCCAGTCCGGACACCGCGGCAAGCCCCCGATGACGGCCACCTACCAGCGTGCCCACACCACCCACCAGCAGGAGCCGTTCGGTCCACTTCAACAACTGACCGGGCATTCCCTGGTGCAAGGGCTCTGCCGCCACCGGGTCCATCCGGGATTCCATGACCTTCTGCGCCACCACATCCCCCACCACACCCGCCAGCGCCAGATATCGGGCCGGGCGCGCTTCATCCACGGGGGTGGTGATCATGGCCAGTCCCCCGGAGGCCAGGGAGGCAGAGCTGACGAACACGAACGGCAAATCCTCCCGCGCCGCGTTCCACGTGGGCATGGCCGTGTCAGAAAGCAGCACGGCCGTGTATCCGGCCAGGGGCGCACCGAATAGCCCGGCACCCACCCCAGCCACGGGTTCCACGGCACGCAATACACACCGCAACGGCCCCAGCGGCAGCCGCGAACCTGTCCAATGGTCCACCTCAGACACCGCAGCCACCCCCGCGCACGTGCTGAAGGAAACCAAAATCCAGGAACCCAGGCTCATGGGTGAGGTGGGTTTGATGGTGCGCAGCATGTGCAAGAAGCGTTCAGGCCGCCCAAGATCGGCGATCAGCGCCGTGCTGCCAACAGCAGAGCCGAGCAGGGCAGCCAATCGCGCATTGCGCCTCAACACCGGCCGTCCCGTCAGTTGTGCACCCAGCGCCAGCAACCCGGAGCCACCGGCCACACCACCCAGGAACAGATAGCTGCCAATCTCTTTTTTCCACGGGGGAGCCTTGACCACGGGGCGGCCGTAGTAGGAGGTGTACGGCTCAACCTCGGCATCCGGCACCACGGGCATCTCCCGGGCGCCGTCGTTGCCGCGTCTGAACCAGCTGCCACGGCCCCCGGGCCGTCCGCCGGACCGGCGACCACGACGACGCCGTCCCTCCGGCGGACGGTAACTGTCAAACTCCGAAACACTCACCTGCGGCCACCCGCCACAAAAGCCGCGGCCGTGGCCAGTGCCATCCCGGCCATGGCCACGCCCGCGCGCTTGAACGTGTGGGCCAGATCAGCGGTGGGAACTCGCGGGTCGGGCGGCAGCCCGTAGACCTCTGGTTCATCAAGGAGCAGGAAGATGGAGCCGGTGCCACCCACGCCGTCATTGGGATTGGCGCCGTACAGCCGAGCCTCCGTCATACCCTCCTGGTGCAGCTGAGCCACACGCTGCTGGGCTGCGGCCAGCATGTCCGCGCGGTCCCCGTACTTGATGGAGGTGGTGGGGCAGGTTTTGGCGCAGGCTGGCGTTTCGTCGTGCTTCATGCGGTCGTAGCACAGGGTGCATTTCTGGGCCACGCCGTCCACGGGTCGCTTGACGGTGTCCGGCATGTCACGGCCGGCGGGGGTGGTGACCAGGCCGTCGTCGCGCCGTTCGATCACCCCGAACGGGCACCCCGCCACGCACGTTCCGCAGCCATTGCAGACATCGTCCTGGACCACCACCGTCCCGTATTCGGTGCGGAACAGCGCGCCCGTGGGGCACACATCCAGGCAGCCCGCGTGGGTGCAGTGCTTGCACACGTCAGAGGACATCAGCCACCGGAACTCCGGGGTGTCCGGGGTGGCACCCGAAGTCGACGACGACGCCGCACCGCATCCCCCCGATCCACAACCCCCACCGGCGGAAGCCGTCTGTTGGGTGGCAGGGGTCGGTGCCCCCACGGAAGGCATCCCCAGGCTGACCAACTTGCGCCCTGATTCGCGGGCTTGCTCAATCCGCTCTTTCTCCTGCTCAATGAAAGCCACGTGACGCCACGTGTCTGCACCCAGCGCGCCGGTGTTGTCATAGGAGGAGCCCAGGATCTTGTAATCCCCATCCGCGGGATTACGGTTCCATTCCTTGCACGCCACTTCACAGGCTTTGCAACCAATGCAGATGGAGGTGTCCGTGAAGAATCCCCGCCGGGAATGCGGGTGATCGTAATGCGCGTCCGCGGTGGGATTACCGTCACGGGGCTGGGTGCTCATCGGTCCTCCTCCTTGGCTGGGTCGGTCACGCGGGTGTTGCCGGTTGCTGGGGTCAAGCCTGCCCGTTGCTGGTACTGGTTGACCAGTTTCACCAACTTGGCGCCGCGCGGGCGGCGGCCGGGCTGAATGTCACAAAGACCCACTTTGGACTCCTGGATGTGCACATTTGGGTCAAGAGTGATGCCCATGAGGTCGTTTGCAGCGTCCCCGCTGACCACGGCGTCGTTGCCCACCCCCCAGTGATAGGGGAGACCGATCTGATGCACCGTGCGACCGCCGGTGTTCAACGGTGTCATGCGTTCGGTGACCATCACCTTTGCCTCAATGGCACCGCGCGGGGAGACCAAGGTGGCCCATCCGTTCTGTTCCAGCCCACGTTCGGCGGCCAGTTCCGGGGAGATCTCACAGAACATCTCCGGCTGCAGCTCCGCCAGGTAGGGCAGCCAGCGGCTCATGCCGCCGGCCGTGTGCTGTTCGGTCAGTCGGTAGGTGGTGAACATGTACGGGTAGACCTCGGCCCCTGGATCACCTTGGCTGGCTGCGGTGAGATTGTCCCACCGGGGGAACAACTCACGGGTGGCGTTGGGCTGCTGCGCATAGAGCGGATTACGAACCGGCGATTCCTGCGGTTCGTAATGCGTGGGCAGCGGCCCGTCCACCATGCCCTTGGGGGCAAAGAGCCAGCCCTTGCCATCGGCCTGCATGATGAAGGGGTCATCCCCGTCCAACGCATCCGGTCCACCGGCACCGTCCGCGGCCACTGACCCCGGTGCGCGGTCCACGGGGAAATCAGGAATGTCCTGGCCCGTCCATTTCCCACTGTCGGCATCCCACCACACCAGCTTCTTGCGTTCACTCCACGGCCGCCCCTGGGGATCCGCCGATGCCCGGTTGTAAAGAATCCGGCGGTTTGCAGGCCACGCCCAACCCCACTGGGCGGCGGTTTCATCCTGCTCGCGGCCCGGAACCCGATCTGCGGCATGGTTGATCCCATCCGCGTACACACCCGTGTAGATCCAGCATCCACCGGAGGTTGAACCGTCAGCCTTCATCTGGGTGTAGCTGGACAAGGGTTGGCCGGCATCCGGACCAGTCAGCAACCTTCCATTGATCTCGGCCAGCACCGACTCGGCATCGGGATCGCCGTCGTCGTGAAGCGGATAATCCCAGGTCAAGTCCAACAGCGGCCGGTCCCGCGGGTCCGTTGAATCTGCTAAGCGCTCGCGGATGCGCTTGCCGAGTTCGTAGAAGAACTTCAGTTCACTTTCCGCGTCCCCGGGCGGTGGCAATGCTTGATGCCGCCACTGCAGCACGCGCTGAGTCTGCGTGAAAGTGCCTGATTTCTCCACGTGAGTGGCTGCCGGGAAGAAAAAAACCTCCGTGTTTATGTCCTCCGTGCGCAGCTCCCCGGACTCGATCTCCGGGCCGTCCTTCCACCAGGTGGCAGATTCGATCAGACTGAAATCACGCACCACAAGCCATTTGAGGTGAGACATCCCCATGCGCTGCATGCGCCCGTTAGCAGAGCCCACCGCGGGATTCTGCCCCAGGATGAAGTAGCCCTCCACCTCATCACGCAGCATGGCGGTCAGCGTCTGGTAGGTGCCGTGCGGACCGGTCAGGCGGGGCAGGTAGTCATAGGCCCAGTCATTCTCCGGACGTGCCGCATCCCCCCACCAGGCTTTGAGCAAGCTGACCGTATAAGCGTCCGCGTTGGCCCAGTAGCCCTTTTGCTGTTTGGAGGCAATGGAGTTGATGTACTCGTCGGAGTTCTGCAGCTCCACCGTTGGCATGGGCAGATACCCCGGGAGAAGGTTGAACAGGGTGGGGATGTCCGTGGAGCCCTGGATGCTGGCGTGACCACGCAACGCCATGATCCCACCACCGGGGCGGCCCATGTTCCCCAGTAACAGCTGCAAGATGGCCGCCGTGCGAATGAACTGGGCACCCAATGTGTGCTGGGTCCAGCCCACCGCATAGGCAAAACACGTGGTCCGTTCACGCCCGGAGTTCTCCGTGATGGAATGGGCCAGGTAGTTGAAATCCTCCTCCGAAATCCCGCAGGCCTCCCGCACCATCTCTGGCGTGTAACGCTGGTAGTGGCGTTTGAGGATCTGAAAGACCGTGTTTGGGTCCTGCAGGGTCTCATCCCGTAGCGGCTCGGCGGCAGTGGGCGGTCCGCCGCTGCCGTGGGACTCGCCTTCGGCATGATCGCTGAGGTCCGCACCGTCTGTGGAGGATTCCGACGTCGGCCGCGCACCGGCGTCGTGGTGCTCGGTATTCGTGTGCTCAGCGTTCGCACGCTGGCCGCGATCGCGGGTCTGGTAGGTCCAGGAGGTGAGATCGTAGGCACCCTTGTCAGGGTCAAATCCTGAGAACAGCCCATCCAGATCCTCCGTGTCCTGGAAGTCCTCAGAAATTAGGTAGGTGGCGTTGGTGTAGGCGCGAACGTACTCGTCAAACCACAAATTGTTGCTCAGCACGTGGTTGATCAGGGCACCCAGAAGTACCACGTCGGAGCCGGCCCGGATGGGCACGTGCTTGTCCGCAATGGCGGTGGTCCGGGTGAACCGGGGGTCCACGTGAATGATCCGAGCACCGCGCGCCTTGGCTTCAGCAACCCACTGGAAACCCACGGGGTGGCACTCCGCCATGTTGGAACCCTGAATGACAATGCAGTCCGCATTTGCCATGTCCTGTAGCGACTGTGTGGCGCCGCCGCGGCCAAACGAGGTTCCCAAACTGGGAACCGTGGCGGAGTGTCAAATACGCGCCTGATTTTCGATCTGAAGGGCACCCGCCGCGGTGAAGAGCTTTTTGATCAGGTAGTTCTCTTCGTTGTCCAGGGTGGCCCCACCCAGGGAGGCAATGCCCATGGTGCGGTTGAGTCTGCGGCCCTGGTCATCCTTGTCCTGCCAGGTGTTACGGCGGGATTCGATGAAGCGCTCGGCCACCATGTCCACGGCCTTGCTGAGCTCCATCCGTTGCCAGTCCTTGGCTTTCGGGGCTCGGTAAAGCACGTGATACTGCCGTCCCGGCGCGTTGACCAACTGTTCGCTGGCGGCACCCTTGGGACACAAACGGCCGCGGGAAATGGGGGAGTCCGGATCACCCTCGATCTGGATGACCTTGTTGTCCTTGACGTACACCTTCTGCCCGCAACCGACTGCGCAGTAGGGGCATACGCTCTGCACCACGGAGTCCGCGGTGGCGTTGCGCGAACTCAGCTCCCGGGTGTGTTCGGAGACGGTGGCGGAACTGCGCGCCGTGGAGTCAGCGGTACGCAGCTGGCGCACCACTGGCCACTCCAAGAAACTGAACCGTCCCATAGGGGTCAATGTATCTCAGATTACGTGTGGTGGTGCAGTGGGAGTACAGTGCGCCTCATATGGCTTGGGCAAATGACCAGGTTGGCGGGGACATGCCTGACGAGAGGATATGAATTGTGAGTGCATTTGTGGTCTTGGTGGAAGCTGACTTCCGCAGCAGCAACCTCAATTACCGAATCCGCAGCTCTGATCCACTACCAGAGGCAGAGGCGCGGTCACTGTTCGATCAGGTGATCCATGGCCAGCAGCCGGACCTGCTCAAGCCCAACGACGACGCCGTGTTGGTCCGTACCGCAGAAAACCAGGTGTGTCGTCTGTGGACCGGTGTGACGCGCAGCCAATCCATGGACCGGATCACGTTGGCTGAGGTTGTGGACTGAGCACCACCGCCGCTGGAGTGGCTCTTGGGCTGGTTTGAGACCACATGGTGCCGCTCCCGCGCTGATCAGAACTCGTCGGTTTCGGAGCCGCATCTCACGCTGTCGGCGATGACGGTGGCGGTGGCTTGGGTGCGCCTGCGGGCGGTGGAATCTTGGCGTAGGACTGCGTGCCAGCGGTGGGCGGCGGGGCGTCGTCGGCGCCCGGACGGGGTCTGTTGGGCGCTGGGTCCCAGCCGCGATCCACCACTTTGCGCTGCACCAGGATGGCGACTCCCAGCAGGACAAGGCCGATCAGCAGGATCACGATCAGTCCGCCGATTTCACCAATACGCGCGGCCGAGCCCACGGCCAGACCGAACCAGCCGAAATCAGCGTCACCGAAGGTTGTGTTCTCTCCTCCGAACGTGCCGAGCACGGACAACAAGAACGCGGGCAGGAACGTGATGATCAGACCGTTCACAAAACCGCCGGCCAGAGCACCACGCCGACCACCCGTGGCATTGCCGTAAACGCCGGCGGCGCCACCCGTGAAAAAGTGCGGCACCAGACCGGGAAGGATCAGCGCGATTCCGTACGCCGGGTTGAGCCACGCGGTCAGCACGACCAAGCCGATCAGACCACCCGCAAAACTGGATATGAAACCAAGTAGCACGGCGTTCTGGGCGTAAGGGAAAACAATCGGTGCATCCAGGGCCGGGATTGCACCCGGAACAACTTTGGCTGCGATTCCTTGAAACGCGGGAACCAATTCCCCCAAGATGGTGCGGACACCAAACAGAATCACGGCCACAGCAACACCGAATTGAAGCCCGTAAGTTACGGAGGTCATCAGGTAATTACCAACGCTGGCGGCACCACCTTCAAAAGCCTCAAACGCTGCGTCAGTCCCGGCGCGCGCCATGAACAGAACTGCCAACACCACGTACATCACTGCCATGGACAGGGCCGTGGCCACCATGGAATCGCGTAGAAAGCGCAGTCCTTCCGGCAGTTTCAAATCTTCCGTAGAGGGACTTTTGCCGCCCACCAAACGACCCGTGGCACCAGCCGCGATATAACCGGCCGTGCCAAAGTGCCCGATGGCAATGCTGTCATCCCCGGTGATCCGTCGGGTCCACGGGTGGGCCAGAGCGGGCAAGGACACCATCAGGATGCCCAGCAGTGCTGCGCCCACCACCACAACCAACGTGCTGTTGTAACCAGCCGTGGCCAAGATGATGGTCAACATGGTGGCCATGAACAAGACATGGTGGCCGGTCAGGAACACGTAGCGCAGCGGTGTGAAACGGGCCAGGATCAGCGAGACCACAAAGCCTAAGATCATCAACCAGGCAACTTGGCCGCCGAACTCGGCCTGGGCAATGCCTGCGATGGCCTCATTGGTCGGCACCACGCCCTGCGCGCCGGTTGCCCCCTGAATCATGGTTCCCAAGGGCTCCAGTGAGGCCACCACCAGGGTGGCTCCGGCGCCGATCAGAAGAAAGCCCAGGGTGGCTTTGATGGCTCCACCGATGACTTGACCCGCACCTTTGCGCAATGCGATCAAACCGACGGCGGTGATGATGCCGATCAGAAACGCAGGTACGGAAAGGATTTCATTGACCAGGAATTCCGCTATGGCTACCAGCCAGTTCATGGTGCTTTGCCCCTAACGTTGGTGGATTTCAGACGTCGTAGGAATCACGCAATGCTGCGTCAATTTCCTGGGTGCTAGTGAAATTGGCAATCACTTTTACGGGAATACCCACATCACCTAATGTGCGAGCGATCTCACCGGAGGTCAGGATTAGATCAGCATCTTTGGACTTGCCTTTGGCGGAGATGGTGTCTGTGGCCTCCACGGAGAGATAGGGGCTCCACCCCCACTCATCCAAGACTTTCTCCAAGGTGTTCTTCAAGAACAAGCTGGTGCCCAGCCCGTTGCCGCAAACCGTCAGGATGTGGTTCTTGGTCTTCTGGGAACTGGCTTGCGCCGCAGTGGAGTCGGCGTTGGACAGCGACGGCGCGCCTCCGGCGTCGTCGTTGGTGTTGCGAGGGGCTGCTGCTTCAACCGAAGCCGCACGCAGAATGGCGTGGAAGTTCTCCGGTGTTGCGGCATCATCCAGCTCTTGGCGGGTGTCTGGATCGCTCAGCAGGGTTGCGAGTTGCCGCATGCCCTGTAGGTGTGCAGAGGCATCCGGTGCAGCCAATGCGGCGAGCAACGTGACAGGGTCATTACTTGGGTGCCCAAAGCTCACTGGTTCACGCAGTCGAACCCAAGACATCCCCGTGTGGTGCACATTGCCCTGGGCACGAGCGTGCGGAAAGGCGAACCCTGGGGCAATCACGATGTAGGGCCCGTGCTGCTCCACGTTGTGCACCATGGCCTGGGTATAGGAGTCATTGCTGACCCCGGTGGCAACCAGTAGATCACCCGCAGCTTGGATGGCTTGCTGCCAACTGTTGGCGGAAACGTCCAGGCGGATGGACTCAGAGTTCGAGAGTTCATGGAGGGCTGCCATAGAAGAACCGTAGGCGTTCACGGGGTGTGCAACGATGAGTTGCCGTGGTTGTTACGCGCATTCCCCGTGGCGATGCTGTTGCCTTGGGCTGAGGGACGCTGTGCTCCGTTCAATCGTCCGAGGGAACCACGATCGGGGCTCACCTCAACACAGCCAGAAATTCCTCCGGTGTGCCCACTGTGTCCAAGGCAGCGCGCTTCTGGGGGTCTTCCAACAGGGTTGCCAGTTGCCGCGTGGCCATGATGTGCGCCGAACTGTTCTTGGCAGCCAGAGCAGCCACCAGTGTCACGGGGTCGTTGGAGTCGTGGCCAAAGGCGACCGGCTCAGCAAGGCGCGCCCAGGCCATGCCGGTGCGGTGAACGTCGTTGTTGGCGCGGGCATGGGCGAACGCAATACCTGGGGCAATCACGATGTAGGGCCCGTGCTGCTCCACGTTGCCAATCATGGACTCGGTGTAGGAATCCTTGCTGACTCCCGCAGCCACCAAAAGGTCGCCGGCTGCCTGCATGGCTTGGCGCCAGTCACCGGCTTGGGCGTCTAATCGAATGGAGTCAGGGGTTGCCAGCTCGTGCAGTGTCACCATGAGCTAAGCCTACGGAGTGCGGTGATCCAGGGGGAGTGTTTGTGGCCACTGGTGCGGGGTGTACCCGATGTTCAAATCCACGTGGTGCATTTCGACTTCACGCAGGCGGTGCGCGGGACAGCCACGCACCGGGTAAGAATCCTGTGCCATCAGTTCAGCGTACGGCCATCGTCTGGCCACACACCGATGCAAGACAGTTACAAGATGATCTTGTGATCGGCGAAGGTCTGCGGCAAGCTCGGCAGCCGAGCGACTCGCGCCCGCCTCGATCTCCGAACAGCGCTGTTCGGAACCGCCAGGGTAGCGAGCGACATCGTCGTTCCTGAGCACCCCTTCCAACCGACGAGTGTGACCGTCAGCGTTTCGAGCTACGTGGGTGATCACGTGGGCTCGTGACCAACCAGGAAGAATACTGGGGCGGTTACGTCGTCGTCGCTCAAGGCATCGGCAGCGAGCATGAAGCGCGCCTGGGATGCCAGACATAGCCTGGTAGCCTGGTCTGGGTGAGCTTCAAGGTCAAGGGACTCCATGAGTGAACGTTACCTATGACTTGGTATGAGTGGGCCTCTTGGGTTGGGCGAGGAGCGAAACTATTGAGCCAGGAAGCGCTGAAGTCGATTCCGGATGCCATCAGTATCCAACCCGTGAGCTCTTCTATGTTCTGCCGCACTGCCATAGCGGCGTAGTTCTTGGTGCTGGGTGCCGATTGACAAGAGTCGATGGGGGTGAGTGTTGAGGGTCTGCGCCACCGCATGGGCGGAGGTACCCTCCAACCAGGGCTCCACGACTATAACCTCTTGGGTTCCGAGAGCGAGCTGACCCAAAGTATCAGTGTCCAGGGGATGGACTTGGTTGGCGTACAAGACCGTTGGGCCAAGATCGTCAGATGCCGCCAGCACCTCATCAAGGATGGGGCCGAGTGCAAGTACCACGGGCCCGTCTCCCCGGCGGATGATCTGGAGCTTTGTCGAGACGGTATGGGCGATCGAATTAGTGTGGGCCTCCACCCTCACGTAGTGAAGCCCCTTCTGAGCGATCGCATGTTTGATGACGGCATCAACTTCCTCTGTAGTGCCGGGGGCATGAATGGTGACATCGGGTAGGGAGCTGAGAATTGCCACATCCCCCGGAGACTGGTGCGTGCGTCCGGCTGAAGACATGTCAAAGGACCCACCCGAGCCAACCAAGACACCTCCCACACCTTGGTGCAGGAAATCCAGTTTGATCTGCTCAAATGCTCGTTCCACCAGAAAAGGACTAAAGGTGTGTGCAATAGGGCGCATCCCGGACAGGGCAACTCCAGCGGCAGCGCTCACCAGTAATTGCTCTCTGATTCCTACATTGATGACCCGGTCTGGGTGGCGCTGTCGAGCCTCATCCAAGTATTGACCAGAGATTTCCGCGTAGAGGGCCACTACATCGTGTTCCTGCTCAACGAACTCTGAAACGGTCGAAGTGAACTGTTGTCGAGTGTCCATCATTTGTCCTCCACCTGGGCGATTATGGCTGTAGGGATCACCGAATCTTGCGTTGACAACGCAGCTTGGATGCTGTCCTGGTCATGCCCATCAACCGTTTGGGTGCGCCACCCATTCACAGCGAAACGGCGCGCCATTTGCCCACGGATGGCGTAGGACGATGAGTGGTTGTCAATTGCAATCACCGTGAGGTTGTTCAATCCTGCTGCAGGAGCGAACTCTATGGCTTCGGAATTCGAGCCTTCGTCTAGTTCAGCGTCACCGACCAGGACGAAGACTCGCGCCGATGACCCTTGGGCCTTTAGACCCAAAGCCGTTCCGACAGCCAAAGGAAGACCGTGTCCCAGGGAGCCAGATGCGATCTCGACTCCGGGTATTAAGTTGCGGTCTGGGTGGTGACCCAGCGGAGAGTTGAACTTTCCGAAGGTGTCCAACCAGGCGACCGGGAAGAAACCTCGCTTGGCCAGGACCGCGTAATAGGCCGCAGGTCCATGCCCTTTGCTGAGGTAGAAGCGATCTCGCTCTGGATCGTTCAACTGGGCGGGTGACACGTTCAGCACATGTTCGTAGAGAACTTCCAGAACGTCCAGAGTGGAGGTTGCAGCAGCCGAGTGTTTCTCGTCGCCAGTGAGCCGACTCATCAGTTGATGGGTATTGAGTGTCAGTGATCGAGACATGAGGATAGTCTTCAAGTTCAAGTTCACTTGAAGTCAAGGGAGTAGAGATGGACCTGACGATTGGTCAGCTGGCGCAGCGGTCCGGTGTAGCCACCTCCGCTTTGCGGTACTACCAGGACTTGGATTTGATTCAGGCACACCGCACGGGCGGTAACCAGCGCCGATTCGCCCAAGCCACTCTGCGCAGAGTGGCGTTCATCCGTGCCGCGCAGCGGGTGGGTCTGACCTTGGATGAAATCGGAGAAGCGCTAGAGACCTTGCCCAACGGTAGAACTCCCACCAAGTCCGATTGGCATCGGCTGAGCGCAGCCTGGCGACCCAAACTCGATCAACAAATTCAACGGTTGGAACGGCTACGAGATCGTCTGGACGGTTGTATTGGATGCGGGTGCCTCAGCCTCAAAGCCTGCGCACTCTATAACCCAGAAGACTCGCTACAGGACAAAGGGGTTGGAGCAGTTCTACTGGAACCAGATTGTGGTCGCGCTGGGTAAGCCTTGAACCGGTCCTATTGTGGAACCGCTGTTTGATCATCCGGTGCTGTAAGTGGTCCCGGGGCGCCGTCGTCGTCGTTCGCGGTGACGACGGCGGGGGTGGGAGCGGGGCCAGCGTCCCTGGCGGTCCAAATCTTGACGACGGCCCAAGCCACTGCGGTGATCGGTACGGCCAAGATGGCGCCGGCCACCCCGCCCAACAAGGTACCGGCTGCCACGGCGAGCAGAATCACCAAGCCGTGGAGATGCAAGGTTTTGCCCATGATGAGGGGGTGGAGAATGTAGCCGTCGATGTGGTGAACCACCACCACAATGGCCACCACGATCAACGCGGCCACCGGCCCGCTGGCCACCAAAGCCACCAGCGCGGCCAGTGTGCCCGCAAGCAGAGCGCCCACAATCGGGATGAAAGCCGTGACGAAAATGATCACGGTCAGGGGAATGACAAGAGGTATTTGCAAGATCCACAGCCCCACGCCGATCAGAAGAGCATCCACCGTGGCAATCAAGGCGATACCGCGGGTGTAACCACCCAGAGTCTTGACGGTTTGCTGCCCGGAGGCGTCGAACTTGTCCTTGGACGGCCCGTGAATCCAGCTGAGGGCAAATGCCCACATGCCAGGCCCATCTTTGATGAAGAAGAACAGAGCGACGATCATCAGGATGGTGCCGGCAACAACCTCAGAGGCCACGGAGAGACCCGCAATGGCGCTCTGTTCGGCCTGAGTGCTGGTGAGTGCGGACTGTAGTTGAGACAGCGCCGAATTGACCGTGTTGGCGTCAACGGGAATCGGCAGCGGACCGTCATGAATCCAGCTCTGGAGTTGATGCCACCCGGAGGTGGCAGAGGACATGAGGTTGGACCACCCATCCCGGATACCGAACACCACTCCGGTGGTCACGCTTCCCAGCAGCAGGATCAAGCCCACGAACACCAACAGCGCCGATGCCCACCCGGGCCAGCTGCGGCGCTCCAACCAAGCCACCACGGGGCGGACTGCCGAGGCCAAGATCAGGGCAACCAGCAAGGCCATGACCACCACTTTTACGGCCAGCAGCCCGTAAATGAGCAGGGCAACAACGGCCACAAGGACCAAGAGCTGTAAACCCCGAATGGCAGCTCGCCCCAAGCTGTCCGACCAGGGGCTGGTTTTGGGGGATGACGTGGATGAACTCACGGATCTGAGCCTACGCCGAATTTGCTGGGTGTGGCCTGCGTGAAACCTGCGTGAGTCAAGAGTGAAATTCAGTGTTCACTGTTTTTCAACGCGCCCCAGGATGGCCAAGAACTCCTCAACATCAACGGCAGTTTGAAGACGGGTTCGCGTGTGGTTGTTGTCCACCACGGCCATCAACTGCCGCATGGCCTGGATGTGTTGGGTGCTGTCCGCTGAAGCCAAGGCGGCAATCAAGGTCACGGGATCATTGAGTTCATTACCGAATTTAACGGGCTTTTTCAGCCGTACCCATGACATACCGGTGTGCTTGACCAGTCCAGGAGCTTGGGCGTGGGCAAAGGCAAAGCCGGGTGCAATCACAATGTAGGGCCCGTGCTCATCCACGTTCTTGATCATGGCATCCGTGTAGGCGGGTGATGTCACCCCGGCGTGGGAGAGCAACTTCCCAGCAGCGCGGATACCGGATCGCCAGTTGCGCGCGCGGACACCCAGTCGGATCGAGTCTGGGGTGACGAGTTCGTGCAGTTGGGCCATGGGTACACATTATGTGAGACCCGGTGGTTTCGGGGGCTTGTCCCGTAAAAGCCCATGCGTCGGCAATGGAACCGGGGTGGCAGCTAGGGTGGGTTCAATCTTGTCAGGAGGATTTCGCATGTCACCGGCACATCCAGTCACAGGATCGGGCATCAGGTGGCGGGATGTGCCAACGCTAGGCGCACTCACCGCCGGAGTCGTCACTGGGTTGCTCTTTGCCATGTTCCTGGTCGGTGGCGAATGGCGCGTGACCTACACCTGGGGTTTGGTGCTGCTTCCGGTGCTCGGTGGATTTTTCGTGGCTGGGCTGATGGCCTCACATGCTTCTTTGAAGCATTGGCTTCCGTTGTGGTTGCTCAACGGTTTCACGGTCCTTGCAGTGGCTGGTTTCAGTATTGGCATGGCGGGGATTTTTGCCGTGGGCAATCCCCACCCGCTAGGGCAGGCGAGTGTTTTCTGGATGCTGTTGATGGCAGGTGCACTTGGTGCCCTGGCATGGCTTTTCGCCTCCCTGTTCCGGGGCGAATCGCCTAGTTAGTTTCCGCCGACCACACTGAACAACGACGGCGGATGCCCGGTTCCCCTCAACGTTCCCGTGTCTGTGAATCTTCGGCAGCTTTGGCCAAGATGTTCTTGGCCATGGTGGGGAAAATGAACGCGTGAAAGGGCAGCACGCCATACCAGTACGCGTGACCGGCCAAGCCGTCCGGAAAGAAAATCGCGCGCTGGTGGTATCTGGACCCGGTGCCGCAAGGTTCCACGCTGAGCTCAAGCCATGCCTTACCGGGGGCCAGCATCTGGGCGCGCAATCTCAGCAAGCGCCCGGGTTCAATTTTTTCCACCACCCACCAGTCCACGTGGTCGCCCACGCGCAGACGGGTGCGGCTGAGTCGCCCGCGGTTGAGCCCGGGACCGTTGGCCAGCTTGTCCATCCACCCGCGCACCAGCCAGCCCAGCTTCCAGGAATACCAGCCGTTCTCCCCACCAATGGATTCGATCACCGTCCACACCTGCGCGGGTGTGGCTTCACCTTCGGCTTCACGTTCATCCACGTACACCGTCCGACCCGCCCATTCGGGGTCCGACGGCAGTGGATCG
Organism: Kocuria sp.; assembly: GCF_030538595.1. GTDB lineage: Bacteria > Actinomycetota > Actinomycetes > Actinomycetales > Micrococcaceae > Kocuria. Next base: position 24,899 of record NZ_JAUNTS010000004.1, read on the forward strand.
GCAGCCGCATCCATGGAGATCAGGTCATAGGTGGTGGCCCAGTCGTTCTCCAGATCATCGGCGGCAATCCGTTCCAGGGCCAGTTTGCAGGCGTCCCGATAGTTGGTCAGCCCGCCCGGCGGTAGCGGAATGAACTGGTCAATGTCGGTTTCGGAAGCCACGGCGTCGTGCCGCAGAGACTGCACCAACGGCATGGCCAGTCCCAGCGGAATGGGGGTGACCATGCCGATCCAGAAGCCGGACAACCGCGGAGCCGGCAGCGGGGTTGCAAACACCAGCGGCTTGCGGCGCCCCGCCACTTCCGCATAGCGCTGCATGGCCTGGGCGTAGGTCATCACGTCCCTGGAGCCGACGTCGAACGACCGATTGGTGTCTTGGGGCAGGTCCAGGGCATGGATCAGGTAGTAGAGCACGTCCCGGATGGCGATTGGCTCAATTCTGTTCTTCACCCAGGAGGGGGCTGGCATCACCGGCAGCCGATCACCCAAATGGCGGATCATTTCAAACGACGCCGAACCCGATCCGATCACGGTTCCCGCCTGTAACACCACGGCGGGAACTGGATGTTGCAGCAGAACCTCCCCAACTTTCACGCGCGAACGCATGTGCGTGGAGAGGTCATCGTCCTGGGGATGCAGGCCGGAGACATAAATGATGCGTTTGACCCCGGCCTCGTGAGCCGCCCGCGCGATCACATGGGCCATGGCCTCCTCCGTGGCTTCAAAGGAGCCTGAGCTGCCCATGGCATGGACCAGGAAGTACAGGGTGTCCACATTGCGGCAGGCATCCAGCGTTTGACGCAGATCTTGCAGGTCTGCCTCCACCACGTCCACGGCCTCCGCCCACGGAACGTGGTCCAACTTGCTGGGGTTGCGTACTGCCACGCGGACATCCGCACCAGCCGCCACAAGGCGCGGTACCAGGCGACCCCCGATGTAGCCGGTTGATCCGGTGACCAGGACCAATCCCTCCGGTGGATGCTGGACAGATTCGACCACCCGGTCCGGAAACGTGAACTCCAGGGGTTCCAGAGGCTCCGAGTGGCGGGGACCGGAGGGATCGCCGTCGTTTATTTCAAAATCTGAACTAGTCACCATGCGGCGAGTATAGGAGTGCATGAGGCCGAGCACTACCACCCATCGACAACAAGCCGTGCGCAGTTTGATACCTCATCAGCGCTGATGAGGTATCAAACTGCGCACGGCTCACTGAAATGCCTGAGCGCCCAGGCTGTTGATCACGTCATCCATGGTCTGGTCCATGTGGGAGAGCATGGCGTCCCCCGCGGCCTGAACATCCCCCGCCGCCACGGCTCGATAAATGGCGGTGTGATGCTCCAAGGCCCTGCGCCGAATATCCGGCTGACTGGAGGTTTTGACGCGCACTGCGTGCAGCACCTCCTCCAGCGGTGCGTAGGCCGAGGCCAGATACACATTGCCCGCAGCCCGCACCAGGGCGGCGTGGAACTCCAGGTCCGCTTGGGAGAAGGCTGCCGGATCGGAATGGATGGTGGCTTCCATGGTCAGCAAATGCCGTTTGACCTCCGGAATCTCCTCCGATTGTGGATGGGTGGCAGCCAGCCGGGTGGTCTCCACTTCAATGGCCCGGCGGGCCTCAATCATCTGCCGCGGAATCTCCAGCGGGTCACCGCTCATGGTGCCCCGTGTTTGGAGGATGCGGGGTTCCAACGGGGACCAGGCATCCACGGGATTGAGCAGGCCGCGTTTGCCGTGCCGGACCGTCACGACGCCGGATCTGGCCAGTTCCTGCAGCGCCTCCCTCACGGAGAGGCGGGACATGCCCCAGACTTCGGCCAGCTCGGACTCCGGCGGCAGCACCTCTCCGGGTTTCAGGGCACCGGAAACAACCATGTCCAGGAGGGCTTTCACCCCTACTTCGGAACGTCGCTGCACGGCTGACCTGACTTTCTTTCACGGATCTCTTGACACGCCTGACATCACTACACCACACTTCTCAGTTATCAGACATCAGATCTGTTGCCAGCATCACACTTTGGTTTGCGGCTCCACCTTTCGGCGCCGCGCATCTCCGTCCTCCGGTGCATCCCGGATGTGATCCGAAAAGAAGGCTCATGACTACAACAACTCTCCTGCTGCTGGGGCTGGGCTCCATTGCGGCCATCCTGCTGCTGATCATCAAGGGCAAAGTTCACCCCTTCATCACCCTCATGTCCGTGGCTCTGGTCCTTGCACTGGTGGGTGGAATCCCGCTGGCGGAGGTGGCGCCGCTGCTCATCACCGGCATGGGTAACACCTTGGGCAGCGTGGCCCTGATTGTGACCCTGGGCGCCATCCTGGGGCGCATCATTGAGGTTTCCGGCGGTGCTGATGTGCTGGCGCGTTGGCTGCTGAACACCTTTGGGGAAAAACGCGCACCGTTTGCGCTCGGTGCCACCGGCTTCATCTTTGGCATCCCGGTGTTTGTTGACGTCGGATTGATTGTGTTGATTCCGATCGTGTTCGGGGTGGCACGCCGTCTGAAGGGCAACATGCTCACGTACGCGCTGCCCATTGCCGGTGCCATGCTGGCGGTGCACTGCGTGGTGCCTCCGCACCCCGGCATTGTGGGCGGGTCTCAGCTGCTGAGCGCTGACATTGGTTTGGTCATGATCTTCGGTCTGATTGCCGCGGTGCCCATGTGGTTGGTGGCGCACTTTGTGGCCAAGCCGCTGGCTGCTCGCAACTTTGTTCCGGTCAGCGACGCCGACACCCTCCAAGCCGTTGGCGGCACCGGCCCCATGAACATTGTCAAGACCAGGGCCCCCAGCGTTGCGCTGGTGCTTTCCACCATCGTGTTGCCCCTGGCCTTGATCATGGGCGGCACCACGTTCGCCGTGGTGCTGGGCGAGGACAGCCCCGTGACTGCGGTGTTCTCCCTGATCGGAGCCTCACACGTGGCGCTGTTGATCGGCGTGGTGTACGCCGCTGCCGTGCTGGGCTTCCGCTTTGGGTGGAGCCGCGATGACGTGGAGAACGTGATCAACTCGGCCCTGCCGCCTGTGGCTGCCGTCATTTTGATCACGGGTGCCGGTGGCATGTTCGGCTTCACCTTGCGGGAGACCGGGGTGGCCGACGCCGTCGCCGATCTCCTGGGTTCCACCGGCCTCCCGGTGATTTTCCTGGGCTGGTTGCTGGCACTGCTGATTCGGGCCGCCCAGGGTTCGGCCACCGTTTCCATGTTGACCACGGCTCCGCTGGTGGCTCCGTTGCTGACCACCATGGAACTTGAGCCGATCCAAATTGCCCTGGTGGCCGTGGCCATCGGTGCCGGAACCATGGGCCTGAGCCACGTGAACGACTCCATGTTCTGGATCTGGAGCCGCTACTTTGCAGTGCCCGTGTCCACATCCTTGAAGACTTGGACCGTGGTCTCCACTGCCGCCTCCGTGGCCGGACTGGTGGCGGTCTGGATCATGTGGATGCTGGTTGCTGCTGTTCTCTGACCTGCTGCTTTCCCCGACTTCCTGAGACATGAAAGGTGCCGCTCATGACCCGCAGATTGCTGGTTTTCGACGACGACCCCACCGGTTCGCAAGCTGTTCACGACGTCGACGTCGTGCTGGAGCTCGCAGCCCAGCCCGTGATCGAGGCCCTGGCCCCGGATGGCGCAACCTGTTTTGTGCTCACCAACAGCCGGGCACTTGACCAAGATCAGGCGGTGGCCAAGCAGGCGGATCTGCTCCGCCAAATCCTGGATGGTCTACCCCGCGGAACCTTTCCGCACCTTGTTTCCCGTAGCGATTCCACCTTGCGTGGCCACGTGCTGGCTGAACCCAATGGCCTGGCAGACGTGCTGGCGGAACGTGGAGTTCAGGTCAACGGGTTCCTGTTTGCCCCGGCCATGTTTGAAGCCGGGCGTTACACGGTGGAGGACACTCACTGGGCCGTTCTCCAAGGCGAACAGGTGAAGGTGGGGGACACGGACTTTGCCCAGGACGCCACCTTCGGCTACAGCAACTCCAACCTCAAGGACTTCCTGGTGGAGCGCTCCGGCGGCTCCCTGCGCCGAGAGGACATCCTGTCCATCGCGCTGGATGACATCAATGCTGGCGTGGAGGCGGTGTCCTCGGTGCTGGATCGGGCCACGGACCGCACCTGGGTGGTGGTCAACGGCACCGACTACTCCCACCAAGAGGTGGTGGCGGCAGCGCTTGAACTCCAGGAAGCTGCCGGGCGGACGTTCATCACCCGGTGCGGGCCATCTTTCGTGCGCCCCCTTGCGGGGATTGAGCAAGCAAAGGTTCTGGAACCTGCCGACATCACCATCGGCCCGGACCGCAAGCCGCACGGGCTCTTGGTGGTGGGCTCCCACGTGGGGCTGACCAATCGTCAACTGCAGGTGGTCAAGGACCGCGGCGGATTGTTTGAGATCGAACTGGACGTCCCAACTTTGCTCACGGAACAACGTCAAGAGCATCTGGAGTGGGCGATCAACCAGGCGGATGAGGCGTTGGTGAGCTCCGACGTCGTTGTCTACACCAGCCGCGACCTGGTGCGTGCGGAGGACCCCCAGGAATCGCTGGCCATTGCCCGCTCCGTGTCCGATGCGGTGGTGGAAGTGGTGCGCGGCGTGATGAAAGGCAGGCCCGCGTGGGTGATTGCCAAGGGTGGAATCACCTCTCACGAAGTGGCTCACAAGGGGCTTGGCATCAGACGTGCACGGGTGGGCGGGCAGTTTTTTCCGGGCCAAACCTCCCAATTCATGCCGATCCAAGCCGATCCGGAGGCCGAAGGCTGCCCGTTCGTGGTGTTCCCGGGCAACGTGGGCACGGAATCAGCCGTGGCGGATGTGGTCGAAGTCCTGGCGGAAGCCACCCGCCTGGCCAGTCAAAGCAAGTGAATCTGGCCTTTCAAAGCAAGTGAATACAGCAGAGGAGAATGTGATGACTCAAGTTTCGTGGATCGGTTTGGGCGCCATGGGTGCGCCCATGGCAACGGTTTTGGGTAAGGGCGGGGTGGAGGTCCGGGCATTCGATCTGGCTCCGGACGCTGCGGATCGCGTGGGGCAGGGAGTCACCCTTTTCCCCACCGCCCGCGCCGCCGTGTCTGGCACAGACGTTGTGGTGGTCATGGTGGCCACCGGGGCTCAGCTGGATTCCGTGCTGTTCGCCCCGGAGACCGGAATTGCGCATGAACTAGCAGAAGGCGCGGTGGTCTTGGTCATGTCCACCGTGGGGCCGCAAGCCGTGGAAGGTGCCGGCACCCGCTTGGCGCTGCAGGGTGTGGGCGTGGTGGATGCACCGGTTTCCGGTGGTGTGGCCCGCGCGGGCACCGGTGATCTGTTGATCATGGTGGGTGGAGCTGAAACCGGCATTGCCAAGGTGCAGCCGTTGCTCGACCTCATGGCCGCTCAGGCTCCCGTGGTCGGTTCAACCGTGGGTGATGGCCAACGGTTCAAGGTGGTCAACCAGCTGCTGTGCGGGGTCCACATTGCCGTGGCGGGGGAAGCGCTGGCGCTGGCAGATTCCATGGGCCTGGATCCGCAGCAGTGTTTGAAGGTGTTGCAGGGTGGTGCTGCGGCGTCGTTCATGTTTGGCGATCGTGGGCCGCGCATGTTGGAAGGGGAGGACGCTGAGGTGCGTTCCGCCCTGGACATCTTTGTGAAGGACATGGGTCTGGTCACGGATGCAGCCCGCGCTGTGCAGCAACCGGTGCCGCTGGCATCAGCCGCCGAGCAGGTTTACGTGCGCGGACGCCGCGAAGGCTTGGGGCGTCGGGACGACTCCTCCGTGTACGACCTCCTGCGCTCACGCTGAATCAGCCCGGTACCCTTGGAGACAACAATCTCTTGACCGTGAAAGGTGGTTGCTCTTGGGTACCTGGGGCCTGTTGGGCATTCTTGTGTTGTCGTTGGCGATTTTGGCCGGAACCATGTACGTGGCCATGCTCTTGATGAGCGCCACTGTGTCCCGCAGCGCAAAACTGCGTGGCAAGAAGAAGTCTGGCCGCGGTCAGTCCGTGATGCTGCGCCGCATGTTCCGTGGCTTGCGCTGACACGTGGGGCCACAACGCCGATCAACCTCAGTTCCGATGACCGTGGTGTGTAGGTCATGAGCCCGCAGATCCGCCCTTTCGGTCATACGTCAGATGGTCTGCCCGTCCATGCCGTGACTTTGGGCGATCCCAAAGGTGTTGAACTCACTGTTCTTGACTTGGGTGCGGCCGTGCAGTCCTTACTGGTCCCCGATCAGGACGGCAGGGTCAACCTGGTCCTGGGCCACGCCGATGCGGAAGGCTACGCAGCCTTTGCCCAGGATTACCTGGGTGTGCTGGTGGGTCGCTACGCAAACCGGATTGCCGGTGCCTCCTTTGAACTGGAGGGACAGGAGTATGAGCTGCCGGCCAACAACGGCTCGGCCTGCCATCACGGAGGGCCGGAGGGTTTCAGCCACCGTGTCTGGGACATCACGGAGGTCACGCCGAACAGCGCCACGTTCGAGCTCACCAGTCCCCACCTGGATCAGGGATTCCCCGGTGAAATGGTGGTGCGGGCCAGATACTCGGTGGAGGGCGGCGTCGTCGTTGTGGAAGTGGAGGCCACAGCAGACCGGGCCACGGTCTTTGGTCCCACCAGCCACGTCTACTGGAACCTTGCCGGGGAGGGCCGCGGGAGTGCAGACGGGCACGTCTTGACCGTGGCGGCGCAGCAATTCCTGCCGGTCGACGACGACGGCCTACCCTCCGGCCCCCTACGTTCCGTGGCCGGGACACCCTTGGATTTCAGAACACCCGCTGCACTGGGAGATGTGGTGCGTGCCGATCATCCGCAGGTGCACAACGGTGTGGACCACTCGTTTGCCATTTCTGGCACCGGGGTGCGTTACGCCGCCACGCTGACGGAGCCGGTCAGCGGGCGTTCCGTGGAGGTGCATTCAGACCTGCCGGGGTTGCAGGTTTACACCAGCAACTTTTTTGACGGTCGCACGGTGGGAACCTCCGGTACCCGTTATCGGCAGGGCGATGGCATTGCGCTGGAGCCGCAGTTCCACCCGGACACCCCCAACCGTCCGGAGTTGGGAGACCCGGTGCTGCGCCCCGGGCGGGTGCGTAGGCACCGGATCGAGTGGCGATTGGCGGGTTGAGCGCCTGAGCCGGGTAGGGCGACGTCGTTGGCGTCCTGCGCCAAACCGGGGACGTGTGGGGTCTGCCTCAAAGCGACCTGGTAGGGGACATGTCCCGTTACCCTGTTGGAAACCCACGGAAAGGACCAGCCTTGTCTCACCCTGCCCCGCATCTTGCCGCCGAAGAAGGTGCACTCGCGCCAACCCGTAAGACCAGCATCCCTGGAAACCTGGTGCGCGGCGCCATGATCGGCACCGTGGAGACTGTGCCGGGTGTCAGCGGTGGCACCGTGGCGCTGGTGGTTGGAATCTATGACCAGCTGATTGGGTCTGCCAGTGAGGTGATTTCCGCGTTCCGTGCTTTGTTGCTGGGTCCAGACCGTGCGCCCGGGTTCAAGAAGCACATGGCCAACGTCCACTGGCGAGTTGTGATCCCGGTGGTCATCGGCATGGTGGCGGCCCTGCTGTTGGTGGCCGGTCCCATGGAGCACCTGGTGGACACGCATCCGGAACTGATGCGCGCCATCTTCTTCGGCATGGTGGTTGGTTCGCTGTGGGTCCCGCTGTCCCTGGCAGGTAGGGGCTGGACCTGGGCTGACTGGCTTCTGGGGATCGGCGCTGCCGTGGTTGCGTTCTTCCTGGTGTCCATTCCGGCGACCACCCTGGAACCGCAGCCGTGGATCATCATTCTTGCCGCCGCGGTGGCCGTTTCTGCGTTGCTGCTGCCGGGTCTGTCCGGGTCTTTCATTCTGCTGACCATCGGGCTCTACCAGCCCACGCTGCGGGCCGTGGACAACCTGGACTTCGGCTACCTGGGCTTGTTCTTCCTGGGTGCCGTGCTGGGCATGATCGTGATTGTCAAAGCCCTGCAGAAGCTGTTGGAGCACCATCACCGTGGCACCATGATCGCGCTTGTGGGACTGATGATCGGGGCTCTGCGTTCGCTGTGGCCTTGGCAGGACGACGAGCGCAACCTCCACGCCCCCGCCGCTGACTGGCCCGTGTTGCTGATGGCCGGTCTGGCTGGACTGATTGTGGTTGCCATCCTGCTGGTGGTGGACAACCGGATCGCCGCCCGCCGCAACTAAACTCCGCCGAAAACATGGTTTGACCTAATTTTCGGCCCTGGATTCCCGCCAAACCATGTTTTCGGCGGAGGTGGAGGGGGCATAGTGGATAGTCGTGACTTCACCGAACCATCTCCGATCTGTCTACGACGCCGCAGCCGGGACTTACAACACACTTCTGCCTGACCTGCGGGTGGAACAGCCTGTAGATCGCGCCATGATCAGTGCGTTCTGTGAGGAGGTTCGTGTATCCGGCAACCATCGGGTGTTGGATGCCGGATGTGGAAACGGCCGCATGATTGCTGAATTGGTGCAGCAAGGCCTGTCTCCGCAGGGTGTTGACCTTGCCCCCGGAATGATTGAGCATGCGCGTCGTCGTGAACCCGGGGTGGACTTCCGTGTGGCTGACCTCAGAGCGCTGCCGTATGGCGACCGCGAATTTGGTGCAGTGATCGCCTGGTACTCCCTGATCCACCTGGACTATCCGGGACTGGCTGAGGCACTGCAAGAATTGGCGCGGGTCACTGCACCCGCTGGACCGTTGCTGGTGGGGTTCCAGGTAGGTAGCGGCTCGCGCCAGATCATCAATGCCTACGGAACCACCAGCTCCATGACGGCCTGGCTGTACTCGCCGGATGAGCTTGCCGCAGTGGCCGCCGGGTCGGGGTGGACCGTGACAGCCTCGGTCACGCGACGCGCTGTTCTGGAGGACTATGATCAGGGCTTTGTTCTGGCCCAACGTGCCTAGTGCCAGACCAGCACGGCCCATGCCGGTGATGCGTTGCGCACCAAGGTAGAGCGTATGCTCGCAGTCTTAGCGCTGTTCCCAGACAAACCAGAGGTGCTGAATGAGTGTCGTCGAGATTGTTTCTTTTCGGGTGAAGGCAGAGGTCGATCCCATTCAGTTCGCCCAAATTGATGCTGCCGTTGGCCGCGATTACGTCAGCCGCCAACCTGGATTTCTCAGTCGTGAGACAGCCAAGGGAGACGATGGGTGGGTAGTGATTGTGCACTGGGCGGATACGGCGGCCGCTGATGCCTCGATGGCCTCGTACGAGCAGGCTCCGGCAGCTGCCGAACAGATGTCGTGCATGGAAGAGGGCTCCATGGTGATGCGTCGCTTCACTCTTGTCAGCTGACTGGAGCACTCGGTTCTTGGGGAGGCTTTAGACAGAATCTGTGCTTCAGGGGCAGGTGACCTGCCCCTGAAGCACAGAAATGGCCTGGCTCAGAACAGGCCGTTGTCATTGGCGGAGGTAGCCGGGATGACCTGGAGGACATCCCAGTGCTCCACGATCTTTCCATCTTGGTCCAGCCTGAAGATGTCGATGCCTGCGTAGTCGTCAGAGCCAGGCCAGGTCTGGTGGCAATGAAGCACCACGTGATCACCTTCTGCAAAGCACCGTACGAAATCCACATGCTTGCCGGGGTACTCACGCGCCATGCGCTCGAAGTACTCGACGAATGCCTCCTTGCCATCGGCAACATGCGGGTTGTGCTGCCGGTACTGCGCCCCGGAGTACTGCTCCAATGCCTCGCGTGGCTTGCATTGGTTGAACATCAAGTCGTAGAACGCTTTGACGGTTTCCTTGTTGCGATCCAGATCAGTGGTAGTCATGCGGTCAGCTTCCCATCGCGGTGTTTCACAGAGCAAGGCCCACTGGGATCAGACGGGCCAAATTCACGGTGATCATGTCGGGCGGCTTCGGTCACGGCCGCGCCTACGATTTCACCGGACCCTCCATCCATGGTGTCGGTGAGCAAAACTTCCTCTAGTTCCGGCGGCTGCGGATGAACGACCACTTGAAAGTCATCCGGATTCTGATCGGTCAGGTCAACCACTGCTGAGCGCATTTCATCTTCGGCCTGGTCCAGTCGACGGACCTGGCTTCGCTCGTCCCTAGCGTCGGTTGATCCCTGGATCACATGCAGGAATACGTCTGTGCAATGGCGCGGTTGAACCTTCCGGAACACATCTCATTCGTACTGGAGGTAACCGTGCCCACCTTGTTCGATCCCCTGACCGCCGGCGATCTGCAGCTGCGTAATCGCGTGGTCATGGCGCCGTTGACGCGCTCGCGGGCTGGGGAAGACGGTGTCCCTACCGATCTACACGTGGAGTACTACACCCAGCGGGCAGGGGTTGGTTTGGTCATCACCGAAGGCACGTTCCCGGCTTTCACCAACCGCGCGTTCGTGGGTCAGCCGGGCATCCTCACGGATGAGCAACAGGCCGGCTGGTCCCGAGTTGCCGATGCCGTGCATGAGCAGGGCGCAACGATCGTCATGCAGATCATGCACGCGGGTCACGTCACCCACCCCGGCTTGACCCGCGGCGCACAGCCGGAAGCACCCGGTGCCACGTCCACGGACAGGGGTGAGATCCGCACTTACGACGGTAAGCAGGAGGTGGTCCCCGCACGCGCCTTGACTGCTGAGGACTTGGTGCGCGTCAAGACCGAATTTGTGGCCGGGTCCCGCCGCGCCATCGACGCCGGGATGGACGGTGTTGAGTTGCACAGCGCCAACGGCTATCTGCTTCACGAGTTCTTGAGCCCCGGCACCAATCAGCGCGACGACGAATACGGCGGCTCCCCGGCGGCCCGCGCCAAGTTCGTGGCCGAAGTCATCCAGGCTGTGGCAGCAGAGATCGGGCCGGGCCGCACGGCCGTGCGCATTTCCCCCGAACACAACATCCAGGGTGTGCCGGAGACCGATCACGACGATGTCGTTGCCACCTACGATGCCCTGATCGACCAGATCAACCACTTGGGTTTGGCCTATCTGTCTGTGCTCCATGCAGATGTGGACGGCGAGTTCGTGGCCCATCTGCGTGACAGGTTCAAGGGGGCGTTCATGCTCAACAGTGGTTTTGGCGTCAAGACCAGCCGCCAAGAGGCCGAGCACATTGTGGAGGATGGGATCGCGGACGCCGTCGTTGTGGGACGCCCCGTGATTGCCAACCCGGACTTGGTGCAGAGGTGGCGCAACAGGTTGGAGGAGAACCAGCCCAATCCGGCGACTTTCTACACGCCAGGGGCCCGTGGCTACACGGACTACCCGTTTGCGTTGGCAAAATAGTGGTCGTAGTCGACCATCAAATGCAGCACCACGGGGGAGATGTACCCGGGTTCATGCCGTGTGGTGACTCCTGGCCTCGCTTTTCCTAATTTTCTCCAAGTCCAATTTGCACTTGGAGAAAACTGGGAGAAGCGGGGGCAGTCGGCCCAGACGCAGCCCAGACCCTAACCCTGGGCGGCTTCCAAGAACTCCAATGCCAGAGGCCCACCCGTCACGGCACCGCCTTCGCCGTCCTCCACGAACACGGAGATGGCCAGGTCTTCGTGCGCGGCAATGATCCAGGCGTGAGTCTTGGGCGGGTCATCCGTGCCGAATTCGGCGGTTCCGGTCTTGCCCATAGCGGTGTTCGGGGTCAGGGCCTGTAGGTCTTGCAAGTACCCGGTGGTGACTACTTCCCGCATGCCACGGCGCAGTTGCTCAGCCTCGTCAGCTGTCAGCGCGGGAGCATCTGGGCCGGGAGCATCCGGGCTGGGCGAGGCTGATTCAGAAACAGATTCGGCGTCACCTTCAGAAAAGGCTTCACGGTCGGTGACCAACACCGGCGTCACCGTGGACCCGGCCACCGCAGAGGCCGTCATGGCAGCCAGTGCCAGCGGGGAAACCAGCGTTCGTCCCTGACCGAACAGGGATGCTGCGTGGGCCACCCCGCTTTCCTCCGCCGGCATGGAACCGCTGAAGGCGTTGATTCCCAAGGCGTACGTCTGCCCCAGCCCCAAAGACTCGGCGGCTTGCAGCAGATCCGTGTGGCTGACGCGGTCGTACTGGGAGATGAAGGCGGTGTTGCAGGAATGCGCCAGAGCATCCTTGATGGGGATTTCGCCGATGAACTGGGGGGAGTAACCGGGGGCGTTGCTGAACCGGGTGCCGTCCACGGTGATGGAGGTTGAGCAGTTCACCGTGGACTCCATGGTGTCCCCCAAGCGCACCATGGCCAGGGACGTCACCACCTTGAAGGTGGAACCCGGCGGGTATTGTCCCTGGGCCGCCGTGGGGTACATCTGCGATCCCGCACCATCTGCCAGTGCCAGGATGTGCCCATCGGAGGGCCGGATGGCAACAATGGCCGACGCCGATTCCACATCTTCCAGCGTGGACTCCGCTGCTTCCTGCAATCGTTTGTCCAACGTGATGTGCAGATCTTGCCCAGCCACGGGATCGCTGCTGAGCATCACTCGGGAGGTGCCGGTGACGGGGGCGCCGTCGTCATTGAGTTGGCTGATGGAGACCACAACACCGTTGGTTCCGGCAAGCCACTGGTTGAAACTGGCCTGCAAACCTCCCCGCCCGATTTGGTCACCGGCAACCAACTCTCCATCCGAGTCCTGGATGTCTTCTTGAGTCACCTCTCCCACGCGCCCCAGGGTGCTGGCGGCAAAGGTGCGGGTGGGAGCCAGTGACATGGTGGTTTCCTGCACGGTGTACCCCGCGATCCCGGAAGCCGCCGCAGAGTCCAGGTCCCGGTAGGCGTCCTCACGCAAAGAAATCGCGGGCACAAACGCATCTCCAGCGGCTTGGGTCACCGTGGCCGCGTAGGCATCCGCATCCACACCCACCAAATCGGCCAGCGCGCGGGCAGCAGCTTCGCGTTGCGACTCACTGACCTTGCCCAAGTCCAAACCCACCTGATGAACGGGACGCTGAGCCACGATCACTTCATCGGAGGCCCCCAGAATGTTGCCGCGTTCTGCGGGCTCACTACTGAGCCGCAGCCCCTCATCCGCAGCCAACGATGGTTCGATCACCGCAGGTGACCACACCGGCGTCCAAGTTTCCGCACCATCGGAGGTGATCTCCACAGCGCTTTGGTACTCCCACGGCTCATCCAGCCCCGGGATGTCCCAGCGCCAGGAAAGGGTGGCGGGCCTGACGCCGTCGTCGGAAATGTCTCCTAGCGAATCAACCTCAACGCTCCACGTGGCGCCGGGAAGATTGGCCACAATGCGGTCAAACTGCTGCTGGGCATCGGCCCCGGACACTCCATCAAAAGTGATCCCGGAAACGTCCCGGTCCGTGAGCGCCAACGCGAGTTCATGGGCCTGGTCACTGCCGCGTCCACCATTGATCAGACCGCAGCCGGTTGCCAGGACCACGACGGCGCCCGCCCCCGCACCTCCCAGCAGGGTGCGGCGATTGAGGAACCGGGGGGAGAAGCCGGAATGCGATGTCATGGAACTCTTCTTATCAGAACCGCTGGGACAAGTACTCGCCCACCACCGCAGACCCCAACTCATCCAACTCAGGGGCCACCACACGACCATCCACCCGCCTGGCCATGGCTGCCAGGAAGCGCTCCAACCCGGGATCATCACCCAGCCGAAAGAACGTGGTCTGCGCCCCGAATCGGGCGAGTTTGTCCAGCTCCGCCACGGTGTGGTTGAGGGTGTGCTGACTGGTGGGCCAGTTGAAGTAGGCGTCACCGTCGGGCATCAGGTGAGCGGTGGGTTCGCCGTCGGTGACCACCAGCAGCACCGGCTGCATGGACGGGTGCTTCCGGAAGAAGCGGCTGGCCAGTAGCAGAGCGTGATGCAAATTGGTGCCTTGTTCGTACACGGGTGGCAGCGCGGTCAGTTCCTCCGCGTCCATGCTGTGCGCCCAGCGGCCAAAGGTGATCAGCTCCAGGGCATCCCCGCGGAACCGGGTGGACACCAGGTGATGCAGCGCCAGGGCGGTGCGCTTCATGGGCAGCCACCGGCCTTCGGCGGCCATGGAAAAGGAGGTGTCCACCAGCAGCACCACGGCGGATTGGGTGCGGGCCTCGGTCTCCTGGACTTCGACGTCGTCCACGTGGACCCGGACCCCGCGGGCTGCCGAACTGCCGTCGGCCACCGTGCGCTGCACCGCGTTGGTGATGGTCCGCGTGACGTCCCACGGTTCGACGTCGCCGAACTGCCACGGCCGGGTGGACCCGGTGGGCTCCCCGGCGGCACCGGCCTGGCGGGTATCGCGGGAACCGGTGCGTCCGCTGAGCTGACGGGCGGTGTCCTGAAGCAGCGACTTCCCCAACCGGCGAATGGCCCGGGGTGAAAGTTTCAGGGAACCATCGGAAGCACGCTGCAACAGCCCGGAATCCTGCAGCGCACGCTCCAACTCCGCCAGGGTGCGGGCATCCACCCCGGCCTCATCACCCAGCTGACGCGCCAGAGCCTCAACGTCAATGTCATCCAGCCCCGCACCCTGATGGTTCTGCGCCAGTTGATCTGACAGAGCATCCAGGTCAGCGATGTCCTGCAGCAACCCCGTGCCGTCACCCAAGCCCATGCCCTCCTGGCCCTCGAACCGCTCAGAACCCGTCCAGTCCTCACCCGGGCGCAACGCCTGTAAATTGGCATCCAGCTGACCCAACTGCGCCATCAACTCAGGCGAACCGAAAGCCTGGGCAGAGAGCTGCATGAGTTCCTGCCGCTGCTCAGGTGTCATGGAGTTCATCATGCGTTGGGCAGCGGCAGAACGTTGCGCCATGGCATCAATCAGCTCGTCCACGGACTGCGGGTTCTCCGGGAAGAACTCCCCGTGTCTGTCCATGAATTCTTGGAAGTCCGTCTCCGTGTCCTCACCTCGAGCGTGCTTGGCCAGCAGATCATTGAGGTCGCCAAGCATCTGGCTCACGCGCTCGCGGTCCGCATCCGTGGCGTTCTCCAGGGCTTGTTTCATCCCTGCAAACCGCTGGTCAAGGACCTCCCGGCCCAGGAGGTCCTTGATCTGATTGAACTTCTCCCGAGCCGATGGGGAGGCCCAGTCATAGTCGGTCAGTTCGCTCACGGCCGCCGCTGTTGAGGGGGAAAGCCCGTCCAACTGCATTTCACGAAACTGCCGGTCCATGGGGTCCATACGCGCATCCCGCAGAAATTGCTCGCGTTCCAAGCGCAGGGCTTGGTCCAGCAGCTTCTTGACCTCGTCCAACGTGCCACCCAGTTTGTGGCGTTTCAGCAGGTCAGCGCGCCTCTGGTGAACCTTGCGGGCAAGGTCGTCCAGGCCGCGTTGATTGCGGCCACCGCGGCGCAGGAACTCCCGCAGGGCCTCTTGCGGGGAGTAGCCCTCCATGACGTCACGCCCAATGGTTTCCAGAGCTTCCGTCAGATCGGGCGGTGGCGCCATGGGATCCGGTCCACCCGTGTAGCGGCCGTATCTGCTGTAGTGGCGATGCCTTGCCATCATCTTCTCCGAATCCGCGGCTCAGCCGTAGATGGTCCCTTCCGCATCAGCATCCTTGGAGATTTTCTGGGACAGGAACAGCGCCTCCAGAGCCAGCTCAATCGCGTTGGCTCGCTCACCGGCAGTCTTGGCCTCCAATTGCGCGGCCAGTTTGTCATACAGATTGACGACGACGCCCCGCTCACTCTCTCGGGTGTCCTCACCCGTGGGGTGGCCCGGTTCGTCGTCGTTGTTAAGTGGGGGGAGTGCACCCAGGAACTCTTGTGCTGGGACGTTGCCGCCGGTGCTGATGGTCACGGTGCCATCCAGTGCCTCAATGAGCGGGCCCAAATTGATGCCGCGGAAGGCGGACTGGACGGTTTCCATGGTGGCTCGGCGCAGCAGGTGCTCCAAGACGGCCAACTCCCGGCCTTCTTCGCCGGATTCAAACTCGATCTTGCCGGCCAAGACCTCCACGGCGGCCTCAATGTCCACCAGACGTGCCACTGCCTGGTCTTCACCGTGGACGGTGGCCCGGCGCAGAGCTGCGGCAGCCGTGGTTTCCGCACCGGCAATGGAGAACCGGGCGGAGACACCGGAACGCTGGTCCACGGCCGGTGACTCCCGCAGCAGCCGGGTGTAGCGCGCCAGGATTTCCAGGAGGCTGTCCGGGACTTGGGCCACCAGTTCAGCTTCCTGGCGGATCACAGCGATCTCATCTGCGAGTTCCAGCGGGTAGTGGGTGCGGATTTCAGCCCCGAACCGGTCTTTGAGCGGGGTGATGATCCGGCCGCGGTTGGTGTAGTCCTCCGGGTTGGCGGAGGCCACCACCAGGACGTCCAGGGGTAGGCGCAGGACGTATCCGCGGATTTGGACATCGCGTTCCTCCATGACGTTGAGCATGGACACCTGGATACGTTCGGCCAGGTCAGGGAGTTCGTTGATGGCCACAATGCCGCGGTGGGCGCGTGGAATCAGGCCGTAGTGGATGGTCTCCGGGTCTCCCAGGCGGCGGCCTTCGGCCACACGGATGGGGTCAACGTCACCAATCAGGTCGGCCACGGAGGTGTCCGGAGTGGCCAACTTTTCCACGTAGCGTTCGTCCCGGTGGCGCCACGTGATGGGCAGGTCATCCCCCTCGTTGTCGACCCGGGTTCGGGTGGCTTCCGTGATGGGGTCCAGGGGGTGTTCGTGCAGGTCAGAACCCTCAACTTCCGGGCTCCACTCGTCCAGCAGTCCCACCATGGTGCGCAGCAGACGGGTCTTGCCCTGGCCGCGTTCGCCCAGCAGCACCATGTCATGTCCGGCAATCAAAGCGCGCTCCACCTGGGGCAGAACGGTGTTGCTCAAGCCGTGGAGGCCGGGCCACGGATCACGGCCTTCCGCAAGGGCGCTCAGGAGGTTGTAGCGGATTTCCTCACGCAGCGGGCGGTACTCGATCCCTGCTGCACGCAGTTCGCCAAGGGTCTTGATGCTGGGGCGCTCAGTCACAGTTCCAACGCTAGACCTTGCGTCAAGTGGGTGACTTGCTGACTCCTCCCATCTGCCCCCGCCCAGCGTCGAGTTGCGCAGTCCATCAGCGCTGATGGGCGGCACAACTCGACGCTCGGCGGATGAGGCTGCGCCAATGGTTGACGTACAGAATGTACAAGTTGATCATTGGGGTATGACTGCCACTCCTCAGCTGAGCTATTCGTCCTCGGAAGCTCGCCAGAACTTCAAGCAAGTTCTGGACGCTGCTGAAAATGACTTCTTGGTGTCGGTGCGGCGGGGCTCCGCGCACACGGCGCTGGTTTCTGCACCACACCTACGCCGCTACCTGGAGCTGACGTGCCCGGCCCATGCGCGGACGGTCCTGGAGGACAACGGGTATGTGATCTTCATGGAGGGTCTGCCCTTTGCTGCGGAGGGATCCACATTGCAAGAGGCACTTGATGACCTGATCGTGGTGCTGCGTGAATACGCGGCAGACTGGGGTGCACGACTTCGACTGGCCCCTAACCACGCAGACCGCTGGGGCCTGGTCCAACTGATCAATCTCTCCTCAGACCAGGAACTCATTGACTGGCTCAAAGCGGAGGCGACTGGCTCAAGGCGGAGGGGTGAGTAAATACCCTCTGGCCACACGTGAGGATCACGACGACTTCTGCATCACCGAAGGGTGGGTCCTGGTGCGTGGGGCAACGGGTAAGCCGGTTGCACATCATCGCACCTATGAACTCAGCCTTCACGACGGGCGAATCCTGCGAACACGTATTTCACGGCCAGTGGATCGAACGCAATATCGCCCTTCCCTGTGGACACACGTTTTACGTGACCAGTTGGAAGTCACGGCCCATGAGTTCTGGGCATGCGCACGGGAACACGTGGTGCCCAGTCGGAGCCGACCGGTCCAGCGCGATTCACCGTCTCTGCCGCTGTACGTGGTCGATGGTCTCAGCAAGGGCGGATTGTCGGCGCGGGACATTGCATCAATGACAGAGGAAGAGGCTGTTGAGCGCCTGCACGCGATGTGGCGACGCATTCGAGGTTCGGACTCTGACGAGTAGCGTGCTAAAGGTTTCCAAAATCACGCCAAGCCATGGGGTCAAATCTCGCTAAGTAGTCGTTGAATGATAGGCGGTAGGCGCGCCGTCACGGCGGCCCAGAAAAGATCGTCATTCATGCCGGTATAGCCACCATGAGCTGCGATGTTACGGGTGGTGCGGATGGCCGCCACCTCATGGTCTTCCAAAGATTGCGCCAAACGCTCAAATTCCGGGCGTTCCAAGAGGGAGGCAAGGCGGATGATGGCCATGCTCGCAACGTCGTACGCTGTGCTGCCTTCTGTGAAGACCCGGCGATCAGATTCCGCTACCGCTGTGGTTCGTTGAAGGATGCGCTCCAATTCCAGGCGAAGGTTCTGCGCGTCGGTCTGAGTTCTATGCTCAGGTTGCCTGCGAGGCCGGGGTGTAAAGCCGCTCCCCTGATCTTCCGGTGTCACAGGGCAACAGCTTCGGCTTGGATCTCCCTCATGGTCGGGATAACGCTGGTGTCGGCCACAACATCGGCGGGGAAGCCGGTGAGCCGCTGAACGTCGCGTGCGAACAGGGCAAGGTGGAACAAGTCAGTCTCGGGTGATGGTGTCACCAAGAGGTCGATGTCGCTGTTGAAGTCATCCTGCCCCCTGACCATTGACCCAAATACTCGGACGTTGCTTTGACCGTACTTCTGGGCTGCGGCTTTGATTTCTTGGGCGTGCTCTGCCACCGGCAATGACGGGCGGTAATTGGCAGCACGGAGAATCCGTTCCAGCATCTCGGAGGACACCTTGCGGGTACCCAGTTCAATCTGGGCAAGACTGGGCTGCCGCATCCCCGTGCGCTGCGCCAGTTGGGCCTGCGTCAGCTGGGCGTCTGTGCGAGCCAGTCGCACCAATTCGGCGGCTCGGGAAGTGTCGAACTCCTTCATGACCACAATATAGCAAGGGGCTATCTCGGTCCGACAGTGCGTTGACGAGTAGCGTGGAGCCTGTGACCCACAGCCAGCCCAGCACCGGATCAGCCGAGGACAAGCCCACCACCGTGATCCTGGTGCGCCACGGCCGGACGCCCACCACGGGCCAGGTTCTACCGGGTCGCGCGCCCGGGCTCCATCTGTCCCAACAGGGGCTTGACCAGGCGTTACACGTGGCTGACCGACTAGCAGGTGTACCGGTGAGCGCTATTTACACCTCCCCCATGGAACGTACCCGGGAGACTGTCGAACCCACGGAGGCAGCCACCGGCCTGACCGCCCGCATTGAGCCGGACCTCATCGAGTGCGACTTCGGTGACTGGACCGGACGGACTCTGTCCGAGTTGATGAAGCTGCCGGAATGGTCGGCGGTGCAGCGGGCGCCGTCGTCGTTCCGCTTTCCGAACGGGGAGAGCTTCAGTCACATGCAGGCGCGGATGGTGGATGCTGTGGACCGGATTCGGGAGGCGCACCCCGGGCAAACTGTGGTGTGTTTTTCCCACGCCGACCCTCTGAAAGCAGTGCTGGCCCACGCGCTGGGCAGCCATCTGGATCAGTTCCAGCGGATTGTGGTGGACCCGTGTTCGGTGTCCGTGATCGCCTATCACCCCGGGCAGGCCCCGCAGGTGTTGCGGGTCAATTCCACGGACGGTCCTGTGGCGCCGCTGGTTTTCTGAGCCCTGACACCCCATGAACGACGACGAAGCCCTGCTGACCACCGGTGAGATCGAACTGGTGGGGCTGATCGAGTCCAGCAGCAACTCCGCTCTGTTGGTGCAGGTCAACGGTGAATCCGGGCAGACCATGGCGGTTTACAAACCCGAAGAAGGGGAGCGGCCGCTGCGGGATTTCCCACCCAGAATCTACCGGCGCGAACGTGCGGCCTACGTGCTTTCGGAGGCGCTCGGGTGGGGATTGATTCCGCCCACGGTGCTGCGTGACGACGCCCCGTTCGGCCCCGGCTCCGTCCAGAAATTCATTCCGCACAACCCGGCCCAGCACTATTTCACGCTCTACGATTCCCACCCGGAAACTCATGGGGAGTTGCTGCGGATGGCGGTGTTCGACGTCGTTGCCAACAACACCGACCGCAAGGGTGGCCATGTGCTGCTGGATACATCCGGTCGGGTGTGGGGAATTGACCAGGGGTTGTGCTTCTCTGCACCCTTCAAGCTGCGCACGGTGATTTGGGAGTTTGCGGGGCAGTCAATCCCGCCTGACTTGGTGAGCGACCTTGAAAGGTTGCTGGAAGGGTTGCCGGAAGAACTGGAGGAATTGCTGTTTCCGGTGGAGCAGTACGCCATCCAGCTGCGAGCGCGGGAGTTGTTGGAAGCTGGCGTGTTGCCGTTCGACGAAACCGGCGGCTACCGCATCCCCTGGCCACCCCTCTAACGCCCCTGCCCGCCCACGACTGCCGAGTGTCCGAGTTTGGTCGATTCCAGGGCGCTGCAACGACCAAACTCGGACACTCGGCAGCCGTGTGGGGCCGGGGGTGGCAACTTGTGGGCAACCGGTTGCGACCCGTGTGATCTACGTCTACAGTTCACGGTGAGTTAACGCTCACAGGATTGTTACTTGGCCTCCCGGCGGGGAGTTGGCCCAAGGCAAGACCTGAGATGCACTGCGCGTGCGTCTCAGGTCTTTTTTATTGCCCGGAAACACTCCTCACGAGCGCAACCACGGACCCCGACGACGACGTACGGGGCGGAACTGACAAGGGAGAGCACCATGGCAAAGGTGAACTATCCAGCACTTGCCGACGACATTCTGGTCAAAGTCGGCGGAGCTGAGAACGTGGACAGTGCCACGCACTGTATTACCCGACTGCGGTTGTTCCTGAAGGACAATTCCAAAGTGGACAAGCAGGCTGTTGAGCAGCTGGAGGGTGTGATCACCACAGTTTCCACGGGTGGTCAGTTCCAGGTGGTCATTGGGGACAATGTCACCACGGTGTATGACGCTTTCGTCAAGCATCTGCCTGACAAGGCGGCAGCGGGTGATGTTGAAGAGCAGGGCACCGGACAGAAGCAGAGTCTGCTCAATCAGTTCATTCAGCTGATCTCCGCCATCTTCCTGCCGGTGGTGTGGACCCTGGCCGGTGCAGGTTTGTTCAAGGCCTTTGTGGCCTTGGCTGTCACCTTGGGCATTCTCAACGCGGAGTCCCAAACTTTTGTAATTCTGGATGCCGCAGCTGACTCGGTGCTTTACTTCCTGCCGGTTCTACTGGCCATCACAACGGCCAAGCGATTCGGCGTCAATCAGTTTGTCCTGGTGGCCATTGCAGGCGCACTGCTCTACCCGACCATCATTGCGCTGAATGAGACTGGAGAGCCCGTGCACTTCATGGGTATTCCGGTGGTGATGACCAGCTACGTGTCATCGGTCATCCCGATCATCGTTGCCGGCTGGCTCCTGAGCTATCTGGAGCGCGGCATGGACAAGGTGCTGCCAACCGCCATCCGGAATTTCACCAAGCCGTTGATCTCCCTATTTGTGATGGTGCCACTGGTGCTGATTCTGATCGGTCCCATCTCCACCTACACGGCGCAGGGCTTGGCCGGTGGCATCACCTATCTGTTCAATCTGGCCCCCTGGCTGGGCGGCGCTCTGATGGGTGGCTTGTGGCAAGTCCTGGTGATCTTTGGCCTGCACTGGGGCCTGGTTCCCATCGCCATCAATGACCTCACCACCGTGGGCTACAGCTTGCTCTTCGGACCGGTCATCGCAGCGGTTCTGGCTCAGGGGGCAGCCACTCTGGCCGTATTCCTGCGCAGCCGCAGTGCCAAGCGCCGTCAAGTGGCTGGTCCCGCAGCCCTGTCCGGCATCATGGCCGGTGTGACCGAACCCGCGATCTACGGTGTGAACCTGCCCCTGAAGCGGCCGCTCTACTTCGGTGTGGTCGGCGGTGCCGTGGGTGGTGCCATCATCGGGCTCGGTGGCGGCGCCGCCAACACCTTCGTGGTGCCCTCCGCGCTCGCCCTGCCCGCTTACATTTATGTGGGAAGCTTTGCCCTCACATTGATTGGGTGCGGTGTGGCTATGGCGATTGCCTTCGTTCTCACGTTCCTGTTCATGGACCGCGAAACCCCCGACGACGTCGCAGCAACGGCCACTGAAGC
Organism: Kocuria sp.; assembly: GCF_030538595.1. Lineage (GTDB taxonomy): Bacteria > Actinomycetota > Actinomycetes > Actinomycetales > Micrococcaceae > Kocuria. Next base: position 46,873 of record NZ_JAUNTS010000004.1, read on the forward strand.
TGCTGTTCCGGCCCCGCCGGACCAAGTGGCACCGGCCCCGCAGGACCCCTCCGCGCCCACCGGCGTCAACCCGGCTGTGGCTACTGCAGCCGCTGGAACTGCCACGGCTACGCGCCACCGGGTGGTCGACGTCGTTGCCCCGGTGTCCGGGCAGATGGTGGTCTTGGAAGAGGTGCCGGACAAGGTATTTGCCTCCAAGGCGCTGGGTGAAGGTGTGGGAATTGTGCCGGATGAAGGCACTGTTCGGTCGCCGATCACCGGCAAGGTCATTTCCGTGGCTTCCTCCGGGCACGCTTTTGGATTGAAGTCCGACGACGGTGTGGAACTGCTGGTGCACATTGGCATTGACACCGTTGAACTCAAAGGCCAGCACTTCACCGTGAAAGTGGCCAAGGGTGAGACCGTGAATGCCGGGGAGATTCTGGCGGAGGTGGACTTTGCCGCCGTGCAGGCAGCCGGGTACGACACCACCACCATTGTCACCGTCACCAATACCGCCAAATTGCAGGAAGTGACTCCAGCGGTGGCGGGCCCGGTGGAGGCTGGTGCGCCGGCCGTCGTCGTGATTCCGTGACTGTAACAGCAAGCAACTGAGAAACTGACGTACACAACGTAAGGAGAAAACCATGTCTGTCACATTCCCCGAAGGATTCCTGTGGGGTGGTGCCACCGCTGCCAACCAGTTTGAGGGCGCCTACAACCAAGACGGTAAAGGTTTGTCCATTCAGGACATCATGCCGCAGGGCATTGTGGGGCCGCCCACGGACGAGCCCACGCCCGAAAATCTGAAACTCGAAGGCATTGACTTCTACAACCGCTACGCAGAAGACATTGCCCTGTTTGCGGAGATGGGATTCAAGACTTTCCGATTCTCCATTGCCTGGAGCCGTATTTTCCCGAATGGCGACGACGAAACGCCGAATGAGGAAGGTCTGGCATTCTACGATCGTGTACTGGATGAGCTGGAGAAACACGGTATTGAGCCGCTGGTGACCATCTCTCACTACGAAACACCGTTGAATCTGGCCCGGAAATACGACGGCTGGACGGATCGTCGCCTGATCGAATTCTTTGAGCATTACGCCCGTGTGCTCTTTGAGCGGTTTGGGAAGCGCGTGAAGTATTGGCTGACTTTCAATGAAATCAATGCGATCATGCACGCCCCGCTGATGGCTGGTGGCATCCTGACGCCCAAGGAGCAGCTGACCAAGCAGGATTTGTACCAGGCCATTCACCACGAATTGGTGGCATCGGCCCGGGTGACTCGTTTGGCGCATGAGATCAACCCTGATCTGAAGGTGGGCTGCATGCTGATCGCCATGCCCACTTATCCGCTGACCCCGGACCCGCAGGATGTGCTCAAAGTGATGCACGCGGAGCATTCCAACTATGCCTTTGGGGATGTTCACTGCCGCGGCCACTATCCGGGGTATTTCTTGCGCGCCCTGCGTGAGAACGGAGTGGAGCTGCAAATCACCGATCAGGACCGTGAGGACTTGAAGAACACGGTGGATTTTGTGTCCTTCAGCTACTACAGCAGCATCTGCGAATCCGCTGATCCCTCCCAGGAGCTTGGCGAAAGCAACATCATGGGTGGCATCAAGAACCCCACTCTGAAGGCGTCCGAATGGGGCTGGCAGATTGATCCCGTGGGGTTGCGCATTGTGCTCAATGACTACTGGGACCGGTGGCAAAAGCCGTTGTTCATCGTGGAGAACGGCCTGGGCGCCAAGGATGAACTGGTGGAGGTGGATGGAGTTCAGACCGTGGTGGATGATTACCGCATTGACTACCTCAACCAGCACCTCTACCAGGTGGGCGAAGCCTTGGAAGACGGCGTTGACCTGCTGGGTTACACCACCTGGGGGTGCATTGACCTGGTTTCTGCCTCCACCGCGCAGTTGTCCAAGCGTTACGGCTTCATTTACGTGGACCGCAACGACGACGGCACGGGCACCCTGGCGCGCTACCGCAAGAAGTCCTTTGACTGGTACAAGGACGTCATCGCCACCAACGGTGGTTCCCTAACCGCCTAACCCCTTTCCCCTGCCTCCCCTTGCTGCCGAGTGTCCGAGTTTGGTCGATTCCAGGCCCCGAAATCGACCAAACTCGGACACTCGGCAGCAAGGTAGGGGGGGCGGTGGGTTGGTGGGTCTGGAGGGAGGGGGAGACGTGGAGATCCTGCGGGTCTTCAACAACAACGTGGTACTGGCCAGAACGGCTGCCGGCGACGACGTCGTGCTGACCGGCCGTGGCCTGGGCTTCCAGGCCAAACCGGGCCAGCGCGTGGATCAGTCCAAAGTGGTTCGGACCTTTGCGCCGGTGGATGGACGCGATATTGACCACCTGGGCCAGCTGGTTGCCGCCGTTCCACCGGAGCACGTCAAGCTGGCGGTAGTTGCGCTGGAGGCCGCCGGTCTCTCCGATGTGGCGGACACCAGCCCGTCCCTGCTGGTCACCCTGTCCGATCACCTGAGTTTTGCCATCAAACGGGTCCGGGAAGACATCCGCTTGGACTACCCGTTGGAGACGGAAGTGGGGCATCTGTTCCCCACCGAACTGGCCCAGGCGCGCAGAGTCTTGGAAGCGGTCAACGCGGAAAGTGAGGTCCAGCTACCGGACGGTGAGGCCGTTGCCATTGCATTGCACCTGGTCAACGTAGGTTTCACCACCGGTGATCTGTCTTACACCTACAAACTCACCGGCATCCTGCAGCAACTCTTGGATGTGGTGGGAGAGACCTACGGGCGGACGTTGGACAACCACAGCATCAGCGTGGCCCGCTTCATCACGCATCTGCGCTACCTGTTTGTCCGTATCCAATCGGGCAAGCAGTTGGAGGGGGAGCCCTCCGCCGTCGGGAAAGCGATCCGTGAATCCCAGCCGGAGGCGTACCGCTGCGCTGAGCTGGTGGCCACTTTGCTGGATCTGCGCCTGGACACCACCGTCACACCGGATGAAACGGCATATCTGGCCCTACACATAGCCCGAGTAGTAGCGGACCCCCGGGTCTGACCCCCCCCACCTCCCTGCCGAGTGTGTGACTTTGGTCGTCAGGAGGGCCCAAAAACGACCAAACTCAAACACTCGGCAGAGGGGGCAGGCGGGGAGGGCAGGGGGGGCAGAGGGGGCAGGGAGGGCGGAGGGGGCGGTGGTTCCCGATAGGCTCGAAAGTACCCAGCTACCCAAGGAGCACGCACCCCATGACCAACTATCGCCTGGTTGCTTTTGACATGGACGGGACCCTGTTGGATTCCTCCCGCGGGATTCAGCCGGGAACACGCCGCGCCTTTGAGGCCATGCACGCCGCAGGTACCCGGATCATGCTGGCTTCCGGGCGCCCCATTCCGGGATTGCGCATGCTGGCCCGCACGTTGGACCTGGGGGAGAACCTGGTGTTCGCCGGGATGAACGGCTCCGTGGTGGTGGATCAGGCCACGGGTGCAGAGATTGCGCGCCATCCACTTCCTGAAGCGGTTTCCACCGAGCTGATTCGGCGTGCTGAAGCTCACGGCATCACCGTCATGTTGCCGCACGGGGATCAGCTGATTGTGGTGGATGGTTCCCATCCGCGCGTGCAGTACGAGGCCGCAGGTAATGATCTGGCCATCCAGGTGGTGGCCGACCTGACGGAAGTTGAAGGGCCCACCAAGGTGTTGTTCTGCGCCGACCGGGAGGCCATGGAACCTCTCTACCGAGAGTTGGTGGAGGATTTCACGGGCCGGATCGAGTTGGCTTTTTCTTCGCCCATCTACCTGGAGGCCACGGCATACGGCGTGGACAAGGGTTCTGCCATCCAGGACTACTGCGATGCCAACGAGCTCACCGTGGATCAGGTGATCGCCTTTGGCGACAACGGCAACGACGTCAACATGCTGCGCCGCGCGGGCCTTGGGGTCTGCATGGGTAACGGCATCCCGGAGGCGCAGGCGGCTGCGGATGTGGTCACCACCTCCAACAACGATGAAGGTATTGCCCGAGTCCTGGTCAAATACTTTGACTTTGAACTTCCCGCCACTTCATAAGGGGCCGTTGGGGTGGTGCCGGTGACCGGATTTCAGCGAGTGTGGGACGGTCCTCTGGCCGTTGAGCAACTGGCGGTGCAGTCTGTGGAGGCCGTGACTCAGGCTTTGGGAAGGCTGACGGACTCCACCGACCGCTACACGGTGTCCGCCCCGGCCACTTTTGCCGCCTTCGACTCCCTGGGACACCTGCGGATTGCCGGCCGCCGGCCAGAGGGTTTTGCGCCGCTGTCCGGTTTCTGGCGCACCCGCGACGGATGGCTGCGCACCCACGGCAATTACCCGCACCATGCCCGCCGCCTACTGTCTTCCCTTGGTCTCGACCCCCACCTGCCCGACGACGACGCCGCAGCTCATCTGGTCCCCGTTCTGTCCGCGTTGGCGGGTGCTGATGCGGAGGCCCGAATCCAAGCCGCCGGGGGTATCGCTGCTCGTGTGCGGACACCTGACGAGTGGGCTGAGAGCGTCATGGCCCGAGTGGTTGCGGGTGAGCCCTGGATCAAGCTTGAACCTCTGCTGGAACGCTCTGCAACAACCGCATCCACGGCAACTCCGCCCGCAACAACCTCAACCCTGCCCGCAATGAACCCGGCAGCCACCGGTCCCACCACGGCTGCCGTCAGTACCAGGTCGTGGGCTCCGAGCGATGACCCCCGCTATCCCTTGACCGGCCTGCGGGTTTTGGACTTCACCAGGGTGATCGCTGGCCCCATCGCCACGCGGCTGCTGGGTGCCCTGGGCGCTGATGTCCTGCGGATTGACCCACCCGGGATGCCGGAGTTGCTGGATCAACAGATCGACGCCGGATTTGACAAGCGCAGCACCTACGCCGATCTCACGGACCCGCAGGTCAAGGCGCGGGTGATGGAGCTGGTGGGGACGGCCGACGTCGTGGTTATGGGGTACCGGCCCAGGGCGCTGGCCAAGTTTGGCTTGGAACCTGCAGCGCTGCTGGCCACATTCCCGCACTTGGTGGTGGCTGAGTTGAATGCCTGGGGCACTCGTGGCCCGTGGGGTGAACTGCGTGGATTCGACTCGATTGTGCAGGCCGCCAGCGGTATTGCATGGATGTACCGGGACCACAACGCCCGCCCTGGGGCGCTGCCATGCCAGGCGTTGGATCACGCCACCGGGTATGGCATTGCCGCTGGGGTACTTGGTCTGCTGGCCCGGCGTCGTGAATCCGGCTGCGGGGGCCGCGTTCACCTGTCCCTGGCGCGTACGGCAACCGAACTCATGCGTCTCTCGGCCCCGAAAGCCGCCGTTGAGACCGTGGCTGAGCCGAAGACAGCTGCCGCCCCGGTGCCCAAGCTGCTACACAAGAACAGTGCATTCGGTGTCTTGGAGTACGTACCTCCACCACTGATGATCGGCGGTGAGCCACTCGACTACCGGCAGCCGCCCGCCTACCCCGGGGCTGCGGAGCTGGCCTGGGAGTGAAAGCTGGGACGTGCAGTATGTGCTTCTCGACCGGGCACATGCTGCGTGGGAGCATGGGTGTAAGGAACAGATCACACGGAGGGGCGGAGAGAAAATGTCCACAGTGAATATCAGTAAGAAACATCCTGCGGTTTATCAACAAGTTGTGGGGCTCAGCGCAGCCGCGGAGGAGGCTGCCGCCGCAGCTGGGCTGGACAAGAAACTTGTTGAGCTCGTCAAGATTCGAGTTTCCCAGATCAATGGCTGTGCGTTCTGCCTCCGGATGCACACCCGTGATGCCCTGGAGTTGGGGGAGTCCACCGATCGACTCGCAGTGGTGGCGGCCTGGTGGGAGTCGCAGTATTTTTCCAAGGCAGAGCAGGCAGCGCTCATGCTGGCGGAGGACGTCACGCGACTCAGTGTTCCGGGGCGCACTGTGGACACCAGTGCACTGACTGACGATCAGGTTTCCGCCGTCAACTGGATCGTGATCGTGATGAATGCCTGGAACCGGGTGGCCATCCGCAGTGGTTACCCGGTGGCTCCGTGAGTCAAAGGCGGGCCCGGGTATCAGGGCCTTGTCCAGCACTCTGTACTTGTCCGACGTCGTATATGGGAGTTGACTCATGACTACTGAATCCCTGGTCCTGGTGGCCAACGCCGGTGAGGGGAGCATTTCCGTGTTCCGCTGTGACGGGCGTTCTTTGGAGCGTTTGTCCGTGACGGATGGGCTGACGGGCTGCTCCAATTTCGCGGTGGATGCGCAGCGCAATCTGGTGCACGCTGCCGTCAAGGGTGATCCCGCGGGGATCGTCACTTTGAGCCTGGATCGAGAGACCGGTGCATTGGAGCAGGTGGGTCGCGTAGACCTACCGCAAGGTGGCATGAACTACCTGTGGCTGACCAGGAATGGAACCGCTTTGCTCGGTGCTGCATACGGGGCTGGTTACGGTTTCACCGCACCCGTTGATGGCAGCACTGTGGGCGATCCAGTGGCAACCGTGGAGTTCCCCAATCTCCACTCGGTTGCCACGAGCGCGGACGGCCGGTTCGCCTACTTTGTGTCCTTGGGTGCGGATGCGGTGGCGCAGTACGCACTGGAGGATGACCTCACGCTCACCCCGCTGGCCTCCGAAACCGTAGCGGCACCGGAAGGTTCCGGCCCGCGCCACCTGATTTTCAACGATGCCCAAGACACCCTCTATGTGCTGACCGAGTTCTCCGGGGAGGTACTGCGTTTTGCCCGGGACACCACCACGGGTGAGCTGACCGCAGTGGATGCCACAGATTCCGTCAATCCGGAGGCTGACCTGCAGCGCGGTGTCCTGGACGGAGACCCCCTGGAAGAACACGCCATCTGGGGCGCCGACATCCACTGGGGCGCCGGACAAAGTCACCTGTGGGTCTCCGAGCGGACCGAGAGCACCCTGGCCGCGGTGGATGTTGCCGCGGATGGTTCCCTGACACCGTCGTCGGAGTACGTTGTGACCGAAAGCCAGCCCCGCGGCTTTGCCACCAGCTCGGACGGTTCACTCTTGGTGGCTGCCGGCGAACGTTCCACGGAGGTTTCTCTCTACAGCGTGGACGGAGCGCAGCTGACGCTGTTGGACCGTGCGGAAACGGGCAAGGGCGCCAACTGGGTGCGTTTCGTCTGACCACTCTCCCGCCGAGATCACCGGTTGTTGTTGAGAGCACCGCCTATAGCCGGTGTTCTCAACAACAACCGGTGATCTCACGGCTGGGATTAAAGCTGTGCCGCCAGTCGGGTGCCCTGGTTGATGGCACGTTTGGCATCCAGCTCCGCAGCCACGTCTGCACCGCCGATCACGTGGACCCCAACACCGCGTTGCTGCAGGTCAGCCGCCAGCTCGTTGCGTGAGGTCTGACCCGCACAGATCACCACCGAATCCACGGGCAGCACCATGTCCGTCCGCTGGCTCCCCTCCGGAGCAGTGGGATCGGCTGGGATGGTGAGGTGGAGGCCGTCGTCGTCAATGTGTTCGTAGGTGGCCCCGGTGATGAACTGGACTCCCTTGTGTTTGAGGGAGGCACGGTGCACCCAACCACTGGTCAGGCCCAGGTCCTTGCCAATGGCCGTGGAGCGGCGCTGCACCAGAAACACCTCCCGCGGGGACGGTGCCGGCGACGCCGTCCCCAGGCCACCCGGGGTTTGACCATCACCAACGCCCCACTCCCCCCGCCACGCTGCAAGATCCAGCGTTGGAGAATCGGCGTGAGTCAGGAACTCTGAGACATCCACCCCGATCCCGCCGGCACCGATCACGGCCACGCGCTGCCCAGCCGTGCGGGCGCCGGTCAACAGTTCCGGGTAGGTCATCACGGATGGGTGATCCAGCCCGGGGATTTCCGGAACACGGGGAGCCACGCCGGTTGCCACCACAACGTCGTCGAACGCGCCACTGGCCAAGTGCTCCGCATCAACCTCCAGGGACAGGTGGACCGCCACATGGTGGAGCTCCAACTGCCGGGTGAAATACCGGATGGTCTCTGCGAACTCCTCCTTGCCAGGAATGCGCTGAGCCAGGGCGAACTGGCCGCCCAAGTGATCGCGGGCCTCGAACAGGTCCACCCGGTGCCCGCGTTGCGCCAGAGCCACCGCACAGGACATTCCGGCAGGCCCCGCTCCCACCACTGCAATGCGCTTGGCGGTGCGGGTGGGGCTCAGGTTCAACGTGGTTTCGTGCCCGGCGCGCGGATTGACCAGGCACGTGGCTCGCTTGTGCGCAAACGTGTGATCCAGGCAGGCCTGGTTGCAGGCAATGCACGTGTTGATCTGATCCGTACGCCCAGAAGCAGCCTTGGTGACCCACTCCGGATCAGCCAGAAACGGACGTGCCATGGAGATCAGATCAGCCTGCCCGGAAGCCAGGATGCGCTCGGCGGTCTCCGGCATGTTGATGCGGTTGGATGCCACCACGGGAACGTTCACCTCCGCGCGCAGGTTCCCCGTGACCTCCGTGAAGGCCGCTCTGGGCACGGAAGTCACAATGGTCGGCACGCGCGCCTCATGCCACCCGATGCCCGTGTTGAACACGTCCACACCTGCGGCTTCAAGCTCTTGGGCCAGCGCCACAACTTCCGGCCAACTCTGTCCACCGTCCACCAGGTCTTGCAGCGAAATCCGGTACATCACCATGGCGTCCGGGATCGCCGCCCGCACAGCCTGGGCCACTTCCACCGGGAAACGACGACGGCGCTCACCGTCCCCGCCCCACTCATCCGTCCGCTGATTGGTACGTTCCGCCAAGAACTGGTTGAGCAGATACCCTTCCGAGCCCATGATCTCCACGCCGTCGTAACCGGCTTCAGCGGCCAGGGCGGCAGCTCGCGCGAAAGCGCTGATGGTCTCAGTCACCTGCTGGGCGGTCATTTCTTCAGCCGGGTACCTGTTGATGGGGGCCTGGGAGGCAGACGGTGCCACCGCCTGTTCGTGGGCTGCGTACCGCCCGGCGTGCAGCAGCTGCAGAAGGACCTTGCCCCCGGCGTGATGCACCGCGTCCGTGATGGTGCGGTGCTGGGTGGCTTGCGCCGTCGTCGTCAACTGGCCGCCGCCGGGGTAAAGAACACCTGCGTCATCAGGGCTGAAGCCGCCGGTGACCACCAGTGCGGCGCCGCCGCGCACGCGCTCGGCAAAGTAGGCCGCCAGTTCCGGGAACTGCTCCGGGTCATCCTCCATCCCGGTGTGCATGGACCCCATGATCACGCGGTTGGGCAAGGTGAGGTGGCCCAGGGTGACGGGTGTGAACAGGTGCGGGTAGCGGGTCATCTGGATCCTATGGCGCGGTACGGGCAGTCTGCGATGAGACTGAGTGGAGCAAGCCGTGTGGGCCGGATCACTACTGTACGCAAGAATCCACGATTGGTGGGACTCGGAGTTCCACATACTCTCTAGTGGCGAATGCGCAGTTTTGCGTCTTCCGGTCACCGAATGCGCACATCTGTGGTCCCTGAGCGCGGCAGAAGCCTCAAACATGAGAACTCGGCGTCGCGGGCCGGCGCACCTGTGGCGGGGCCAGTCAGGGTTGCACGGGCAGGTGTGAAATGAGAATCAGGTGCGGATCATGGGGAGCTGTGGAGGTCCGTGGCTGGGGACTTGATGACATGCGTGGTCCCATACAGGTCCATGGCACCAAAGTCATCCACTCGCACCAGGACGCCGAACGGCCCGGTTTCCTGGATTGTGACCTTGACCCGGCGCCCGTCTGTAACGTCGATCCACCAGGATTCAGCCAAGTGCCGTAGACCCTGTACTTCCAGACGCTCTTCCGCTGTTGCCAGGTCAGTGGGTTCTCCCAGGGGGCGTCCCAGGAGGTCGATGGGGAGGAATGCGCCGTCGTCGGTCATCAAGATTGTGCCGACCGTCTCACCGTCTGAGGCTCTGACGTGGTCGAAGGAGTTTTCTGGTGTGGGCCTGTTGACGCCGGTCATGCCAACCACGCTACTGATCGGTGCCCAATGCGCAATATCTGGGCCCGTGATTGGGTCAGCAGCCTCAAAACTGCGAACTCGGCTGGGGATGGGGCGGTCAGCGCCCACCGCCCGGCCCCCAATGGTCCCGGGCCAACGGCGCCAGAACTCGCTCAGCCGATCAGCATGCCCGCAATCGCGGCGCTCATCAGGTTGGCCAGAGTCCCGGCAAGCACTGCCAGCAGGCCCAGTTTGGCAATGCGCTTGCGCTGTGTGGGAGCCAGTCCACCCAAGGCACCGATCTGGATGGCCAAGGTGGCAAAGTTGGCAAAGCCGGTCAGCGCAAAGGTCACGATAGCCTGCGTCTTGGCGGAGTAATTCTCCACCTCCGGACCGAAAGCGCTGAAGGCCACGAACTCATTGAGCACCAGCTTTTGGCCCAGGTAGCTGCCGGCGTCAACAGCCTCGTTCCACGGCACACCGATCAGGAACATGACCGGCGCGAACACGTAACCCAAGATCTGCTCCATGGTCAGCGCTTCCAGCCCGAACACCCCACCCACAGCCCCTAATAGGGTGTTGACCAGGGCGATCAAGGCAATGAAAGCCAGCAGCATGGCGCCCACATTCAGCGCCAGACCCAGACCCTCACTGGCACCGCGGGCGGCGGCGTCGATCACATTGGCGGGTTCATCCTCCTCTGCGGCCTGGGTTTGCTGGGCAATCTGGTCCGCGGTGTCCACATCTCGCGGTGCGTCCCCGGTGCTCTGAGGTGGGGTGGGTTCAACGACGTCGTCCTGCTGGGCTTCCTGACGCCTGCTCAGTTCGGCGGCGGATTCCGTGGCAGCCCCGCGTTTGCCGCCGCGTTGGAAGGCCCCGATCAGACCCTTGCGGCGCCCGTCCTTTTGCTTGGCATCCTGCTCGGAAGCACCGCCGTTGCCCTGCCACTGGGCGCCCTCCAGCGATCCGGCGGGAACAATGATCTTGGCCATGAACAAGGCGCCGGGGGCAGCCATGAAACTGGCCGCGATCAGGTATTGCAGCTCAGCCCCCAGCAGCGAGTAGCCCACCATCACGGAGCCGGCCACCGTGGCCATACCGCCCACCATCACGGCAAACAGTTCGGAGGTTTTGAGGTTGGGCAAATGGCGCTTGATGAGCAGCGGTGCCTCCGACTGGCCCAAGAAGATATTGGCTGCCGCATTCATGGATTCCGGGACGGTGGTGCCGAACAGTTTGGCCATGGCCCCGCCAATGATCTTGACCACCCACTGCAGCACGCCCACGTAGTAGAGCACTGCGGTCAGGGAGGCAAAGTAGACGATCACCGGCAGCACTTGGAAGGCAAAGACGGAACCTTCCTCCGGCAGGATGGGGCCGAACAGGAAGCTGATCCCGGCGTTGGCGGAGTCGATCACCGCCTGAACGCCCCCGGTCAAGGTCTCCAGCACCGCGCGGCCAATGGGAACGTAGAGCACCAACACGCCAAACAAGATCTGCGTGAGCAGCGCCAGCGATACGGTGCGCAGCCTGATTTTGCGGCGATCAACGGAAAACAACACGGCAATGGCGACGATGAAAACCATCCCGCCCAGGCCCCACAACACGTTCATGCTGGTATCCACCATCCGGCTCGCTGGTTTGTGGTCACTGCTTACCGCCACGGTACCCAAGCTCGCGGTGCACTTGCGGTCACAGGCAACTGGGTGGCTCAGGTTCCATGGCGGTGGGAGGCCAGACTGCGGCGGTGAGTACGCAAATCGCCACGAAACAGTCCGTTTCGTGGCGATTTGCGTACTCAGTGCCGACGCCGGCGGAAGCCGCGTCAGCTGGAGGGTCTCAGAACACCATCCCGAAGGCCAGAGGGCCGAGCAGAACGGTGAACAGGGTGATGAGCACAATGCCCACCACGTTGAGCACAATGCCGCCGCGGATCATTTCCGCGATCTTCACATGCCCGGACGCAAACACGATGGCGTTGGGGGGAGTACCAACGGGCAGCATGAAGGCGCAGGTGGCGGCAAGTGCGGCCGGAATCAGCAGGGTGATCGGGTCGATTCCCAAGCCGATGGCCACACCGCCCAGGATGGGGATGAAGGCCGCCGCAGTTGCGGTGTTGGAGGTGATTTCCGTCAGCAGCAGGACAATGCCCACCACTACCGCCAGGAGAACCACCAGGGGTAGGGCACCCAGGCCGCCCACCTGGTCGCCGAACCAGGCATCCAGGCCGGTGGCAGCAACGGCTGCGGCCAGAGACAGGCCACCGCCGAACAGCAGCAGAACGCCCCAGGGCAGACCTTCCTCTGCGTCCTTCCACTTCAGGGTCATGTTGCCGCGCTTGTCCCCGGGGATCAGGAACAGCAGCACGCCGGCTGCAATGGCGATCACGGTGTCATTGAAGCGGCCCAGGAAGGCCCAGCTTTCGCTGTCGCCGATCTCCGGGATACCGGCCAGGATGCCGGGCACGATCCAGAAGAATGCAGCGGCCACAAAAACAGCCAGCACCACCCATTCGCCCTGGGTCATGCGCCCAAGATCGTTGATTTCCTTCTGGATCAGCTGCTTGCCACCGGGGATCTCTTTGAGATTGAAGCGGAACACCACATGGGTGATCAGGAACCAGGAGATGCCAATGAAAACGACGACGATCGGCACGGCCAGGATCATCCACTGGGCAAAGCCGACGGTTTGCCCCAGTTCCTCGCTGATGTAACCGGCCACGATGGCGTTGGGCGGGCTGCCCAGCAGGGTGCCCAAGCCGCCGATGGTTGCTGCCCACGCGATGGAGAGCACCAGGGCCACACCGAACTTACGGATGTCCGGATTGTCGATGACCTCGCTGAGGGTTTCCGTGGCGGTGAGATCGGTGGTGATGGAGGCCGTGTCCACGTCCTCGGCCTTGCCCTGCTTCTGGCTGTTTTCCACCACCAGGGTCAGCACGCTCAAACCGATGGGCAACATCATCAAGGTGGTGGCGGTGTTGGAAACCCACATGGACAGGAACGCCGTGGCGATCATCATGCCCAAGATGATTTGACGCGGTTGAGTGCCCACCGCGCGCAGCGTGAGCAGAGCAATACGGCGGTGGAGGTTCCACTTCTGCATGGCAATGGCAATGAGGAAGCCCCCCAGGAACAGGAAGACAATCGGGTTGGCGTAAGGCGTGGTGGCCTCTGCCGGGGTGATCTCAGTGAGGACGGGGAACAACACAATGGGCATCAGGGAGGTGACGGGAAGCGGCATTGCTTCGGTCATCCACCAGACGGCCATGAGGGAGCCGATGGCTCCCACTGTGCGAGCATCGTTGGAGAGGTCGGTGGTGCCCAGAAGGAACCAGACCAGGAAAAACGCCACCACACCGAGCAGGCGGAAGAGCCACAGTTTGCCGGTTTGGTTGGCGGGGGTTTGTTTGCCGTCGGTCACGGCCACTTGGTGTTCCGCCGTGGGCGGGCTGGAACTTGCACTGGGTGATGACATGTGGTGAACCTCACTTTTGGGGAACGGTGTCAAAAAACTAACAGCCAACCACGCCCGAACCAATTTTTGTGGCGCCAATTCGCCCATGTGTCGCCCGTGACCCCATCTGATGCGTGGCAATGTCCGCCATGGGCAGCAACAGGTCACTTTGTGACCGTACTCACAATGCCCTAGATTTGTAGGACGTCCTTTGACGCGCGGTGGTTGTCCTCAACGGTCACGGCACGTCAATCACGGTGGCCTGCCGTGCGCTCAGTGGGAGCGCGCGGCCTGCGACGGCGGTGATCCACCGTCTGAGCAGCCACCGCCCCCGATCCAAGGAGCACCCTTGCGCGAGATCAGCTTGCCACTACTGGTGGAGACACCGCCCAGTACCAATACGACCGATCTGATGGTGCGCAATGCGCGTAAGTCCAGCGATCCAGCGCTGTTTTCCAAGAAGGTGGGCCCTGACCAATGGGAATCCATCCCGGCCAGCAAGGTCATGGCGGATGTGATTTCCCTGGCCAAGGGCCTGGTGGCAGCCGGCGTGGAGCCCGGGGACCGCGTGGCTCTGATGTCCAAGAACCGACTGGAATGGTCCCTGCTGGACTTTGCCATCTGGTTTGCCGGTGGCGTGGTGGTTCCCGTCTACGAATCTTCCGCGCCCACTCAGCTGGCGTGGAACCTGTCCGATTCCGGTGCCGTGGCCCTGGTGGTGGAGACGGAAGCGCACAAGGGTGTGTGGCAACGGGCTGCCCACAACGAGGACCTGTCCCACGTTCACAGCGTGTGGTGCATGGATGAAGGCGGTATGGATCATCTCCGCCAAGGTGGCGTGGACGTTCCGGATGAAGAGATTGAACGACGCCGCCAGCTGGCCAATCTGGATGATCTGGCCACCATCATTTACACCTCGGGCACCACCGGACGACCCAAGGGCTGTGAGCTGACCCACGGGAACTTTGTGGAGCTGGCGGACAATGCAGCTGCGGCCATGAAGGAACCCGTGCACGAGGGCGCCAAGACGGTCATGTTCTTGCCGCTGGCCCACGTGTTTGCCCGCTTCATTGAGGTCATGGCCGTGGGCGCCGGGGTGAATGTGGCGCACACTGCTGACATCAAGGATCTGCTGGGTGATCTCAAATCCTTCCAGCCCACCTTCCTGCTGGTGGTTCCGCGTGTGTTCGAGAAGGTCTACAACTCCGCCCAGCAAAAGGCCGAGGGCGAAGGCAAGGGCAAGATCTTCAACCGGGCGGCCAATGTGGCCATTGAATGGTCCCGCGCTGATGAAGCGGGCAAGGTGCCCCTGGCCCTGAAGTTGCAGCACAAGCTGTTCGACAAGCTGGTCTACGGCAAACTCCGCGCAGCCATGGGTGGCCAGGTGGAGTATGCGGTCTCCGGTGGCGGGCCGCTGGGCGAGCGACTGGGACACTTCTTCCACGGCATCGGCCTGTTGGTTCTGGAGGGCTACGGCCTGACCGAAACCACCGCACCCATCACGGTCAACACGGTCCAGAAGATCAAGATCGGCTCGGTGGGAACCCCCCTGCCCGGCAATGCGGTCAAGATTTCCGACGACGGCGAAGTCCTGGCCAAGGGCATCTGTGTGATGAATGGCTACTGGCGCAATGAGGAAAAGACCCGGGAGACCTTTGACGAGGATGGTTGGTTCAAGACCGGCGACCTGGGCAGCCTGGATGAGGACGGCTATCTGCGCATCACCGGCCGCATCAAGGAGCTCATTGTCACCGCCGGCGGCAAGAACGTCAGTCCGGTGGTCTTGGAGGATCAGGTCCGGGCTCATCCGCTGGTTTCACAGTGCATTGCAGTGGGGGAAAACCGCCCCTTCATTGCCGCTCTGGTCACCCTGGATGAGGAGGCCCTTCCGGGCTGGTTGGAAGCTCACGGGCTGGACAGCAGCTTGACCGTTGAGCAGGCCATCCAGGACAACAATGTCAAACAGGCTGTTCAGGAAGCCATCACCAAGGCCAATGACAATGTGTCCCGCGCGGAACAGATCCGGGAGTTCCGCATCCTGGACCATGATTTCTCCGAAACGGACGGCACCTTGACTCCGTCCATGAAGCTGCGGCGTCGCCATGTGCTGACCAACAACCAGGAGATCATTGACGAAATCTACGGCGGCGCGCTGCAGAAGTAACTCTCACGGTGGCTGATGACCAAAAACTGGTGGATAGTCACCATCGGTTGACGGGTGCGGCTGGCTGATGGCCACAATCGGCTGACGAGCACAGCCGGTTGCCGGCCAAAGCTGGCCGAGGCTCAGATTCGCTGACAGCAAGATCACAGGGGGACCGGGCGGCGTCGGGAATCTCCGCGGGTGGAGCGTGGCTGTAAAGGTCAGGTAACACCCGTGGGGTACCCGCGGGCCCGATCCAGTCCGTGAAAGGTCTACTGTCATGGCTTTGCCGCTGTCCGTTCTTGATTTTGCCACCGTTCGTCCGGATCACTCCGTGGGGGAGGCCTTCCAAGAGTCCGTGAGTCTGGCGCAGGTGGCAGAAAAGCTGGGCTACACCCGTGTTTGGTACACCGAACACCACAACATGGGCGCGATTGCTTCGGCTGCGCCCGCCGTGCTGATCGCACACGTTGCCACCCAGACCACCACGATTCGTTTGGGTTCCGGTGGTGTGATGCTGCCCAACCACTCACCGCTGACCATTGCCGAACAGTTCGGAACTCTGGCGGAATTGCACCCCAATCGCATTGACCTTGGATTGGGCCGCGCGCCCGGAACGGATCAGGTGGCGGTGCGGGCCATGCGGCGTGATCCGCGTGCCGCAGAAGAGTTCCCCGCAGACGTCAAGGAACTGCAGGGTTACTTGCGGGATGAGTCCAAGATTCCAGGTATCCGCGCAATTCCGGGTGCCGGCACCAACGTTCCGCTCTACATCCTGGGGTCCTCCCTGTTCGGGGCTCGACTGGCGGCCGCCTTCGGTCTGCCGTACGCCTTTGCCTCCCACTTTGCCCCGGACGCTTTGGAACAGGCTGCGGAGGTGTACCGAGCGGAGTTCGAGCCTTCCGAGCAGCTGTCTGAGCCGTACATGATGGCGGCGGTCAACGTGGTGGCACACCGTGACCCCAATGTTGCCGTGGCGGAGAACGAGTGGTACCGCCGTAATCGCGTCAAGCTCATGGCGGGGCGGGGCCGCACGCTCACTGACGATGAGTTGGATCTTGTCATGCACTCCGCTGCCGGTCAGCAGATCTTGCACATGCTCAAATACACCGCAGTGGGCGATGGTGCCGCGGTCAAGACCTACCTGGAGCAGTTCGCCCAGCGCTCGCAGGCAGATGAGCTGATAGTTGCACCGGTGGGTTCCACGGCGGAACTTGCGGAGGATTCCTTGGCAGTCTTGCGGGAGGCTTGGGGTCGCTGAAGTATGGCCTGATCGGCCATACTCTGGACTTGTGCGTAACTCTTTGCCACCGCTGAGCCTCCCGGACCAATCGGGACGGACCTGGCTGGTCACCGGTGCCACCAACGGACTGGGTCGTGAAGTGGCTCAGTCAGCTGCTTCAGCGGGTGCGCGAGTGCTCCTTGCAGTGCGTGATGTAGAACGCGGTCAGCAGGTGGCCCGGGGGCTCAGTGACGCCTCCGTGGTGCCACTTGACCTGGCCGATCTGGCTTCCGTGCGTGCAGCCGCCGCGGCTGTGACCGAGCCCGTGGATGTTGTGGTGAACAATGCGGGAACGGTGTCCGGTCAGCGGCGGGAGACGGTTGATGGCTTTGAGCTGATGCTCGGCACCAATGCTCTGGGCCCTTTTGCGTTCACCAACTTGATATTGCCGCTGGTCAAAGACCGCATTGTGATTGTGGGCTCCGGTGCCCACCGCTGGACCCGGATGGATTTTGCGGACCCCCACTTCACTCGGCGCAAGTTCTCCTTCCAGGTGGGGTACGGCCAGTCCAAACTGGCTGGGATGTTGTGGGGGTTGGGTTTGTCCCGCAGGCTGGCACGCACACCTCCCGCCGCCGTGATCCCCACGAGCGCCCGTACACCGGCTGCACATCGCTTGAACGACGACGACGCCCACCCCGCCGTCCAGTTGGCCCACCCCGGTTGGGCGCACACCAACTTGCAGAATCAAACCTCGTGGAAGGTGGTCAGCGGACTGGTGGGAGCGGCTGCCATCTTTGGTGGACAGTCTGCTCAGGACGGTGCGCAGAACATTCTGGTGGCAGCCACCAGGGATCTGCCCGAGTGCAGCTACGTGGGGCCGGACGGGCGGGGGGAAATGAAGGGGGCGCCGTCGTTGGTGGGAAGATCAGCCCATGCCTCCAACCCTGAGTTGGCGGACGTGTTCTGGGAGTTTGCCCAGGCCGCCACTGGTACGCAGTTCCCGGCCATGTGAGCGGCTGACCCAGAGGCTGATGATTCTCATGCTTCCGGCCAGCAGGCATCCTGCTTGCGGAGGACGCGCGAGTGACGGCCGGGCGCCTAATCTGGCGTCATGACATCTGATGTGGAGCACGCTCCGTGGTCCAAGGCCGCGGAAACCGGTGGGGAAGCTCAGGCCCAGCCACCGATCAGCTCAGGTACGCCAACTACCAGCCCAGGCCACCCGGCAGCCAGCCCAACCCGGCCACCGTTCAGCTCAAGCCACCAGCCGGAGAGCTCGGGGATGCCCCGCGGCGCGGTGGTCGCGGTGTTGACTGCGCTGGCTTTCTTCCTGGGCCCCGTGCTTTCAGTGGGCCTGTATGGGTTGTTCAGTCTTGGCTTGGCCAGTGGTGATCCGGAGTTCGCTGATTTTCCGTACTCCGAAAGCGAGCTGATGTGGAGGATGATTCTGGATGTGGGCGTGGGAGTGGTGGCCGTGGTGCTGCTGCCCTTCGCCTTACGCCGTGCCCCAGAGTCTGGGGTGTTGGACCCCGGGCGGGACCGTTCCATCCATCACCTCAAAGAACCGACCTCCGCGTTGGTGGTGGCCTTGATCATCGGGATGTTGGTGGCAACCTCCGCCGCTGCGTTCCCAGCGTGGTTCATTGCCGTCATCTCCATCAGTTCGCGGGGTATCCGGCGTTGGATCTACTGGATTCCCCCGGTGGCAGTGCTCTCCATTGTCCTGAGTTTTGTGGTGACACCCAGCTCTTCCGTGTTCTGGGAAGTCGCCTTGGTGTTTGCGTTGTACCTGGCCATGACCGCATTGCCCATCGTGATTGGTTTGCTGCGGTGGTCGCGGCGTCGGCAAATCAGGGCATTGCGTTCGGAGGCGGCGTTCGCCCAAAGGGAGGCGCAAGCGGTGATTCGAGCCGAACAGGCGCGCGCTGAAAAAACCCGCGCTGAGGAGCGGACCCGGATTGCCCGCGAAATGCACGACACCCTCTCCCACAGGCTGGCCTTGATCAGTACTTATGCGGGAGCTCTGGATTATCGGGAGGATTTGGACCGGGAGACGGTGCGTTCCACGGCCCGGCTGGTCCAGCAGACGGCTGCCACGGCTTCGGCTGAGCTGCGTACCGTCCTGGATGTGTTGCGCGATGATCCTGCGGACACCCGCCCGGAGCCGGATCTCACCCAATTGGATGGTTTGTTGGCGGAGGTTCGCGCCACCGGCGTGCGCGTGGACTCCACCGTGGCCGGTCCAGCGGCAGGTACTTTGCCGGACACCACCTCCCGCACGCTGTACCGCATGCTGCAGGAGGCGCTGACCAATGCGGTCAAGCACGCCCCCGGTGCACCAGTGCGGGTTGAGTGGGGTGGGGATGAGAACACCGTGGAGTTGACCGTGACCAATCCACTCACCGGGCTGGATCATCCCGGGCAAAGCCTCAGCAGTGGTTTTGGACTGATCGGCCTGGAGGAACGTGCCAAGGCCTTGGGCGGTAACGTCAAGACCACCAAAACCGCAACCGAGTTTCGACTGGAGGCCTCCGTCCCATGCCGCAGCTGAACAATGCCGAGTCCACACATACCGCTTCACAAGGCAGTTCTGAACCCACTCAGGCAGACTCCGGGCAGATCCGAGTGCTTCTGGTGGACGACGAAGCCCTCATGCGCACCGGCCTGCGACTCATTCTGGACGGTGCGGAGAACATTCGCGTGGTGGGTGAGGCCGGAAATGGGGCTGAGGCAGCCGAGCAAGCCCGGGCACTGCGCCCAGATGTGGTGCTCATGGACATTCGGATGCCCGGTACGGACGGCATTCACGGATGCCGGGCGGTTCGGGAGTTTCCGGAGGCCCCGCAGGTGTTGATGCTCACGGCCTTTGACACGGATGCCTTCATTTTGGAGGCCCTGGAGGCTGGAGCACTGGGTTTTCTCCTGAAAGACACCCCGCCGCGGCAACTGGTGCAAGCGGTGCAGGACGCGGCCCAGGGGACCTCCAGCGTGTCCCCGTCGGTGCTGTCCCGGCTGATTGCCGTGGCCACGGCCCACGGGCGGCGGCCCGGATTTGATGCCGGGCCGCCTGACAGCGGTGAGCCACTGGAAGGTGAAGTCAGCGGGGCTGCGGAGGTCACGACGTCGTCGGCTGCGGCTGGTCCCAATCCTTTGGATGCACTGAGCGAACGTGAGCGGGAGATTGCCGACGCCGTGGCGCGCGGGCTAACCAACACTGAGATCGCGGAGGAGATGTTCCTGTCCATCACCACCGTGAAAACGCATGTGGCAAGGATCTTCACCAAGCTGGATGTGACCAACAGAGTGCAGGTGGCCATCATTGTGTTGGAGCACGGTCAGCGCTGAGTCCTGTGAGCCCACATGCCCGTGCTTTCCGTCAGGTCAAGACCACAGGCACGGTGCGGAAACCTCCCATGGGAGCCTCCTCCCGCGCGGAGTCCCCGGCTGGTTGGGGTGTTCCCACGGCAAGAACTGCGCGAGTCAACTCTCGTAACTCCAGGCGGGCCAGTGGCCGCCCCGGGCACACGTGCGGACCGATCCCGTAGACCAGGTTGGCGGCAGCATTTCCGTGTGGATCAAAGGCATACGGGTCCGCAAAAACCTCCGGGTCACGGTTGGCATCAGCCCAGTTGATCACCACACGCGTGCCGCTGGGAACGGGGCATCCGGCAATGTGGGTGTCCTGGGTGGCCACACGTCTGTTGGACACAAAAGGGTCCTCGATCCGCAGGAACTCCTCCACCATGGCATCCACCTCAGCATCAGATACCCCCTGCGCAATCCGTGCGCTGATGCGGGGGTTGTGCGCCAAGTGATGCAGGATCACTCCAGTGCACTGGGCAATCGAGGCCAGATCCCCGCCAGTCCAGTTGCGCAGGATGGACACAATGTATTCATCCGACAGTTGGCCGGCGGCGTCGTCGTGAATCAACTGGTCCGTGAGGTCAGCGGAGCCATCCGAATTCCGGCGGGGCTCGATCAGGCTGTGAATGATCCGGTCAAAATCCCGGGCCACCTGCGCGGTGCGTGCCGGGTCACCGGAGCGGGTGGCTGCTTGATTCTCCCGGACCCACGTCACCAGGGAATCCGCGAGCTCAACCGGCCAGCCCAGCCACGCCGACTGCGCTTCCACCGCAAACCGCATGCCCAGGTCTTCCACGGCGTCGAACACCGTGCCAAGCGGCAGTTGGCCCGCAATGCGTTGGGCAACCGCTTGACACGCAGGTGCAAAATCCGCCATGGCTTCCGGGGTGAAATAGCGGTCGATCAAGGCCCGGTACCGCCGGTGCTCGGCCCCGTCCAGACCGTTGGGGATCTGGAGGTGGCGGGAGACCGCATTGGAAAAGGTCTGCGGATCCTGCGCCACGGCAACGGCTGCGGCATGGCCGTGAACTGTCACCGTGCCGTGGCGATCTTGAGTGGCTGCTGGGAGGGACTGGTGCTGGGAGGCTGTGGTCACCTTTCGACCGTATGCCTGCCTGTCAGCCTTTGACCACCCAAGTTGCATCAGAAGACACACCACTTCCTTTCACCTGTGATGCGGGTCATATTTGCACATGACAACTAGGGTGGGCCGAGGACGGCAGTCCTCAATCGATTTGTCATGCAGGTCTCAGGGGCCGCGGTGAGACGAATCGGTGGAACTCACGACGAAAGGTCGAGACCATGGAACGCAAAAACCTTCGACTCGCACCGATTGCCCTGGCAGTAGGCCTGGGCTTGGCACTGGCTGGTTGCGGCGGCGGAAACGACGACGCCAGTGGTGACGCCACGGCCACCGAAACCACCACCACGGCCCAAGCCACCAACACCGCTACCGCAGATGCAACGGGTGGCGCCACCGATGCTGCCACTGACGGTGCCACGGGTGGGGCCACCGCTGCGATGACCAACGGTGCAACGGACGGTTCTGCTGACGGTGGCACTGGTGTAGCTGGTTCCGATGGTGCTGGTGGGACCGGTGCTGATGGGACCGGTGCTGATGGCACGGGTGCTGACGGGACCGGGGCGGACGGTTCTGCCGACGGCGCTGATGGGGCCGGTTCTGGTGCAGGTGGTGCAGGCGCTGGCTCTGACGGTGCTGGTGCCGAAGGTTCAATCGCTGACGGGTCTGCGGGCTCCGGTGGCGCTGAGGGCACTGGTGGTTCCGCCGCTGGCTCCATCCCTGCAGGTGACTACACAGTGCAGGCCGGGGATACCCTGAGCTCGATCGCCGAGCGCTCCGGGGTCTCCGTTGATGAGATCGTCAATGCCAACTCCGACCTGGCCTCCGCGGATCGAATTGTGGCCGGTGAATCCATCACCATCCCCCCGTACGGTGGCTGAGGTTCGCACCCAGTCGTTCACTCCCCATTAATGCGCCGAGTTCCCACGTTGCGGGCGGTGATTTCGCGGTGGGGTGGGGACTCGGCAGAAGGGGGGGAGCGGCAGCACTGATCTGAGAACGGGTGTCAGTGTTTCTGCGCGCACATCCCTGTCTCCTCACGGCTGGCCCCTGGACGTGTCTGGCCCATAGCCTGGTGGGACACCCCGAGCTGTTCGGGGCGTCGTCGTCGTGACCTGCAACCACCATGAGGAGTGCACCCTTGACCGCATCTGATGCCACCTCCACCGCAACTGAACAGGCCGAGCGCGCTGACCTGTTCGCAAGCCCCGACTGGTGGCGGCAGGCGGTGGTCTATCAGATTTACCCCCGCAGTTTTTACGATGCCAACGGGGATGGTCTGGGCGACATCAAAGGTGTGACGGCCAAGGCCGATTACCTGCGGGATCTGGGGGTGGACGCCGTGTGGCTGAGCCCGTTCTATCCGTCGCAGCTGGCAGATGGCGGTTATGACGTGGATGACTACCGCAACGTTGATCCCCGCCTGGGCACCCTGGACGACTTTGACGCCATGGTGACGGCTCTGCATGAGCGTCGGATCAAGGTTGTGGTGGACATTGTGCCCAACCACAGCTCCAACCTGCATGAGATGTTCCAGGCCGCACTTGCCGCCGGGCCAGGTTCGCCGGAGCGGGAGCGTTACATTTTCCGCGAAGGCCGCGGTGAGCACGGGGAACTGCCGCCATCTGATTGGCAGTCCCTGTTCGGTGGTCCGGCGTGGACTCGCGTCACCGAACCGGATGGCACGCCGGGGCAGTGGTACATGCACATTTTTGCCAGTGAGCAGCCCGACTGGAATTGGGATCACCCGGATGTTCACCGGGAGTTCCTGACCACCATCCGCTTCTGGGCGGATCGCGGAGTGGATGGATTCCGGATTGACGTTGCCCACGCTCTGGCCAAGGACTTGGGGGAGGAGCTGACGGACACCGCTCAGCTGCCCAACGAGTTTGAGAACTTTGGTGCTCACCCGTTCTGGGACCGGGATGAAGTGCATGAGATTTACGCGGAATGGCGGGAGGTTTTCAACCAGTACAACCCACCCCGCACTGCGGTGGCAGAGGCCTGGGTGCACCCGGATCGGTTGGCGCGCTACGCCAGCCCGGACGGGTTGGGGCAGGCTTTCAGCTTTGACCTGTTGGAAGTCCCGTTCACCGCTGAGGACTTCCGCACGGCCATCACCAAGAACCTGGATGAAGCTCACCGCAGCGGGGCGTCCAGTACGTGGGTGCTCTCCAATCACGACATCGTCCGTCACCCCACCCGTTACGGCCTGAACCTGGAAGCCCTCCTGGGACGTCTGGAGGAACGGCCCTTGACGCCCTCCGGCGGTACCGATTTGAGTGTGGCCGCCAAGAAATGGCTGCTTTTGGGCTCCCCGGATGACCTGCTGGACCGGGAACGCGGCCTGCGCCGTGCCCGTGCCGCTGAACTCCTGGTGCTGGCCCTCCCAGGCTCCGCCTACATCTACCAGGGCTCCGAGCTGGGGCTGTATGAAGTGGTGGAGATTGACGACGTCGACCGCCAAGACCCCTCCTTCTTCCGCAACCCGGGCAAGGATCAGGGCCGTGACGGCTGCCGCGTACCACTGCCCTGGGAGAAGTCAGCAGATGACTTTGGGTTTGGTGGCCGCGCACATCTGCCGCAGCCGGCGTGGTTTGCCGATCACGCCGCCGACGTCGAAAGCGAAGACCGCGAGTCAACGCTGAACCTCTACCGTTCAGCCCTGGCGGCTCGCCGGGCATTGCAGTCTGCTGAGGAACTGGAATGGGGTGGACTCAACGGCGGTCACGTGGTGCACCTGGTGCGTCCCGGTGGTTGGGAGTCCGTGACCAATTTCGGCACGGAGCCGGTGGAGCTGCCGGAGGACGGCGATGTCGTGGTGGGCAGCCAACCCTTGGAAGGCCGGATGCTGCCGGGGGAGACCACGGTGTGGCTGCGCCGCTGAGCTGCATGCCCAGCGCTCACTGAGCGTCGAGTTGTGCCGCCCATCAGCGGGCGGCACAACTCACTGCTGGACGGTCCGGTCCTTGCAGGGCAACGCGGCTGGGTGGTCAGGCTCGTCGGGCCCGCTTGCCGAAGGCATCCAGTGCGGCAATGACTTCCCCGGCAACCCACACGCGATTCCGGGCGGCTGAACTGACTGGTTGCAGAACACCGATCTCCACCAGGTGGTCAATGGCGGTTTGGGCGGCAGGGGTGCTGATCTCCAGCTGGCTGACCACAAAAGCTGTGGTGATTGCCGGTTGGGCAATCAGCAACGGTAACAACGCCCACACGCTGGCGCCGCGGCGGGACCTGACCCGATCCTGCCAAGTGCCGTGCATGTCCAGGATGTCCTGTGCCAAGAGTCGCCCGTTGTGGACACCTTTGAAACCTGCACGAGCCAGTTGTTGAACCACTGGTGCGGGGTCACCGTTGCGAAAATCCATCAGTGCCGCAAAGTAGGCGGACGTATTGCTGAGCAACCCGGCAGAAACCGGGATGGTCAGGCTGTTTGTTCGACCAGCGGAGTGCAGCATGGCGTGGATGAGGGCCCGGCCCGTTCGGCCGTTGCCGTCGGCAAAAGGGTGGATGGTCTCAAACTGAGCATGGGCCAGCGCTGCATGCGTCAAAACGGGGACATCTGTCCGGCGGATGAAACGCAGCAAGTCGCTCATGGCTGCCGGCACCCGGTCCGGATGCGGAGGAACAAAGGTCGCGGTGTGCGGGGTGGGAGCTGATCCCCCGATCCATACCTGTTGGCTCCGATACCGTCCAGGATCCAGTGCCTCCTGGCCATCCAGTAACGCGGCATGCGCCGCCTTGATGGAATCCTCGGAGAGGTTCTGAGACAGCTCCAGTGCGGCTTCCATTGCGGCCACATTGGCCACCACCAGGCGTGCGTTGGGCCCGCTGGAAGCCCCAATACTGGCCAGGGCCAGTGCTTTTGCTCCCGCTGTGATCTTCTCGATCTGTGACGAGGATGCGGATTCCGTGCGAAGCAGCACAGCTGACAAAGGGGCCAACTGCTGGTGCCCGCGCTCTGGCACAGGGAGGGCAGTGGCCAATTCGGCGTCGAATCTGATGATCTCAGTCAGGGCGTCTTCGGATTCAGCTGTGACTTCTGCGGGCAGGTCAATCTTCATCTGCGCCAATGGGACCGGAATGCAGGCGTCATACGGTCCGCGTGAGCGCAATTGCATCCGCCTGGACATGGGTTCCGTTCGGGTTGTCCCACCGTTCCAGGGCCGTTGCTCCCATTGCGTGGCCCACGGTGACGGTCCGGGCCCGCTCTGTTGATCCTTCATCTCAGCCTCTCCTTGTTAAAGGTTAGACCCTTAACCGTTAACAGACCATGTGTGCTTATGGGCAACGGGACTGGATGGTCGAGGGCGGGTGCCCTCACAGGCCTTTGAGCTGGTCCTTCCAGACCGCACGCCACCGGTCCACCTGATCGGCAGCCTTCAGATTCACCTGCGAGGCCGCCACCAGCACCTTGTCCGCGCTCTTCTGGCTGACGTCCACGCTGCCGCGGCTGCCATCCACCAAGGTCACACCCCAGTGCAGACGTTTTGCCGTGCCGGAGGTGCGCGGGCCGTCCTTGACCTCTGTCCCGTCCAGCTGCGTGAGGTCAGCCGCCAAGGCGCACCAGCGGTCAAAGACTTCCTGCATGTCACCGGTAACCGTGCGCGTGGCGGAAACTTGGAAGGTGCCGTCATGGGCCTGGCCCGGGACACGGCGCCCGATCCACTGTTCGTAGGCCACGGTCACGGCTTGCGCCCACCAGCCCCCGTTGTCCACCGATGCCGGCATGGCTGCATACGCCACCTCGGCCAGTTGTTTGTGAGTCAGCTGGGCGCCACCGGCGTCGTCGAGAATCTGTGCCCACCGCGCCCACTGCAAGCCCGTGGCATCGGCGATCGCGGCTGCCTTGGTGGGTTGCCCGGAGCGTGTGGCGCTCACTGGGCCCGCTCCACATGATCGGCGTAAGAGGCGTTCATGGCCTCCCACCCGTAACCAAAGGCGTCATAGCCCACCACGCGGTCGGCCTGCTCTCCCCGGGCCAGAACCTCCAGAACCGCCAGGCACACATGCCACCCGGCACCGCAGGCCGCGGCCATCTCCGCCGAGGTGCAGTCCATGATCAGCTCCAAGCGAGTGCCCTGGGCGGTGGGCGTCAGATGCCACTCCAACCGTTCCGGACCCCACTGATGCACCAGGTACGACGGCGCTTGGGCGGCCTCCACGGTGCCGTCCACCGGGTCATCGGTGGGGTTCTCCCGCATGGTGGCCGCTCCGGTCTCTGCCAAACTGCGATCCGGTACGCAGGGTGACCATGCGGCCAGCCCCGCCGGCGTCGTGAGAAAGTCCCAGGCCCGCTGCTGATCGCAGGCCAGGTCACGGGACAGGGCCACCACGGTGGACCCATCCCTGCCAACGAGCAACCGCTGGTCCGGTGCGGGTTCATGCGATTGCACGACTGCCAGGACCAGCGGTTGAACGGGTGCCGTCACAGGGCTCTGCTCTTGAGTCATGGAACCCAGAGTAGGCCCACAGGATCAGCGTTTGGTGCTGAGATCCCCCAGAACCAGAGCCCCGGTGCGGGAGGTGTGGAGGTTGTCGATCTGATCCAAGGTACGGTCCTTGGTTTCTGTGGCGGTGAATGCAGCCACACCGGAGATCAGGCAGGCGCAAGAGACCATGACGGCCACCGCAACCCAGTTGCTTCCGGACTCGCCGGCCAGTGCGGAGGCCACCAGCGGTGCAAAACCTCCGGAGACGGCAAAGCCGATCTGCGTGCCCAGGGCCAGGCCGGTCACCCGGACCCGGGTGGGGAACATCTCCGAGTAGAAGGAGGGCCAGATGCCGTTGGCCATGGAGTAGAAGAACCCGGCCATGGTGGCGCCGATCAGGAAAATCAGGGTCCAGTTCCCGGAGGACACGGCGGCCAGATACGGGTAAGTCATCACAGCGGACCCAATGGTTCCCGCAATGAACACGGGGCGGCGTCCAATGCGATCGGCCACCATGGCTGCCAGCGGGATGGCGCCCAAGGCCACGCCGTTGGCCAGCACCGCCACCAACAGCATGGTGGAGCGGTCCAAGCCCACCACGGACGTGCCGTAGGACAGCGCCCAGACCTGGAACACAATCAGCACGGTGTTGATCATGGCAGCGCAGGCAATGCGGATCACGGCTGCCTTGTGGAAGCGAATCAAGTGGCCAAGCGGCGTGGACTGGTCCTTGTGGGCCACAGTTTCCTTGAACTGCGGGGGCTCTTCCAGAGTGCGGCGAATGATGTAGGCGGCCACCACCACCAGGGCGGACATCCAGAAGGGGATGCGCCAGCCCCAGGAGAACAGCTGCTCTTCCGTGAGAATCAACGTGAAGGGGATGAACACGGCCGTGGCCAGCAACGTGCCGAACTGGGTGCCTTGCAGGGTCCAGCTGGTGGTCAGCGCACGGTGTTCCTCATTGGCATGTTCCAGGGACACGGAGATGGCAGAGGCTTGCTCGCCGGAGGCGGAGAGGCCCTGCACAATGCGGCACAGCACCAACAGTGCTGGGGCCAGCATGCCGATTTGGTCGTACGTGGGGAGGCAGCCCACCACAAAGGTGGCGGCACCCATCATGAAAAGGGTCAACATCATCACAAAACGGCGCCCGTAACGATCCCCCAGCGGCCCCATGATCAGCGCGCCCAGGGGGCGGACCACGTAGGCGATGCCCACGGTGGACATGGAGAGCAGGATGGCCACGCCCGGGGATGAGTCCGGCGGGAAGAAAAGGTGGTTGATCACCAGTGCAGCGGCGGTGCCGTAAACCGCAAAGTCGTAATACTCCAGGGCTGAGCCCACCCAAGCCGCCAGGGCGGCCTTCCGGGGTGTCTTCTGCGGGCGCCCGGCTTCCGGGGTGGCGGCGGTGGCGGACATGGGAACTTCCTTCAAGCAAGGGTGCGGGCCTGTCCCTCATGTCTGGGGGCGGGTCTGCAACAGTTGGTGCCAGCGTGATTTCCAATATGTGGCAACAGTTGCCGAATAACTGCGCGCTAAGCATGATGTGAGTCACACGTGTACGTCAAGTGCCAATTTGTACGCATTGTGAACATGACGCGCTTGAATTGTTCATGGAGTGCGTCCTGTACGGGGCGCATGGGCCACGCGTGGCCGTCTGGGCGAAATTCACCTGCGGCATGGGAATAGCAAGTTCGTTAGAACAAGAAAGGCGGCTGTCATGGGGCAGACCTCGGGCACCATTCACAAGGGACTTGCTGCGCTCTCGCTCCTGGGCGAGCACCCGCACGGTGCCACCGCGGGGGAGGTGGCGCAGGAATCGGGCCTGCCATTCAGCACCGCCTACCGGCTACTCAACACCTTGGTGGAAGCTGAATACGTTGAATTGGATGCAGTGACCAAGCGCTATCACTTGGGGCTGCGGGTCTTTGAACTCGGCCAGCGGGTGGCCAGCGCAAGGGGGTACGACGCCGTCGCGCTCGCCGTTCTGCGCACCGTCACCGAGCGCACGGGGGAGAGTGCGCTACTGGCCGTGTTGGACGGCGATCACTTCCTCACGGTGCACACGGTGGATGGTCCGCAGTACCGAACCACTACTGATCCAGGTGATCGTGGGCCCCTGCACACATCCGCTCTGGGGCGGGCCCTTCTGGCGTTTGCGCCACAGGCGCAGCGTGAAAAGCTGCTGAACTCCCTTGACCTCACCCCGCGGACCCCCGGTTCTCTGGTGGATCGGGAACGCTTGCGGGAGGAGGTGGCTCAGGCCCGTACTCGGGGGTGGGCTTCCCAGTGGGAGGAGCACGACGTCGGTATGGGGGCAGTGGCCGTGCCTGTTGTGACCGCCGGTGGTTGCCTGTTGGGTGCGGTGGCTTTGGCGGCCCCGATGTTTCGCTGTGAACGCGCTGACCTGGAGGGGCAGGTCCCGGTGCTGAAGGAGGCGGCAGCGCGGCTGGCTGCGCAGTTGCCGCTGCGGTGAGGGGTGCTTGGCGGGCTTGCGGGGACTGGGTGGTGGGAGTTCCCGAGTGAAGACCTGAAGGGTTCCCGGAAATTGGCTGTGAACTCAAAGTATCGCGTGACGGCAAACACAATAAACGATAAGTTTACTGATGGATTGCGAAGCAGTCTTATTGTTTTCCCGAGCATGAATCAGGAGTCATCGTGGCCACGTTCAACATTGAAGAGCTCGAAAACGGAACCCTCTACGACCAGGACGGCAGCAAGGTGGGTGACGTTGCCCAGCTGTACCTGGATGACGCCACCGGTGAGCCCAACTGGGTCACCGTGAACACCGGATTGTTTGGCACGAATGAGACCTTTGTGCCGCTGGATCAGGCCCGCGTGAACAACGGCGAAATTCACGTGCCCTACCCCAAAGACTTCATCAAGGATGCCCCCAACCTGGACGCAGACGCTCACATTGATGAGCACCAGGAAGACGAGTTGTACCGCTATTACGGTTTGATCGGCGGCACCACGGATGCGGGACAGGCCGGCCAGCATGACGGTCTGGGAGAGCGTGGGGACGCTGATGGCACCGCTGAAAGTGCTGGTGCCGCCGGAACTGCTGGTGCCGCGGGTGCGGCCGGGGCAGCGGGTGGTGTTGCCGCGTCACACCAGGAACGTGATGTGGAGGATGACCGGGCGCGTCTGGGTCACGATGACACCCCGGAATCCCAAGGTCAGTACACGCGGGGTCAGCAAGCTGGTGCTGCCGGCGACTATCCAGATGAGCGCGGCGAGTACGTCCATGAAGGTGACCAGGGTCAGCACGGGCTGGACTGCGCGGAGGATCGCAGCGCAGAGAATCAACCACGCAACCAGGCGCCGGGTGCGGAGGAGAACTCCGTGGTCCGTCACGAAGAGCAGGTCAACGTGGGCACCGAGCGCGTACAGACCGGCCGGGCCCGTCTGCGCAAGCGCGTTGTGACCGAGCAGGAAACCATCACGGTCCCGGTGGAGCGCGAAGAGGTTGAGGTGATCAACGACGCCGACGTCGCTGATGACCGGGCTGGCAGCGTTGACGGTCAGGAAACTGATGGTGGCCACCGGGGTGGTCGCACGGATCGCATCTAAGATGTGATGACATAGATGTGAGGTGATCGACCGGTTCCGTCCGTGTCCCGCCGATCACCTCCAGGGCGCTGAAAAGGCCCAGCTGTGGGGTACCCGAGGGTGGACTTGGGTGCCCCACGGTCATGTCCGGGTGCTGTGGGACGTTTCCGGCAAGCGCGGGTCTACGCCAGGTGCCTGTAGGCCGAAAGCCCTCAGCGATTGATGCTCATTCCGACCGTGGACCGATCGGAGAGTGGATAAAAACAGCACACAGGCGTGAGATGTGTGTAAGGATTGTATCCATGAAGAAGCTGGCCGAGTCACTCCCGTCAACGTTCACAACGGAGACCTCACGGGCACACGGAGTACATCCGCGCGACCTCTACGTCTGGCGCGACCAGGGAGAGATCATTGAACTCTCACGGGGAGTCTTCCGTCGGGCTGATGCACCACCGGCGTCCTACCCAGACCTGGTCGCAGTGGCGCATCGGGCACCTCGGGCCATCGTGTGCTGTATCTCGGCGGCGGCGATCCATGACCTGACGGATGAGATGCCGGCATCGGTACAGATCGCTGTACCCAAGCGATCACATACACCGGTGATCTCATACCCACCGGTGACGGTGTTCCGCTTCGAGGAGGCTGCGTTCGAGCTCGGTCTGACCTCGTTCGAGGCGGGACCGGGAGAGTCGGTGCGCATGTATGACGCGGCGAGGACGGTGGTGGATCTCATGAGATTTCGGAGGCGTTTTGGTGAGCCGATTGCGCACGCAGCCTTGCGCCGCTACATGGCCGCGCCAGGTGCGCGGCCCGCACTCCTGTTGGACTACGCGGACACGCTGGGGGCGTTCGGCCCGATGCGTGCTGCGGTTGATATTGCGAGTGCCCGATGAGCCGACCAACACGAGACAGCGCGGCGGGACGCGCATACCTCGATTTGCAAAACCAGGCTCGCCGTCAGAAGCGGGGCACGCAAGAACTCCTCACGATGTACGTGGTCGAGCGGTGGCTGTCGCGTATGTCCCGTTCCGCATACGCGGAAGATTTCATCTTGAAGGGTGGGATGCTGTTGGCCTCATTCGGCACACGCCGTCCAACAGTCGATGCCGATGCGCTCGCACGTAACATGGCATCCGACGAAGAATCGGTCGCTTCCCGTGTTGCCGAGATTGCCGCGATGAAAGACCCTGACGACGGCGTGGAGTTCCTGCCCCAGACCATTACTACCGCGGTGATTCGTGATGACGCCCTGTACTCCGGCGTGCGAGTGACAATGACGGCGCAGCTTGCCACCGCTCAGGTCAAGTTGCGCTTGGACATCAATTTCGGCGACCCCGTCACTCCTTCTCCGCGTACGGTCGATCTGCCAACATTGCGGCCAGGTTCCCCACCGATCCGCCTCCTGGGGTACCCGATAGAAACCGTGCTTGCTGAAAAGCTCACCACTGCAATCGAGCTGGGAAGAGCGAACACACGCGTGCGCGATTTCGCTGATCTCTACCTTCTGACCGGCACCCAGGTTCTCAAGTGCGGTCCACTCCGTGATGCACTCGCGGCAACCGCCGAGTTTCGGGCAACTGCCTTGATCCCACTGGAACGTGCCGCTGACGGGCTCGGTGAGTTGCGTGACTCGACTTATGCCGCTTACCGGAAAGGTTTGGGTGAGGTAGGTGGAAGTCTCCCCTCGCAGTTTGCCGACACGGTGGCGGCCGTGGCTGGGTTTGTGGATCCGGTTCTCAGCGGCTTGGAGGCTGAAGCTCTATGGAACCCCGTGGAACGCGCTTGGCAACTTGCAACGCCCAAGGTCATCCTCGGACCGACGGAATCTGTTACAGATGGACCACACCTGTAACGGTTTCTGTTGAACATCCTGAGTCCGATCGACATTGTTATGGCGATTGCCGGAGAAGGCCCCTCAGCTGGGCTTGGAGCATCAGACGGGCAGTTCCAAGCGGCGGCCTTGCCAGCGACGTCGAATCCAGCGGTCGTGGGTGCACAGGATCAAGGTGCCTTCCCACGTGCTCAGCGCGGCCTCCAGGTCTTCAGACAGTCCCAGCGACAGGTGGTTGGTCGGCTCATCAAGGAGCAGGATGTCCGGCGGATCGGCCAGAAGGCGCTGGAGTTCGCGGCGTCGTCGTAATCCCGGGCTCAGGTGTTGATCGTGCTCGGATTCCACGTGGGTGTTCCGGGCAGGTGGAAGGTCCTCCTGTGGACAGGCCCCGCGGTCGCTGAGTTCCTGCGTCAGAAGGCCGATTCTTGAATGAGGATCAACCCGGACGGTGCCGGCATCGGCGCGGAGGGCACCACTGAGCACCTTGAGCAGAGTGGATTTCCCCACCCCATTGGGCCCGGTCAGCAGCAGGTGTTCGCCGGGAGTCAGCTCGAATGACACCGGTTCGAGCCGACCGGTGACCGCCACCTGGCTGACGGTGATGGCGGTGTCCGCGGCGTGTTCCACAGCGTTGGCTTCTACGGGACCGATCCGAAGCGGCGTTGGCGGAGGCAAGATTTCTTCTCGCTCGATTGCCTCCAGTCGGCGCAGGGCATTGCGGGAACGTCGTGTGAGGGTGGAGGCAGCGCGGTCGGCGTAGAACTTCTGCGCTATTCGGGCCTCTGACTTTGCCGTTGACCGGTGGAACACGCTGCCGGCCTCCAACTCGGCCTCGGCCTGCCACCGCTCGCGTTGCTCTTCTTGATCGGTGAACCGGTGGGCCCACCGCAGTCGCAAGGCCTCGCGCTGCTTCAAATAATTTGTGTAATTACCACGGTAGGCCGTGCCCTGAAGGTCACCGCCGCGCCCGTGGGGGTCCAGTCCCGGGTCCAGATCAACCAGTGCTTGGGCTGCTGCATCCAAGAACCAGCGATCGTGGCTGGCCACCAGCACGGGCCCGCGCCAGGTCTGGAGTTCGGACACCAGGAAGTCCGCTGCGGCGTCGTCCAGATGGTTGGTGGGTTCGTCCAAGACCAGGGCGTCGGGGCGCTCCACCAAAGTGAGGGCAAGATCCAGACGACGGCGCTGCCCTCCGGACATTTCCGCGAGTGGTTTGCTGCGTGGTAGGTCTCCGAGCCCCAGTCCTTCGAGGATGTTGTTGATACGGGCGTCCAGGCTCCACAGTCCGCGCAGTTCTGCCTGGGCCAGGGTGGTGTCCCAAGCCTGGGCGATCTCAGGATTCTCGGCCTGGGTGGCCAGCTGCTCTGAAAGAGCTTCAATGTCCCGCTCCAAGGCCCTGATGGATGCGGTGGCCTGGTGGATCGCCGTCGTGATGGTGCCGATTCCGGGGCCTTTGGCGCGCTGACTGAGATAACCCAACGACGACGGCGCCCGGACCATCCCCACCGGTGCTTC
Source organism: Kocuria sp. (assembly GCF_030538595.1). Taxonomy (GTDB): domain Bacteria; phylum Actinomycetota; class Actinomycetes; order Actinomycetales; family Micrococcaceae; genus Kocuria. The sequence goes on from NZ_JAUNTS010000004.1 coordinate 80,343, forward strand.
CAAGTGACCGGCGACGAGGCGCAGCACGGTGGACTTCCCGCTGCCGTTCTCTCCGATCAGGCCGGTGACCTGTCCCGGTTGGGCGGTCAAGGACAGATTGGTGATGGTGGCCCTTGATGCACTCGAATACGTGAAGGACAGGCCATCCAGCAGTATGGGCGGGGTGGATTGAGCCGTGGGCTTGGGCAGAGGGCGCGTGGCGGAACGTGGTGGATTGGGGCTGGGCATGGTGCTCCGTAGCGTGGTGACGTACCCGCCGGGCGCGCAGCTTTGGGTCCTATGCGTGCCGATTGGCAGCGAGGGTCAAGCAAAAAGCCTCAGTCGCGGGATGGGTTGTCAGTCACGTCCACATGCACGCCAGCATAGGCCATGGTGCTCGGTCCCAACACGTTTTTGGCCGCATCCAAACACGTGGATGCGGCCAAAAACGTGTTTCAAACGCAGGCGGAAGTCAGCTCCGGGCCACCGGGAGCATCTGTGCCCGAGCGTCAGAGGAGGAGACCACCTGCTTGCCGAACGGGAAACAGGTCACGGGAATGAGCTTGAGGTTTGCCCAGGCCAACGGCAGCCCAATGATGGTCAGAGCCTGGGGAATGGCGGTCAGCACGTGTCCGATGGCCAGCCACAGACCTGCCACCACAAACCAGATCACATTGCCCAGAGTGCTCAACCCGCTGGGCTTGCCCGTGTCAATCACTTCCCGCCCGAACGGCCACAGCACAAACCCGGCAATGCGGAAGGAGGCCAGCCCGAACGGGATGGTGACAATCAGGATGCAGGCCACAATCCCCGCCAGCACGTAGCCCAGGAACAGCAACCACCCCGCCGTGATGAGCCAGATGATGTTCAGAATCAAAGAGATCAATGTGCGCATGGTTCCAGACTACGCAGGGTGGGGTGGGGGCGTCGTCGTTGGGTGGGAGTTGCCAGGTCACGACGACGCCCGCACACCTGGGCGGGAGGCTCACGGTGCGGGGGTGCGCGCCTGGGAACCGGTGTGTGCCTCCATGAGGCGCTTGCCGCCATGGCGTCTGGCGATCACGGTGCCGATGACCATGAGCGCAACCACCAGCGCTGTGGTGGCCACAATCTGGAAACGGACCTCCGGAACGGTGAGGCCCAGGCCCACAATGGCAGCCACCACAACCAGAGCCACCACGTTGGACCAGGGGAACAGCCGGGTTGCGTAGGGCCAGGGCTCACCATTGCGGTGCGCGCGGCGGCGCAGAATGAGGTGGGAGATCAAGGTGGCCAGCCAGGTCACGATCAGTGTTGAACCCACAATGTTGAGCAAGATGCCCAGGATGGCTTCCGCCCAGAGGTAGTTCAGGCCCACGCACAGGAAACCGAAGGCGGTGGAAGCCATCACTGCCGCCACGGGGACGCGGCGTTTGTTGACCTGGTGGAGAGCGCGCGGTGCCAGGCCGCGCTCGGAGAGGGAGAAGACCATGCGGGAGGCGCCGTACAGGTTGGCGTTGAGGGAGGACAGCAGAGCAATCACGATCACGATGCCCAGCACCGCCCCCAGCCCCGGCAGGCCAGCCGCATCCAGGGTGGCCACGAACGGAGAAGCGCCCAATGACTCCGAGTTCCAGGGCAGTGCAATGACCATCAGGGCCACCGAGCCCATGTAGAACAGCAGGATGCGCCACACAATGGTGCGGATGGCGCGGGAGACATTGCGGGCGGGGTCGGAGGTTTCGGCCGCGGCCACGGCCACAATCTCAATGCCGCCAAAAGCAAAGGCAACCACCAAAAGTCCCGCTGCCACTCCGGCAATGCCCATGGGGAAGAAGCCACCGTGCTCGGTCAGGTTGCTGAAGCCCGGGGGATCGGCGGGGGTGCCGCCGAACAGGAACACCACACCCACGATCAAAAATGCCACCACGGCGCCAACCTTGAGCATGGAGAACCAGAACTCGAACTCGCCGAACTTGCCCACGCCCATCAGATTGATGGCGGTGAACACCACCATGAACACCAGCGCCAGCACCCACTGGGGGACCACAGGCCACAGGCCCACCAGAAGCTGGGCGGAGGCGGTGGCCTCGGCCGCAATCACCAGACACAGCTGAATCCACCACAGCCAGCCCACCGTGAATCCGGCCGCCGGGCCCAGTGCGCGCTCCGCATACACGGAGAAAGCGCCGGAGGCGGGGGCAGCGGCCACCATTTCCCCCAGCGCACGCATCATGATGATGACCACCAGACCGGCAATCACGTAGGACAGCAACACCGCAGGCCCCGCCGCCGCAATACCCGCGCCGGAACCGATGAACAGACCCGCGCCAATGGCAGAGCCCAAACTCATCATCACCAGGTGGCGGGCCTTCATGGAGGTACCCAGATGGCTGGTGACGTGTGGTGTTGCTGCGTCAGCGACAGCCTCCGGGGTGGTGCCTGAACCTGCGGTGGAGGACTGCGCGGGGGTGTTGCGCGAGCCGCTGGGGGTAGAAGTCATGACGGCGAACTTAGCACCGAGCGTGACTGGAGCAGAAAGCGGGCTGAGAGCCGGTTGGGGTGCGCCTTTGGTGAGCTGAGCGGTGAAAGAGCTGCATCAACCCTTCCGCTTGACGTAAATCTCCCGGCGCACGGTGGCCACCACCTGACCGTCGGTGTTCTTGAGGTCGGTGCTGAACCAGCGCAGTACGCGCTCGCCGGTGTCCGCTGCCGCGCGCAGTTCTTCCAGAGTCTCCTGGTCCATGGCGAACTCGGCATGGAGGTGGCCGTGGCCGGGCTTGCGGAAGCGGGCCTCCACCTGGCGGTCCCACACGATGTAATCGGAGCCCAAGTTCTTCATGAGGATCAGCATCCAGAACGGATCGGTGGCCGAAAGCATGGTCCCGCCGAATACCGTGCCCACGTAATTGGAGGTCCACGGGCGGGCACGGATGCTAATTCGCACGCGACGCCAATCCGGAGAAATCTCCTGCACCTGGACACCGGCGCCCAAGTAGGGCGGCCACAGAGACATGCCAACGGCCAGTGCTTTGGGGGAGGTCAGGGCTCGTTTGATGGGCCCCACGGACTGGTGAGTGGCGCTGCTGCGCGGCATGGGATGTACCTCACATTCAATGATGTTGCACGGTGTGCAAGAACTTGAGTAGATTCTATCCCGTGGATTTGACCCAAGGCACCCCTCCAAGTGACAAGCGTGAAGCGCTGAAATGGCACAACCGCCGCGCCATTGTGGTGGCAGCAGCCCAGCTGGCCCGCGAACGCGGCCTCCAGGGCTTCACGGTCAATGACTTGGCGCAGGCTGCCGGGGTCTCCCGCCGGACCGTTTTCAATCACTTTGGTGGAGTGGAGGAGGCTGTTCAGGCCTCCTTCCTGGACGCCATTGCGGGGTTGTACGCCCAGTTCCGCACCAGCTTGGGGGAGCAGCGCTTTCCTGATCTGCCCACGGCCTTCCGGCAGTTTGCCCAGGAGGCGTCTCATCTGGACGTGGTGGGCACGGTGTGTCAGGCCATCGCCCCGTTTCTTCCGGAGGGTCAGGGCAAGCCCCGTGCTCAATCGGTCGATTACAAACCCGCGAACATTCCCGGCCAGGCCACCACGGACATTGAACTGTTGGCCGTGCGTGCCACGGATGCCACCGCGCGCGAAATTGTGAGCATCCTGCAGGACCGGGTGGATCACGCAGACCCGTTCCAGGCCCACCTGTTGGGCGAGTACCTGATCACCACCATCACCGTGTGCGCGGACCGATGGTTTGCCGCCACACATGGAGAGCTGACTGAGGAAACCCGTGCTCTGTGGCAGCAGCTTCTGCGCCAGGGCATGGATTCCTTGGGCAAGGGAATCGCCACCTAGCGGCGTCGTCAGGCGCAGCCCTACCTACCCAACCCAATTTTCACCGACCAACTCATCACAGCATCCACAAACAACCTCAACCGGCCCGGGCCGCAAGTCCGGGATATGCACTGAAAGGCCTGATCAATGGCTAAATTTCTCTACCGTCTCGGCCTGGGGGCCGCCAGGAAGGCGTGGGCCGTGGTGGCGGCCTGGGTGGTCATCCTGGCTCTGTCCATCGGCGCATTCATTGGCTTTGGTGGCAACCTGACCAACCAGTTCGAGATCCCAGGAACGGAGACTCAACGACTGGCCGATCAGCTCTCCCAGGAGCTTCCGGAAGCCAACGAGGGCGTGGGCACCGTGGTGTTCAGCACCGAGGACGGCTCTGCGTTCACGGATTCGCAGCGTGAACAGATCGGCCAAGCTCTTCAGGACGCCAGGGAGGTCTCCGGGGTGGCCTCCGTGACCAACCCGTTCGAGGCCCAGGACCAGTTGGACTCTCAGCGGCAGCAAATTTCCGACGGCGAACAGCAACTGGGGCAGCTCATTGAACTGCGTGACTCCGGGCAGCTGGAAGGAGCGGTAGCCGCCGGGGCGGTACCCGAGGGCACCACCGCGGAAACCGTGACGGAACAGGAAGCGCAGCTGGAGACCGGTCAGCGTTCCATGGACCTGATGGGTGACTACGGATTTGTCTCCGGGGACGGCACCACTGCCATTGCCACGGTGAACTTCCACGCAGCTCAGCCGGACATTGCACCCGAAGAAAAAGACGGGGTCATGTCCGCCATTGACGATGCCAACATCAGTGGCGTTGAGGTGAACTACTCCACCGAACTGGCCCAAAACCTGGAGGTCTTTGGCGCAGCTGAGGTGATCGGTCTGATTGTGGCTGCAATCGTGCTGTTCATCATGCTGCGCACCTTCATTGGTGCCGCCCTTCCGGTGCTGACCGCCCTGGTGGGGGTGGGCGTTGCCGCCACCGCCGCGCTGTCACTGTCCGGTGTGGTGCAGATGGCTTCCGTGACTCCGGTGTTGGGCCTGATGTTGGGGCTGGCCGTGGGGATTGATTACTCCCTGTTCGTGCTCAACAAGCACCGTCAGCAGTTGCACCGTGGCGTTGAACTCTACGAATCCATTGGCCTGGCCACCGGAACTGCGGGCTCGGCCGTGGTGTTTGCCGGTTGCACGGTGATGATTGCTCTGGTGGCTTTGACGGTCACGGGGATTCCGTTCCTGGCCCTGATGGGTGGTGTTGCCGGATTCTCCGTGCTGGTGGCCGTGCTGATCACCATTACCTTGACCCCGGCGTTGTTGGGCCTGGTGGGCTTCAAGTTGCTGCCTGCCGCACAGCGTGAGGAGATCCGGGCCGGCCACCTGGTGGAGGAGGCGGCTCACGTCAAGACTCCGCGCGCAGTGCGGCGTCCTTTGGTGACCGTGTTGGTGGCCTCCGTGGCGCTGATCCTGCTGGCCATCCCGGTGATGAGCATGCGCCTTGGCCTGCCGGACGGTTCTTCTGAGCCGGCCGATTCCACCCAGTACCAGGCCTACCAGATTGTGGATGAGACCTTTGGTGCCGGGCGCAACGGTCCCATGACCGTGGTGGTGGAATACCCGGAGGGCACCTCCACGGCTGATGCCACCAACCTTCAGCTCAACGTGGGCGAACGCATTGCTGAACTGGATGACGTGCACAATGTGGTCCCCGCGCCCATTGAGGACGGCACCAACCTGGCCATTCTCCAGGTGGTCCCGGATTCCGGTCCCGCAGATGAAGCCACGGAAACTTTGGTCAATGACATCCGGGGGCTCTCGGCAGACTTCCAGTCCTCGGACGATGCCTCCATTGGGGTGGCCGGCCAGACCGCAGCCAACATTGACATCTCTCAGGTTCTTGCGGATGCCCTGCCTGTGTACCTGGGCGTGGTGATCGCCATTTCCCTGGTGCTGCTGGTGATCGTGTTCCGCTCAATTGTGGTCCCGGTGATCGCTTCCCTGGGCTTCCTGCTCTCCCTGCTGGGTGGTTTGGGTGCCCTGGTGGCCGTGTACCAGTGGGGCTGGTTGGGCTCGCTGTTCGGGGTGTCTGACCCCGGGCCGGTGTTGAGCTTCCTCCCCACGTTGATGGTGGGCATCCTGTTCGGCCTTGCCATGGACTATCAGCTGTTCATTGCCACGGGGATGCGGGAAGCCTACGTCCACGGGCACCCAGCCCGGGTGGCGGTGGTTCGCGGCTTGGTGGGTGGACGAGCAGTGGTCACTGCTGCGGCGATCATCATGGCCTCCGTTTTTGCAGGCTTCATGTTCTCCCACCTGTCCATGATTCGCCCCATGGGCTTTGGCCTGGCCGTGGGCGTGCTGCTGGACGCCTTTGTGGTCCGCATGACCATCATGCCTGCGCTCATGACCCTGCTGGGGGACAAGGCATGGTGGCTCCCCGGCTGGCTGGACAAGATCCTGCCCAACGTGGACGTGGAGGGCGATTCGCTGCATCAGGACCGCACGCCGGTGGAGTCTCCGGAGGCGCGGGACCAGCGCATGGCCCAGGAGTCCGTGGATGCGGAGATCGACTCGGCGTTGGGCCGCTCCCGCAGGTGAGGTTTGCTGAGCCTGTCAGCGAACAGCGTTTACACGGATCAAACCGCTGGCTCATGATGGTTACGTAGATCATCAGTAGCCTGCTGAGAGCGACGACGGTGGGTGACACCCACCGTCGTCGTCGTTTGTTGGGGTGTGCTCACCCTGCCAACGACGGCGGGCGCCGAGCCAAGGGAGGCAAGAATGGCTGCCAAGAACGCAAAGACTGCCAAGAAGAAAACCGAAGTTGCGCACTACACCGTTCCGGGTCTGACCGATCAGCAGGGCTTGGAACTGGCCTCCGTGCTGCAGGACCGTCTGCATGCCCTCAACGATCTGCAGCTGGTGCTCAAACACGCCCACTGGAACGTGACCGGCCGCGGCTTCATCAGCGTGCACGAAATGCTGGACCCGCAGGTGGAGCTGGTTCGCGGCTTTGTGGACGAGGTCGCCGAGCGCATTGCCACCCTGGGGTACGCCCCGAACGGGCTGTCCGGGGCCATTGTGGCCGAACGTTCCTGGGATGACTACAGCATTGGCCGCGCGGGGGTGTACGAGCACCTGGCGGCCCTGGACCTGGTCTACACGGGTCTGTTGGAGGACCATCGCAAGGCTCTGGCCAAGGCCGGGGACATTGACCCGGTCACGGAAGACATGCTGATTGGGCAGGTCAAGGAACTGGAGCTCTTCCAGTGGTTTGTGCGCGCCCACCTGGAGAACGACGGCGGCGAACTGGCCAACGCCGGTGCCCGCACGGAGAAGGGTGCTGCCGCCAAGGTTCGCAGCAAGAAGAAGTGAGGTTGCGGTGAGCGCCTGCTGACATTGCTGTGGGTTCATGGCTGCCTGCTGGGGCTGTCACTGAGGGCTGCCGCTGAGAGGGTGGCGGCAGGTGTGCTGTCCGATGCGTCACACCTGCGCTGAACCACTTACGGGACGCATCACTGAAGTTGTACTGTTCAGTGCTCGGGAAATCTCCCGCGCTCCCGGCCACCTCAACGCGTCTGGCCGGGCTTTTCTTGAGGAGCAGCACCACATGTCCGTGACCCACACCGGTTCACTTCCCCAGGTCCCCAGCCCAGGCCAGAACACTGAGGGCGTGGCAGGCGTGGACTCATCAGCATCTTCCACAGATCTGGCACCTCAGCGTGTCCGGACGCTGCTGGGCGTGCTGATCGTCTCTGCCTTTGTGGTGATTCTCAATGAGACGGTGCTCTCCGTGGCATTGCCGGATCTGATGGATGATCTGCAGATCCCCGCCACCACGGCCCAGTGGTTGACTGCTGGTTTCATGCTGACCATGGCGGTGGTCATTCCCACCACAGGCTTCCTGTTGGAGCGTCTGCCGCACCGTGTGGTTTTCATGACCGCACTGTCCCTGTTCACGGCAGGCACCATGTTGGCCGCAGCCGCCCCCAACTTCCCGGTGCTGATGACCGGGCGAGTGATCCAGGCCTCCGGAACCGCTCTTCTGCTGCCGTTGCTGATGACCACCGTGCTGACGGTGGTGCCTGCCGAACGCCGTGGGTCGGTCATGGGCATGATCTCCGTGGTGATTTCCGTGGCCCCGGCCATTGGCCCCACCATCTCCGGGATCATTCTGGGTGCACTGACCTGGCGCTGGCTGTTCCTGATCATGCTGCCGATTGCCATAACCGCCCTTGTGGTGGGTGCCTTGATGATGCCTTCCATGGGAACGCCCCGTAAGGTCAAGCTGGATCTGCTCTCCGTGGTGCTCTCCGTGCTGGGCTTTGGCGGCCTGGTGATGGGTCTGAGCGGTTTTGGCAGCCATGCCGGCCAATCCGCGGAGACCGGTGGCGGTGTCCCGCCGGTTCCGGCGCTGGTGGTGGGGGTCATTTCCCTGACGTTGTTCGTGTGGCGTCAGCTGCGTCTGCAGCGGGAGAATCGGGCGCTGCTGGACCTGCGGCCCTTCAAGCAGCCCACGTACAGCATCTCCTTGGGCTTGATGATCGTTTCCTTCAGCACGCTGTTCGGCGTGGTCATCTTGCTGCCGCTTTACATGCAGAACGTGTTGGGTCACTCCACCCTGACCACTGGTCTGACCATGCTTCCGGGTGGTCTGATCATGGGTCTTCTGGCTCCCTTTGTGGGGCGGCTCTATGACCGTCACGGAGCCAAGGTCCTGGTCATTCCCGGGACCGTGGTGCTCAGCATTGCCATGTGGACTTTTGCCACGGTGGGGCAGGACACTGCGCTGTGGCTGATTGTGGCCGCTCACGTGGTCATGAGCTCCGGGCTGGCCTTGTTGATCACCCCGTTGATGACCTCCGCGTTGGGTAGCCTGCCGCAGTCCCTGTACTCCCACGGCAGTGCTCTGCTCAACACTTTGCAGCAGGTCTCCGGCGCAGCTGGTTCGGCGCTGTTCATCACCTTGATGTCCCTGGGCGCGGTGAGTGCTGCTGCCGCGGGATCAGACGCGATTGCCGCTCAGGCTCACGGTATCCACGTGGCGTTCCTGGTGGCGGCGGGGATTTCCGTGCTGGCCATTGCGGTGTCCTTCTTTGTGCCCAAGCGTGCAGAAGCCCCCACCCCCACCACCCCCTGACTGCCGAGTGTCCGAGTTTGGTCGTTTCTGACGGCTAGAAACGACCAAACTCGGACACTCGGCAGTCAGGGGGAGGTGGGGGAGGTGGCGTTCTCCAGGTGTTGCAGGATGTGGCGGTACGGCTTGCCGGTGGCCTGAGTCATTCCCAGTTCGCAGGTGCGGTTCAGGGAGGCGTAGGCGTCAAAGTCGCGCTGGGTGATTTCTGCGGCCTCCCGGGCCGTGGCGGAGGCGGTCAGTTCCGGGTGCAGCATTCCGCGGTCCCCGGCGTAGCCGCAGCAGTTCCAGGCCACCGGGGTGACCACTTCCTCCGCCACCGCCTGGGCCAATACGTTCAGCGCGCCATTGAGCCCCAGCTGCGTGGAGGAGCACGTGGGGTGCAGCGCCATGGACCCTTTCCTGCGGCGGACAGTGAGCTCCGGCAGCACCTGATTGGCCACGAACTCCACGGCATCCACAAACCGCAGATCGCTGAACTCGGAAGCCGCCGCGTGAGCCTTCATCACCTCCAACCCTTCCGTGCAGGAGGAAGCATCGCACACCACGGGCAACCGCCCACGGTCCGTGGCCTCCCACAGCAGCGGCAGGGTGATCTCCTGCATCCGTGTGTACCCGGCGGTTTTTCCCTTGGATTTCCACGGGGTTCCGCAGCACGCTCCGGAGACATTGTCCGGAACCGTGATTTCAACATCCGCCCGCTCACACAGCGCCAGGAACGCTTGGGCCGAGGACAACGACGACGCCGCACCCTCCTCCCGCTCCCCACGGTCTGCCTGATCAGTCCCTCTCCGTGCGGGAGATGCCCCGAACATGGTGGACACGCAGGCAGGGAAGAACACCGCCACGGGATTTTCTGCCTTCACCCCGCTGGGCCGCGACTCACCGCCCCGCGGTAACCCAGCCACGTATTCGGGTACGCGATCTGCCCCCAATATCTTGCGACCCAGTGAAGTGGCCGTGCGCGGTAGCACGGGCGGGACGGCCTTGGCCACGCTCAGTGCCGTGGAGGCCGCCGTGACGGCCGACCCCCAGTTCTTGGCCGCTGCATCCCACACTTTTCCTTCTGACCAACCGGTGTTTTCGGTCCGCAGCTTCCGCACCAAGTCCCCGGTGTCAATGAACACGGGGCAGGCCGTGGAACACATGCCGTCCACGGCACATGTCTGTTCGCCCTGGTAGGAGTACTCGGTGAGGAGGGCAGCGGCGTCGTCGTGATCCCCGCGGTTGTGGGCTGCCGTGATTTCACGGCGACCCACAATGCGCTGTCGCGGGGTGAGCGTGAGGTCCTTGGAGGGGCAGACGGGTTCGCAGTACCCGCACTCCACGCAGCGGTCAGCTTCTGCCTCCGCCGGATCGGTGAGGGTGGGGGCAATTTTGAGGTCTTGGAGGTAACAGCGGGGGTCACTGTTGAGGATGACCCCCGGATTGAACAGCCCACCGGGGTCCACCAGGGTTTTCAGTTCCCGCATGACTGCGTACAACTCGGTCCCGTATTGGCGCTCTACGTAGGGGGCCATGATGCGCCCGGTGCCGTGTTCGGCCTTCAGTGATCCCCCGTGGCCCAGGATCAGGTCCACCATGTCCTCCGTGAACCGTTCGTAACGGGCCAAGCAGGTGGGGTCGGAGAAGTCTTCGTTGAGCAGGAAGTGGACATTGCCGTCCTTGGCGTGACCAAAGATCACTGAATCCCGGTAGTCATGGGCGCTGAACATCTCCGTGAGAGCTTCACACGTGCTGCCCAACCGCTGCACCGGAACCACCACGTCCTCCAACAGAGCATTGGTGCCGGAGGGGCGGTGTCCCGCAACCGCGGCGTAGAGACCCTTGCGTACGGTCCACAAACCAGCGCGGGCGGCGGGGTCCTGGGTCAGCTCCGGACGTGCGACCAGTGGAAGCTGGGCAAACAGGTGGTGGGCGCCGTGGGTGCGTTGGGCCAACTCCTCCGTGTCATCACCTTGGTATTCCACCAGCAGAGCGGTGTGTTGATCCACGGCGATCCCGGTGATGGCGCGTGGTGCCTGGCCGGAGGCCTGGGCAACTTTCAAGGACGTGGCATCCATGAGTTCCACGGTCCCGGAGTGTGTTGCCACCAACTGGGGAACGGCTTCAGCTGCCGCATACAGATCGGGGAACACCAGTAAACCAGTGGCCACATGAGGGTGAATCGGCACGGTGCGGAACACGGCCTCCGCCACAAACCCCAGGGTGCCCTCCGCCCCAATCATCAACCGCTCCAGGATTTTGACCGGTACGGCCTGATCCAGGAAAGCGTTGAGTCCATACCCCATGGTGTTTTTCATGGCGAAAAGTCGCTGGATGGTGGCCACCGAATCCGCGTTCTCTCTCACGCGCTGCCGCAGACGCAGCAACCCTTCGTGGAGTTCGGGCTCGGCCTCTCGCAAGAGCTGGTCAGCATCAGGGACGGCGGTGTCCACCACCGTTCCGCTGGGGGTCACCAGCACCATGGATTCCAAGGTCTGATAGGTGTTGAACTCCGTTCCGCAGTGCATTCCGGAGGAGTTGTTGGCAATCACTCCACCCACGGTGCAGGCCGACTCAGAGGCGGGATCCGGCCCCAACTTGCGCCCGTACGGGGCCAGGGCCGTATTGGCCTCACGGACGGTGGAGCCGGGGCGAATACGGATGCGGGCGCCGTCGTCAAGGATCTCGAATCCCCGGAAATGCCGCCGCACATCCACCAGAACTTGATCCGTGACCGCCTGCCCGGACAGGGAGGTGCCACCTGAGCGTAATGTCAGCCCCGCACCGTGGCGCTCCAGAATGCGGAGCAGGGAACCAACTTGGGCGGCCGTGTGGGGGCGCACCAGGGCGCGTGGATAAAGGAGGTAGTGAGAGGCATCGTGAGCGGTGGTCAGCCGCTGCAGCTCGGAGGTGACAGTGTCCCCGGGCCAGGCTCGTAGCTGTTCCAGGAGGGGATCCTGCCGTGCTGCGCCGGGGCGCCGGGGACGAGTGGGGACTGTCATGCGGTGCCTCCTTGATCCGCGTTCTGCCACCAGCATCCCAGGATGCGTGCGGTCCTTGGGTAGGTGGTCTTCCGGGCGGCTGACCGTGTCGAACTGCCAGTTCTGAGGCCCGTGCGCGCGTCAGCGGCCCTAAGCCTGCGCATTCGCGCTCGACGCGCCCCAACGTGACGCAAATCTTGACCCGATGACCTGTCAACTTTTGCCGTGACTGACCGGGACAGGCGACCATAGTGCAATGCAATCATCACCCGATGGATTCTGGTCCTCCACGCCCGTGCCGCCCTCCACCGAGCAGCCCACGGACCTGAACAACACCACAGCCGTGGTGGAGGCTGCCAAGGCGGGTGCCCTGGAGCACCTGGAAGCACTCATGGCAGCCGGAACCGTGGAGGAATCGGAGGCGTTGGGTTTTGTGCAGCGCCTGGACCTGCATTACCCGGCACTGATTGATCTGGTGCGGCGCACCTACGGTTCCGGGGAGCACGTGACCTCCGTGATGGTGGGGCTGGGCGCTGCGTTGGCGCGTTCTTGGGGTGAACGCTCGGCGGACTTGCGTGAACTGGACGAACGCCGCAGTTCGGACCCGGATTGGTTCCTCTCCCGGCATCAGCTGGGTGGGGTGTGCTACGTGGACCGTTGGGCGGGAAACTTGGCGGGTCTGCGGGAGCGAATCCCCTACATGGAAGAACTGGGGCTGACTTACCTGCATCTGATGCCCGCCTTTGCGGTTCCGGAGGGTAATAACGACGGCGGCTACGCAGTCTCCTCCTACCGGGAGATAGATCCCCGGTTGGGCACCATGGATGAGCTGGCCGAACTCTCCGGTGACCTGCGTGATCGCGGAATCAGCCTGGTGGTGGACTTTGTGCTCAACCACACCGCCAATGATCACGAATGGGCGCAAGCCGCCCGTGCGGGGGATCCCAAGTATCAGAATTACTACTGGATCTACCCGGACCGCACCATGCCGGATGCCTTTGAGTTGACCACGCGGGAGATCTTCCCGGATGACCACGCGGGTTCCTTCACTCCGGTGGCTCCCGGGGATCACCGTTGGGTGTGGACCACGTTCCATGACTTCCAGTGGGATCTGAATTGGACCAACCCGGAAGTTCTGGCGGCCATGGCGGGGGAAATGTTGTTCCTGGCCAATCAAGGCGCGGAGGTGCTGCGCTTTGATGCGGTGGCCTTCCTCTGGAAGGAGCTGGGTACCTCCTGCGAGTCACTGCCGCAGGCGCATTGGATTGTGCAGATGCTCAACCGCGTGTGCCGGATTGCGGCTCCGGCCACCATTTTCAAGTCGGAGGCGATTGTGCACCCGGACGAGGTGGTGCAGTACATCCACCCGGACGAATGTCAGATCTCCTACAACCCGTTGCAGATGGCGCTGACCTGGGAGGCTCTGGCCACCCGTCAGGCTTCCCTGCTCAACGATGCCATCAGCGAGCGCCACGGCCTCCCGGCCGGTACCGCCTGGGTCAATTACGTGCGCAGTCATGACGACATCGGCTGGACCTTCTCTGATGAGGACGCCGCCCGCCGCGGCATAGACGGCTACCACCACCGGCGGTTCCTCAACGACTTCTACACGGGCCGCTTCCCGGGCTCCTTTGCGGACGGTGTGGCCTTCCAGTACAACCCGAAAACCGGGGACGCACGGGTTTGTGGCACCACCGCTTCCTTGGCGGGAACCACCACGGGCAACCCGGACGACGGCGTCAACCGGGTTCTGTTGGCTCACGCCATCGCCATGTCCACGGGAGGGTTGCCGCTGCTCTACCTGGGGGATGAGCTGGCCCAGACAAATGATCCGGACTGGCACCTTGACCCAGCCAACGGCAATGACTCCCGGTGGGCTCACCGCCCTCGATTCCCGGAACAGGGATACCGGGATCGTGAGAACTCCAGCACGGTTGCGGGTCGGGTGTTTCAGGGGATTCAACACCTGCTGCGGGTGCGCCAGCAGGTCACGGAGTTCGACGGCGCCGATCTGATCGGCTTTGAGCCCAACAACCAGCACGTGGTGGCCTACCAACGCCCGGGCCTGGACCCGGAGGGCTGGCCCAGCACGGTGCTGTGCCTGGCCAATGTGGATGACTACGCCCACCGGGTGGAGCCCATTACCGTGTCCGGTTTTGAGCGGGAAGCCATCTCCCTGCTGGATGACCGCATCCTGGACCTGGCAGACGGTGTGGACCTCCCGCCGCACTCGGTCCGATGGCTACGCGTCTACCCCCGCTAACCCCACCCCACCCTGACTGCCGAGTGTCCGAGTTTGGTCGTTTCAGCGCCCTGGAATCGACCAAACTCGGACACTCGGCAGCAGGGGGTGGGGGTGCTGGCTGAGGTCAGGCGCCGGCCGGGGCTCCAGCGCCCATTCCGGTGGCTGCTTCCTGGGTGACGCTGCCTGCGTAATCGTTGGTGGGGTCACGGTAGATGGTGTGCACGTGGCCCCAGCCGGAGGTGGACACGCCCTCCACATCCGCTCCAGCTGAACCAGACTGGGCCTGGAAGGCTACGTAAACATTGGGCCCTGAGATGGAGAAGGAGATGCCGTCGCCGGTGCTCATGTCATAGGTGGTTTCACCGGACCAGGCGATCACGGTGTCATCAAGGGTTGCCTCGATCTCCGCCATGGCCGTCTCATTGGTCTGTTCATCTGACATTCCCGCCCAATTGGCGATCAGCTCCAACAGCAGGTCTTTTTGTTCATCGGTCAGGTCTGAGCCAGACAGGCCTGAGCCGGTCTCAAAGTCGCAGGTGTCACCGGGGGCGCACATGGTGACCTCGCCCGAGGTCAGGGTTTCCTGCTGGTCAGCGCTGAGACTGTTGTAGAAGGCAAAGGCGTCAGTGTAGATGCCGTCGAAAGGCTGCACTTCCTCGCCGTCTTCATTGGTGTAAACGGCCGGTTGCACGCCCAAATGGGTGGGGGCAAAAGTGATGGTGTCCTCAGTGCCATTGAGGTCCGCATTGATTCCCAGGTGGTGACCACCGAATTGTAGGGACCAGGCTTCTGTGTCTGACGGGTCCCCGAAGAACGCAATGTAGTACTGGCCCAGAGAATCTTCCGTGGTGCTGCTGTTGTCGTTGAGGTACTGGTCTCCGCCCATGATGCCTTCCACGGTGGCATAGGACTCTTCACTCATCAGCTCTTGCAGTACCGCCAAGGCAGCTTGCTGTTGTTCCTCGGTCAAGTCGCTGAGGTTCAACCCGGCGCGGTCCACAAACGTCACAGGGAAGTTGGACCAGGAGGTGGATTTGGTGTCGTCGTCGTAGTCGTAGAGGACGGCTTCACGCTGCTCATCGGAAAGCGTGGACAGGAAAGCCTCACTGGCTTCGGTGGTGGAGCTGATGGTCTCAGCCGTGGTGGTGCTGCCCGAACTGGTGGCGGCGGCACTGCTCTGGGCGGCCGCTGTGGTGGAAGTGTTGGATGCGCTGGTTGAGTCACTGGTGGTGGAGGCTTGCGCGCAACCGGTCAGGGTGAGCCCGCCCAGGAGAGCCAACGATGCAACCACTTTGGTGGTGCGCTGACGCCACTGGCGCGTGCGGAAAGGGGTATTCATCTGTGTGTTCATCATGGAACACATCAAATGCCTGGATGTTTTGCTGCTGCTTTCGGGTTCCTGTACGCACTCTGTGCGATTTCTCCACGTGCGCGCACCCCTGGCTGCCGAGTGTCCGAGTTTGGTCGATTCCAGGGCGCCGAATCGACCAAACTCGGACACTCGGCAGCCAGGGGCAGGGGCAGGGGGTCAGCAGACCTTTGGCTCCGCCTCCCACGCGTGGGTGAGTAATTTGCGCAGGACGTGCTGGTCGACGTCGTGCAATTGGTTGATGTAGATGCAGCTCACGGCGGTGCGGTGCTTGCCCAGGCGGCTGAGCAGTTCTTCTGACCGCGGGTGATTCTGCAGCCCGTAAAGGCTGATCGCGGCCTTGCGCGGGCTGAAGCCCATGTGGAAGGTGTCGCCCTCCCGGCCGGTGGCGTAGCGGTAATGGACCTGCCCGTAACCGATCATGGACGGCCCCCACATGACGGGCTGCTCTCCCGTGACCTGGTTGAACATGGCCAACAAGGCCAGTCCTTGCT
The DNA here is from genome assembly GCF_030538595.1 of Kocuria sp. Classification (GTDB taxonomy): domain Bacteria; phylum Actinomycetota; class Actinomycetes; order Actinomycetales; family Micrococcaceae; genus Kocuria. The sequence continues at coordinate 96,343 of NZ_JAUNTS010000004.1, forward strand.
GCACCCGGCGCGGTGATTCCAACGAGCGGATGAACTCAGCCGGTTCCACGGCAGTCGGATGGGTTTTGAGGTCGGCCGCCCCGATGCCGGTGTTACCTGGGGTGACCACAGCGGAACGATCTTGCGGAACGGGCGCCCCGTCCAGCGACAATCCGCGCTCCACCAGCGCGCCTTGGGCCCTCTCCAACCCGCGGGCTCCCACTCCGTGAAGAGCCAGGAGGTCTTTGTAAGCCACACCGTTCAGGTCTTCCAACGTGTTGTACCCGGCAGCGCGTAGGGCGCTGCGCGCGGGATTACCCAGGCCGGCGACGTCGTCCAGAGAAGTGCTCATGTTCGCAAACACTACGGCCTGAACACCGGTGCCCGGGCAAAAGTGACGGCCGGAAGACTCCGCAAAAAAACAGGGTGACCAAGGCCATACAGGCAAGTATTGGCACCCATGGCGTGCTGATTGAGGCATGACAGGCAAAATATCGCTGGCATTTCAAAGAAGAAGTATGCAAGTGGCTTCATCAGGTATCAGCAGTGACGCTGATGCAAAACAGGAGGTATTTCTTGTCCACCAGCTGCGGTTGTGGGTGTGCCCGCGCAACCCCGGATGCCTCCGGGAACTTGGCTTTGGATCTGGAATCGCGGTTTGCGTGCGTGAGCAAAGTTCCCCTGTTCCGGGATCTGCCCATTCAAGAGCGGCGCAGCATTGCCTCCAGGATCACGGCACGAGTTGTCTCCCGCGGTGAGGTGGTTCAGGCCCAAGGTGCCATGCCGGCGTTGCAGATTGTGCATGCCGGTCAGGTCAAGCAGGTGCGTCTTGCCGCTGATGGTTCCGAACGTCTGCTGCGCATCCTGGGTCCGGGGGAGTTCATGGGGGAGCACTCGGTCCTCACAGGCACCCCGGCACCACGGATGGCCGCTGCCCTGACCGAAGCCCAGGTGTGCACCCTGTCCCGCTTGGATGTTCAGCAGTGGTTGGATCAGCGCCCGCAAATGGCGGTGAACATGCTGCAAGCGGTCACGCGGCGCCTGGAAGAAACGGAAGCTCAGTTGGCTTCCCTGGCTGACCGCACCGTGGCTCAGCGGCTGGGCGATTACCTGATCACAACCTCCAACGGGGTGGTGGATCAGCCCTTTGAGCTACCGATCAGCAAGAAGGATCTGGCCAGCCTGATCGGGACCACACCGGAAACCCTGTCCCGGCGCCTGCGCAGTTTGTCCGATCAAGGTGCGCTGTCCTTGGGCTCTGGCCGCTGGATCACAATTCGGAACAAGGGCCTCCTGGCCGCCGGCTGAGAGCTGACTTCCGCCCGTCGATTGCCGCGCGGACTCGCCCCGCTGTCTAAAGCCCTAAGAACTCCCGCCACCGCGGTAGCTCCCGCTGAGCCTGGACGTACCCGGCGGCGTACGCGGCCTGGAGCCGGTTGATCCGCCGCTCACCGTTGGACACCGGCATGGTGGCCGGGGTGAAAATCATGGCCTGCCCGGAATCCTGGAGGTCGTACAGCTCCTCCCGCGTGCGGTTGTAGTTGGCGGGGCGGGCATCCAGCGCTTCAACGACGGCGGGGTGGTTGCGGAACTGCCGCCGGTACACGGAGGCGAATCGTTCGGGCTGTTTGATGTAGCTGCGCTCCCGGGTCAGGATCACCAGGAACTTGGAGAAGCCATCCGCCCGGGCGGCGTCGATGGCAATGCCTCCCGTAGGCCCCAGGGCCCCGTCCACCCACGTGGCATCCCGGTAGTGCACCGGTGGCATCAGCACCGGCATGGACGACGACGCCCGGACCTGAACCATCAAATCCCGCTGGGACTCCAAATCCTCCCGTGAGAAATAAACGTGCTCTCCGGTGGAGGCATTGAGCGCTCCGATTCTGTACCGGGCGGGGTTCCGGGTGAAGGTTTGGTAGTCAAACGGTAGGGAGGCGTTGGGCAACCCGGATTTTTCGTAAATGTACTCCGCGTTGAACAGGCCCTGCCCGCGGGCAAAGGTGCGCAAGTTGCCGAATTGGGGGTCTTGGGAGAACTCCACAAACGTGCGGCGTGCCCGGGGGGCGTCCCGGGAAATGTAATTACACGTGTGACTGGCACCGGCGGAGATGCCACCCACCCAGTCAAAATGGATACCGGCCCCCAGCAGGGTGGTCACGGCGCCGGCGGTGTAACTGCCGCGCATACCGCCGCCCTCAAAAATCAGAGCGGTGTCTGTGACATTGCTGCTCAGCGTTCCGGGACTACTCACCGGGCTGCAACTACTCATCGGGCCAGTACCGCCCAGTGGGCTGGCGCTGCTTGATGGGGTGGATTCCGGGTGCTCGGCCATGGGTGACGGTTCCTTTGCTGGATCCTGCTGGTGTTCTTGGAGCCTAAACCTGATCTGTGACCACCTGCGGGTCAGTCGCAGATCACGCCACCACTTCCATGTGGAGTTGGTAGCGATCCGCTCGGTACACGGAAATCGAATACTCAATGGGTATTTCACGGTCGTTCGGGTGAGGCTGTGTAGGGGTGCTGAATGATCGGCGATGAAACACCAGCACCGGGGTACCCGGGGTTATCTGCAGGAGGGCTGCATCGGTTGCGGTGGCCGCCTGGGCTTGAACCGTCTGCTCGGCGCGAGTCACGGGGGTTCCAGCCCGGCTCAGCATGGCGTACAACGAGTGCTCCCAGTCGGAGCTGACCGGCAACACCCCGGTGGGCACCCAACTGTCATCGACGCTCACGGGAACCCCGTCTCCCAAGCGCAGCCGCCGGACCCGCAGGGCACGGTCTGCCCCAAGGTGGGCAGCGGCATGTTCCGGGGCTTGTCCCTCCTGAACCAGGTCCACGCGGGTTGATGGCCTCAACCCTGCGGCGCGCATGTCCTCATTGAATGAAGCCAGATGAAGGCGCGACCTGGCCATGCCGTGGGCCACAAAAGTTCCGCGCCCATGTTCCCGGATCAGCAGACCGTCGTTGACCAGCTGAGCTATGGCGTGGCGCACCGTGATTCGGGAAACGCCAAAGTCCACCACCAATTGACGTTCGCCGGGCAATCTGTCACCCACCGTGAGGTCCTGCTGGATCATGTGTTCCAGCGCATCACGTAGCTGAGCGTGTTTTGCCCCTGATGGTGTGCTCACCTGCCGTGCTCAGGTGCTCAACTGGAAAAGCGGCTGGCCGGGGACCACCAGCCCCACGGTGGGTTGCGTGATCTGACCCGAATCCCCGTCCATGAGCACGACCGGGCTGATCAGGTTGTAACCCTGAGCGCGCACCGCTGCGGCGTCCACGTGCAGCATCGCCTGGCCGGCCGTCACGGTCTGCCTTTTCTCCACCAGGACTTCAAAACCGGCACCTTTGAGCTGAACAGTGTCAATCCCCACGTGCACCAAAACCCCCAGGCCGGATTCAGCCACCAAGGCCACAGCATGCGGCATGGCTTTCATGACCGTGCCGGAAATGGGGGCGACGACGGTCAGGTGCGCAACGTCGTCGTCGGGAATCACTGCGGCACCGGGGCCCAGCATCCCCTGGGCGAACACCGGATCCGGGACATCGCTCAAGGCGACGGCAGTGCCGCCGAACGGGGTGAGGACGGGCGTGCTCACAGGAGATCCTGGATGTCTTCGGCCAGGTTTTCCGCCTCCGGGCCCACCACAACTTGAACCACTGTGCCTGCCACCATCACCCCGTGGGCTCCCAGAGACTTCAGGGTCTCCTGGTCCACCAGGGAGCTGTCCACCACCTCCGTGCGCAGGCGGGTGATGCAGCCTTCGATTTCTTCCACGTTCTCAGCGCCACCCAGGGCGGCCAGAATCTCTTGGGGCTTGGACATGACTCCTCCTTGCGCAAGTACATCCGGGATTGATGTGTTGAGCTGTTTCCCAGACTATTGACAGCTTCTCATGTGGTCCGTCACAGTGACCAACAACACTGGTTATGACCAGTTGAATGCACTGTACGGGAGACGGAGAGGGCCAGTCCATGCCGCTGCTGGGGATTCTGGGTGCCAGCGCCCATCAAAAAGCTGAAGGTAAGGAACCGTCCAAGACGCTGCAGGTCTTGCAACGCCTGGGCCGTAGCCTCATGTTGCCCATCGCCAGTTTGCCCGTGGCAGCACTGCTCATGCGGCTGGGGCAGGACGATCTCTTGGGCCGGTTCGACGGCCTTCACACGGTGGCGGCCGTCATTGGTTCAGCCGGTAGCACGCTGTTCGAGAACCTGGGGCTGCTGTTCGCGGTGGGTATCGCCTTCGGTTTTGCCAAGAAGGGCGATGGCTCCACGGCCTTGGCCGCTGTGGTGGGTTACCTCGTCCTGCTGGCGGTCTTTGATGCCATGGCCCCTGTGGTGCTTCCCGCAGGCCCGGACGGTGCACCGCCGGTCATCAACTACGGCGTGCTGGCAGGCATCATCATCGGTTTGGTGACTGCCAAACTCTGGGAGCGGTTTCACAGAACCAAGTTGCCGGACTGGTTGGGATTCTTTGGTGGGCGCCGCCTTGTGCCCATGATGGTGGCCGGGGCCGCCGTGATCCTGGGCGTTCTCCTGGCTTTCCCCTACCCCCTGTTTGCCTCGGGTCTGTTGTGGACCGGTGAAACCGTGGCGGACAACGCCGTTTTGGGCGGCGGAATTTTTGGATTCGTCAACCGGCTGCTCATCCCATTGGGATTGCACCACCTGTGGAACTTCTTTCCGTGGTTCCAGCTGGGTGATTTTGAGGGTGCCCACGGGGACATTGCCCGGTTCTTTGCGGGTGATCCATCTGCCGGAATCTTCACCACGGGTTTCTTCCCCATCATGATGTTTGCCCTTCCCGCAGCCGCTTTGGCCATCACCCATGAGGCTCGTCCGGAGAACCGCAAGGCCGTGGGTGGTGTGATGCTCTCCGTGGGGCTGACCGCATTTGTCACGGGTATCACCGAACCCCTGGAATTTGTCTTCATGTTCGTGGCCTGGCCGCTTTATCTGGTGCACGCAGTGCTGACCGGTACCTCTTTGGCGCTGGTCAATGCGTTGGACATTCACATGGGTTTTGGCTTCTCAGCGGGTGCCATTGACTACGTCATGAACTTTGGGCTTGGCCAGCGTGCATGGATGCTGATTCCCATTGGACTGATGTATGCGGTGATCTACTACATCCTCTTCCGGGTGGTCATTCGCTTCTGGAATCTGCGGACTCCCGGCCGTGAGGGCGACGGCGACACCTCCATGGCCGTGGACCCGCAGCTGCAGAAGGCTGGAGCCAAGAGTGCAAAGGCGGGGTCTGGGCGTGCCAAGGAACCCAGCCCCCGCAACAACCCCGCATCCGATCAGCCGAACCCTGAAGGGCAGGTCTGACCCATGGAAGTTGTCATTGTGGAAAGCCAGGAACAGGCCGGCGCCTTGGTGGCAGACGCCGTCGTTGAATTGGTGCAGTCCAAGCCGAACCCGGTGCTGGGGGTGGCCACGGGTTCCAGTCCGGGTGCGGTCTACCGTGAGCTGGGGCGGCGGGTGACGGCGGGGGAACTGAGCCTGGCATCGGCTCAGGCCTTCATGCTGGATGAGTACGTTGGCCTGAGTGCTGATCACCCGCAGCGCTACCGGACGGTGATCGACCGTGAATTCGTGCGACCAACAGACATCAAACCGGAGAATGTTCACGGCCCTGACGGTGCGGCACAGGACATTGCTGCTGCCTGCGCCGATTACGAACGTGCCATTGCCGGCGCCGGTGGAATCGACCTTCAGATATTGGGCATAGGTTCGGACGGTCACATTGCATTCAACGAACCCGGGTCATCGCTGGGCTCGCGGATGCGCTTGAAAACCCTGACAAAACAGACCCGGGTGGACAACGCTCGGTTCTTTGACAACGACGTCGCCACGGTCCCCCGGCACTGCCTCACCCAGGGTGTTGCCACCATCATGGAGGCCGGTCATCTGGTGCTGCTGGCCTTTGGGCAGGCCAAAGCGGAGGCCGTGCATCACCTGGTGGAAGGCTCCGTGTCCGCCATGTGGCCTGCCACCGCTTTGCAGTTCCACCCGCATGTCACGGTGGTTCTGGATGAGGCCGCGGCGTGCCGTCTGCAGTTGGCCTCCTACGCTCGGCAGGCCTGGGAGTCCAAGCCGGACTGGCAGGGACTGTGAGAGCAGAGCAGCTGATCCTGCATGCCCAGCGGGTGATCTTCCCCCAGGGTCCGGCGCGCCCCGGATGGGTGCAAGTGCGTGGTTCGCAGATCGTTGACGCGGGACCTGGCGGGGTTCCGGATCACGACGGGAGCGCTGAGGTTCGCAGACTCGGGGAGAACATCCTGGCCCCGGGCTTGGTTGACATGCACGTACACGGTGGGGGAGGAGCAGCTTTCACGGAAGGCGGGGAGGCCGCCCAAGCGGTTTTGGCTGCACACCGTGCGCGCGGCACCACCAGCATGGTGGCCTCCCTGGTCACAGACACCATCAACAATCTGGAACGGCAAATCTGGCAGTTGGTCCCGCTGTGCCAAGCCGGTGAGCTGGCGGGCATCCATCTGGAGGGCCCGTGGCTTTCTCCGCGCCGCTGCGGTGCCCACGATCCTGACTTGCTGATCGACCCCAACCTGGCAGACCTGAACCGACTGCTTGATGCAGGAGACGGGCACATCCGGATGGTCACGCTGGCTCCCGAACGCCCCGGTGCCTCGGAGGCCATCAAGGTGTTGCACTCGCGGGGGGTGGTGGCTGCTGTGGGACACACCGATGCCTCCGATGAGCAGACGGAGGCAGCCATCCACGCCGGAGCCACCGTTGGAACGCATCTGTTCAATGCTTTACCTTCCGTGCATCATCGCAAGCCAGGGCCTATCCCACAGCTCCTTTCCGATCCAACCGTGGTGGTGGAGCTGATTGCCGACGGCGTCCACGTCCACCCCTCCGTCCTGCGGATGGCCGTTGCTGCCGCCCAGGGGCGGTTTGCGCTCATCACAGATGCCATGTCCGCCGCGGGGAAACCGGATGGTTCCTACCGCCTGGGGCCGCTGGACGTGGACGTGGTGGATGGGGTGGCGCGTATCCGGGACACCGGGGCCATCGCTGGGTCCACCCTGACGCTGGACCAGGCCGTGCAGTATGCGATCCAGACGGTGGGGGTGGGGCTGGAAGTGGCCGTGCGGGCGGCGTCGTCGATCCCGGCTCAGGTGCTGGGACTGGCAGGTGTTGGGCGCATCCAAGCGGGGGCGCGTGCGGATCTGGTGGTGTTCGATGCGCAGCTGAATGTGCAAGAAGTGCTGCGCGGTGGCGTGCGTTGCGGGCCGGAGTGGGATGATCGTGGGTATGTCTGACCTGTCTGCCGCCGCACCCCAGAACCCGCCCGTGACCTTCCCCGTGGCTGACCGCTACGCCGGAGTGACCACCACAGCGGTGCGGGATCTGTTGGACGTGCTCTCCCAGGGCAACGTCATTTCCTTTGCGGGCGGCGCCCCGGCCGCGGAGTTTTTTGCTGCGGAGGACATCCGCGCCAGCTTCGATTGGGTATTTGCCAACCGCCCCGCCAAGGCGTTGCAGTACGCCTCCACACCGGGTGAGCCGGAGTTGCGCGAACAGGCCGCGGCGCGGGTTTCACGCTCCATCCCCACCCGAGCCGATCAGATTCAGGTGACCACAGGCTCCCAGGAGGCCATTTATCTGGTGGGTAACGCCATGCTGAACCCGGGCGACGTCGTCCTGGTGGAACGCCCCACCTACCTTGCCGCGGTGCAAGCCTTTGCATCCTCCGGTGCCCGGATGATCGGCATTCCCGCGGACGACGACGGCGCTCGCCCCGATGCGCTGGAAGACCTGATCCGCGAACACCAGCCCAAGTTTGTGTACCTGATCCCCACGTTTCAGAACCCGTCCGGGGTGTGCATGCCGGCCGTGCGGCGCCAGGAGATCGCGGACGTGCTGCTGCGCACCGGAACTCCGCTGGTGGAGGACGACCCCTACGGCGAGTTGCGGTTTGCGGGCGAACCCATCCCGCAGATTTCGGCCCTGCCGGGCATGGCGCATCAAAGCCTGCTGCTGAACTCGATTTCCAAGATCATGGCGCCCGGAATCCGGATGGGATGGATTCGCGGTGAAGGGCCGATCATGAACACCATTTCCATTGCCAAGGAGGCCATGGGGCTGCATTCCTCGGTGGTGGACCAGCTGGCGGTGGCGCGGTATCTGGAGGCGTACGACGTCGACGCCCACATCCGCACCGTGGTGGAGGTTTACAAACAACGGCGTGACGGGATGCGGCGGGAGATTCTGGAGATTGTGCCCGAAGGTGCCACCGTGACCTCACCGGATGGTGGCATGTTCTTGTGGGCGGCGTTGGGCAACGGTATTGACACCACTGCGCTGTTGCCGATTGCCGTGCAGGAGGGCGTGGCGTTTGTGCCCGGCGAATCTTTTTTTGCCCATGATCCCGACCGTTCCACCATGCGTCTGTCCTACGTGACCAACCCACCGGAAGTCATCAGTGAAGGACTGGACCGTCTGGCTCGCGCCTTGGATCGCTGGCGCGGGTGAAGTCGTGAAGGATCACGGTGACCCAGAGTTGGCATCCTGCGGCCGGATGTGGCGGGCCCAGCATGGATCACTGAGTCAGGCCCAACGCGGTCGTTTCAAGGCTGCAGACCGCGGAGCACCGATGCTGCTGCACAGGCGCCCCGGGCTGATTCTTGCCGTGACCTTGGGCGGTGCGCTGGGTGCCGGAATGCGGCTGGCGCTAGGGGATGTGCTGACGTTGTGGTTTGGCGGCGCGGCCCTGGCCACTGTGGTGGTGAATCTGCTGGGGGCCTTTGGTTTGGGGGTTCTGCTGCAGGCTCTGGTCCAGGTCGGGCAGGAAGGCCCCGGGCGTCGGCTCATGAGGCTGGTTCTGGGCACCGGCTTCTTCGGTGGTTTCACCACGTACTCGGGCTTTGCTTTGGACACGATCACGTTGTTGGGGTGGTCGCCGTCGTTGGCTGTCAGCTCTGCCAGCGGGTTTGGGTCCGCTGCGCCGTTGGTGGCTGCGGGTCTTTATCTGGCGGTGAGTCTGGTGGGTGGTTTGGTCCTGGCGTTTGTGGGCGTGTGGTTGGGCGCCAAGGTGGGCAGGCAGATGGTGCAGTCGCGGGAGGGTCGTCCGTGATCTTGATGCTGCTGGCTGCGAGCGCCGGAGGCCTGGGTGCAGCCGCACGGTTTGTGGTGGACGGTGAGATTCGGCTGCGATGGCACGGCGCCCTGCCGCTGTCCACGCTGCTGATCAACCTGATGGGATCTCTGCTGCTGGGGCTGACCGTGGGGTTGGCCGGTGCGGTGATTTCTCCGGCGGTGGTGGCTTTTCAGGGTGCTGGCCCCGGGTACGCATGGTCCTTGACGGGCCTTGCAGTGGTGGGATTTTGCGGGGGATTCACCACTTTTTCCACCGCCATGTTTGAGGTGACGCAGTTGTTTTATCAGCGCAAGAGATGGCTTGCTGCGGCTTATCTGACGGGGTCCGCTTTAGCGGCGGTGGCTGCCGTGGTGGTGGGCATGACCCTGGGTATGGCTCTGCAACGCGTGTGACCGTGGTAACTATTTGTGCGGCATCAGGACTTTCATGCGGGCAAGATGCTGCTCGACGATTGTCGGTCGCGGGCCGTCGTCGTTGCCGTGAAGGGGCCGGCCAGTTCGATTACAAGCGGTGGTTGGCCAGCACCGGGATGGATTCGCGGGTTTGATTCACGTTGTCCAGGTCCAGAAGCACCGTGCGCTGCGCCTGAGCGCCGTCCAGGCGCGCAATATCGGCGCCGTTGGGTCCAACCACCGCACTGTGGCCGACTCCCAGCGGGGTCCGCGTGGCTTCTCCCTCTCGGCGGAGATCCCGAACCGCTTGCCCACAGGCCACCACAAAGGACGTCGAATCCAGGGCCCTGGCTCGCGTCAGCAAGTCCCACTGCTCGGCCTTCCCCGGTCCGTCCCCCCAGGATGCAATAACGACGACGACCTCTGCCCCCTCCCGCGCCAATCGCGTGAAGAGTTCTGGGAAGCGCAGGTCATAACAAATGGCTAAGCCGACTGTCACACCGTTGATCTCCACGGTGACAGTCTGATCACCAGGGGCAATGCCTTTTGATTCCTTGAATCCGAAGGCATCAAAGAGGTGAATCTTGTTGTAGAGCACCAGCTCCCGGTCGGGGCGGGCCACCACCAGCGTGTTCGATGTTCGGGCGTCCTCCGTATTGGGAGTGAAGGACCCCAGGATCACTGCAATCTGATGTTTGTTGGCAGCGGCTTGAACGGCTTGATGGAAGCTGTCCGAGCGTTCGCGGGCGAAGCCGGAAAAGTCACCGTCGAATGAACAGGCGGTGGCCTCGGGAAACACCACCACCTCAGCGCCGTCTTGGGCGGCTTGCTGGATTGCGGTCACCACACGGGAGAGGTTTTGGTCCACGTCCGGCGTGGTGTTGATCTGAGCCAGCGAGATCTTCAAACGAGCCTCCGTGGTTTGTGATGTCCGAAGTCTGGGCCCACCATGTCACGATTCTGGGCAGAGTTGTAAGGGCAAGCCGTGCGCAGTTTGATACTCCATCAGCCCTGATGGGGTATCAAACTGCGCACGGCTTGCCCGCGGCACTGAGCGGCACTGAACCAGCCGGGACAACACGAGACCTCACCGTCCCACGGACCGGAAGAACCACGCGTAGAACGCCGCCCAGCTCGCTACGAACACCACGCGCTCAGCACCTTCCGCCGTGACTCCGGGAATCCGGGCCAGCCCCCGCCCCGGTCCGGAGACACCGATTCGCCGGGCCGTTCCCGCGAGCGCTCCCACAACGCCCGTGACCAGCACAAACCGTGTCATTCGCGCGGGAATCGACCATGCCACGAACGGCACCAAGGCAAAGCCCTGGACCCCCGCTGACCGTGCATACAGCTTGTACGGAGTACCCGTGAACGGCCCGATCATGAGCGACTTCAACCCGTGTTCGGCCATCTGCCGGTCAACCTTGCTCACCATCGCGGTGTTGATGGCCGGAATCCGCGCAGCCCATTCAGCGGAGTGAGCTGCCGGAACCATGGAGGCCCACCGATGCACCACGGCACCGCCCAGTAGGGCACCCGCGGTGGCGGTCGCCGTCGTGATGAATCCGCGCCGTGGTTTATGCAGCGCGAGGTAGGAGGTCCAGGCGTCCGGCACCACAAAAAACACCGTGGCCTCAGCCACTCCCCACCCGAAAGCAATCCCGTGATCCCGCAACCGCCTGCGATTGTTCACAACACCCTCCCTGAGTTTGCTTGTGTAAAGTATAGGGGAGAGTACCTGAGCACCAATCGTCGGGAGAGGACGCCCCGTGACTCAGCAAGATCGCACCATGCGCCGGCACGTTCCCCAACGCACCACTGGCTGGGCGCAACGTACAGCCGTCATCCTGAAAAACCTGCACGTCACGCCCAACATGATTTCCGTGGCCTCCGTGATCATCGCCGCCGTTGGCTGCGCATGCCTGGTCCTGGCCGGAATCAACGACGACGCCCTCACCCGCTCCCTTCTTCTCCTCTGCGCGGCGTTGTGCGCACCTTTGCGACTGCTGGCCAACATGCTGGACGGCATGCTCGCGGTGGAAGGTGGCATGAGCTCGCCGGTGGGTGATCTCTACAACGAACTTCCCGATCGGCTGTCGGACATCCTGTTTCTGGCCGGTGCCGGATATGCCGCCACGCAGGTACCCGGCGGGGTCACGCTGGGCTGGGTGGCTGCCTCATTGGCCGTGTTGACCGCGTATGTGCGCGCTCTGGGTGCGGCCCAGGGGTTGTCCAATTACTTTGACGGCCCCATGTCCAAACCGCGCCGCATGTGGATTCTGGCCTCGGGTTGTGTGCTGGCCACCATCGAGCCGGCCACCACCGCACAGTTGAACCTTCCGCCGGGCACATTCTTGGTGGTGGCACTGGGTGCGATTGCACTGGGGTCCCTGGTCACCGTGGTGGTGCGCCTCCGTAAAATCGCCGCTGACCTGCGCCAGCAGGCTTCAGGGGGCATTGCACCATGACTTGGATTCACCAATTTTTCGACGACGCCGCACCCATCGGTCTCATCGGCGGCCAGTCTGCGTGGCTTCTGTTCGGGGCGGTGTCCGTGTTGCTGGTGGCCACCGTGATCGTGGAAACCATCAGCGCCGTGTGGCTCAAGAACAAGCCCGCGTTCAAATCTGAGCTGCGCCAGCGCACCTGGGCCTGGTGGATCATGATTGGCGCATTGGGTCTCATGCTGTTGGTGGGGGAGACCGCCGTCGTTGTGATGTTCGCTGTGCTCTCCCTGGTGGGGTTGCGGGAGATGGCGGCACTGCTGCCGGATCGAAAACGGGATCGTCACACCATCGTGTGGCTGGCTGTGATCACCCCGCTGCACTACTGGTTCCTGTGGGAGCACTGGTACGGCATGTTTGCAGTGTTCATCCCCGTGTACGCCTTCCTGTTCTTACCCGCGGTGGCTGCGCTGCAAGGCCAGACTCGCAACTTCATGTACCGCGCGGCTTCCGTTCAGTGGGCGTTGATGGTCTGTGTTTACGCGGTCTCCCATGTTCCGGCATTGCTGCAGCTTCCCGTGGGGATGGAACTGGGACGCGCTGCCGCAGAAGGCTCGGCGCCGGGATCCGGTGGAGTGCAGGGGGCGGCGTTGATGCTGTTCCTGGTGATCGTGGTTCAAGGTTCTGACGTGCTGCAATACGTCTGGGGCAAAACCCTGGGCAAGCACCCCGTGGCGCCGTCGGTGAGTCCCAACAAGACCTGGGAGGGTCTGATCGGAGGGGTACTCAGCGCCACCGCACTAGGTGCTGCGCTGTGGTGGGCCACCCCGTTCAGCCCGTGGCAAGCAGCCTTGTTGGCGCTGGTCTCCTGCGTGATGGGATTCCTGGGCGGACTGGTGATGAGTTCCATCAAACGTGACCGCGGGGTCAAAGACTTTGGTTCAGCCATCCCGGGGCACGGCGGCATCATGGACCGGTTCGACTCCCTGGTATTCGCCGCACCCGTGTTCTTCCACCTGGTGCGCTTCTTCTTCACCTGACAGTGACTTCTCCACCTGACCCTGGCAACTTTGCGCATGGCAAATGCGCTGTGACAGTCCGCAAAACGCATTTGGCGTGCGCAAAGTTCGGTGTGGGTGCCTGACCCTTGGCAAGTACGGCAATTTCACGGCCCCGTTGACTGTGACGTTGCGTCACAGCGCACCATGGCAGCATGAAGATCAAAGATGCCGCTGAACTCACCGGCACCACGGTGCGTACCATCCGGTGGTACCACCGTGAGGGACTGGTGCCGGTCCCGGAGGTCCAGGGTGGTCGTCGTGATTACGACCTCCCCCACATTGCTCGCATTCTCCGGGTTCGCTGGTTGGCGCAAGCCGGCCTACCACTGAGCAGCGTGCGTGATCTCCTTGACCGGGAGAGCCCCGGCAGGTCTGAAACCGGCACAGTCGTGGCCGTCCAGGAGAGCACTCCCACGCCTGTGGCCGGTCTCAGCGATCTGCAAGCCGCGCTGGCTCAGGTGGAGGCCTCCATGGAAGAACTCCACCACCAGCGCGACCGCATTCTGCACTTGATCGAATCGGCCAAATCTGGCCGGGGGTTGAGCTCCGTTCCATTGCGTATTGACCGCATCTACACCCGTTTTGAACAAGCTGTCCCTGACGATCCTCACATCCAGCGCGTTTTGCGCAGGGAGCGGCGCATGGCGGAGATGCTGTGTCACCGCGGGCTGATCCACAGGGATCTGGTGGAGGCATTGGATATGGAGGAAGCCCATATTGAGCAGTGCGTGGACTTCTTGGTCAGATTTGTGGCGCTCAAAGAGATGGAGGGAGAGGCGGTGGGCCCCGCCGTCGTTGAATTGTCCGAGGACATGCTGGTGTGGTGCCAGGATCACCCGGATCTGGTGCGGCTCTACCTGGCAGTGATCCCCGGGTGGCAGGTGCCGGCAGTTCGCTCCGTGGTCATGCGCCTGTTGATGCTGGAGTACCGCGATCCCCATCAACGAATGCTGCTGAACCGGACCTTGGAGGGGCTGACACAGCTCATAGAGCAAGGTGTTTTTGAGGGGAATCCACGTCAGAGACACCCCGCGGGTCCGGTCCCCATCAGTGGAGCAACCATCACTGGAGTAACGTCATGACTCACCAAATCCCCATTCAGGTTGAGAACCTGGTCAAGACTTTCGGACCCTTCCGTGCTTTGGATGGTGTGGATCTGGCTGTTGAACGTGGATCGGTGCACGGTTTTCTGGGCCCCAACGGGGCCGGGAAGTCCACGGCCATTCGGGTGCTTCTGGGGTTGTACCGAGCCACCCGGGGCACGGTGACGGTGCTGGGCATGGACCCCGGCAAGCACCCCGCGGAGGTCACCCGCCGGGTGTCCTACATCCCCGGGGACACCGCGCTGTGGCCCAATCTCACTGGCTACCAGGTGTTGGATGTGTTGGCTGGGCTGCGAGGGACGCGTGACAAGAGCCGGGAGCGTGAGCTGATCGAGCGCCTGTCCCTGGACCCCACCAAGAAAGTTCGCTCCTACTCCACGGGTAACCGCAAGAAGGTCATGCTGGTTGCCGCCTTTGCTGCGCCAACGGACCTGCTCATCCTGGATGAACCCACGTCCGGTTTGGACCCGTTGATGGAGCAGGTCTTTCAGGAGTGTGTGGAGGAGGCAGCTGCTCACGGCCGCACGGTCTTGCTCTCCTCCCACATCCTCAGCGAGGTCGAACGTCTCTGCACGGATGTAACCATCATCAAGGACGGTCGAGTGGTGGAGTCCGGTTCCTTGGCGCATTTGCAGCATTTGGCTGCCGTGCAGCTCACCATTCACGACGACGCCGCCACCCTCACCTCTCTGGCCCGAACCCTCTCCGCGCGGGGGATCAATGGTGCACGCCCGGGGAGTGTTGACGTAGAACCTGTGCCGCCCACCGGGAACCTGTCAGATGCGGGCCAAGCCGACGCAACCACCCTCACTATCCAGCTTGAACGCTCCACTCTGCCCGCAGCACTTGCGGAAGTGGCGGCCGCGGGCTGCACGGACGTGACGGTTGCAGCGGCGTCGTTGGAGGATCTGTTCCTGCGGCATTACCAGGTGGATGCACGATGACTGTCCGAGCCTCCCGCAGCACTGCAAACCACCGAGCTGCAAGCGCCCAGCGTCACCCATCATGGGGTGTCCGGGCCGCCACGGCGCTGATGTTCCGGCGGCATCGAGTGGCATTGGTGGCTTGGTGTGTGCCGTTGCTGCTGATGGTTGCCATCACCGTTCCGGCTTATCAAAGCACCTATCCCGGGTTGGAGCAGAGAGCACCGTTGGTGGCTCAGATGCAAAACACGGATGGTATGCGGTTGCTCTACGGGATTCTCAATGATCCCGGGACTCTGGGGCAATTGTTCACGTGGGAGGTGGGCTCCTACGTGGTGATCCTGACGTGCGTGATGGCACTGCTGTTGGGAATCTCCACCACTCGCGGGGAGGAGGATTCCGGAGGTCTGGAACTGGTACGTACCTCCGGGGTGCATCCTGTAGCACCGCTGGTGGGAGCCGTCATCCTGGTGTTCACCGCGTGTGCGCTGGTGGGCGGCGGGTCCGCAGCCATCCTGTTGGTGCAGATGACCTCCACCACCGAACTCACCGTGAGTGGGGCCTTGGGCTTCGGAGCCGTGACCACACTCGCAGCATTCACTGTTGGGTTGGCGGCCATACTCTGTGCCCAACTGCGCGATGAGGCACGCGGCGCCAGGGCCTTGGCGTTCACCGGGCTGGGTGTGGCGTTCCTGATGCGGGTGGTGGCGGATCAAGCCATTGCCGATTCCGCGTGGCCCCAGTGGTTGAAGACGCTCAACTGGTGGACTCCGTTCGGCTGGAAACAAGTGGTTTCCCCGTACACGGAAGACCGGCTGTGGACCCTGGCTGTGTTTGCGGGAGTGTGTGTGGTGCTGCTGGCAGTGGTCACTGCGCTCTACCGTTCCCGGGAGTACCTGGCCGCAGTTCTCCCCAATCGTTCGGCGTCGCGGCGCAGACTGAGCGTGGCCACGGTGGAGGGGTGGAGCTGGGCCTCCGGGCGCCCTCATGTGCTCGGCTGGTTTGTTGCCGTATTGTTGGTGGCTGCCCTGTTCGGCTCCATGACGGCAGGATTGGTGCAGACCTTGCGGGACAGCCAGCCCACGCGAGACTTGATTGAACAGATGTCCGCCAGTGGTTCGGTGCCGCAGCAGCAGGTCTCAGATCCCGCTTACCTCCTTGCCCAGTATTACGAGTTCTTGGGGTTCTACGTGGCCCTCCTGGTGGCTGTGTTCGCCATCTCTGCGGTGCTGAAATGGCGGGTGGAGGAAAAATCTGGCCACCTGGATCTGGAGCTGACGGCGGGAACTCGCCGCTGGCGCTCGCTGTTGGCCCGCTGCACGGTTGCAATGTTCAGCTCTGCTTTCCTGCTGGCCGCCGCAGCCGGTGTCATGGGCTGGCTGGGGGAGCTGCAAATGGCCAACGACGTCGGAGCCGGTGAGCCCTTCCGGCAATCCATGACGTCAACCTTTGGACAACTTCCAGCGGTGATGGCTGGAATCGGTGGGGCAGCCCTGCTCATTGCACTGGTGCCAAGGGCGGCCGGTGCCATCTGGGCCGTGATTGCCGTTTCAGCGTTCTTGCAAACCTTTGGTGGGTTGGTGAATCTTCCGCAGTGGATCCGGAATCTCGGTCTTTACGCTTGGGCGCCGGCACCCGGGGACAGCTGGCCCTGGGCGCAGATGGGGTTGCTGGCCGGGGTGGGTGTGGTGGGAACGCTGGCTGCGGCGGCCCTGGTAAGCCGGCGGGACATCACTACGGGATGACTCCTGCCACGGACCTGAGATGCCACGGACCCTGGGAACTTTGCGCATGGCAAATGCGCTGTGGCAGGGCGGAAAACGCATTTGGCGTGCGCAAAGTTCACTCCGCAATCCCACGTTCGGGTACCAAGGCCGGGACCACCCGCAGCAGTAGCACCATGGCGGCCAGTTCCACCACGGTTTGAGTCAGCACCACCAGAGGCACCAGATCGAACTGCTCCGGCAGCGCCAAGGCCAAGGGCAATACCACCAGGGAATTGCGCGCCACACAGCTGAAAACAATGGCTCGGGCAGGCGACGTCGTTGTGCGGAATACGCGCGTGCTCAACGTTGCCAAGGCCGTCATGGTCACCACGAAGGCGACGAATACGGGTACGGTCCAGATCACCTCAACCCACCGCGAGCCCACACCGGCAATTTGGGAAGCCACCACCAGGACCAGGACCACCATCAGGGACGGGACCATGGCGCCCTGGCCCACCCGCTGTATCCGAGCAGCCGCAGCGCTCCGAGTCGCCCAGGACTGCACGCCTGCGGCAAGCAACAGGGGGAGCACAAGCAAGACCAGCAGTGCGGTGATGAACGGCCCGGGTGCCACGTCCACCACCAGCTCCGGTCCTCCGATCAGTACCACCAGCGGGGCCAGAACCAGCATTTGAGCCACCATCAGCACGGGGGTTGCTGCCGTCATACGGGCGCTGTCTCCGCCGGCCAATCCGGTGAACACAATGACCCAGTCAACGCAGGGAACCAGCAACACCAGCACAACCCCCAGGAGCAGAGCGGGGTGATCGGTCAAGGGGCGGGTCAGTAGCCACACCACCGCCGGGACCACCAGGAAGTTCAATCCCAGCAGCAGCCCCAGAAACTTGATGTCCCGCAACGCCTGAACCACTCGAACCATTGGGATGGCCAGGAAAGTGCTCCACAGCATGACGGCAATGGCGGGATTGATCAGCGCCTCCAAACCTGTGGCAAAGGTCGGTACCGTCAAGCCCAGAAGTAGCCCCACCGCCACGGAACCCAGGTAAAAACCCACCTGGTGGCGCTCCAAAAAATCCACCGGCTACCTTCCCCGATCCATGCCTTGCGCACCACTGCTGCGCGGCTCGTCTGTCAGGGGACATCGTGACATGCTGCCAGGAATACTCGGATCACCGCTCCCGTTACGTGAAGTGTCACCCAATCCTTGGAGTCGCGGAAAGCGGCGCTGCCAGCCCGCGCGTCAGTCCCACGGCTCCCACAACTGCCGAAAGGCCAGATCATGACCCAGATTCCGGACACCTCGTTTTCCGTGCGGCACAATCCCGCCGGACAGGTTTTTGAACTGCTCCATGAGGATCAGGTGATCGGTGAACTCAACTATCAGGAGGCTCAGCTGGCCGATGGTTCACCGGCCTGGAACCTGATCCACACCGGGGTGCGTCCTGAGTATCGCAATCAAGGTCTGGCAGCTCAGCTGGTCAGGGCAGCCATGGATGCTGCGGCCGCAGCCGACCGGAAAGTGATCCCCACATGCCCTTACATCCGAATCTGGCTGCGTAAGAACACCGATTATCAGCACCTGACCCGCTGAGGAGATCATGAGCAACACCGAACCCGTCCCCTTGGAGACTGTCTGTAGCTCGGATGGGGGTCAAGACATTCAGATCCTGCCACCGCGCATGGTTCCCCTGGGTGGACCGCGGAGCATGACGGTGCGCCGTACCTTGCCGCAGCGCAAACGTTCCCTGGTGGGAGCGTGGTGTTTCCTGGACAGTTACGGTCCTGACGATGTCTCAGAATCCAACGGCATGAATGTGGCCCGGCACCCGCACACCGGGCTGGCCACGGTGTCTTGGCTGTTCACGGGAGAGATCGACCACCTGGATTCCGCCGGTAACAGCGCCGTGGTGCGGCCCGGGGAAATGAACCTGATGCTGGCAGGGCGCGGGATCACACACCAGGAGTTCTCCACCGCGCAGACCAGGGTGCTGCACGGGGCTCAACTCTGGTATGCGCTGCCGGAGTCCACGCGCCACGGTGAGCACGATTTTGTGCACTACGTTCCGGAGCCGGTGGCTGGCTCTGGATGGAGCCTGCGAGTGTTCCTGGGTTCCCTGGCCGGTTCCACGGCACCCGTGGACACGCGCACCCCGCCGCTGCTGGGTGCTGAGCTGGTGGTGGAGCCCGGCGCCTCCGTGGAGTTGGGCCTTGACCCCAGTTTCGAACATGCTCTGCTGGTGGATCGTGGTGCACCACGCGCGGATGGCGTGGAGATACCCGTGGATCACTTGGCTTACTTTTCTCCGGGCCGCTCAACATTGACCGTGACCACTCACGACGACGACGCCGCACCCACCCGCCTTCTGCTTCTCGGTGGCGTTCCGCTGGGTGAGGAGATCGTGATGTGGTGGAACTTCATTGGCCGGTCACACGAGGAAGTGGTGGCCTACCGGGCCATCTATCAGCATGAGATCGGAGTGGATGGGCCTCCGGATGAGGTTGTCTTGGCTGCTGCTGGACTTTCAGCAGATCATGCGCAGCGATTCGGCCCGTATCCAGCCGGGCAGCCGCAAGCACTTCCTGCTCCACCCCTGCCTAATGCTCGATTACGTTCCCGGAGTTAGCGAAGGTTTTATTGACCTAATACGTTGAATTACGCACTGAAATGGTGAATCGGCTTGTCAGGTGCCTAATACTCGATTAGGAAATATGATCTTTCGCTAATTATTGTAAGGCTTTCCTTGCTTGTGGTAGGTGATTACGTTCTTTAGTCTGAGTGCATCAGGTTGATTGAAGGGTTACCCACAAGAGCCAGTCAGTCGCACTTCCAGACCACGCTGAACGGGACGCCCGGTTCCGAAGCTCACTTCAAGGAGAAATCGCATCATGGCCACTGTCACCGACGTCAAGACCTGCACCGTCACCGCCTGCGCATACAACAACCAGGGCTGCACCGCGGAAGCCGTGACCATCACGGATTCCGGCTGTGCCACCTTCATTTCCCTGGACGCCCGCGGTGGCCTGCCCACCGCCAGTGCCCACGTAGGGGCCTGCCAGCGCGCCAACTGCAAGTTCAACCAGGACCTGCTGTGCACCGCCTCCGCCATTACCGTGGGGGACTCGGAAGCCTGCATGTCCTTTGAGGCTCGCTGAGTTTCAGCCCTTTCTGCTGACGCACAAGAGCCAGACTGGCCTGTAGTTGTCACAACAGTGGCCCGGTGATCCCCCACGTAGGGGTAGGTCACCGGGCCACCGTTGTCTTGCCGGGTGGGGTCTTCCGTGGTGCTGTCAGGCGTTGATTTCGGTGAGATCCCGTACTGCCAGCAGCAGGTCTTCAACCGATTTCACCGTTCGATCCAGCGGAACCACCACCGTTTCGCGCCGGGGGCCTTCGGCCACCAGGAACGCGATTTCGCGGTCAGTCACCGCTACCGGGTAGGCGCGCCCCGTGGCGCAGTGCACGCTACCCGGTGCGTCAGGGAAGGCTGCGGTCACGCTGGCCGCAGCCCGCAGTGCGGGAACAATCTCCGTCAGATACGTTCCCCACTGGCAGCGCAATGCTTCAACGGCCTCAACCTCCACCTCTGGAGTGGGCCATGCAGAACGCGGCTTGAGGGCTTCATGGTCCAGGGCGTGCGAGCCGTGCACGTGATGAACGGTCATCCGCAGTGGCTCCACGTGCCACAGTTGGGCTCCGGGCCAGCACGCCAGGGTTCGAGCGATGTCAGAGGGCAGGGGCCCCTCGGCCAACAGCGCGTGTTCCTCATCTTCTGTGCAGCGTGTGAGCCACGCGTGTCCGGAAAGCTCCGCCGTGTTCATGCGGATTTCCGCCACCGGAGCCTCCGCTGCAATGGTCATGGCAACCCGTAATGGCCGCCCCGGTTCCATGGTTGGCCAGGCGTCATCAGTGGGGGCTGCCACCAGATAGCGGCGACCATCTGCGCCTGCACCGTGAAAAGCGGTTTCCAGGGTGAAGCCGCGTTCGCCGTCGTGACACACCACGGTGAGTTTGCCGGCGCCATTGAGTAGACGTGCTGCGGCATCCGTGGCGGCCACGTCAAGGTGGCAGGGCTGCTGGGACTGGGTGCCGGATTCAGCGGTGGTGTGGCTGCGAGTGTTCGCGCTTTCACGTGGGGGTGTCATCCGGTTCTCCAGGTCTTTGAGTGGTGCTTGTGGTTCCCGTGCTGAGGGTTCCTTGTGCTTCCGCCGTCGCAACAACTGAGGTGAACCTAACCTGTTCAGTGGGAGTGCAGTCAAGGCTTGACCGACAATTAGGTCATGATGCTATGCCCTAATTGTCGGGGTCTGTGGAGTGATGTAAGCCGTGCCGTGTGACCATTGAGTCATGCACCTGCCTTCGCACCCCGCCTGGACCTGGATGGATACACCGCTGGGTGATCTGCTGGTGGTGACCACAGCTCGCGGGATCTATCGCACGGAATTTTGGTCCACGCAGGCGGTGGTTCAGGAGACCCGACGAGCTGTGGGTCTGGAGCCGGGGCGCAAGCGAACAGACCCAACGGCAGCAGCAAACTCAGGAGCCGCACTGGGTTCGCCCCATGAGGTGCACCTGGATGAGTCCTTTGAGCAAGTGCACGTGTTGGAGGCGTCCGCACAAGACCTGGGCTCCTACCCGCAGCCGGGGGCAGCCAGCCTGGCCGAACTGCGCAGTCAGGTGGAGCAGTGGTTTGATGGCCACCGCCAAGATTTTGACGTGGCCCCTGATTTGACCGGGCAGCACGGTTTTCGGTTGGAGATCTACCGGGTGATTCAGGAGATTCCGTTCGGGCAGACAGCCACGTACGGGGAGGTTGCTGCACTGGCCGGCTCTCCGCGAGCAGCCCGTGCCGTGGGAACGGCGTGCCGGGACATTCCTGTCTCCCTGTTCCTCCCGGTGCACCGTGTCACCCGGGCGGATGGGTCCACGGGGGAAGCTTCTGGATCAGACCGTCATCGGAGCCGACTGCTCCAGCATGAACAAGCCGTTCTGGGGCGCGCAGTGTCCCCGTGGAACTGAACTCCACGGACCTGTGGAACTGAACTCCACGGGCATGTGGAGATGAATCCCTTGGAACTGCGCGCGGTCGGTGGTCCAGCACACTAAAACTCCACGGTCCCCTGGATCAGCACGCGGGACTGGCCACCCACCCAAATGTCTTGGCCATCGTGGTGGACCTGCACCCTGCCTGAGCGGCCCATTACCGTGCCCTGGGCTGCAACGTAGTTCTCCGGTGCCAGTCCTGCCGGGATCAACCAGGAGGCAAATCCCGCGTTCAAACTCCCCGTCACGGGGTCTTCCCGCACGGTCCCGCCCATGGAAATCAACGCGCGGACCTCCACGTCGGCAGGCTGTTCACCCGTAGCTGTCTGCCCCTGAGTTGAGTGGGCACCCAGCAGGCCCACCCGCAGATCATGCTGCGCAAAAGCTCCAGGATCCGGGGTGCACCCGAGCACCGTTTGGGCATCTGTGAGCACCAGCCCCATCCATCCTGGGCCATTGTCCACCCAGTTGGCGGCTTGAATCTGACCCGGGGCCAGCCCCAGGGCATCGCACACTGTGGCCAGGGTCTCGGAAGCCACTTCACCTGCGCGGAGCAGGGGTGGGGCAGCAAAGGCGAGCCCACCGTCGTCGTCTGCGGTCACGGTGATCAGGCCCGCCGCACACTGCTGAACCGGCCGACCCGCAGTGTGCGGGGAACCGCCGACAGCCAACCAGGCGCGGGCTGAGCCCAGCGTTGGATGGCCGGCAAAGGGCAGTTCTTCATCCGGGGTGAAAATACGTACCCGGTAGTCAGCGCCAGGTTCCGTGGGCGCTAGTAGGAAAGTGGTCTCGGAGAGGTTGGTCCACTGGGCAAAGCGCTGCATCTGCTCCTGCGTCAAGGCATCAGCATGGTGCACCACCGCCACGGGGTTGCCGCGGTGAGGATCGGCGGAGAATACGTCCACCTGGGAAAACTGAAAATGTGTCACGGGATGATCTTGGCATTTTCGTCGTCCTTCTTGCCTCTCCGCGCTGGCCCTGCGGCGTGAATCGGGCAGCTGGTCGGTACGCTGGGGCGATGTCTGAGCTGCCACTGGCTGAATTCGCCTTCCCCGGACCGTTGCGTGATGCCTTGGTTGCGGCCATTCTGGACGGCACCAAAACCACCACCAGTTCGCTGTTGCAGCAGCACCTTGCTGCGGGGGAGGCGTTGCCGCAGGTGGGGGAGTGCAGTGCCGTGGTGGATTCATCCGGTCAGGTGGTGTGCGTGATCCAGTTCAGAGCGGTCGAGGTGATACCCCTGGGTTCCGTTTCCCTGGCCCACGCGGTGGCCGAAGGTGAGGGATTCCAGACGGTGGAGCAATGGCGGGCGGCTCATCAGACCTTTTGGGGTTCTGAGCAGCTGCGGGCTGAATTGGGTCCAGACTTTGTGCTGAATGATTCAACTTCGGTGGTGGTGGAGGAATTCGCGGTGGTGTCCAGAACCTCTGACTCCTGAGAGTTGGGGGTGCGTGCCAGAGGGGGTGCCGGGGGAGTGTCCGGGGCAAGAGCCAAGATGACCAGGGCAATTCCCAAAACACTCAGGCCAGCCCATCCGGTGGAGGAGAGTTGTTCGCCCACCACCAGGACGGCCAAAAGCGCTGCCACGGCGGGTTCGCTCAGGGTGATGGTGGTGGCCGTGCTGGGGCGAATGCGGGTGAGGCCAATGCCGAACAGCACATAGCCCAAGAACATGGGGACCAGCGCCATGTAGGCACCCACTGCAAAGTTGCCGGGTGAGGCCAGCAGCGGTGCCCCGGTTGCCAGCAGGACGGGCAGCAGCAGGAGACCGCCGGTGCCGAAAACGCAGCCCATGGCGGCGCCGCGGGACACTCCTGCTTCCAGAAGGCGATGCACCACCCAGGAATACATGGCGTAGCTGGTACCGGCCACCAGTCCCAAGCCAATTCCAGCCAAAGTCTCCAGGGCGGAGGCCTCCGGCTGGGCCGTTTTGGCCAGGCACAACAGGGCCCCACCCAGGATGCCCAGGGTGGCGGCCACCATCCACCAGATGCCCAACTTGCGGCCGTCAAGGATGCGTTCCAGCAGGCCGGAGGCCAACGGGGCGCTGGCCAGGGAGACCACAGTGCCAATGGCCACCCCGGCCAGGTGCATGGAGCTGTAAAACGCCAATGGATAGACCACCACGGCGCAGGCCCCCAGCAGCATCAGCCAGGCATGGGTGCGTAACAACGGCCTGTCTCGCCGAATTGACCGCCATGCAATGGCCGCTTGCAGCAACCCGCCAATCCCCATGGCAACCGCCCCGATGGCCACTGGACTGACCTCCGGGGCAAAGGTGGCAGCGGTGCCGGTGGTGCCCCACAGGATGGAAGTGGCCCCAACGGCCAAGATGCCCGGAGTGGTGCCGGGCGCTGTGCGGCTCAACGCTGTAACCCATTCAGTAGGGCCTGCGCCAAGGTCCGGGCGTGCAGGATTCGATCTGGGGAGCCCTCCAGCCCCGCAAGGGACATGGAGCCTTCCAGTAGAAAAGCCAGATGCTCCGTGAGCTGGGTGGCGCTGGTTTCATCCACCAGCTCACGCAGCGCGGTGATCACGATGGCCTGCACTTCAGCTTTGTGCCTGGCCACTGCTGCCCGAGCCGGATCACCCACCGGCAGTTCCCCCGCAGCATTGAGCAAACCGCAACCGCGAAAACCGTTCTGGTAAGCGCCCTGTGCATGATCCAGATAAGCATCGAACACGGCCAGCACCCGCTCCTGCGGTGAGTGGGCATCCGCAGCCCGTAGACGGTGCAGGTCCATCCACTCCTGGTGGCGGGCGTCAATGTACCCCTCCACCAGGGCGGACTTGTTGGCAAAGTTGTTGTAAAGGCTCATCTTGGCCACTCCGGCTTCCGCAATCACGGTGTCGATTCCCGTGGCCGCAATGCCGTGTGCGTAAAAGCAGCGCGCGGCCGCGCTCAGGATGCGCTCGCGGGCTGGGGTGCGTGGTGGCATGGCAGATTCCTCACGGGGTGACGACGACGAACACCCCCATCCAACCCCAAAATAGACAGATCTGTCTAGTGGTGAATCTGAACTGTGCTCGCAGTGAGCAGGTTCGTGTCACAGGCCGTTGACGGACCAGGGATCATCCGGGAAATGAACACCCAGAATTTGCCGCGTCCGATCCAGGATGGCCAGTGTGTCCAGGGTGGCTTGCTGGTGCCGGTGGAGTGCTTGATGATCGCGTTGCTCCTCCTGCGCTGAGGCCAGGCGGGTGAACTCCGCCAGTTCGTAGCTCATGTTCTCCGGGGCAGATGATCCACCACCCAGTCCATCCACCGTGATGTCCTCATGGCTGCCGTCCGTGCCGATCACGCTCAGGTGGCGCGGTGTGGTGATGGAGTCGATTTCCAATGTGGCCAGTTCGCCCTCGATGGTGCTGGGCAACCGTGAGGTGGTGATCTTGGAATAGTGCAGACTCACCGCCAGCCCAGTAGGAGAGTCGTAGCCGCACACAACGGTCCCGGCGCCGTCGGCCCCCGAGCGCAGGATGGTGGCCTCCGCGTGAACGCGTGCCGGTTCACCCCACAGTGCTGCGGCGGGATGGGCGCAGTACGTGCCAATGTCCATCAAGGCACCAGCGGAGAGGTTCGGGTCAAAGATGGCCGGAGTTTCCCCATCCAGAAAGCGCTGATATCGGCTGGAGTATTGGCACAACCGGAACTCGGCCCGGCGCAGTGCGCCCAAGTTGGGCAGCAGGTGCTTGATCTTGGTGAATCCGGGGTCGTGGACGGATCGCATGGCCTCCATGAGCACCACCCCGTGTTGCTGGGCCACCGTGAGCAGGTCCGCGAACTGCGCGCGGTTGGAGGTGGCTGACTTTTCCACCAGCACGTGTTTGCCGCCCTCCAGGAGTTCGCGGACCTGCCGGTGGTGCACCGCGTTGGGGCTGGCGACGTAGACGGCGTCGATCCCCCCGCTGGCTGCAACCTCCCCCAGGTCCGTCACCACGTGCGGCGTCGTTGCCGTGATTGCGGCTGCCTGCTGGGCAAAGTCGCGCCCGCGTTGGGCATCCCGGGAGACAACCGCCCCGTGTTCAACTCCCGTGACGTGATTGCTGGCCGTCAACAGGCTGAGGGTGATGGCACTGGTTCCAATGGTGGCAAGACGCATGCCTCCAGGGTAGGCGCGGACGTGGCGTAGATCTCTCAAATTGCAGTTGTGCAAAAAATGCCGGAGTGCAAACATTGCACGCGTGCAAGAAATGAGTTTGCGAGAACGCAAGAAGGTAGAAACCTGGGAGTCCATCCACCAGCACGCGGCACAAGCTGTGCTGGACCGCGGACTGGATGCGGTGAAGGTGGAGGAGATCGCCCAAGCCGTGGGGATCTCCCCGCGGACCTTCTTCAACTATTTCCCGTCCAAGGATCACGCTGTGCTGGGGTTGAAGGACCCCGTGGTCCCGGAAAGCGTGGTGGCGCAGCTGAAACCGGGTCCGGACCTGCTCTCCCAGGTGGTGGACCTTTTGGATCAGGTGGTGCGTTCGGCGCGTCCTCCCACTCAACATTCCATGCGGCATCGGCTCCTGGCGGAGCATCCGCAGCTCATGGGGCTGCACAAACAGTCTCTGCATCGCACGGAGGATTTGGTTCGCCAGGCTCTGCTGGCTCGGCTGGCAGAGACCGGGGACACGGAGTTGCAGGAAAACGACGACGTTCCCACCTCCGAACGGGTCCGCCTCCTGGTTCTGGTGGCCGGCAGCATTCTGCGGTTCGCCTGGACCGGGCCGGAACACGTGCCCGGACAGGACCCCACGCCCCAGGACTTCCAACGGGCTGTGGACACTTATCACTTTTTGAACAGAACGGACTTGTCATGAGCACAACACAGAACACGCCCCCCACTCCACACCCGGAAACAGCCCCCACCACCGTGGTGGGGGCATCCACGGGCTCGATTAGCGTGGTGGGTTGGGAACCTGGCAAACGCCCCGCAGCGGAACACAACAATCAGCGCCTTTTGCCCATCTTCCTGGGCCTGATGGTGGCCATGCTGCTCTCCGCGCTGGACCAGACCATCTTCTCCACGGCGCTGCCCACCATTGTGGGAGACCTTGATGGCGTGCATCAGATGCAGTGGGTGATCACCGGCTACATCTTGGCCTCCACCGTGATGATGCCCGTGTACGGGAAGATCGGTGACCAGGTGGGGCGCAAGCCAGTGCTGTTGGTGGCCATTGCGCTCTTCATGGCGGGCTCCACCGTCAGCGGGCTGGCCACCAACATTGACTGGATGATCACGGGCCGTGTGATCCAGGGTCTTGGTGGCGGCGGTTTGATGATTCTGTCCCAGACCGTGATTGCAGACATTGTTCCCCCGCGTGACCGTGGGCGGTACATGGGCCTGATTGGTGGCGTGTTCGCGCTGGCCTCCGTGGCCGGGCCGTTGCTGGGTGGTTGGTTGACCACCGGCCCCGGATGGCGCTGGGCCTTCTGGATCAACATCCCCTTGGGCTTGTTGGCATTTGGGCTCTTTGCCTTCCTGCTGAAACTTCCCCGCCCGGAGAACAAGGTGAAGGTGGATTTTGCCGGCATGATCACCTTGGGTGCCGCCACGGTTGCCTTGATTCTGGCTGCCACGTGGGGCGGCAGTGAGTTCGACTGGAACTCATGGCAGATTCTGTCCCTGTTCGGCGCGGTAGTGGTGCTCTCCGTGGTGTTTGTGCTGATCGAACGCAAGGCGGCCCAGCCGGTCCTGCCGCTGAGCCTGTTCCGCAACCGCAGTTTTGTGTTGACCATGTCCGCAGGGTTGTTCATGGGAATTGCCATGTTCGGTGCCCTGGGCTACATGCCCACGTATCTGCAGATGGTGCACGGGGCCACCGCCACGGAATCCGGTCTTCTGATGATCCCCATGATGGGCGCCATGCTGATCACCTCCATTGTGTCCGGGCAGATTGTTTCCAGGACCGGGCGTTACAAGTTCTTCCCGGTGGTTGGCATGGTGATCATTGGTGTTGCCCTGGTCATGTTGGGCCAGCTGTCCGTGGACCTGCCCGTGTGGCGGGTGTGCCTTGCCCTGGGTGTTTTGGGCTTGGGCTTGGGTATGACCATGCAGATTCTGGTGTTGATTGTGCAGAACGTGTTTTCGCCCGTCATGGTGGGAACAGCCACTGCCGGTAACAACTTCTTCCGCCAGGTGGGAGCCACCTTGGGTTCCGCTGTGGTGGGCAGCCTGTTCGCTTCCCGGTTGATGGACCTGCTGGACGACCGGATGCCCGCCGGCGCCATGGCCAGTGCAGGTGGCACGGATGCCTCTGCCGGCTTCACCCCGGAGCTGGTGCACACCTTGCCGGAGCAGATTCAGAGCATTGTGGTGGGTGCGTACAACGATGCCCTGATCCCCATTTACATCTGGCTGGTTCCCTTTGTGGTGATCGGTGCAGTCCTGATGCTCTTTGTGCCGGAAACCAAGCTGCGTACCTCCAATCGGGTGGCTTCCGAGGATCAGGAGGTAGTCAGCGCGGACTGAGACCCGCCCTGTCCTCCAGTGCATGAGACCGGCTGGGACCTGGATCACATACGATTCAGGTCCCAGCCGGTTGTCCTCTCCGCGCACCCGGCAGTATTCCGCGGGCCTGCCGGCCTGCGGTCACCCGAGCGCAAAGGAGCGAACGTGGGACTTCTGGACACGTCCATTTTTGAGCACAAGGTTTTCACCGGTCAGTGGAACGACGGCGGTGGTGATCCCCTTCCCGTTCGCAATCCCGCCAATGATGAGCTGCTCACCACCCTGGGTACCGTGACGCCTGATCAGGTGCATGACGCGGCAGAACGTGCTGCCGCTGCACAGAGGCAATGGGCTCAAATTCCACCATCGGAACGAGCAGCTGTGCTGCGCCGCGCAGGCCAGATCATCGAGGACAACGCGGAGGAGATCTCCGATTGGATCGTGCGTGAAACCGGTGGGATCACTCCCAAAGCGGGTCTGGAGGTCCACAACGGTGCCGCCGAATGCTTTGAGGCTGCGGCTCTTCCCACCCACCCGCAGGGTCAGTGGTTGTCCTCAGATTCCCCGCATTGGTCCTTGGCGCGCCGCCGTCCGGCCGGTGTGGTCACGGTGATTTCCCCGTTCAACTTTCCGTTGATCCTCTCCATCCGGTCAGTGGCCCCCGCTTTGGCTCTGGGTAACAGCGTGCTGCTGAAACCAGATCCTCGCACCACCGTCACGGGTGGTTTCCTGCTGGCGCGGGTATTTGAGGAAGCTGGACTCCCGGAGGGGGTTCTCCAGGTTTTGCCCGGCGGTGGAGATGTTGGTGCCGCTGCCGTGGCCGCAGAGGCAGTGCGAATCATCTCTTTCACCGGTTCCACCGCTGCAGGGCGGATTGTGGGGGCGGAAGGTGCCAAACACCTGAAGCGGACGCATCTCGAACTGGGAGGCAACAACGCCGTCGTCGTGCTGCCGGGGGCAGATCTGGACTTGGCGGCATCGGCCGGGGCCATGGGTTCGTTCTTCCATCAGGGCCAGATCTGCATGACCACGGGGCGTCACGTGGTCCACCAGGATGTTTACGACGACTACGTGGCAAAACTCAGCGAACGAGCCGAGAACCTGGTGGTGGGTGACCCCTCCGCCGGTCCCGTGCATCTGGGGCCCATCATTGATGAGAAGCAGCTCAAGAATGTGGACTCGATTGTCCAGGAGACCGTGATGGCAGGCGGTTCAGTCAGAGCTGGGGCCACCCATGACGGACTGTTCTACCGGCCAACGGTCTTGACCGACCTCAGCCCTGACATGCCTGCGTGGAAGGACGAAATCTTTGGCCCGGTGGCTCCCGTGCTCGCCGTAGGCTCCGTGGACGAGGCCGTGGAAATGGTCAATGCCTCCGATTATGGGCTCTCCGTGTCCGTCATCGGACCGGTGGGGGAAGCCATGAAGGTGGCCGACCGCGTGCATTCGGGCAAGGTGCACATCAATGAGATGACCGTGGCGGATCAGGCCCAAGCTCCATTTGGTGGAGTCGGCGCCTCCGGCACGGGCTCCCGATTCGGTGGTGCTGAGGCCAACATTGAGGCCTTCACCGAAACCCAGTGGGTCACCGTGGCGGCGGAGATTCCCCAGTACCCGTTCTGAGCTGATGAACGGGCCGCGCTGGTGCAGGACCGGGTCAGACCGTGACTCCCACGGTGACTTGGCCCTGCACCCGGGAGGTCACGGGGCCCCCAACCCAGATCTCAGCTCCCCGGGTGTGAACGTGCACCTTGGCTGATCGACCCAAAACGGTGCCCTGGGAAACCGTGTAGGAAGCGGGCGCAATCTCCTGCGGGACCAGCCACGTGGCAAAACTGGCGCTGAGGGCCGCTGCCGCGGGATATTCATTCACTCCCAGGGACGGAGCAAAGGAGCGCATCTCAAAATCTGCCGGGCCGCCATCCGGGTAGGCACCCATCACACCAACGCACAGTTGACCGAGTTCGTTGATGTTGGGATCCATGCTGATGACCGTGTCTGCATCTGCGATCAGCAGGCCCAAAAAGCCTGGGCCATTGTCCAGCCAGGTGGTGGCCTTGATGTCCCCAGCTTCCAGGCCCAGAACTTCCCGGGCCATTTCCACTGTCAGCTCATCCGGTCCGCCGCGGTCGTAGAGGGGTGGTGCGGTGAACTGCAGATGACTGTCCTCCTCTACAGAAATCTGCACGGTACCCGCAGCACATTCCTGAATCACCTGGCCTGGGGAGCGGGGTTCATGGCCGTGGTCCAGCCACGCCCGGCAGGCGGCCAGCGTGGACAACCCGGCAAACCTGACCTCCGTGGTGGGGCTGAAAAATCGCACGCGGTAATCCGCAGTGGAATCGGAGGCAGCGAGCACAAAAGCCACCTCCGTGAAGGCCGACCACTTGGCAATGGTGGACATGTCCTCCGTGCTGAGTGCATCGGCATCCAGGACCACTGCAATGGGGCTGCCCTGGAACGGAGAGGGCGCAAAGACATCCACAACAACGTGGGGGAGTACGGTCATGTCCCGTAGGTTATGGCCAACGCCTGTCACGTGCGCCATTGATCCAGCATCCGCCGCCGAATGACCCTGCAAAAGCGGACGGATGGATGCGGACACGACTAGAATTTTGCGGGTTTATGTGGCCGGACTCACATCTGATGGATGCGCGACTTTCGCAGAGTCTGAATCAAAGTGCCGAACGATTCGGGCAGATCGTGGAGGTCGGCTTCCTGAGCCGCAGCGCGCAACGCACCGTGGTTCTTGTCCGCCAGTGCAACCCCCGTCGCCTCCAAAGCGGCCATGAAGGAGGGCCAGGTGCTCAGTTCGGTTTCCAGACTCTCCTCCCACGCACACCAGAACGGCCCGATGCTCCCCGGGTCACCGCAGCTCCAGTCAGCTTGTTCCTGGGAGCAAGGCAGGGCGGTGGTCAGGGCCAGCGTTTGTGTCCGCCGGGTCTGGCGCACACGGTGGGCTGTGGAAGGCGCGGCTGGAAGCGGCCCGGCGTCGCCGTCGAAAATCACATAGGTGGCCACCCCCAACTGCGCCGCCAAACTGCGTAAAGCCGCCAACTGAACCTTGCCGTGTGCGGCCACCACCGTGAAGTTCAGCCCCGAACGCTGCAGCAGCACCTCAAAAACCGCCCGGTCCGTGGGCCCCTCAACCAGCACTGCGCGGCGCGCTCGCAGCAGATTGGCCAGAACGTAGGGGTCGGTGCTCTCCAGCTCCCGCCGCACGTGGTTACGCGGTCGCCCCACCGCGGCAGCTACGGCGGACAGATCGGTTTGTCGTGCGTACATGGGGGTGACTCGCACTATCTGCTCCACCCACCGACCGGGAATCGGGTCCATCGGTCCCGGAATCAGCACCGCTCGCGGGTGGGCGCAGGAGGAGGCCAGCTCCCGGGCCTGCTGTGCTGCCACATACAGCTCCCGGGGAGAGCGTCCCGCGGGAGCTTGGCCAGTGGGAGACCGGCCTGTGGGAGGTCGGCCTGCCGGAGACCCGCCAGTGGCAGAGTGCGACGTCGAACCCTCCAGCGCTTGCCCGTCTCCCCGGTGTGCTCCCTGCGGCCCCAAAACCACCACGGTGTATTCGGCCAGCCCCGCGGCGATCAGGGCATCCCGAGCAATGGTGCCCGCTGGAAATCCGCTGCTCACCACAACACTGAGACGTGTTCGCAGCCTCTGATGCTTTGAGTTTGTCCTGGCTGAAGCCAAGCTGCGGCGGGGTCGGCTCACGCGCTCAGCTTAGGTGATCGTCTACCACGTCCTCCCAGTTCATCCCTAAGTCGGAACTCTCCGCCACGAAACATGGCGTTAAGTGCGGCGGTTCATCCTCTCGGTGGATGTGTGCGGCCACAAGGTTGGAGACTATGGAAGTGTTCGTTCATTGGTGCGCAGGCTCAGCGTACGTAACAACCGCAGGAGGCGAAGGCGATGGAACCGCCTGTCCTTGAGACCGAGAACCTGGTCAAAGTGTATGGCCGAGGCGAAAACAGATTTGACGCGCTCAAAGGATTGACCTTGGAGATCAAGCGCGGTGAATCTGTGGCAATAGTTGGCAAGTCCGGATCGGGAAAGTCCACGCTCATGCACCTCATGGCGCTGTTGGACCGGCCATCCCAGGGGATTGTGGCCCTTGAAGGCCGCCCCGTGTCCGAATTGAAGAACAAGGACATCCACAAGCTGCGTAATGAGAGCTTTGGGTTTGTCTTCCAGCAGTTCTTCCTGAACCCCAATCAGACCGTTCTGGAAAACGTGGTGCTGCCGCTGAAAATTGCGGGTCTGCCCAAGCGTGAACGCAATGAACGCGGCATGGAGGCCCTGGAGCGCCTGGAAATGGCGGACAAGGCCCGTAACAAGGCAACAGACCTGTCCGGTGGTCAGAAGCAGCGCGCCTGCATTGCCCGTGCTCTGGTGACCAACCCGTCCGTGATTTTTGCGGATGAGCCCACGGGCAACCTGGACTCTAACACCTCTGACGTGGTGGAGGACATCTTGTTCGGCCTGCAGCGCGAACGCGGCATCACCTTGGTGATCGTCACTCACGACGACGACCTTGCTGCCAAGTGCGACCGCCGCATCTATCTCAAAGATGGCGAAATCATCTCCATTGAGGAAGGCCGTCTGGACACCGCTGAAGCCCAGGCTCAGGCGCAACCCGCGCAGACCAATGCTGTTCAGGCGCCCACCTACACCGCCACCGAGCCCTGGTCCAGGGCCAACCTCAGCACCGACGACGGCCCCAAGCACCGTGAGGAGGGCACCCGATGAAATCCACAGATGTTGTCACCACCGCCCTTGGCAACACCATGCGCTCCAAAGCCCGCACCATCCTGACGGTGATCGCCATTTTCATTGGTGCTTTCACCTTGACCTTGACCTCCGGTCTGGGTGTGGGCATCAACAACTACATTGATCGCTTGCTGCAGGGTTTTGGCAGCGTGGATCAGATCTACGTGCAGAAATCTTCGCAACAGACTTCGCAGCAGTCGGATTCCGGACCCCAATCGTATGATCCCGAGCAAGCCCAAGGTGCGCGGGAGGGCAGCTTTGGGATGCAGATGCTCAACGAAAGTGA
Organism: Kocuria sp.; assembly: GCF_030538595.1. Taxonomy (GTDB): domain Bacteria; phylum Actinomycetota; class Actinomycetes; order Actinomycetales; family Micrococcaceae; genus Kocuria. Next base: position 129,639 of record NZ_JAUNTS010000004.1, read on the forward strand.
CATTGAGACCATCCGTGGCATTGACGGTGTGGATTCAGTGGAGCCGGTGGTCGCCGTATCACCCACTTATCTTGAGGCTGAGAACGGTGACAAGTACATCGCCTCCCTGGGTTTCCCCACCGACGCCGGAAGTCTGGAGTACGCAGCCGGACAGGCTCCGGAGGACGGGCAGGACGAAGTCACCGTCCCCTCCACGTGGCTGGACGCGCTGGGTTACAACAACGCAGATGACGCAGTCGGTGGCTCCGTCAAGATTGGGATGACCGATGCGGTGGGTGAGCAGCAAGATTTTGATGCCACCATTTCCGGTGTCACGGAGATCATGCTGTCAGGCCAAGGTTCCCAGCCCACACCGTCAATTTCTTTCAACAATGATCTGTACGACTATCAGAACCAAGGCCTCCCGGAGGAGGCAGTGCAAAGTCAGGGCTTTGCCATGGCTGTGGCCACAGTGCCGAACGTGGACCAGCAGACTTCGGTCAAGAACCAGCTTTCCGACGACGGTTTGGTGGGCATGACGGTCGAGGACCAAATTGGCGTGATCCGCGGCATCATCAACACCGTGACCTGGGTGCTGAATGGCTTTGCGCTTATAGCTTTGCTGGCCGCGGCCTTCGGCATTGTGAACACCCTGCTGATGTCCGTGCAGGAACGCACCCGTGAGATCGGTCTGATGAAGTCCTTGGGCATGTCCCCGGGCAAGATCTTCGGTCTGTTCTCCTCCGAGGCTGTGCTGATCGGTCTGATCGGTTCGCTGATTGGTGTGGGTGCCGGCGTGCTGGTCGGCACCGTGGCCAATGCCACGCTGACAGGTGAAGGTGGAGCTTTGGCCAATGTGGCCGGTCTGACGCTCTACGGCATTGCACCACTTCAGCTGGTGGGCATTGTTCTCCTGATCATGTTGATTGCCTTCATCGCGGGCACCCTGCCGGCTGCGCGTGCGGCTCGCAAGGACCCCATTGAGGCGCTGCGCTACGAATGATCGGAAGCCTCTGAGCCACCCCGCAACATCCATTTGATTCCGTCCCCAACCCCGAACACATCACCTCAAGGAGGGCAGTTTCCATGACAAACGCACCACAGAACCCTGACTACTCCCAGAACCCGCAATACGCGCAGGCAGGGAACAAGTACGGCACTGCCGGCTATGACCCCAACCAGAACTTCGAGATGACCGAGCCGCCCCGGATCAAGCGCTGGTCCCAAGCGACCGTGGGGTCATTGCTGCTGTTCCTGCTGTTCATCGTGATTGGCATCATTGCCCTGTTCCAGCCGGAGGCCAGGGACCTCTTCCGTCAGCAGTTCGAGGACAGCGGCCAGGCTCTTCCCCAGGGTATGAGCATGGATGACATGGTGGCCGCCAGCCAGATCGGCGGTGCTGTCGTCTTTGCGATCGCCGCCGTGCTCGGCCTCGTGGTCTACGCCTTGGTTTTGCTGGGGATCAAAAAGCGCTGGAACTGGGCGCGCATTTTGGGCATCGTGGTGGCCATTGTGGCCACGCTGTTCTTCGCCTGGAACCTCATTAGCTCTTTGGCAATTGTCGGAGCCAGCGGAGCGCTGGGTATCGGTTCGGTGCTGATCACGCTGCTGCTGGTGGTTGTCAACGTCTACTGGCTGATCTTGGCCTTCAACCGCAGCATTGCCACCTGGATGGCACGCCGCGCCTGAGCCTGTACGTCATTGACTGAACGAACCCCGTTTCCGCCCGGGACGCATGATTCATGCGTCCCGGGCGGGGGCATGCCCAGCAGTACACCCATCAACAGGGCCATCCGACCACGGTTGGTCAATGCGTTGGTGGGTCTCACGGTGCTGTCACTGTTCCTGCACGTAGCCGGTTCGATTGCCAGCATCGCAGCACTTCGCAGCGCCCCCATGCTGGATGCTTTACGGGAGCAATACAGCTTGGCGGGAGTTCCCGCTGATCTCATGCACGACGACGCTCTGCGTAACTCTCTGCTGGCATCCACCCTGGGCAACGTGGTTCTGGGCCTGTTGATCACCAGCCTGTTCGTCGTCGTCCTGTTTGGGCTCTTGTCCGGCAGTGATTGGGGGCGGTGGAGCGGTTTGACGCTGACTGTGGCGTTCCTGCTCTGGAATGTCTGGCGGGTGCTGCCGTGGTCGGCCACTGCCTCAGCCCCGGGGATTTACGGGCACTTTGCTGTAATCCTTGCCATCGTTTTTATGGCTGTGAATCTGTTGTGGCTTAGCGTGGCCTTCACCAAACCTGTGGTGTTGTGGTTTCGCGGCCGCGACCAACTCTCCTGACGCTTGAAAAGAGGACCATTCGTGTCTCAGTTCCCCGTTCCGCAGTCCCCCCGTGGTTCCAGCGATGGTCAGTTCAATTCCAAGAAACTCAGCACGTGGCTGTTGATCTCGGCCGGTGCTTACCTGGTGATGAACCTCCTGCACGTGATTGCCCGCACCACGGAGACTTACCAAACAAACGTGACATCCGCCGTCAATGAGCTGATGGGTGAGTCCGGGGTCACGATGACTCCTGAGCCTGCGGTGGGAGTGACCAACCTTTTGATGTGGGCTGTGGTTCTGGGGCTCTATGCCTTGATCAATGCCTTCCTGCGGCAGGGTAAGAACTGGGCCCGCGTGACCGGCATTGTGCTGGCCTGCCTTGGCTCCGCTGCTGCCTTGTTCGGCATGTTCAACATTCTCTTTTATGGCGCCTTCGGAATTGTTGTTGCCCTGGGTGTGGTGGCTTTCATCGCCGTGAATGTGGTGTGGATTGTGGCTGCTGTTCGCGGACGCTGATCCAGAGCCCAACAGACCCTCCACACGCCAAGATCCGAACGACGAGCACGATAGGCAACCAATGTCCCAGAACCCCGAGCAACCTCACCAGCAGGAGAACCCTCACCAGAGTGAGCAGTGGCAACAGCAATCGCAGCCCCATGCTGCGGAGGGCCAGCCGACGCCTCAGCCGCAGGGGTACGACCAGGGGCAGCCAGGCATTCAAGCCGGTGCGCACACTGGTGCATCTTCCGATGCCCAACCTGGTGCACAACCCGGCGCCTACCCCGGAGTGCAACCGGGCACCTATTCTGGCGCACAGCCCGGTCCATACCCCGGAGCGCAGGCCGGTCCGTACCCCGGGGTGACTCCCTATCCGATTCCTCAGCAGTATGCACAGTGGTACAACCCCCATGATGCGCCGGCCAAAGCACGGGATTTTGCTCTGGTGCATCTGGTCACCAAACCCGTTTATTTGCTTCTGCTGATCTCAGCGGCCCTGTATACGATCATGCGGATTGTGCCGCTGGCGGATGGTTGGATAGCTGCCTCCAGCGTGTCCGGTGCCAACGCCGTGGGCTTTCTTTTGGGTGCCGTGCTGACCATGGTGTTCTTCATGGGCCTCTACGTCTTGGTGTTGATTCCCATCACTTACGGCAAGAACTGGGGCCGAATTGTGGGTTTTGTGCTGGCCGGACTCGGGATCTTGGCGGCTCTGATCGGCTTGATCGGGGTGACCATGTACGGTCCCGTCCTTGCCATGCTGCTGGTCATTTTGGCGCTGCTGTTCATCGGCGTGAACATCGCCTGGATTGTGGCGGCCGCCAGGACCTGGGAAAAGCCAGTCCCCGCCCCGTACATGTATCCGCCGGTCCAGTAAGCTGAGGTCATGGCCGCTCAGGAGAATTCACCGCTGCGTCAATTTGTCCGCAAGGCGCTGGTGCGCACCGCCGTGGGTCTTGTCGGAATCCAGGCGGCCACCATTGGTGGGCTGGTTGGCTACGACGCCCTGACCAAAAAGAGTCGTAAAGTGCGTGCAGGCTTTCCCAAGCCGGGGCACTACGGCACGGACGTTGCCAACTCGGATGTTGATGTCTTCACCTTCGGTGCGGACTTGTTCGATGACATGCTCGAACAGATCGACAACGCTGCGCAGACCGTTTTTCTGGAGTCCTTCATCTGGAAGGGGGATGAATACGGTCAGAAGTTCTTGGACGCCGTCAACCGAGCCTCCGAACGCGGTGTGGATGTGCGTGTGGTGTACGACGGTTTTGGAAACCTTGTGGTGCCGGACAAGTTCTACCAATTTCACAAGGACGTTCACGTTTACCGGTTCCCGGTGTTCCGGCCTCGGCTGCTCATCACTCCCATCCGCGCCTCCGGGTTCACGCACCGCAAGCTGCTGATTGTGGATGACCAGGTGGCCTACATCGGCGGTTACAACCTGGGCTCCACCTACGCCACCGAATGGCGGGACACCCACCTGCGGGTCCGCGGCCCGGATTCTTGGGTGCTGCGGCAGTCGTTTGTGACTGTGTGGAATACCGTTGCCGCACGTGAGGACAAGATTCCGCGCATGGATCCGCCCGAATGGGATTCTCGGGTGCGCTGCTGGTCCAACTTGCCCATGCGCCGTGTTTACCCCATCCGCGGTATGTATCTGCAGGCCATCGACCGCGCCAAGGACCACATTTACATTTCCACCCCGTACTTCATCCCGGATCACCAGATCTTGGATGCCCTCATCCGGGCACAGGAGCGTGGTGTGGATGTGCGCATCCTGGTTCCCATGGACTCCAACCACGTTCTGGCCGACTGGGGCTCCCGCGGGTTCTACGTCACCTTGCTCAAAGCCGGGGTCACCCTGCTGCTCTACAAGGACGCCATGATTCACGCCAAGACCGCCACCATTGACGGCGTGTGGTCCACGGTTGGCACCGCAAACATTGACCGACTCTCCCTGTCCTTCAACTACGAGGTCAACTTGGAGATCATTGACAATGACCTTGCCGCTGTCATGGAACGAGTCTTTGAGGTGGACAGCTCCAACGCCCATCGCCTGACGTTGGATGAATGGCAGGCCCGCCACCCGCTGGCATGGGTCGGTGAGGCTGCGTTGGCGCCGCTGCGTCCCTTGCTCTGAGCATTCTCAAACGACGACGACGGCCGGGTGAACCTTGAATCCAAGGTTCACCCGGCCGTCGTCGTGTGTGGTGTGGGACCGAGCCTGTTACAGGTGTGGCTCAGTCATTGCGGTGTGCCGCCCATGCTGCCAGGAGCACCAGGGCCACCACGGCGCCGGCAACCACCAAACCAACGCGATCGTCCTCGGTCCAGTGGTTGGCCGACTGGTCACGACGGGGTGGATTGGAGCCAGCCGGGCGGTTCCAATCATTGCCCTTGACCGGTGCGCCGCCGTCGGGGTCGCGGGAGGTCTGGGAAACCTCGGCGGCACCCGCGTAGCTGGCACCGCGGTCCTTAGTGTGCTCTTGCTGGGCGCTGGCGTGTGAATCCTGCCCAGCGCTGTCCGGGGCGTTCACATCAAGGGGACTGGAGTCATCGCTGGACTGGTGTTCCTTGTGGACGGTGTTCTGGAGCCCGCTGTTCGGATTGGCTTGTTGGTGCTGGTCATGTCCGGGGATCGGGTTGTGCGGCATGATCCTCTCCTTGCCCGTTTGATCAGAAGTCATCACAAGGTGTGCTGGGGGCAACACCCATTGATTCCAACATACGGCCATCGCCGGTGAGTGGCGAATACTGAACCCGTCCCCGCCCTCGGCCCCCTTTCCGCCGACTTCCCATCTGACCGCGAGTTCACCGCCCGCAACGTGGGAGTTCGGCGCATTTGTGGGAAGCCGACAGCTGGATGGGAAGTGAACGTGGGTCAGGAGCGATCGTGGGCCGCGTTGAGGCTCCGATGAGCGGGAGAACGGGAACAGGTACCGCCCCGAACGTCCCTGCTCGTACACGTCGGTCCGTACATGGCAATCGGGCTCGGCATCCGAAAGGATGCCGAGCCCGATTGGAAGACTGGAACTAGTCTCAGTCGATGACGGTGATGTTCGCAGCCTGGAGACCCTTGGGGCCTTCCTGGACCTCGAACTCCACGCGCTGGTTCTCCTCCAGGGAGCGGTAGCCATTGCCGTTGATGGCGGAGAAGTGTGCGAAAACGTCCTGCTGAGAGTCATCGGGGCTGATGAAGCCGAAGCCCTTGTCGGCGTTGAACCACTTGACAGTGCCGGTCTGCATTATTGCTGGTCGATCCTTCCGGAACGGTAACGGGCGCCGACCTTCGGCGACCGATTGCCGTCGTTGTGCTCCTCACGACTAGGTCCCGGTGGACAGTCGGCCGCGAACGGCGGGGTCCCGCAATGGCGGGGGTTACTACAACAACTACATCTGACGGTACACGAGGGAGGGCCCTGCGGTCGCTTTCGCGCCAAAAATTAGTCAAGAGGTGCGTTAAGTTGCCGACTTCTGCATGAAATTCTGCCGGTCTTGGCTCGATGTGATGCACCGGAGCGGCGTATGGCGTGGTGCTCAACACATCCAGCGTCATGAGCTGCCGCGTACAGGAAACGTTGAGGTCTTCTTGGGTTAAATACCAACCCCGTTTCAGCCGGATGCCAGGCAGGCACGGTTAAGTAGTAGCTACCTCGAAGAGAGGACGGCAGCTCCGACTGGAGGGTTCGGACCTGCTGAGCTTCCTGTGGCAACGATGACGGTGGTGGTGCGTCGTCATCAAGAGCCTTGTTGCAGGAGGGGGACAGAAGAGAGCCGCTTGCCACTTGACCCCTGAGTGGTAGGCGGCTCTCTCTCATGCTCGGGAACTTCACATTCTGAACTACTTGTTCATGCGTTTGCAGGTAGTCTCCGCCTTCAAGGAGAGAAATTGCCCGGAACGCTGTGAAGTGTTGCGGGTCTGGGGGCTTGAGGATCAGGGGGTGGTCCTGCATGGGCTCATTGTCAGGGCAGTCAATGAGGTTCCCGAATGTGGGTAGCGCCAGTGCTTGGCGTGCACGTATCCAGATGCGTAACTGTGCCGGGGAGCTGGTGGGCGTCCAGGATGAGCTACTGCAACGGTCCTTTGCCGGTGTTCGTGAGGTCTTTCAGCGTTGCCTCACCTCGGCATTGGAGAGCATTGAGTCTTCCCATGACGCCAGTGGAAATGATCTTGCCGTGGGGTACCTGCCGATCGAGCAGGGCGATTATGCGCTGTGGTTCGACATCCAGGATCGCAGAGGGCTTTTCAAGCGCTGGGTGACCACCAAGGAGAGCTGGCAGACTGCCGTGGATGCGGTTTTGCGGGAAGCATCATCTGAGCTGATGGCTTTGCTGCGGGGGCTGGCCATGGCTCTGGACAATCAGGGCAAAGGGCTGATGATCAGGCCGGTGTCTGGTCCGGAGGGTGTGCAGTCCCGGGTTGAGCTCTCCGTGCCTTCCCAGCCCGCAGCCCGGCTGTCCGCTCGGCTGTGGACCTGGGCTCAGGAGCCGGAGGGTTTGGACACTGTCAGGAGCATGTTTGCGGTCCTTGCGGGGGCGGATGTGGCTTACGTGCAGGTGCTGCTGTATCCGGGCACGCCCCATGAGCAGTGTGTGTGCCTGGATGCCACACCGGAGTTCGCCGCTTTTGTCCGGGGTGACACGCCCGTCCCCTGACCTGGAACATAGGATGTGTGCGGTCCATGGCAAGAGTTCACAAGTTTTGCTGGAAGAGGTATCTCAGGTGAAAGCCCCTGCCTATCTACGACGTACCGGTGCCGTGGTGGCAGCTGTTGCCGTGCTGGTTCTCACTGGCTGCCGACCCGGTGAAGAAGCAACGGACGTCACGGGCCGCATGAACTCCTCCGCTCCAACCAGCCTGCAAATCCAGGTTGCCCAGGGCCCCGGGCAAGACCTGACCATGGCGGCCGGTGGGGTGGGGTCTGGACGGATCGGTACCGCCACTCCGGAGAATGACCCCACCACGGAGGCCTACTTGGAGGAAGTGGATCCATCCGCAGAACAGTCCAAGGATCCGTCCGAAATGGAGACCCCCATTGAGGAACTGGGTACGGGACGTCACGTTGTGATCGTGGATGACTCAGACACCGCCCGGGTGGCCACTGGGCGCTTGGATTCCGGCGTGGCCAATCACCCCGCGCTGGAAGACGGCCAGTACACCATCGCCCTGCTTGACGTGGACAGCGAAGGATGGATCTCCGGGATCGGTGTGGTGGACATGAGTATTGCCAACACCAGCATGACGGCCGCAGTCCCGGAAACTCACACCCGAACCCTGCCCGTTGTGGTGGAACAGGCAACTGCCGGGGAGTTGATCATCAACGCTTCCCCCTCCGCTCAGAACACTTCAGCGGAAATCTCCTGGCGCATGGTTGGTCCCGATGGAGAATCCGGCAAGGATTCAGATTCCAACCGCACCACCGTTGAGCTGGGCGGCGATGGCGACTACACCTTGGAGATCCGCGCCGCCATGGACGGCGCTCCTGAAGTCATCTTGCAGAGCGTCCGGTTGAGCTTCCGGGTCCAGGACGGGCAGGTCACCGCCTGAGTGCACCGTGGGTTGCTGGGTCTGGCACGGCAGCTGATCAACGACGACGCCGCGCGGTTCCGAACAGCGACCGGGTGATCTCGCGGCCCAGAACCGTACCTGCCGAACGCATCATGGAGCGCACGGCCGGGTTGTCCAAGAAGCCGCCGCCACTGGACTGCTCGGTGTCCCCAGAAGGTTGGCGGCGGGACGTTTCACGCGGGGTAGGGGGTGCTTGCTGTGCCGTGGGCGTCTGCTCCGTTTCCCGGGGAGCTTGCTCCAGGCGGCCCCGCAGGATTTCGTACGCCGATTCGCGGTCGATGGCCTCCGCATACTTGGGTGTCAACGGAGAGGCGGAGATGACGGCGTCGAACGTGGCATCCGGGGCCACGTCCATCAGTGACTGCGGTGCTCGCATGCGGGTCCACGCCACCGGTGTGGGGGCACCGGTCTCCGAAAGCACGGTCACCACGGCCTCACCGGTGCCCAACTGTGTCAGGAGCTGTTCAAGATCGTACTCAGAAGAGGGGTAGGTCCGTGCCGTGGCCTTCAGGGCTTTGGCGTCATCCGGGGTGAAGGCGCGCAAAGCATGCTGAACGCGGTTGCCCAACTGCCCCAGCACCTCCCCCGGGACATCTTTGGGCGTTTGGGTGATGAAAAAGACTCCCACGCCCTTGGAACGGATCAATCGCACGGTCTGCTCAATGGAGGACAGGAACTCCTTGCTGGCGCCCTTGAACAGCAGATGCGCCTCATCAAAGAAGAACACCAGTTTGGGCTTGTCAACGTCACCCACTTCAGGCAGGTCTTGGAACAGGTCCGCCAGCAGCCACATCAGAAACGTGGAAAACAACTCCGGGCGGGAGGCCACACCGGGTAGTTGAAGATTGGAGATGACTCCGCGGCCGTCGTCGGAAATGCGGAGCAAATCTGCCGTGTCGAATTCAGGTTCGCCAAAAAATACGTCCGCACCGTTGTTGGCAAAGGTGGTCAGCTCGCGCAGAATCACCCCAGCGGTCTGGGATGAGACCCCGCCAATGTTCTTGAGTTCGCCCTTGCCCTCATCCGAGGTGAGGAACAGGATGACTTCCCGTAGATCTTTGAGGTCCAGCAGGGCCAGGCCCGCCTGATCTGCGTAATGGAAAATCAACCCCAGCGCCGATTCCTGGGTCTGGTTCAGGCCCAGGACCTTGGCAAAGAGGACCGGACCAAAATCCGTGACCGTGGTGCGGATCGGTGCGCCTTTGCCCTGGCCGCCAAGGGTCAAAAAGTCCACGGGGGCGGATTTGGGCTGCCAGTCCTGCCCGATGGCCTTGGTGCGCTCTTCCAGTTTGGGATTGGCCTGACCCTCCACTGCGATCCCGGACAAATCTCCCTTCATGTCTGCCAGGAAGACGGGCACGCCAGCCTCGGAGAGCTGTTCTGCCATCATCTGGAGGGTTTTGGTCTTGCCGGTGCCCGTTGCCCCGGCAATCAGGCCGTGGCGGTTCATGGTGGCCAATGGCAGTCCCACTTGCACGGCGGGAACCGGCTGGCCATCGGACACAGCGGCCCCCAGGTTCAGCGTGGCGCCGTCAAAGGCGTAACCGGTACGGATGGCTTCCAACTGTGCGTCACTGCGGGTGTTTTCGCTCACGGCGCTGAGTGTACCGCCAGGGACAAGTCAGGGGCAGGGGGTGGCGCCTGCGCTCTGGCTACCGGTGACGTTCCACGTGTTTGACCAGACGCCGTGCGGTGGCAGCCAGATACCGCTCCGTCACGGTGTTGAGCAGCCCGGGGAATCGGCTCCAACGGCGCGCCGGGCGGCCGGCCACACTCAGGGTGATCCGAGTCCTGGTGGGTTCACCCGGAACGGGCTCCCACGCCACGGTGGTTCTGGCATCAACGGGGCCGCGGGTGGAGCGCAGCACGATCTTTTCTTCGCGCCGGAACTGGGAAACCACGGCAATCCAGGACGGGGTGAAGGGGCCCAGAGCCAGCGGATACTCCAGGACCGTGCCCGGGGCAATACGTTCTGTGGAGGAGGAAGTTCTGCCTCCCGGTGATGCCCAGAACCCCAGGAACGACCGTGCATCCTCCATGAAATGACCCGTCTCCTGGAGGGACAGGGGGATCTCCACCGAGCGAGAACAGGAATACGGCTTAGGGGGACGCATGATGCTCCACGAGAACTGATCTGATTTTGATGCTAAAGAATAAACCCTGTGGCTGACCGCAGCATGATTACGGTGCATCAGTGACGGCACATGACCCGTGTGTAGCTCTAGGTGAACAGGGCTGACGGTAGGTCTTCTCAAGTGGGAGCCTAGTGGGGAACTCAGTGGTGCCGCGTCTTGCACCCCATCGGTGGTGGCGTGGTGCCCTCTGTCCAACCCGAAAAGGATCTCTCATGACGAACGTAGTTTTGATCGGCGGACACGGCAAGGTTGCCCTAGTGGCCGCGCCCCTGTTGGTGGAGGCCGGGGAAGAAGTCAGCTCTTGGATCCGAAACCCCGAACATGCGGCGGAGATTGATCAAACCGGCGCCACTCCGGTGGTTCTTGACGTCCAGTACGCATCCACCGATGAGTTGGAACGGGCATTTGAGGGGGTCGACGTCGTCGTATGGTCCGCAGGAGCCGGTGGGGGCGATCCGCAGCGCACCTGGGCGGTGGACCGTGATGCTGCCATCCGCAGCATGGACGCAGCAGAGCGGGCAGGAGTGGGGCGCTACATCATGGTGTCCTACCTGGGCGCCGGGCCGGATCACGGTGTCCCGGAGGACAACTCCTTCTACGCCTACGCCCAGTCCAAGACTGAGGCTGACGCCCACTTGCGGGAATCCTCCCTGCGGTGGACCATTCTGGGCCCGGGCACGCTGACTCTGGACGAGCCCACGGGCAAGATCCACGTGGTGGCAGACGGTGAATCCGTGGACGACTCCTCAACCTCCCGAGCCAACGTGGCCCGCACCATTCTGGCCGCCATCCAGAACGACGCCGCGGTGGGGCGCACCGTGAATTACACCGACGGCGACCAGCCCATTGAAGAGGCTTTCGCGGGGAAGTAACCCCGGCGCATCGTGATGTGAGCACCGGACGCTGGTGTGGTTAACGCTCACTCCAACGACCGACTCCCCATCCAGCCGCGAGCTCCCACGTTTTAGCGTGGGAGCTCGCGTGTTTTTTGGGGAGTGGATGGTGCAGGGGGTGACTACTATCGAACTCGCGGATTCAGCTGTCCGCTGGGCGTGGACAAAGGAGCCGATGTGAGCGGTAGTGCTAACCAGGTCAGCAAGGTGCCGTTGCCGCCGCTCACCAAAGGCCCTCATAGCCAACGGCTGGGCGTTGTGGCCATGGTGGCCACCTTGGGCGGATTACTTTTTGGCTACGACACAGGCGTGATCAACGGCGCCTTGGAGCCCATGGCTGCCGAACTGGGTTTGGAGACAAGCGCTCAGAGCTTGGTCACCTCAACCCTGTTGTTCGGGGCAGCCGCAGGGGCATTGGGCATCGGCAGACTGTCCGATGCCTGGGGACGGCGCAGCACCGTGCTGCTACTGGCTGTCATGTTCTTTGCGGGGGCCGTCCTGTGCTTTGTTGCCCCCAACTTGATTGTTCTGCTGGCTGGACGGGCGATCTTGGGGTTGGCGGTCGGTGGGGCATCGGCGGTGGTGCCCGTGTTCCTGGCGGAGATGGCGCCCTACGAAATCCGGGGTTCCCTGTCCGGGCGCAACGAACTCATGATCGTGGTGGGCCAGCTGGCTGCATTTGTGATGAATGCGGTGCTGGGCAGTGCCCTGAGCCACTGGGAGGGCGTGTGGCGCATCATGCTGGTCATGTCGGCCATCCCAGCGGTGTTCCTGTTCGTGGGAATGCTGCGGATGCCCGAGTCCCCACGATGGCTCATGGTCAAAGGCAGAGACCGGGAGGCACTGGCTGTCCTGATGACCATTCGCTCACCGGAGCGGGCCAAGGCTGAAATCGCTGAGATACAGAGCTTGATCCAGCAGGAGCACTCGGTGCAAACAACTGGTCTGCGCAGTGTGATGGAGAACAAGTACCTGCTGCGGATCTTGGTGGTGGGCATTGCCATTGCTGTGTTCCAGCAGCTCACCGGCATCAACTCGATCATGTACTACGGGACGATTGTGTTGGGAGAAGCCGGCTTCAGCCGCAGTGCTGCACTGGTGGCCAACATTGCCCCCGGCGTGATCGCTGTGATTGGTGCCTTCATAGCCCTCTGGATGATGGAGAAGATCAACCGGCGGACCACCATCCTCACGGGTTATACGCTCACCGCCACATTTCACGTTTTGATCGCTGCGGCTTCACTGCTCATTCCGGAAGACGTCCCGGCGCGGCCCTATGTGCTGCTGGTTCTCATCGTGGGCTTTGTGGGTTCCATGCAGACTTTCCTGAACGTGGCCACGTGGGTCTTGCTCAGCGAGATCTTCCCGCTTCACATGCGCGCCGTGGGCATGGGCGTGTCCGTGTTCTGCATGTGGATCATGAACGGAACTCTGGCGTTGGTGTTCCTGCCCATGGTGCGCAGCCTTGGCTTGACCCCTACGTTCTTCGGCTTTGCCGCCCTCAATGTGATTGCCGTGGTGTTCTTTTACCGATTCCTGCCGGAGACCCGTGGACTGTCCTTGGAGAAGGTGGAGGAAGGGATCACGGCAGGCCAGATCTTCAAGGGACGCAGCTGAGACCAACCTGGCTCACCGGTCCGCGAGTGTGCTGCCCGGCAAGCACGGCACGGCAAGCACTGCGCGGTGGCATTGAGCCTGCGGCTACGATCGCTGAATGACCAAAACCCGCGGCCCGGCCCTTGCTCTTGTAGCCCTAGCCATCTTGGCCGCAGCCATCACGCTACGGCCAGGAGCCACCTCCGTGGGGCCCGTGCTTGCGGAGATCAGCGCGGGGCTTGAGCTCACCAGCTTTTCCGCCGGGATTTTGACGGCACTTCCCGGGTTCATGTTTGCCGCTGCCGGTGTGTTGGCTGTTCCGCTGTCCAAAAAATGGGGCATTGGGGCCTCCATCGGAGCTGGGCTGATGGTCACCGCAGTATGCCTGCTGCTGCGCCCTTACCTGGGGTCGGGTGTGCTGTTCATCTTGCTCAGCGCGATTGCGCTGTCCGGGATGGCCATTGGCAACGTGTTGGTCCCTGCTGTCATCAGGATTTTTGGCCGGGACCGGCCGGCTTTTCTGGCTGGTGTGTACTCCACCGGTTTGGCAGTGGGAGGTGCCGCTCCGCTCTTGATGGCCGGTTTCCTGTTGGCTGTGACCGGCGGTTGGCAGCTGGCTCTTGCATCTTGGGGCTGGCTTTCCGTTGGGGCAGCCGCCCTCTGGTTGGTACTGCTCCTTCGCTCCGGCGGGCAGCTGGGCCGAACCAAACCACAGTCGGATTCAACAGAGGCAAGCGCAGAAACACCCAGTGAACCTCCGCTGACCACTGCGGAACGGGAGGCCGTTCCCCAGTCCAGCCATCACGTGACTCACGCTGGGCGTCAAAGCGTGGCATCAGTGCGAATCTGGAAATCACCCACGGCCATGGCCTTGGCGTTGTTTTTTGGTTTGCAGTCCACCAACGCCTACATCCAGTTCGGGTGGATGGCCCAGATTTACCGGGATGCGGGACTGAGCCTTGGTCATGCCTCAGCATTGGTGGGGGTGATCGCGGTGTTGGGTGTTCCCGGTGGATTTGCCATGTCCTGGTTGGTGTCCCATTCACCCAGGTTGGCTTTCTGGATCACAGTCATGGGCCTGTGCATGGTGGCCGGTTACGCGGGGCTTCTTGTGGCACCTGACACCGTGCCGTTCGTGTGGGCCTTCCTCCTGGGGCTGGGCTCATTGGCCTTCCCCACGGCATTGGCCCTGATCACTGCCAGATCACGTGACCCGCATGTCACAGCGCGGGTCTCCGGATTCATCCAACCGGTGGGTTACCTCATGGCCGGATTCGGCCCGCTGCTCATTGGGATGATTCACGGCTGGACCGGGAGTTGGACCATTCCGCTGCTGCTGCTCCTGGCGTCGTCGTTTCCCTTGATCTATTTTGGCCGAAAGGTGGCCCGGGGCGGTCACGTTGACGATGAACTCGCTGCAGTTTGACCGCCTGCCCTGCTGAGCGCTGACAGCAAACCCACCGCGCAGCAGGTGGCAACTTCCTCAACCGCAGTCGCGGCACAGTTGGCCGCCCGGTGCACTGGGCTCAATGCACAGAAACCGTGGCCTGGGCATTCCCGCGGCCAGAACCGCGCGGTCAATGGCGCTGACCACGGTGTCCACTGCCTCCATGGGCAGCAGGGTCAACACGGAGCCGCCAAAACCGCCTCCGATCAGTCGTGCACCGGCGGCACCCGTTGCCACAGCAGTTTCCACGATCAGATCTGCCGTGGGGAAGGAGGCTTGGGCGTCGTCCCGCATGGAGGCGTGACCTTCGGTGAGAATTCGTCCTAGCTCGGCGGGGGGACCGCCCGGGACCTGCAGGTTGCCGCCACCGCGCAGCAGGGCGTCAATCCGTTCGGAGCGCAACATTTCAGTCAGGGCGTGGGTGAGGCGTCGTCGTGCATCCTGCGGATCCCGGCCCTCCACTTCATCCGACGACGGCGCCGCCGCATCCCACCGCTGCAAAACTCCCTCAACATCTGCCCGGGTGGGGGATTCGGGTAACAGGTCCCGTAGGCGATCCGTCCCCAGGAACCGGGCAGCAGCCTCCGCGTCCTGGCGGCGGGAACTGAATTCGTGGCCACCCAGCCAGTGCGGCGTATTGGTATCCACGCCCACCAAACGGTGCCCCTCCAACAGGGGCGCTGCCGGATAGTGCTGGATGCTGAAATCACGGCAGTCCAGGGACAGAATGTGCCCGGGCCGCGCTCGCAGACTGGCTGTTTGATCCAGTCCGCCGGTGGCAGCACCCACCACTTCCACCTCGGCCATCATGCAGGCACGGGCCAGGACCGCGCGGGTGGAATCGTCCAAGTCTGTGCGGCCCGTGGCCAAGGCAACAAAGGCCAGCATGGCTGCGCATTCCAGAGCCGCAGAGGAGGAGAGCCCGCCGCCCACGGGCAGGGTGGAGCGGATCAGCAGGTCTGCACCAAAGCCCGGGGGAACAGCCAAATCGGGATGCTCCACAGCGGCGATCTTCAGCGCCCACAACGCACCTGCCACATATCCGCTCCAGCCTTCAGGGCTGCCGGGACCAATGCTGTCCACCGGGACTTCCACGATCCCGTCATCCAGGCTGGGTTCCAGGGTGCGCATCCGCAGCAGCCCGTCAGTACGCGGGGCAGCCGCCACCAACGTGCCGTAGGGCAGTGCCATGGGGAGGCAACGGCCGCCCAGGAAATCAATGTGCTCCCCATTGAGGTTGGCCCGCCCCGGTGACATCCAGATGCCCTGCGGCTCGCGGTTGAACACAGCACGGAAACGCGCAAATCCGCGGCGGCCCATGGCTTCCAGGTCTGGATGCTCCACCCAGATGGGGTTGAGACCCTCGGGTGCACCACCAGCCTGGGATGGGACGTCACCCCATCCGGATTCGGATGCTCGGTTTGCGCTCACTGGGGCCTCCTGGGAACGGGCAGTGCTTTATGAGCCTAGTGCGTGTTGCAGCCCCACGCGCGCCCAGCCCGCACCCTCACTTAATCCTGGAGAACTTCACCGGGCGGGACAGCGTGAGCGGTGGGAGGGCCAACTGGCGGGTGCGTTTGGGCTTGGGCGGTGGGTTGCTGGCGCCGTGCGCGGTGACGGTCTGCAGGATGCGTTCCAGGTCCGTACTGACCGAAACCAGCCACCAGTGATCCCACGTGTTGCGGATCTCCAAGTTCTCCAGCTGTTGGGACAGATCAGTGATCCGAGCCCGCGCCCGGCGGGCCAAAATGGCGACTTCGTCCTTCTCCTGCTCGTCCAAGGTCAGCGGAACAATGGTGATGGCGGTGGTCAACCCCTGCAGGGAGTCGGTCTCCACGCGCCAAGCCACGCGCAGCACCTCGGCCACGGCGCGCAATGCGCGTTCCAGCTCTTTGGAAACCTCAGCCGGTACCACCATGTGGGAGCCGTCCACGGCGAACAACCTACGCAGCACATCCGTGAGGTTACGCATGTAAAAGGCCACGTATTCCACTCGGATCAGCCGGGCCAGCCTGGGGTCCTGGTTCTTGTAGTTGGGCAGCAACATGCGGGGATTGCCCTTCATGGCCGTGGCCTGCTCCTGGACCACGCCCCGCACTTCCGTGGTCATCTGGGCCAGCTGCTGATTGACCTCCACCCAGTCGCGGCGGGTGGTGGAACCCGGGGTGCGAACCTCACGGGCAACGTCGCGGAGATAGTGCATCAGCAGTTTCTCCGCCCGGCCCAGTTCCAGAGAGGCGGAGCGAATGTCCACGGGCGGTGCAATCAGCAGGTGCACCACCAGCCCGATCACCGCTCCGGTGGTCATCTGAACCAGATACCCCACCGAGTAGTCATCCGCATTGGGGCCACCGATCACCAGCACGAACAGTGCAGTCATGGGGATGTAATCCGCCCCGACACCCAGTTTGCGCACCCCCGCCAGAATGGTGCCCACCACAATCACAATGAACAGCGTGATCACGGTGTTCAAATCGGTCAGCAGCACCACCAGCGCCAACAACATGCCCAGTGCCAGCCCCAGGATGGTCTGCACGCCCGTGCGCATGGAACCCAGCAAGGTGGGATACATGACGGACAGCGCCCCGAGCGGTGCATAAAACGGATACTGAGCCACCACACCGGGCATGTGCGGTGCCACAATCCAGGCGATGGTGCAGGCCGTGGCCGCTTTGAGCGCCAGCAGCATACGGGGCGGGGTCATGGCGCCCTGGTGCCAGGGACGGATCAGGGGGGCGTCGTCGTCGCTGGCTGCCTGCGCCCGCGAACGGCTGAAAATGCGCACGAAACTCCTTGTGTCACAGCGGTGTGCGTGCGCCAGCGTATTAGGTGCGTTCGGGGCGAGTCGATGGGTGGCCGGTCACCAATTTTCGCCACCAATGGTGATCTTGGTCTCACCGCGATTCACAACGACGCCGCCTACCTGGTGTCACGAGGATTACCTGACGGGTCTCAGGTGTACCTCATCCCACGTCGGCGTCATTAGGATCATGCTCATGACCAAGCACAAGGGCCGTGGTACGCGAGCGCTTCCGGACTTGGGCCTGCAACCAGAACCAGATTTGGTGTACAAGCCACCGGGGGTGCCTCCAGCAGAGCGCACCGAGTACCCGGTTGACTTGGGTGAGGTGTTCCTTCAAGTCAGGATAGATACCTACCGGGGTCTGACTGTGGACTTCGCAATCATGGTGTACCTCGGTGACCCGCAGGGGACTAACGCAATCGAGATGTGCAGGGTAGATTGTTGCCACGGGGTGGTCCATCGGCACGATTTCCGACGGGACAAGTCCAAGGAATCACCCGATTACAAGATCTTGTGCGAGATTGACGCCCGACCCGAGATGGAGCCTTGGAATGTCGTCGACGCACAGTTTGCGACCCAGTACGAAGTGCTTGTTGACAGCTACGACGAGATCAGAAGAAGGTGGGCGGAGTGACTGAGGATTACCAAGCCGCGCGCAACGAAGCTGCCCGACTCGTGGGGCGACTCATCTCCCAGAAGCGAGGACGCGACTACCTCGCGGCGAACGGCTACCGTTCTGGACAGGCGATTATTACTGCTCACTATGACGAGCTCATCTCCTCCGTCCTGGACAGAGCGCACCGTCACCCGTCACCCGTGACAATTGCGATCCTCCGGAGCAGCGGTGAGCTCAACATGATGGCCGTGGGCGTGGCCGATAAGGACGCGACGGGCAACGGAAATCTCGATGTCGGCGGATCATCTACGATCGGCATGCTGTACGACGGTTGCAAGTCCGGTGGATACCAGTCGTTTCAGCTCACGGAATGGGAGCGGGAGGCAATGGCAAAGTCCATGCCCGAAGTGGCCGATCTGGTCAACGCCTAGTTTAGGAAACAATGCGAAGGACATCATGAGTCAGATCGGCAAGAACTTGCTGGGGGAGCCCAACCCCACCCTCCTGGAGGAAAACACCCAACTGGTGGCCCGGATCGAAGCCGGGGACGAGGCCGAGGATCTGGCCCGCTCTTTCCCCAAGGAACAGCTGCCGTGGGCCGTGCTGGCAGAAGAAGCCCTGGCTGACGGGCGGACCCTGGAGGGCTACGCCTACGCGCGAGTGGGCTACCACCGTGGATTGGATGCCCTGCGCGGGCACGGTTGGAAGGGCCACGGCCCGGTTCCGTTTTCACATGAACCGAACCGTGGCTTCCTCCGCGCATTGGCCGCACTGGGTCAGGCAGCCGCTGCCATCGGCGAGCTAGATGAGGCCGAGCGCATCCAAAAGTTCCTCAACGATTCTGACCCTGAGGCTGCCCAGCAACTACAGAACTGAACTGCTCCGCAGCACCCGGCTGGTAAGGGTGGTCACCTGCGCTGAGGCGCTCGCGCACTCGTTCGGTGGCGGCCACCAGGTTGGCCAATGACGTCTTGGTCTCCTGGTAGCCGCGGGTCTTCAGCCCGCAATCCGGGTTGGCCCACAGCACGATGGCGTCCACGTGCTCCAGGGCCAGCAGCAGCAGGGACTCAATTTCATCCACGGACGGCACCCGCGGGGAGTGAATGTCCCACACACCCGGGCCCAGCCCTCGGGAGAAGCCTACGGAGCGTACATCCGCCAGGACCTCCATCCGGGAGCGGGCCGCCTCAATGCTGGTGACATCCGCGTCCAGGGCATCCACACCCTGGATCACGTCCCCGAACTCTGAGTAGCACAGATGCGTGTGGATCTGGGTGGCGTCATCCGCACCGGCCGTGGCCAAGCGGAAGGCGTTGACCGCCCAATCCAGGTAGGCGGTGCGATCAGCTTGGCGCAGCGGCAGCAGTTCGCGCAGCGCGGGTTCGTCCACTTGGATGATGCCGGTGCCTGCGGCTTCCAGATCAGCCACTTCATCCCGCAGCGCCAGGGCAACCTGATCCGCGGTGACCTGCAACGGCTGGTCATCCCGGACAAAAGACCAAGCCAGAATGGTCACCGGGCCGGTCAGCATGCCCTTGACAGGCCGTTCGGTCAGGGACTGGGCGTGGCTGATCCACGGCACCGTGAAGGCCTCCCCGCGCAGCCCATGGCCGGCGCGGGAGACGTCTCCCCAGAGGATGGACGGGCGGGTGGCCCGTGAGCCGTAGGACTGCACCCACCCGTTGTGCGTCACGGCAAACCCGTCAAAGTTCTCCGCAAAGTACTGCACCATGTCATTGCGTTCCGGTTCGCCGTGCACCAGAACATCCAGGCCGATTTCCTCCTGCAGGGAAATCACCCGGGCAATTTCATCCCGCAAGAACTGGTGGTAGCGCTGCTCGTCAATGGTTCCGGCGCGGTGATCGGCCCGCGCCTTGCGGACCTCCCCGGTCTGTGGGAAGGAACCGATGGTGGTGGTCGGTAGCACCGGGAGGGTGCCCTTGCCGTAGGCGTGTTCGGCCTGCAGCGTGCGGCGTTGCCCGGCCTCCCCACGTTCAGTGGCCTCCGGGGTCTGCGCCGCGGCGCGGGCACGCACCTGGTCATCGTGGACACCAGCCGCATTGCGGCGAGCGGCAGCGGCCTGTTCGGAGGCTTCGAGTTCGGCGGCCACGGCCTGGTGACCGTGGCGCAGACCCCGGGCCAACGTGGCCACCTCCGCCACTTTTTCATCCGCAAAGGCCAACCATTCCCGGATGGCGGGTTCCAGCTGATCTTCGGCTTCCAGGGTGTGCGGCACGTGAATGAGGGAGGTGGAAGTAGCCACCGACACCTGGGCTCCCGCACTCTGCAGTTCCTCCAAACGGGCCAGGGCGGGGGCCAGTTCAGTGCGCCAGATGTTGCGACCGTTGACCACGCCCGCCACCAGAACCGGTGACTGTGGCTGAGTGAACAGGCTCAACTGGACCTGGTTGAGGCCGCCGCGCACCAAATCCACGTGCACGGCTTCCACCCCGGAATGCACGATCGGGGAGAGCAGTGCGCCGGCATCACCGTACGGGGTGGCCACCAGAATGCGGGGTCGCTCGGTCAGTCCCGCCAGGTAGGTGGTTGCGCGGGTGATGGCCAGGTGAAGGTCCTCGCCACTGACGTGGGAGAAATCTGCGACGACGGCCGGTTCCTCGATCTGGACCCATTCCGCCCCGGCCTGGTGCAGCTGGGCAAGGATCTGCGCGTAAACGGGCAGGAGGTCTTCCAGCCGATCCAGAGGTCGGGTGGGGGTGACGCGGGTGCCGTCGTCCTTGGCCAGAGCCAGGAAAGTCACCGGCCCCACAATGGTGGGACGTACCTGTGTGCCGTGCTCGGCAGCTTCCTTGACGGCCTGCACCAACTCATACGGAGCCGCGGTGAAGGTGGTGCGCGGGCCGATCTCCGGAACCAGGTAGTGGTAGTTGGTGTCGAACCACTTGGTCATCTCCAGGGGTTGCCGGGCGGCATCACCGCGGGCCAGCACAAAAGCACCGTCCCGGTCCACGGAGCCCGCTGCTTCCCCGCTGGTCTGGCGCAGATCAGTGAAGCGTTCCGGGACCGCACCCACCGCCACCAAGGTGTCCAAGACTTGGTCGTACAGAGCAAAACTTGCGGGGACGGCTGAGGGTTCATCAGCGCCCAGAGCCTGGATCTGGTGGGTGGCACGTTCCCGTAATTGCTTGGCCGTGGCTTCCAACTCCGCGGCGGAGGACGTGGAAGCCCAATAGGACTCCAGCGCTTTCTTCAATTCCCGGTTGGGGCCCAGCCGTGGGTAGCCCAGCACGGTTGCTGACGGAAAGGACTTGTTCTGCGCGGTTTCTGCTGCGTGCTGATGGGTGGTGTTGGGCTGGCTCACGGTGATCTCCTGATCAGTGGATGGGGTGACGGGAATGGGGGCGGTGATGTCATCCGCCAAGGGGCGCTGAGGACGGGGCAGATCCAGGTGCTCAAGGACATCCAGTGCTGCGTGGTGTTCGTTGAAGGTGTAGAGGTGCAAGCCCGGGGCACCGGCATCCAGCGCGGCACGGGCGGTGTGCACCGCTGTGTCCACGCCAATCCGGTGGCGTTCGGTGTCTGAGGTGGCGATTTCCAAAGCGTGGGCCAGTACCGGATTGGGGTCCAGCCCCGCCAGGGAACAGACATTGAGGTATCTGCGCAGATTGGTCACGGGCAGGATGCCTGGAATCAGAGGCAGTTCCACACCGGCCCGGCGGGCGTTCTGCGTGAATCGCAGGTAATCCTCCGGATCCCCGTAGACCTGTGTGATCGCAAAGTCCGCCCCCGCACGCTGCTTGGCCAACAAGACCTCCAGGTCCTGATGGATGCTGGTGGATTCCGGGTGCTTGATGGGGTAAGCCGCCACGCCAACGGAGACTCGCCCGGCACACAGGTGAGCGGCGCGTTCGGCTTCCACCTGGCGGATCAAATCCACCAGGTGACGGGCGAATGGCAGTTCTTCCTCGGCGGGCTCCGTGACACCTTGGGGTCGGTCACCACGCAGTGCCAGAATGCCGCGCACCCCAATGCCCAGTAGCTCATGGAGCAGAGTGGTCAGCTGGGCTTCGGTGTGCCCGGTGCACAACACATGTGCCAGGGGCTTGAAGGGCGTCTCATGCACCAGATGGCTGAGCAGGGACAGGGCTCGCCGTCGTCGTAATCCATCAGTCCCCGCTGTCACGGACACGTAATCGGGTGCTGTGGGCGCCAATTCCGTGAGTGTGGCCAGTAGCGATTCGCGGCTGGCTTCACTGCGGGGCGGGAAAAGTTCGTAGGACAGGGCGGGCGCTGATTGGCCCAAGCCCGGTGGTCCGGGTGTGTGGTGGGGGTCGGTCACCGTACGGTCTCCTTTGCGTGTACCCCCGACAGAGAGTGCACGCAATCACAGGGCCGCCCATCACGGCCTCAGTAAAGGCCGACGACGACGGTCCTGTGGATCACGGAACACGTAAAAGCTCCATCGGTCCTGGCGGGAGCACCGTTCCTGCGAACAGGATGGTTGCTGCGGCGTCAACGAGCCAGGTCTCTTAAGCCGCTCTGGATAGATAGCGAGACATTTATAAACTCAAATGCGTGTGGGTTGCAACGACTCACCCTTGAGGTATTTCTTCATGTGACATGCCACCGGGACGGTTACACCGTCAGATGTGGTGAAGAGCCAGGAGTGGTCTGGAACCATGGGCGCTCGCTGAGCGGCACGCTAGACTCGCCCAGTACACGACCGCAGACCGGTGCCACCCGCGCCGAACTCAGGAGCGCATCAGATATGCCAGCGATCTCGATCGTCGGTGCCCAGTGGGGCGACGAAGGCAAGGGCAAAGCAACGGACATCTTGGGTGGTCGTGTTGACTTTGTGGTCAAGCCCAACGGGGGTAACAACGCAGGTCACACCGTGGTGGTGGGTGGTGAGAAGTTCGAGCTGAAGCTCCTTCCCGCCGGCATCCTCTCCGAGCAGGCCACCCCCGTGATCGGTAACGGCGTGGTGGTCAATCCGCAGGCCCTCTTTGAGGAGATTGACGGACTGGAGGCCCGCGGTGCGGACACCTCCAAGCTGCGGATTTCCGCCAATGCACACCTGGTGGCCCCGTATCACCAGACCATGGATCAGGTCACGGAACGGTTCTTGGGCAAGCGGGCCATCGGTACCACGGGCCGTGGCATCGGCCCTGCCTACATGGACAAGGTGGGCCGCCTGGGCATCCGGGTGCAGGACGTCCTGGACGAATCCATCCTGGCGCAGAAGATCGAAGGCGCCTTGCGCCAGAAGAACGAACTTCTGGTCAAGCTCTACAACCGGCGGGCCATTGAAACCCAGGAGGTGGTGGACTACTTCATGGGCTACGCGGACCGCCTGGCTCCCATGATCGTGGACTCCACCCGTCTGCTGAACGATGGTCTGGATGCCGGCAAGACCGTGCTGCTGGAAGGTGGCCAGGCAACGTTCCTGGACGTGGATCACGGGACGTACCCGTTTGTGACTTCCTCGAACCCTTCCACCGGTGGTGCGTGTGTGGGCGCGGGAATCGGCCCCACTCGCATGACTCGCTCCATTGGCATCATCAAGGCCTACACCACGCGTGTGGGCGCCGGGCCGTTCCCCACGGAACTCTTCGATGACTGGGGCGAACGCCTGCGGTCGGTGGGCGGCGAGTTCGGTGTGAACACCGGGCGCCCGCGCCGCACCGGCTGGTACGACGCCGTCATGGCCCGCCACGCCTCCCGGATCAACGGCTTCACCGATTACTTCCTGACCAAGCTGGATGTGCTGACCGGTATTGAGTCCATTCCGGTGTGCGTGGCCTACGACGTCGACGGCGTGCGGCATGACGAAATGCCCATGACCCAGACCGAGTTCCACCACGCCAAGCCCATCTTTGAGAACTTTGCGGGCTGGACGGAGGACATTTCAGGGGCACGCTCCGTGGACGAGCTCCCCGCCAACGCCCAGACCTACGTGCGTGAGCTGGAAGCCATGTCCGGCACCCGTATCTCCGCAATCGGTGTGGGCCCGGACCGGGAACACACCATTGAAGTGCGTGACCTGATCGACTGATCACCTCTGTTCGCGTTTGACAGGGAAATGACCGCTCCGAATTGCCGCGAGCGGTCATTTCCCTGTCAAACGGAGTACGCTTCCGCGTGAAATCCACGCTTCCCTTGAACCGAGAGGCACGCCTGTGTCCGTGAATTCCTCAGCTGAGCTCGAAACTCAGCCCGACGACGGCGGCCGTCACCTCCGCCGCAGTCTGCACACCCGCCACATGACCATGATTGCCATGGGCGGTGCCATCGGTACCGGCTTGTTCGTGGCATCGGGCAACTCGATCAACACCGCAGGCCCGGGCGGCGCCCTGGTGGCATACGTCGCCATCGGGTTGATGGTCTATCTGCTGATGATGTCCCTGGGGGAGATGGCTGCGTGGCGGCCCACCTCCGGGTCTTTCGGGGATCACGCGGGGCGCTATGTGTCGCCGTCGTTCGGGTTTGCGATTGGCTGGAACTACTGGTTCAACTGGGCCATCACCCTGGCGGCTGAATTAGTAGCAGCCGCCATGGTGATGCGGTACTGGTTCCCGGATGTCCCTGCCTGGATCTGGTCAGCTGGGTTCTTGATCATCGTGTTCAGCCTCAACGCGCTGTCCACCCGCGCCTACGGTGAAGGTGAGTTCTGGCTGGCCGCCATCAAGGTGGCTGCCGTGGTGGTCTTCCTGGTGCTGGGCGTGCTGATGATCTTTGGCATCCTGGGCGGAGAAAGCCCCGGATTCGCCAACTGGACCACCGGAGAAGCTCCATTCGTGGGTGGTCCCATCACCATCCTGGCCATCTTCATGGTGGCCGGATTCTCCTTCCAAGGCACCGAACTGGTGGGTGTTGCCGCAGGTGAAGCCAAAGACCCGGAAACCACCGTGCCCAAGGCCATCCGCACCGTGTTCTTCCGCATCCTGCTGTTCTACGTAGGTGCCATCACGGTGATCGGGTTCCTGCTGCCCTACACCAACCCCAACCTGTTGGCCTCCGGGGAGGCGGAAGTGGCCATGTCCCCGTTCACCCTGGTGCTGCAAAACGCCGGGGTGGCCTTTGCGGCGTCGGTGATGAACGCCGTGATCCTGACCGCCATCCTGTCTGCCGGTAACTCCGGGCTCTACGCCTCCACCCGTATGATCTGGTCCCTGGCCATGGAGGGCAAAGCACCCAAGTTCCTGCGCAAGCTCAACAAGCGCGGGGTGCCCATCAATGCTCTGCTGATCACCTCATGCTTTGGTCTGCTGGCCTTCTTGACCACGTTCATTGGCGAGGGTGCTGCCTACACCTGGTTGATCAACGCCTCAGCCCTGGCCGGGTTCATTGTGTGGGCGGGTATTGCCTGGACGCATTACAACTTCCGTAAGGCCTTCAAGGCGCAGGGGCGCTCCGTCTCCGAACTACCCTTCCGCGCCAAGTTCTTCCCGGCCGGCCCGATCATTGCTTTGGCCATGTGTTTGCTGGTGATCGTGGGTCAGAGTTACGAGGCCTTCATCAACGGCACCGTGACCCCCATGTCCCTGCTGTCCTCCTACATCGGGCTGCCGCTGTTCCTGGCCTTCTGGATCGGACACAAGGTGGTCACCAAGTCCCACCGGGTGAACCCGGCGGACGCTGATCTTTCCCGCAACCGTGAGGATGTGCAGGGCTGAGGAGATCACAACGACGGCGGGCGCGGGCCGTCGTCGTTGTGCTCACCAGGCGATGACTGCCAAGCCGGCTGCACCCAGGAGGACCACGGCGGCTCCCAATGCAAGAGTCGGCCCCACAGTGGGCTGACCTGTGGTTGCCCGCATGACGTGCGTGCGGTGCGAATATCGTCTGCGTTGGGTGGCCCAGATGCTCAGCGCCACGGCCAGGGCTCCGGCAAAGAGCACGATGACCACGCCGCCCTGTTCTCCACTCCACCGCAGGAAGAACGCAGCCACCACCACGAACGCCATCAGGGTGCGGTTCCAGGCCAGGGTGGTGCGTTCGGGCTGTAGACCGGGGTCAACCGGGTGGTGGTGCTGGCTCATCTCACCAGCATGACTGCGAGCAAGACGCCGGTGACCACAGCAGCTCCCAGGGCTAGTACCGGTGCGATCCACGGCAGCGGTAAGGGTAGGGAACGCCGCATGGCACGCTCCAGGCGAATCCACCGCACGGTCGCGCCGGCTGCCACGATCATGCCGACCAGGAGTAACGCGATGGCCAGGCCGGTGCGGATCACCGTCGGGAAGATGTCTCCGGTGAAGGCTTCAAGCGCCACACCACCGGCCAGAAACGCCAGAGAGGTGCGAATCCAAGCCAGGAACGTGCGTTCGTTGGCCAGGGTGAAGCGCGGATCGGGCTCGATGCCGCCACCCAGCACCCGCGCGGAAAGGCCGGTGCGCCGCTGGTGGGGTGGCTGCGACTCCTGATCCGACATAGCACCGATGCTAGTGCGCTGAGCTTGGGCGGCTCACCCAACTTCGGCATGGAAAATGCGCTGGGGGAGGCTCTCTGGCGCATTTGCCATGCCGAAGTGAGCGATGTGGCTCAGGATGCTGCGATATTGGCGCTCCACTGGATACCGAACTTGTCCACCAGGTCTCCGTACTCATCGCCCCAGGCTTGCTTTTCCAGCGGGGTGTTCACGGTGCCACCCTCTGACAGGGCTGTGAAGTAGCCACGGAGGGCGTCGACGTCGTCACCGTGGAGGCACAGTGATACCCCACCAGCTCCGCCCGTAGGGGCATCCATGAAGGACGGCACGTCCGCTGCCATGATCCGCATGCCATTGGGGGCATCTAGCTGACCGTGCATGACCCAGTCGGCTTCCGGGCCCTCGGCACCCATCTCACTGTGGCGCATGATCTGCGGATCGCCGCCGAATACGGAAGCGTAGAAGTTCAGGGCATCGGCGGCCTGGCCGCGGAAGCTGAGGTAAACGGTCAAGAACTGATCAGCCATGGGTCTCTCCTGGTGACTGAGGGGTGGGGCCTGGGCAACAACTGACCCTGGACCGAGGATAGGTGGAGCCGCGTGTTGAGTGGGAACTTCTGGCATGGCAAATGCGCTGGAAGCCTGCGGAAAACGCATTTCGCGTGTTCAAGTTGTGGTTACGCAGCCCGGTGACGCGGCTCACGGCCGCGATCTAAAATGGAGGCAACCGGCCTAGCATTCCGCCGGCCGGTGGCTGAACAAGGAGGTTCGCCGTCATGAAGGCATTGGTTTATCACGGACCCGGCAACAGGGTGTGGGAGGAAGTCCCGGACCCGCAGATCCAGGACCCCACGGATGTGATCGTCAAGGTGGACACCACCACCATCTGCGGCACGGATCTGCACATCCTCAAAGGTGATGTTCCTGCGGTGACGGATGGTCGGATTTTGGGGCATGAGGCGGTGGGAACCATCACGGAGGTCGGGTCTGCCGTGACCGACCTTGCTGTGGGCGACCGCGTCCTGGTGCCCGCCGTGACCAACTGCGGGAAGTGTTCCTACTGCAAGGCCAACCAGCCGTCTCACTGCCAAACACTGGGTGGTATCGGTTGGGTGTTCGGCCACCTGATTGATGGCACGCAGGCCGAATACGTGCGGGTTCCGTTTGCTGAGACCTCTGTACACCGCGCACCGGAGGGCCTGGATGATGAAGACCTGATCTTCCTGGCTGATGCCCTCCCCACAGGATTTGAGATCGGGATTCTCAACGGCAACACCAA
Organism: Kocuria sp.; assembly: GCF_030538595.1. Lineage (GTDB taxonomy): Bacteria > Actinomycetota > Actinomycetes > Actinomycetales > Micrococcaceae > Kocuria. The sequence goes on from NZ_JAUNTS010000004.1 coordinate 157,116, forward strand.
GCCCGGGGACACCGTGGCCGTTGTGGGTGCCGGGCCGGTTGGTCTGGGAGCCATCATGACCGCCAACCTCTGCGGTGCCGGCCGGGTGATCACCATTGACCTGGATGACAACCGCATGAACAAGGCTCTGGAACTGGGAGCCACGGATTCTGTTAATGCCGCCGATCCGGAGCTGGTGGAGAAGGTACGTGCCATGGCGCCGGACGGTCTGGGTGTTGATGTTGCCATCGAGGCCGTGGGCATCCCGCAGACCTTCCAGACCTGCTTGGACATTGTGCGCCCCTACGGAACCGTGGCCAACGCCGGTGTGCACGGCAAGGCGGTGGAGCTGCCCATCCAGAATCTGTGGATTTCCAACGTGACCCTGCGCATGGGTTTGGTGGACTGCAACACGGTGGGAAAGCTGCTCAACATGGTGCGCGCCGGCCGCCTCAACGCCCGAGCCATGGCCACCCACCACTTCAAGCTCGATCAGATCGAAGAGGCCTATGACCTCTTTGCCAATGCCGCCGAGCACCAGGCGGTCAAGGTGGTCTTGACCGCCTGACTTGGTGGTGCCCAGCCAACTTGGGCACGTGGAATGCGCCGGAAGCCCCCGGAAAACGCATTTCGCGTGCCCAAGTTGCTCGGGTGAGGTGGGCGGGCGTGGCAGCCGGACAGTGTCGCTCCCCACAGCCTCGGTAGAGCGACGACGCTGCGGACCTCACCGCCAGGTCAGATCATTAGTTGGCCCATTACCTGGGTGAAGGATGGCTGTATGAGGATGATGGCGGGCACTGCGAAGTAGCAGATGAAGCATGAGTGTGGACCCAGCGTTCCCAAATCCCAGACCTTGACCAGGGTAGCTACCGGCAGCTGCTGGCCCGGGATCCGGTTCAGTCGAGTCAACTCCCTTTCATATGTTTTTACGCGCTCGTGCCGAGGGGTCCGGGCGAGCTGCAACCAAGCTGACATCACAAAGAACAGGCCGCAGACACCAGCCGCTAAACCCGCCATCTGCACCGCAGTCTCCAGAAGGCTCTCATTGAAGGCATTGATCTGCACGTGGTCTGGTTCTCCCTGAAGTCGGGTATCCAGTGCAATGAGAATTGCAAAATAGGTACCAGCCACAAACATGAGCATCCTCCAGACACCATGCAATATTCTGTGGATTGTTTGGAAGAAGATTGACGTCTCGCTCAGCGGTGTGGGCGGGGGAAGCACACAAAAAGCAGCCAGAACCACTACCAGCGCGACTAGGAATACAACAGCGAAGAAGACGTTGGCTACGTGCCCTCCCCAGATCCAGGAGATGGGCAGTGAGACTAAAAGAACGAACACCCAGAAAAATAAGGTGCCGAGAGCCTGCATCCCGATTCTGGTAAGCAACATGGTGAGCTCCTGTTCCCGTGTTTGTACTGGTGAAAGTAGGCAACCAGAGGGCTCGGACAACACAAGCCCGGTGCTTGAGGCACCCAGGCCGATCTTGCCCGGAAGCTGTGCCACAGTTGACCTGTCACCACCTGTGCTGTGTTCACACGGCAGTACGCCCCCCACATGGAGGACCACCGCACTATGTCAACCGTTGTTGTGCCGGAACCATCATTTGGCCAGGTCATGGATCGCCTGTTTTTCATGGAGGCTAGCCATCGGGAGCGCGGTGCAGCGTTTGAGCGCATGCTCAAGCGGTATCTGGAGTTGGAGCCCCGGTACGCGGACCGCTTCTCCAATGTGTGGCTGTGGGATGAGTGGCCGGGCCGGGACGGACTGCCGGACACCGGTGTAGATCTGGTGGCGCAGGACCGCTACACCGGAGAGCTCACGGCAGTGCAAGCCAAGTTCTATGACCCTGAACGCCGCCTGGAGAAGCGAGACATTGATTCCTTCTTCACGGAGCTGGGCCGGGAGACGTTCAGTGAAGGCTTGATTGTCTCCACCACGGACCTGTGGTCCAAACACGCTGAGGAGGCCCTGAACCGCCAGTCCAAACAGATCCAACGGGTTCGCCTGCAGGATTTTGCGCATTCAACCATCGATTGGGCTGTTTTTGATCCGGAACAGCCTGAACTCATGGCGCAGAGCCCAGCGAAGGAGCCACGGAAGTACCAGCGGGAAGCCATCGACGCCGTCAAAGTTGGCTTCACGGAGCACGACCGCGGCCGCCTGATCATGGCCTGTGGCACCGGCAAGACCTTCACCTCACTCAAATTGGTGGAGGAGTACGTTCCCGCTGGCGGTTCGGTGCTGTTCTTGGTGCCGTCCATTGCGCTTCTGCAGCAGACCCTGAACGAGTGGACCGCGCAGGCGGATGTGGCCTTGCGCCCATTTGCCGTGTGTTCGGACACCAAGGTGGGCCGTAAACGTGATGACGAGGATGTCTCAGTCCATGACCTCGGCTTCCCCGCCACTACAGATCCGCAGAAGTTAGTCAATCGGTTCTCCATCAGTACCGGTCAGGACACCGTGACGGTGGTGTTCTCGACCTACCAGTCAATTGACGTCATCAGCCGAGCCCAACAGCTTGGGCTTCCGGAGTTCGACCTGGTGATCTGCGATGAAGCGCACCGCACCACAGGCATCTCCCAACCCGGTGCGGATGACTCGGCATTCGTCCGGATTCACGATGACGCCTTCATTCGCGCCACCAAGCGGCTTTACATGACTGCCACTCCGCGCATCTACGTGGAGGCATCACGGGCAAAGGCCACGGAGAACAACGTCCAGGTTTACTCCATGGACGACGACGCCACGTACGGTCCCGAGTTCCACCACCTGGGCTTTGGCAAGGCTGTGGAAATGGGTCACCTGGCCGACTACAAGGTCCTGATCCTGGCGGTGGACGAGGAATCCGTGGCTTCTTCCTTCCAGGAGCTCCTGGCTGAGGACGGTGATCTGAATCTGGACGACGTCGCGCGGATTGTGGGTTGCTGGAACGGGCTGTCCAAGCGCGGGGTCAACGGTGAACGGTTGAGCATCACGGACACCTCTCCCATGAACCGCGCCGTGGCGTTCGCGCGGAACATCAAGGAATCCAAGGCGCTGGCAGACCAGTTCGAAAAAGTGGGCGCTGAATTGGTCAAGCACCACAGCGGGCGCAACTCAGCCTTGGAGCTGGAAGCACAGCATGTGGACGGTACCTTCAATGTGCTGGAGCGGTCCCACCGCCTGGACTGGTTGCAGGAGGAGGCCGAAGACAATGTCTGCCGTATTCTGACCAATGCCAAGTGCCTGTCCGAAGGCGTGGATGTGCCGTCCCTGGACGCAGTGCTGTTCCTGAACCCGCGCAATTCCCAGGTGGACGTGGTGCAGTCCGTGGGTCGAGTGATGCGCAAATCCACGGCCACCAACAAGGAATACGGGTACATCATTCTGCCCATTGCGGTTCCGGCCTCCCAAGATCCGGAGACCGCGCTCAACGACAACAAGAAGTACAAGGTGGTCTGGGACGTGCTGCAAGCTCTGCGCGCGCACGATGACCGCTTTGAGGCCATGGTCAACAAGATTGACCTGGACCGCCAGGCTAATGACCGCGTTGACGTGATCGGTGTTGAGGGCCCGGGTGGCGGTGACGACGACGCCCCCAAGCCGTCCCAGGGCACGCTGGCTCTGCAGCGGGATGCCGCCGAATGGCAGAACGCGATTTTTGCCCGCATGGTCAAGAAGGTTGGGGATCGCCGCTATTGGGAAGACTGGGCCAAGAACGTTAAGGAGATCGCCGACCGCCAGACCATGCGCATCCGCGCCTTGTTGGATGGGACTGATGCCCGTCCGGCGGAGGAATTTGCTGTGTTCTGGGAGGGCTTGCGAGCCAACTTGAATGATGGCATCAACCGTGATGACGCCGTGGACATGCTGGTTCAGCACGTGATCACCAAGCCGGTTTTCGATGCTTTGTTTGAGGACCATGACTTCACAGCGCACAATCCGGTCTCCAAAGTCATGGACTCCATGGTGTCCACATTGGATGCCTACAACGTGGACACGGAAGTGGACTCCTTGGAGGAGTTCTACCGTTCCGTGCGGGTCCGGGCTGAAGGCATCAACAACGCCGCAGGCAAGCAGAAGATCATCACCGAACTGTACGAGCGATTCTTCAAGCTGGCCTTCCCACACGTGGCTGACTCCCTGGGCATTGTCTACACCCCGGTGGAAGTGGTGGATTTCATCCTGCGCGCCGTGGACGACGTGCTGAAGAAGGACTTTGGGGTAGGGCTTACGGCCGAAGGCGTGCACATCCTGGACCCGTTCACCGGCACGGGAACGTTCATGGCCAGGCTGTTGCAATCGGGGCTGATTTCCCCAGAGGATCTGACGCGAAAATATGCCCACGAACTGCACGCGAACGAAATCTTGTTGATGGCCTATTACATTGCCGCCATCAACATTGAGGCTACTTTTCACAGCATCCTAGACTCTTCAAAAATTGCGGGGGGGGGTACTCAGAGAGGGAGTTCAAGCCGTTCCATGGCATTGTGCTAACGGACACCTTTCAGATGACCGAGGATGGCGACACCTTGGACACCAAGGTGTTCACCAGCAACAACGATCGTGTGGTGGAACAAAACGCCCTGGACATCCGGGTGATCGTGGGCAACCCGCCCTATTCCAAGGGGCAGACCAGCGGCAACGACAACAACGCCAACATGGCCTATCCGTCCCTCGACGAATCGATCCGCACCACGTATGCCGCGCGTTCCACCGCTCGGCTCAAGAACTCGCTCTATGACTCCTACATCCGGGCCATCCGCTGGGCCTCCAATCGGGTCCTGGGTTCGGAGAACGGCGGTGTGGTCTGCTACGTGAGCAACGGCGGGTACGTCGACGGCAACACCGCAGATGGTCTACGCCTCAGCCTCACGGACGAGTTCCACGACATCTACGTCTACAACCTGCGCGGTAACGCACGCACCTCCGGAGAGCTGCGACGCAGAGAGCGAGACAATATTTTCGGTGAGGGGTCCAAAACAACGACAGCCATCTTGCTCCTGGTCAAACGCACTGGACCTGTAGACAAGTGCCACCTGCATTACAAGGACATTGGCGACTACCTGGACCGCAAGACCAAACTGGCCACGGTGGAACACGCCACGCTGGAATCCCTGGACTGGCAGACGCTATTCCCCAACGAACAGGGCGACTGGATCAATCTCCGTGACCCCAAGTACGAGTCCTACCCACTGATCGCGGAGAAGGGAAACCCTCGCACGATCTTTAATGTCAACTCCGGCGGACTGAAGACCAATCGGGACGCGTGGGTCTACAACTTCAGCAAACAAGCTGTGGAAGCGAATGTTGAGCGCATGTCCGATTTCTTCAATTCAGAAGTGGCCCGCTATGCCGCACAAAGTTCAGCAGGGCCGCCTCAAGGCTTCGTAAACAGGGATCCGGCTCTTTTTAGCTGGGATAGGGCCGATTATCCACGTCTGCGCCGGGGAGAAACCTACGAAATGCGCCCAGATTCCGTCCGTCTCAGTACATACCGGCCCTTTAGCAAACAACAGGTTTGCTTCGATCGACGGCTCAACAACACTGTCTACCGTCTCAACGAACTCTTCCCCACGCCGGATCACGGGACTGTGGGATTCTACAACGTTGGCTCCGGGTCCGCAGTCCCTTTTAGCGCCTTGATGACGGATGCGCTGCCGGACCTTCATGTGACGGGGGCGGGCAGCGGCGGCCAGTTCTTCCCCCGGTACTTCTACACCCAGGATGGCCAGGACTCCCTATTTGGTGAACCGGTGGCCCAGGACAACATCACAGACTGGGCGTTGAAGGAGTACCGCAACGTTTACGGGCCGCAGGTCACCAAGGATGACATCTTCTATTACGTCTACGGTCTCCTGCACTCGCCCGAATACAGGGTGCGGTACCAGTCGGATCTTCGTAAGGCACTACCGCGTATCCCCCAGGTGGTGGGGAAGGAACGGTTTGAGGGCTTCGCCGTCGTCGGGAAAAAGCTGGCCGACCTGCATATCGGGTACGAGGATCTGGAGCCGTACCCCCTGGAGGAAAAGCGCACTGCGTCCGCACCTGCCGACCCATACGAACGCTACGCCGTGACCAAGATGAAGTACGGCGGGAAGTCAGGGGCCTTTGACAAGACCACCGTGCAGTACAACAAGCACGTGGTGCTGCGGGGCATCCCGGAAGCTGCGCAAGAGTACATGCTGGGCTCCAAGTCTGCGCTGGACTGGATCCTGGAGCGCTACCAGGTCAAGACGGACAAGGCATCCGGGATCGTGAATGACCCCAACGACTGGTCACGTGAGCACCACCAGCCGCGCTACATCGTAGATCTGATCGGGCGGATTGTGCGGCTGTCCTTGGAAACCAATACGTTGGTGGCCTCTCTGCCGGAGTTGGTGCTGGAGTGAGCCCGGAAATGATCTTGGCGATCATCTCCATTGTGGTGGCGGTTGCTTCCGTCATTGTGGCGGCGCTGTCTGCGAGGGCAGCGTTCGTTTCTGCCCGCGAGGCCAAGGCGCAGACCGAGCATGCAAAGCGGACACTGGAAATTCAGGTGCAACAGCGGGAGGAGCAGGCACAGCCGTACGTTTGGGCTGATCTGGTCCCGAGTGACGTGACTCGGGGTGCGCTGGAACTTCAAGTTGGCAACTCAGGGCCGACTGTGGCTACGGATGTCAGGGTGCGATTTGACCCTGACCCCAACGTCGCTCATGAATCCGGATGCCACGGCATACGTCAGCTGAGGGAGGGGTTACCGTCGATAGCGCCGGGGCACATCTTCCGCTGGAGACTCGGTGGAGCGGCAGAGGTTGTTGGTCCAGATGAGCCGCGCCCCATGTCGGTGACAGTGTCTGCTGTGGGACCGTACGGTCCAGTGCCTGACTTGGTATACATTATCGATCTGGCCGCCATTGGAGAGACCACTGTGCAGCCGATGGGGAGCTTGTACTCACTTACAGAGGCGGTCAACAAGCTGAGCAAGCAGTCAACGAACCACCCGTTAGTGGACGTGATCAGGGCACCGGCTTCGCACGGTGACCCCGACGAGCCGCTCAACGGTCACGAGCTGGAGTGAGGTGGGGTCTTTTGGCGTGGAACTGGCCCTGGTACTGATTTTATAACAATAGGATTGCCCCTGAGTGCTTCAAATGTATCACCTAAGTGATACATTTGAAGCACTCAGGTATGGGGGGGGTGTCGTGACGGCTGCGACTGCACTACAGGCGCTGGAGGAGTTCGCCTCCACGCAATGGGGACTGGTTACCACTGGTCAAGCACAAGTGCTAGGTGTCTCCAGGGTGGTTATGAATCGTCTGGCGGCAGATGGCGTGGTTCAACGCGTGCGCCACGGTGTTTACGCGCTGCCATCAGCAGGCTCTGACCCGTTACAAGATCTCCACGCCGCCTGGTTGGCCACAGATAGGCGCCGAGGCGGTGAGGAACGTGTCCTGGCTGGCCCCGATGTTGTTGTCTCGCATTCATCAGCCGCGGCCGTTCACGGACTAGGGGACATCATCCCCATGCGCCATGAGTTCACGTCAGCAGTCCGCAAACAATCCGCCCAGGATGACGTTCGATTCCACCGTCTGATGATGTCCGATGCTGACGTTGCCCTAGTTGATGGATTGCCCGTCACATCGGTGAGCAGGACGGTTGCTGACGTCGCTTCTGAAGCCATTGACCTGGACCATCTGGCATCTGTGGTCCGTGATGGGCTGTCCCATTCGGGAGTCGCCTACGACAACCTGGCCACCGCTCTCAATGGCAGTGCCAAGCGGATGGGGTTCCCGGACGGAGTTTCCTTGATTGAGGCCTGCTTAGAGAGGGCCGGAGACCCGGTAGTCATAGCTGATTTTCTCCAGAGCCCAGTTTTTGAACGCACGCTGAAGCCAGTTCTGCAGCAACTCACGCAACAGTACGTCTCTGCCGCCATGCCGAAAGCCGTGGCCGAGGCACTCGCGGAGGTGGCACAAGTAGTGCGTCCGGCAGAGGGCGGTCTGCAGTCGAACCTGAGGTTCCCCGCAGGTGCGTTCAAGGTCGACGTGTCACAGCTGCTTCGTGACAACCATGCACGGAAACGGCAGGTCGAACCAAGGGAGACGTCGAGTGATGATGACACCTGATCCATCGAAGCCCGCAAACCTCAGTGCCTACCGAACTTCCTTGAATGCGCGTCTGCGGACTGAAGCTAAGAGGCGAAACGTCCTGAGTGGATTGATCCGTAAACAGTATGTTTTCACTGAGTTCTTGAACCGCCTATTCACCAATGGGGCGGAAGACTGGGCGTTGCTTGGTGGCAATGCGCTCCTCATCCGAACTGGCGGCGGCCGGTTCACGCAGGACATCGACCTTGCTCGTCAAGGGGAGCTGCCGGACCAGGCGGCCCTGCAGGATGAACTACAGAGTTATTGTCAGCCCCAGAGTGAGCACGATTTGTGGTCCTTCGACATTCAAGGAGTCGTAGTCCACAACAGCACTGATCAGTACGGTTACGGTACACAGGCGATGAAAGCCAAGGTGATTAGTCGCTTGGGTACACAAATTTTTGAATCGTTTAGCATCGACATCACCCAGCGGCGCCATGTGGACAGTCCCGTTGATCTAGTGCCACTTCGAGCCGTCATCTCTGATCAAGCTCATGGTGATTTGGTCTCCGTTCCTACCATTCCTGTTGAGAATCACCTGGCAGACAAGATCTGCGCCATGTATGAGCGTCACGGTCCAGAACAGAAACCGTCCACCAGGATGCGTGACCTGGCAGACATCGTCCGAATATTGCAACAGCTACCTTTTGATGCCGAGCGGCTGTGCACGGTCCTTGATCGGGAGGTAGGCCGTAGGAAGATGCAGCTGCCTTCGGAGATCGTGGCACCAGGGTCAAATTGGGCGACCGACTTTCCGAATGCGGCCAAGGACTTTGCGGAGTACCCCGTTGAACTCCGCCCCGTGGAGGCATCGCTAGAAGTTGCAGGCCAGTGCCTCAACCAGATCCTGGCGGGAGACCGCAGGGACGGTACGTGGGAGCCGAAGTCGAGCTTGTGGGTGGATCAGTCAGGTGCATCAGAGGCCGAGGCGTAAGTCGCAGCAAGCCGAGCCGGAACTTTGGGCATGGGAAATGCGGATTCCAAGCGTGGAAAACGCATCTCGCGTGCTCAAAGTTGCTCGGTTGAGGTGGGCCGCGGCAGCCGGAGCCGCGTGTTCAAGTTACTCGGGTGGGGTCACGACGGAGCCCTCGTGCCCCACCCAGTCGCATCACCTCACCAGATGCGCACGCGGTCCTCCGGGGCCAGCCACATCTGATCGGATGAGGTCACCCCAAAGGCCTCGTGGAAAGCGTCGATGTTACGGGCTGTCTGATTCGCCCGGAACTCGTTGGGGGAGTGGACATCCACCGCAAGACGTTGAGCCACAGCCTCATCACGGGCCTTTTGTTGCCACACGAAGGCCCAGGACAGAAAGAGCTTCTGCGCGGGGGTCAGGCCGTCGTTGTCGGTGGTGGAGAAGGCGGAGGGGTCCGCTGCGGCGGGATCAGTGTCCGCCACGGATTCGGAGGCTGGCACGGGGTCGGCCACTCCGCGGGAGTGCTCCCATGCCTTGTAGGTGATGGACAGCCCACCAAGGTCCCCGATGTTCTCGCCCAGGGTCATCTGCCCGTTGACGGACGGAGCATCTTCAGCACCGGCAAGCTGCTCGGGCACCAGGCCGTGGTACTGGTCCACCAACTTGGCGGTGCGGTCCTCGAAAGCAGAGCGGTCGGCGTCGGTCCACCAGTTACGGAGGCGGCCTTCCCCATCAGCGGTGGAGCCCTTGTCATCAAAACCGTGACCGATTTCGTGGCCGATCACCGCGCCGATTGCGCCGTAATTCACGGCATCCTCTGCAGATTCGTCAAAGAACGGGGGTTGCAGAATGGCTGCCGGAAAAACAATCTCATTGCGTAGCGGATGGTAATAAGCATTGACCGTCTGCGGCGTCATCAGCCACTCGTGCTTTTCCACAGGTTGCCCTGCCTTGCGGATGAGCTCACCCAGCTCGAATTCCGAGGTGCGCACAATGTTGCCCACCAGGTCATCAGCGTGAATCTCCAGGGAGGAATAATCCTTCCACTTCTCCGGATATCCGATCTTAGGTGTGAACGCGGCCAGCTTCTTGAGAGCTTCGGCGCGAGTGTCATCGGTCATCCAGTCCAGGGTTTCAATGGAGGACCGGTAAGCCGCCAGCAAGTTGGCCACCAGATCATCCATGCGTTCCTTGGCGGTGGGGGAGTAGTGCCGTTCCACATAGATCTTGCCCACGGCCTCACCCAGCACCCCGTTGACCAGACCCACTCCGCGCTTCCACCGTTCCTTCAGCTCGGGAGTTCCGGAGAGCACGGTGCCGTAAAACGCAAAATCCTCATTCACAAACACGCTGGACAAGTAGGCCGCGCGCCCCGTGATAACACGCCACCGCGCCCAGGATTTCCACTGTTCCACACGGTCGGCCACCAGCAGAGCACCAATTCCCGTGAAGAACGACGGCTGTGCATTCACCACGGTTTCCACCGCAGATTCAGGCAACCCCAACCCCGTGACAACGACGGCGTTCCAATCGAATGTCTCCGTGGAAGCCTTCAAGTCATTCCAGGTGAATGGGTTGTACATCTTGGTCAGATCGCGGACCTCCACCTTGTCCCAGTGGTGGGCGGCAATCGCCGTTTCCAGATCAAAGACTCGTTCGGCCTGATCCGCTGCATCCGGGAACCCTGCATGCTCAAACATCCGTTGAACATGGCGGCGGTACTGCTCACGGATCTGGGCGTGTGAATCTTCCCGGTAGTACTCCTCGTCGGGCAGGCCCAGTCCCGCTTGGCCCACAAAGACCAAGTTGCGCGTGGGATCTCCCGGATCTGCGTCCGTGTCCACGCCCAGGATGGAGCCGATCCCGCGGGAGAGCAGCGTGCCAAAAAGTTCTTGCAGTTGGGCCACCGAGTTCACGGCCTCCACGGCCTCCAGGTCCGGGCGCAATGCCGCAGCCCCCAGGGATTCGATCCCTTCCTCATCCATGAAGGATGCGTACAGGTCCGCCACCTTGGACTCCACGGAGCCAGGCTCTCCAGCTTCTACTCCCGTGATGATCTCGCGGACGGCTTCCTCCGCACGATCACGCAAAACCATGAACGCGCCGGTCAAAGGCTTGTCATCCGGGATTTCCACCGAATCCAGCCACGGACCGTTGACATGGCGGAACAGATCGTCCTGCGCCCGAACAGCGGAATCAAAAGTTGAAGGGGTGAGCACCGTCAGGGCGCCGTCGTCGTGGTTCATGCCTTTCAGGCTAGACGCGAGCCGCCCAACGGAAAGGGGGTATTGCCCACCGCGAAACCAGCCGCGGGCAATACCCCCTCAATGTCCCGCACGTAGCGGGAGAAACTTCAGGCGTCCTGACGGCGCACGGCGGCGTGGAGTTCATCCAGCATGCCGTGGAGGGACTTCACTTTGAGGTCGCTGTGCACAACGCCTGCGTCCTCAAAATCCGTGAAGAGGTTGAGATCAACCGCGGAACGGACCACGTGCTGTGAGAAGTTCGGCATGATCTGGCGCCACTGTTCCACGGCGCGCACGCCGCCCACGGCACCGTAGCCCACAAACGCGCTGGCCTTGTTGGACCACTCGCTGCCCAAAGAATCCACGGCGTTCTTCAGGGGCGCCGGGACTCCGTGGTTGTATTCGGGAGTGACAAAAATGAAGCCGTCACAAGCATCAATGGCGCGCGACCAGGCGGTAACTGCCTCTGAGTCGTACTGTTTGTTGGCCATCATGGGCAGGGTCTCTGAGGTGAACAGCGGCAGGTCAAAGCTCTTGAGGTCGATGAGTTCGTACTCGGCGCCACCCTTGTCCGCTGCATGCTTTTCCACCCACTTGCCCACGGCCTCGCCATTACGACCTTCGCGGGTTGATCCAATGATGATCCCGATTTTCATGCTCACTCCTTGATGTCAATGTCTGCCAGTTCGCGGTCCACGCCGGGTCCAATCCCCAAAATTAGTTGACGTGACACGTTTCTGCCAGCCTAGCGATCCGCAGCCACAATGGCAGATGATGTAGCTCACGGCGAAGTCCACTGGATAATCAGCAAAGGAGCAGGGATGGCTGAACGAACCCCCCACACGCACGAGGACCCCACAGCGGCCGATTCGGACCGCTGGCTGCGCGAAGACCCCGCCCCTTCTGATTACCGTGCCCCACGACTGGCCGGCGCCATGCCCCCGAACGACGACGCCGCAGCCGCCCCGGCGGGAGTCGGCCTGGACGCGATCCGCGCTCTGGCTGAGGCTGAGGACCCGGCGGAGCTGTTGAACAGCCATCCCGGCCAGTTGGACGAGCGCCTGGGGGTCACCTATCTGGAGGCCTCCAAGGAACGGGTGGTGGCCAAGATGCCGGTGGAAGGCAACCGCCAACCCATGGGGTTGCTGCACGGGGGATCCACCATTGCCCTGTGCGAATCAGTGGCTTCCATAGGGGCCTTCCTGCACGCCGCGCAGTTCGGTAAGGCCGCTGTTGGTGTGGATGTCAACGCCACGCACCACAAATCCGCCACGTCAGGCTTTGTGACCGCAACGGCCACCGCCATCAGGTTGGGGCGGACGGCCACCAGTCACGAAATCGTGGTGGTCAATGATACCGGGGAGCGAATCTGTACGGCTCGGATCACGTGCTTCCTGAAGTAAATTACCCACACACCACCCCGCGCCGACTGCCCCGACTGTGACTACTGCCGAGCGTCCGAGTTTGGTCGTTTCGGGGGATCCAGGGCGACCAAACTCGGACGCTCGGCGGTTGCCCCGGCAGCCCCGGCCGCCGCCGCGGCCCCGGCGGTCGTCGCAGTCGCCGAGGGAGGGGCTGACGGGCCTAGCCGCCCACGAATTCAGGAGAGCATCACGGAAATCTTTGTCATCATCCTGCTTGGCCTGCTGGTCATCGTGGCCTGTGCGGTGATTTCCGAACGGACCAAGATCCCCTCAGCACTCTTGTTGGTGAGCGCGGGGACAGTCATCGGATTCCTGCCGTGGCTACCCGCCATCCACGTCGATCCGGAGATTGTGCTGGCTGGGATCTTGCCACCCCTGCTCTATGCAGCCGCGGTGTCCATGCCCACCATGAACTTTCGCCGCGAATTCCGCTCCATCAGCCGGCTCTCGGTCATGTTGGTGGTGGCCAGCTCTTTGGCACTGGGCTATTTCTTTGCTGCGGTGATCCCCGGTCTGGAACTGCCCTGGGCCATTGCGCTGGGTGCAATCGTCTCCCCCACAGACGCCGTGGCCACGGGTATTGCCAAGCGCCTGGGTGTCTCTCCGCGCGTGATTTCCATTCTGGACGGCGAGGGCTTGCTCAATGACGCCACCTCACTGGTCATTTTGCGCACAGCCGTGGCGGCTGTGGCCGCATCCTTTTCCTTCTGGGGCGCCATGGGTGCGTTCGCATGGGCTGTTCTGATTGCCGGCGTGGTCGGATGGTGCGTGGGATGGCTGTATCTCAAAATCAGGTCACGGTTGAACTCACCCACGGTGGGTACCGTGCTCTCCCTGGCTGTGCCGTTTGTGGCCTCCGTGCCGGTGGAGTTGCTGGAGGGCTCCGGGTTGGTCGCAGCCGTGGTGGCCGGTCTGGTGGTCAGTAGTCGTGCGCCCCGCGAACTGCCGCCCGAGCACAGGCTGACGGACAGCCGCAATTGGGCCACCGTGGAGTTGGTGTTGGAAAGCGCGATCTTCCTGGTCATGGGCCTGCAGATGTATGGCGTCTTCCAGGTGGTCCATGAGCAGCATTCCGGAGTGTGGATTGCCGTCAAGGCCGCCGGGTGGGGGCTGCTGCTGGTGCTGGCTGTTCGCTTGGTTTATGTGACCTTGCTTCTGCGGCGTACGGCGCGGCGGCACCGCCGTTGGCGCAAGCGCTGGCAGACGATGGATGAGTTCTTCCAGGATCGGGAGGCCATGGAGGAGCGGTTCGCGCACCGCAAGATTGATGATCCCGAGAAGTTCTGGGCCCGGATTCGCAGACGGCGTGCGGACATGGATTATTACGACGCCGAACCCCTGGGTTGGCGCGAAGGCTCCGTTCTGGTGTGGGCGGGCATGCGCGGGGCCGTCACGGTGGCAGCCGTGCAAACGCTTCCCCTGGATGCTCCCGGACGTCCAGTTCTGGTCTTGGTGGCGTTCTTGATTGCTACAGCTTCCCTCTTCCTTCAGGGTTCCACGCTGGCCGTCGTCGTGAGACTGGTGAAGCCCGCCATGGCGCCGGACACCACGGAGGAACGGCAAGAGCTGCGCCAGGCGCTGCATCAAGCCACGGGGCGCGCGGCCATTTCGCCGGAGGACATTGAGCAGAGGCGCGAGCAGATGATGGCGCGCAGTCAGGAGTTTCTGAGTTCTGTGCGGGCTCAGCGCGAGGCGTTGTTGACTTTGCGGGATGAGGGAACCTTCTCCGCCGAGGTCCTAGTTGAGCAACTGGAGGCGCTGGACGCGGCGGAGCTCTACGTGACACTACAGACCAGTAGCTAGCCGGCACCCCCGGACCCCCCGCCACCCTGACTGCCGAGCGTCCGAGTTTGGTCGTTTTTGTGCCGCTGAAACGACCAAAATCGGACGCTCGGCAGCGAGGAGGGGTTAGGGGAGGAGGCGTTGGAAGCCGGTCAGTAGGGCTTCCAGGGCTAGCTCGAATGCTTGGTCGGCGCCCTCCGTTGGGTCTGGCGTGCGGGTGGCCACTGCGGCGGTGAAGGTTGGCGCCAACTCAGCCAGTTCCCCGGGGTCGAACAGGTTGCCGGGTGCGGTGGCGTCGTAAGCGGCGCCGAACAACAGCGACTCCACCGCCACGATCATGTTGACCACCCGCTCACGTGGAAACCCTGCTTCCACCAGCGCGCAGGCCACAGATTCGTACATTCTCAGCGTGTGTGGGGCATCTGCCACAGGAAGTACGGCCATGACCGGGATCAGCTCAACATTACGGGCGTACACCGCACGATAGGAGTGCGCCCATGCGGTGAGGGCCCGCTCCCACGGCAGGCGCCCAAAGCCCGAGCAGTCAATCTCAGCATTCAGTGAATCTTGAACACCCAGAAGCACGTGGTGCTTGGACGGGGTGTGGTTGTAGAGCGCCGAGACGGAAACACCCAGCTCGCGTGCCAGGGCGGCCATGGTGAGTCTCTTGACACCGCGGTTGTGGATGATCCTGGCGGCAGCGGAGGTGATGCGGCGTTTGGTCAAGACCGCCGTTGCAGGGCGCCCGCGCCCGCGGGTTGATCCAGCGCCCGTCACGCCGGGCTGGCTGCCTGCTGGATCTTTCATCGCCTGACCTCACGGTGTGTGGATGGTGGGTTGCGGTCGGTTTGTGCGTTGCGGACTCGTAAAAACTACCCCGAGGGTCTTGACCTGGTCCGCCCGATACGTCTTAATGAATCACATTCATTTTATGTGAAAGGGGCCACATGTCTGATCAACGCACACTGGGTAGCGCGGAGGCGATCCAACGCGACGTCGTGATTGTGGGTGCTGGCCCCGCCGGTCTCATGGCAGCCCGTACCTTGCAGGCTGCTGGCAAAACCGTTGCCGTGTTGGAGGCCCGGGATCGAGTGGGCGGCCGGACTTGGTCACGGGTGATTGACGGTGCTTTCCTGGAGATCGGTGGGCAATGGGTGTCCCCGGACCAGACCGAGCTTCTGGGCTTGATCGAAGACCTGGGACTGGAGACCTTCCCGCGCTACCGCAACGGTGATTCCGTTTACATCGCCCCGGATGGCTCCAAGCACACCTACACGGGCTCCACCTTCCCCGCGGGTGAGCGGACCATCGCGGAAATGGACCGGCTGATCGGGATTCTGGATGAGCTGGCTACGGAGCTGGGCGCCACCGAGCCGTGGGCTCATCCCAAGGCGCGCGAGCTGGACACCATCTCCTTCCACCACTGGCTGCGTGAGCTCTCAGAGGATGAGGCTGCGTGCAACAACATCGGGATTTACGTGGCAGGTGGGATGCTGACCAAGCCCTCCCACTCCTTCTCCGCATTGCAGGCCGTGCTCATGGCTGCCTCCGCCGGGTCTTTCTCCAACCTGGTGGATGAGGATTTCATCCTGGACCGCCGTGTGGTGGGCGGAATGCAGTCCGTCTCAGAAACCGTGGCAGCACAGCTGGGGGAGGATGTGGTCTTCCTGGACACCCCCGTCCGCACCATCCAGTGGGGCGGCCCGGAAGACACCTACACCGAATACGTGCCCGGCACCGGCGTGACCGTCTGGTCAGAGAAAGTCACCGTCAAAGCCAACAGCGTGATCGTGGCGGTTCCGCCGAACCTGTACTCCCGGATCTCCTTTGAACCCCCGCTGCCCCGCCTGCAGCACCAGATGCACCAGCACCAGTCCTTGGGGCTCGTGATCAAGGTGCATGCCGTCTACGAAACCCCGTTCTGGCGGGACAAGGGTCTGTCCGGAACCGGATTCGGTGCCCAAGAACTCTCCCAAGAGGTGTACGACAACACCAACCACGGAGACACCCGCGGCACCCTGGTGGGCTTTGTCTCCGATGAAAAAGCGGATGAAGTCTTCAAGCTCACGGCGGAAGAGCGCAAGCAGCGCATTCTGGAAAGCCTGTCCCACTACCTGGGGGAGGAAGCACTGAACCCGGTGGTCTACTACGAATCCGATTTCGGCTCCGAGGAATGGACCCGCGGCGCCTACGCCGCCAGCTACGACTTGGGCGGGTTGCACCGCTACGGCGCCGATCAGCGCACCCCCGTGGGCCCAATTTTCTGGGCCTGCTCGGATCTGGCTGCGGAGGGGTATCAACACGTCGACGGCGCCCTGCGCCAGGGCAAACTGGCCGCTCAGGAAGTCCTGGGTGAGGTGGCACCTACGGACCTGAAGGCAACGGATTCATGAGCGCGCAGACCCCGCCGCAGACCACACCGAACCCAACCGCTGCAGGTGCAGCCACCAAACGCTACGTGGTCGGTTACGACGGCACTGCCCCCAGCCAGTCCGCCCTGACAATGGCCACCGCCATGGCCCGGGCGTTCCGCGCGGAGCTGGAGATCGTGCTGGTCTTGCGTGAGGACGATCCCTACCAGCAGGTCTACCCGCCGGTGGGCAACATCTCCCCGATGGTGCAGGCTCAGGCACGCACGTGGTTGCAGGAGGCCGCCGATCTGGTGGCTGCTCAGACCCCGGAAGGCCAGCAACCGGTGGCTGCACGGACGCACCTGTGGAGGGCGTCGTCGGTGGTGACGGGGTTGCTTGAAGCCGTTGAGCAGCTGGATGCCGCCATGATCGCCATCAGTGCCGGCTCCGGCCGTGGGCGTCTGTCCGTGGGGCCGGTGGCTGATGCCGTACTGCACGCCTGCCCGGTTCCGGTGGCCTTGGCCCCGCGCCGCTACCGGGAACAGGCGGTTCCCGACCACCTCTACGCCGCCGTGGGCACCCGCCCCGGGGCTCATCAGGTGATCCGCGAGGCCCTGGAAGTTGCCGAGCGCACCGGCCTGCCTCTCAGCGTGGTCACTTTTCTGATCGACGACGACGCAGCCGGTGACTCCGGCGTCGTCAACACCGTGCGGGCACGGGTACAGGCCACGGTTGAAAAGGTGGCCGGTCAGGTTGCCCAAGTGCCAATTCAGGTGGCCGCCGCCAAGTCGCTGAAGAAGGCGGTGCGGGCCGTGGACTGGCAGGACGGTGGCGTGTTGCTCATCGGTTCCTCCCGCCTGGCGCAGGGACGGCAACTGTTCCTGGGCACCACCGCAGCCCGATTGCTGCGGCATCTGCCGATCCCCATGGTGGTGGTTCCCCGCCCCGATCCGGCATCCCAAGATCCCTCCAGCACTGATCCGGGCGTGAGCTCCGGAATCGTGGGTGAGTAAGGAGCGTGCGCCATGTCTGTGCAGCACAACACGTCCGGTCAGGTGCCGGTCACCACGTCCACGGGAGTTCCGGAGGGCACTGACAAGGGGCTGAGCAAGGCCTCGGTGGGGTTGCTGGGTGCGGTGGTGATCGGGGTGTCCACCATTGCCCCGGCCTACACGCTCTCCGGTGCCCTGGGGCCAACGGCTGCAGCGGTGGGCACCTATCTGCCCGCCATCCTGCTGGTCGGATTCATTCCCATGCTCCTGGTGGCCGTGGGCTACCGGCAGCTGAACCGGGCCATGCCGGATTCCGGCACCACGTTCACGTGGGTGTCCAAGGCGTTTGGTCCGTGGGTGGGCTGGATGGGCAGCTGGGGTCTGTTGGCGGCCACCATCCTGGTGCTCTCCAATCTGGCCGGGATTGCGGTGGACTTCCTGTATCTGGCGATCGCCCAGATCACCGGCAATGACTCGATTGCCGAGCTGACCCGCAACGTGCCGATCAACATTGCCACCTGTCTGGCGTTCATGGCGGTGGCTGCCTGGATCTCCTACCGGGGTCTGGAGGCCACCAAGGTGGTGCAGTACGTGCTGGTGGCCTTCCAGCTGGTGGTCCTGGTGTGGTTTTCCGTGGCGGCCTTCACGCATGTTGCGGATGGAACCGCCTTTGCCGGGCTGTCCATCAGCCCGGAGTGGTTCAACCCGTTCGGGGTGGGGTCTTTCTCGGCCTTTGCCGCAGGCATTTCCCTGTCCGTGTTCATCTACTGGGGCTGGGACGTGGTGCTGACCCTCAACGAGGAATCCACGGAAGCCACCACCACCCCCGGCAAATCGGCGATCACCACCATGCTGGTGATCGTCACGCTCTACCTGCTGGTGGCGCTGTCCATGCTGGCCTTCTCCGGGGTGTCCGACCAGGGCTTGGGCATGGGTAACCCGGAGATCCAGGAGAACATTTTTGCCTCCCTGGCCGGTCCGGTCATGGGGCCGTTCGCCATCCTGATGTCCCTGGCGGTGCTGTCCTCCTCAGCGTCTTCGCTGCAATCCACCATGATTTCCCCGGCCCGCACCATGCTGGCCATGGGGTTTTACGGCGCTCTGCCGGCCAAGTACGCCCGCATCAGCCCGCGCTTCCAATCACCCGGTTACGCCACCGTGGCTGCCGCCGTGATTTCGGCTGTGTTCTATGCCTTCATGCGCCTGGTCAGTGAAAACGTCCTCTGGGACACCATCACCGCCCTGGGCATGATGGTCTGCTTCTACTACGGCATCACGGCTTTGGCCTGCGTTTGGTACTTCCGTCAGCAGGCTTTCGGCTCCGTCAAGTCCTTCCTGGCGCAGTTCTTGGCGCCGTTGCTGGGCGGGATTCTGCTGCTGATCTTCTTTGTCCAGACCTCCATTGACTCCATGGACCCTGAATACGGTTCCGGATCCCAGATCGGTGGGGTTGGTCTGGTGTTCATCCTGGGCGTGGGGATTCTGGCGCTGGGCCTGGTGGCCATGCTGCTGCAGTACCGGCGCAACCCCGAATTCTTCCGTCGTCGTTTTGAAACCACGGAACTGCCGGTGATCGACTGATGCCCACTCCGGAATGGCCCATGACCCCGCCTACGATGACGACGCCGGAGACCACCACCGGTGCTACTCACATGCCCGCTGAATGGGAGCCACATGAGCGCACCTGGATGGCGTTTCCGCCAGGTAATGAGACCTTCGGTGCCGCCAACTCGGAGTCCCTGACCCGCGCGCGCAGGGCGTGGGCTGAGGTGGCTGCAACCATCTCCCGGTACGAACCCGTCTCCATGGTGGTGGCATCAGGGGACGTGGAGGCTGCGCAAGCGATGTTGCCGGGTGCGGTGGACGTTGTGGTGCATGAACTGGACGATGCCTGGATGCGGGACATCGGCCCCACGTTTGTGCGCACAGAGACGGTCGGCGCTGCTGGTCCAACCGGTGCTGCCAGTACCGCCGGTCCAACTAGTGCAGCCGGTCCCACCAGCGCAGCCGGTGCGGCTGATGCCGGGGATGCTTCCGATGGTGGATTGGCTGCCGTGAACTGGACCTTCAACGGGTGGGGTGCGCAGTCCTGGGCGTCGTGGGAATCGGACTCCCTGATCGGTCGATTCGTGGGGGACCGGGCGGGTGTGCCCGTACTGGACAGCACCCTGGTCAACGAGGGCGGAGGGTTCCACGTGGACGGGGAAGGCACCGTGTTGCTGACCCAGACCGTCCAGTTGGACCCCGGGCGCAATCCGGAGGCCACACAAGAATCCGTGGAAGCGGAGATCCATGCCCGGTTGGGAACGTCCAAAGCCATCTGGTTGCCACGCGGGTTGACCCGTGACTACCAGGAATACGGCACACGCGGTCACGTGGACATCGTGGCTGCCTTCGCGGGTCCTGGGAAAGTGCTGGTTCACGATCAAACCAATCCCGCCCACCCTGATCACGCGGTGTCCATGATGATCCGCAGCGTCCTGGAAGGTGCCACAGATGCCCACGGGCGTGCACTGGAGATCATCAACGTGCCTGCTCCCACCGTTCTGCGTGATGACGACGGCTTTGTGGATTACTCCTACATCAACCATTACGTGGCCAACGGGGTGGTGGTGCTGTGCGCTTTTGACGACCCCCATGACGCAGTGGCCGCAGAAATTCTCGGTTCCGTCTATCCGGACCGAAAAGTTGAGCTGGTGGATGCACGGGAAATCTTTGCCAACGGCGGGGGGATTCACTGCATCACTCAGCAGCAGCCGGCCGTGCTCGATCCCGTACAGCAGTTTCCGCGGCAGCGGTTGACGGGGCGGTGACCGGTGTTCGACGTCGTGGAAACCTCCATTGCTGAACTTCGTACTGCTTTGGAGACGGGACAGGTCACCGCAGTTGAGCTGGTCAGGGCTTATCTGGAACGAATCGAGCGATACGACGGCGAGTTGAACGCCGTCGTCGTGAAAAATCCAGAGGCGCTGGAGGAGGCGCGGGCTTCGGATACCCGCCGAGCTCGTGGGGAAACCTTGGGTCCGCTGGACGGGATTCCGTACACGGCCAAGGACAGCTATCAGGTCCGGGGTTTGACTGTGGCGGCAGGTTCGCCGGCCTTTGCTGAGCTCACGGCGCAGTGGGATGCGTTCGCCATTGAGCGGTTGCGGGCCGCAGGTGCAGTGCTGATGGGGCTGACCAACATGCCGCCCATGGCCAACGGAGGAATGCAACGGGGGCTCTATGGGCGGGCCGAATCTCCGTACAACCGGGACTACCTGACCTCCGCGTTCGCCTCCGGTTCCTCCAACGGGTCCGGCACGGCCACCGCCGCCAGTCTTGCGGCCTTTGGGCTGGGGGAGGAGACCTGGTCGTCGGGCCGGGCGCCTGCTTCCTGCAATGCGCTGTGTGCCTACACGCCGTCACGCGGGGTGATCTCCATGCGAGGCAACTGGCCGCTGGTGCCCACCATGGACGTGGTGGTGCCGCACACCCGATCCATGGCCGACCTCTTGGAAGTCTTGGAGGTCATCGTGGCCGATGATCACACCGCCCGCGGCGACTTCTGGCGGGTCCAGCCGTGGGTGGAGATCCCTGCGGCCTCTACCACGCGCCCGGAGTCCTACGTGGCCCTGGGAATGTCCGGTTCCGACCGTGGTCGCGGCTCGCTGTTCGACGACGACGGCGCTCGCGGGGTGCTGGCCGGCCGCAGGTTCGGGGTGCCGCGGATGTATGTCAACGCAGACCCGCAAGCCGGCACGGCGGCCGATCCGGGCATTGGTGGGCCCACGGGTCAGCGGGTGGAAACGCGGGCCTCTGTTCTGGCCTTGTGGGCGGTAGCCCGGGCCGATTTGGAGGCTGCCGGGGCGGAGGTGATTGAGGTGGATTTCCCGGTGGTGTCCAATTACGAAGGTGACCGTCCCGGTGCGCCCACCATCTTCACGCGCGGTTTGGTGAGTCCTGAGTATTTGAAGCGGGAGATCGTGGATCTTTCGGCCTGGGCCTGGGATGACTTTTTGAAGGCCAATGGTGATCCAGATTTTCCGGGGTTGGCGGACCTTGACGGTTCACGGATTTTTCCAGCGCCATCGGGTGCTTTGCCTGACCGATATGACGGTTTTGATGACGACATTGCCGAGTACCCAGCTTTCATTCGGGACCATCCGATCACTGGAGTGACCGAGATTCCGGAGTTGGAGGCCGGACTGCGGGGGTTGGAAGAAACTCGGCGGGTGGATCTGGAGCAGTCGATGGATGGTTTGGGGTTGGACGCCGTCGTATTTCCTGCGGTGGCGGACGTGGCTCCTGCGGATGCGGACATGAATCCGGCGTCGGCCGATCTGGCGTGGCGCAACGGAACCTGGGTGGCCAATGGCAATTTGGTGCCCCGGCATTTGGGTATCCCCACGGTGACCGTGCCCATGGGCACCATGCGTGACATCGGAATGCCGGTGGGACTGACGTTCGCGGGACGCGCCTACGACGACACCGCCCTGCTGCGCTACGCCGCCGCCTTCGAGACCACCGGCCCAACCTCCCGCCGCACAGCCCCGCACCTCCCCTAACCCCAGCCGACTCTGCTGCCGAGCGTCCGAGTTTGGTCACTTCCGGCACCTGGAAACGACCAAACTCGGACACTCGGCAGTAGTCAGGGGGGTCTTGGGGTGACATGCTGACACCATGGACATTGCCGTGTTGGGTTCCACCGGAACGATTGGGCGGCGGATTGCTGACCTTGCCGAGGCCGAGGGACACACGGTTCGTCGGGTGAGCCGAGCTGACGGTACGGACGTCACCACCGCCAGCGGCCTGAAGCGCGCTGTCCGTGGTGCGGAAGTGGTCATTGATGCCTTGAACCATGTCACGCTCAGCCGTAGAAAAGCGGTTTCCTGGTTCGGGGAAATTGCTATGCAAGTTGCCAGTGCCGCAGCGGCGGCAGGCGTACAGCGAATCCTGTGCGTCTCCATCTATGGCGTGAACAACCAGGCAGTGGCTCGCGGCTATGGCTATTACGCCGGTAAGGCTGCCCAGGAACAGGCTTACCGTGACGGAGCTGTGCCCGTCACGATCATCGAATCAACGCAATGGTTTGAACTCATACCCACCGTGCTGGCAGCAGCCTCAGCGGGTCCGATTGCGGTGCTGCCAACCATGCGTATGGCTTTGGTTTCTGCTGATCGTGTGGCCGAACTCGTTGTTGAAGAAGCCGTACGCCAAGTCGGTTCAGAGGAGCGGCATCAGAACCGTGCAATTTCCATCAGGGGAGCCCAGGAGCTGAATACCCGGCAAGCTGTGAATGTATGGCTGCGCGAAGTGGGGCACGTTACTGGCCAGCGGCCCCGACAGGTATGGCAATTGCCATACCTGGGCAGAGCGATCGCCTCCGGCGGCCTGATTCCCCCTGGCGGAATTGTTGATCCCCAAACACTCCAGGGGTGGGTACAAGCCGGAGGCCACACCCGCCTGAAATGACCGAGGCTTCCCGATCCTTGGAACCAAAACACATCCTTGAGAATTGGCGGAAGTTTTGACGCGAGTGGGTCTGTGCCGAGCAACGGGAGACGCCTAATGTCAGCACTACAGGAGTTTTCCGTAGCCAGGAGGCTGACATGAAGGTTCTCAAGCGCATAGGGCTGTTCCTTGGATCATTGGTATTGGCCACTTTCGTGTGGTCCGGCGTCGTCATGATTTTTGCAATCTTGACCGCGACCCAAATGCGACCTGTTGGACTCCCGGGGATTATCACCAGTGAGCATGACGGTGCCATGACTTTCCAGACCACCTCTCAGAATCCTGGCTTCACGATCGCGGTATTCGTGACCGCTCTTCTGATGTATCTGTTGATCGCCCTGATCTGGCGGCGCGCAGCCCGCCGACGTGCGGCTCGTCAGCTGCCCGGCGCCTCACCCTACGGAGGCGTGGCCTGATGGTGATGAGCCTCTTTCGCTGACTGCCGAGTGTCCGAGTTTGGTCACTTCCGGCACCTGGAAACGACCAAACTCGGACACTCGGCAGTAGTCAGGGTGGCGGCGGGGAAGGAGTCACGCCCTCTTGGTGCGCATGGCGGGGAGCTTGGTGACCGACTCGTCCGCCAACAGTTCCACGTATCGCTCGGAGTCCGCGCTGACCAGGGCGAGCAGACCGTCGTCGTCGAAGTGAAAGCCCCAGCCGTAGGTCTTGGCCAGCGGAGATGAGCGCAGGCAGGCGCGGCCCTGCTGGAAGAACTCCTCCCGAGCGGACGGACGGTCCTCCTGGGGGATGCCTTGGCGGTCGGCGTACACGGTGAAGATCAGTTGGTCGCTGGTCAGCTGGTAGTCGCGGTCGTGGAGAAGATCGTATTGCCGTTGCGCAACGCTGCCCTTGCCGCGCGGGGGTTCCGTGCCAGCGGTTGCCTTGGTGTCATCCGCGACAGTGATCAGGGTGTTGCGGTAATCGGTCGAGTGCATTCCACGCTCCTTTGCGCCTGTGGCGCCGCCCCCAGCCCCGGCACCGCCTGTGGTGCACAGAAGCATACGAAGCATCGGACCCGGTGGGTAACCAGTTGCACAACTGTGACGACGACGACGCGCCGCACCACCCAGCGGAAACGTTCGCCCACGTGCAGGTGCGGCTGAACCCTCACGTCACTCGGGGATCAGCGTGTGATGGGCGAGTGGCATGAGGGTTGGTCAGAGCTGGAGCTTTCCATGGTCCTACGAACGGGCGACCGCAGGGTCGGTGTGGCAGCGAGGCTTGATGCGGTTGAGTAAGAGACATGGCGGCACATTCCACCACTGTATGGCGTATATATGCCGTATAGGGAAGAATAATGCCATGTTCAGTGTTGAGGATTACGCAAAATGTGCTGGAGTGACCCCCAGGGCTGTGCGCTCAAGGATCTCGGCAGGCACTTTGGGGGCTCAGAAAGTGGGTCACGCATGGGTCATTGAAGATGATCCGACTGACGGCACTGATGTGGCTCGGGGTCGGAGGATGTCCATACAGTCTTTTGACCATCTCGCGGCGTACCTGGACCGAGATGATGCCGGCCTCACGCCGGATCAGAGGCGGCGTGCCGCAGAACGTGTACGGCGTATCAAGAAATTCGGACTGCCCCAAGTTGCTAAGTTCGCAGCTCGTCCTGACCTGCCCGTGAGGGCATATCTGGCCCATGCTGCTGATCTGGCTGAGTTGCAGCAGGACAGGAGGTTGGCGCTGACTGGGGTCTCCCATCCGATGGCGGAGGTGTATGGACCAGTGGTCGATGCCTACCTCACCCAGCGGGACGGTCATGACCTGGCACTCTTTCATCTGCTCGAACCGTCCAACCGGGCGGAGGCCAATGTGCGCTTTCGGATTCAGGACCCGGTACCGCGTGTAAGGCCTCTACACGTCATTGCGGATCTGCTTGATGATCCAAACCCGCGCAGTTACCGGGAAGCCGAGCGGCTGCTGGGCAATCTTCTTGGGGGCCTCAGATGAAGCAGGAACCCGTTGCGGTGATCCGGACTGGCGACTTTCGTGAAAAAGCCTCATGGGTTGGACTTGCTGAGTTGGCGCAGGTGATGCCAAGTGGGTGGTCCCTGGCGGGAGGAAGTTTGGTGCGTCTGCATGCGGCTGAACGGGGCAGCACAAACGGTCGGTCAACCAGAGACATTGATGTCATCTTGGATGTGCGAGGTGATCCCAGATCCATCAAAAGGATGGAAGCTGCACTTGAAGCGTGTGGGTTTGTTGCCGACGGCTTCAACCTGTCTGGACAGAACCACCGATGGGTGCGTGGTGATGCGCAGATTGATGTTTTGGCCCCGGACTTTCTTGGCGCTCGGCTCATGGAGCGATCCCATGCTGTACTGGGGCGATTACTTTCAACTCGTGGGGCTCAGTTCGGTCTTGATCGCACCGAGCGGATCTTGGTGGTGGTCGATGATCTTGAGATTTACATTAACCGCCCGGATTTGGTGGGGGCTTTGTACCAGAAATGCTCGGCGCTCTTGGTGCAACTGGACTCCAACCAGGAGCGGCATCTCTTCGACATCGCTCTCCTGGTGGATCTACTCAATCCGGCTGATCGACGTGACTTGCTTGGGCTGCGCACCCCGCAAAAACGACGAATCATCTCGGGTCTCATCAAAGCCAGTCGCGGGATAGGGACTGAACAGGGCAGTGAGCGCAGACTGTTGCTCTTGATCGACTTACTGGAGGCACGGTAGACGACGACGCGCCGCACCACCCAGCGGAAACGTTCGCCCACATGCCGGTACGGCTGAACCCTCACGCGACTCGGTCATCAGCGTGTGATGGGCGAGTGGCGTGAGGGTTCAGCGGTTGTGCCGGAACTCAATTCCGTCCCGTGAAGACCGGCTTGCGTTTCTCCTGGAAGGCTGCGAATCCCTCCGCGTAGTCGGCCGAAGAACACAGTGCGGCCTGGGCGTCGTTCTCCCGCGCCAAGGAATCCCAGAGCCCCAGCCGTTCATCACGCAGCTGGGCCACCAACTTCTTGGAGGCCATGAACGCACCCGTGGCCCCGGCGGCAACCCGAGCAGCAGTACTGCGCGTGAATTCCAACAGGTCTTCAGCCGGCATGGACCGGGAGAACAACCCTGAACGCACGGCCTCCGCCCCAGAAATCAGCTCCGCCGTGTAGATCAGATCCAACGTGCGGTGAGCACCCAGCCGCTCCACGAACAATGCGTGTCCGCCGGAATCCAACGTGGCCCCCAACTTGGCAAAAGGAGAGCCAACCTTGGCATCATCAGCCACATAAACGACGTCGGTGGCGATCGCCAGTCCCAGCCCCACCCCCAGGCACGGTCCCTGGACGGCAGCAAACGTGGGTGCCGGGAACCCTGACATCACCCGCAGCACCGGTGTCAGCGTTTCGTTGAGATACCCGTGGACGTCATCCGTGGCGGGATCAACTCCGGAGATGTCCCGGCCCGCGCAGAAGCCGCGCCCCTCACCGCGCAGTACCAGCGCCCGGACCCCCGCAGCGGCAGCCTCCGTATACGCAGCTCCCAAGTCCTGTAGAGCCACAGTGTCCAGGGAGTTCATCTTTGCCGGGGCGTTGAGCACCACTTCGGCAACTGAATCAGTGATGGTCAGCTCAATCATGGTGAATCAGCCTTTCCAGCAGGAGCCCGCCTCACCTGGCGGACCCGGGACGGACGGATGTGGGCTCAGGAGTCAAAGTCCACGGCCAAGGCTTTGCCTGTGGGCCTGGTTTGGCAGGTCAAAACGTATCCGGCAGCCACCTCATCAGCTTCCAAGGCGTAGTTCTCGGCCATCTGGTACTCGCCATCGGTCACTTTGGCCCGGCAGGTGCCACACACCCCACCGGCGCACGCGAACGGAACATCCGGGCGGGCCCGCAGTGCTGCATTCAAGACGGTTTCGTGGGCAGCCACCGGAGAAGAAACTTCACCTGTGAGGCCGTCCAACGTGAAGGTGATGGCCACGTTGTCCCCGGAAGGATCAGCCTCCACCACGCGTCCGGTCTGACCCTGGGGGTCGGCCGGGTTGCCCGTGGTGAACAGCTCGAATCGGATGGAATCCGCAGGCACTCCCCGCTCAGCCAGGGTGTCCCTGCACAACTGCACCAGCTCGAAGGGGCCGCAGAGGAACCACTCGTCTGTGCGCCCCACCTGAATCACGTGATCCAACAGGTCACCGAGCTTTTGATGATCTATCCGCCCGGACAATAGCGGGTTGATCCGCTGCTCACGGGAAAGCACGTGGTGCACGGCAAATCTGGCCGGATACCGGTCCTTCATGTCGCCCAGTTCCTCAGCGAACATCACATCCGATGCCGACCGGTTGGCGTAGACCAGATCCACGGAGGAGTTCGCAGAAGCCCTCAACACCGCCCGGGTGATGGCCATGATGGGAGTGATTCCGGAACCTGCCGCAAAAGCCACCAGATGCACGTGGGAGTTCTGCGCCACTTGGGCGGCAGCCAGCTTTTCGGCGTCGTTCATGGAGGTGATGTTGACCGAGTGACTGGAGGTGAACGCGCCTTGGGGGTTCATGACCTCCAGCTCATCGCCCACATTTAAATTTTCGTTGGCCCAGGTGGAGAACACCCCGCCCAGGGTTCGCTTGATCGCCACCTTGACTTCACCGCGCACGGGCTCGGCGCAGATGGAGTAGGAGCGGCGGATTTCCTGCCCGTCGATCTGGGCGCGCAGCGCCACGTACTGGCCCGGTGCGTAGTCGTAGTCATCGGCAAGCTCGTCCGGGACGTGGAAGGTAACCTCCACGGATTCGGCGGTCAGTGGCCGGACCTCGGAGACCCGCAGCGTGTGGAAAGTGGCGCGGCGTCGGGTCCCGGCAACGTCGTCGTTGACTGGGGGGTTCGTGGTTTCGCTCATCAGTGCACCTTGAAGTGGTCGAAGGGTTCCAGACAGTTGTTGCACACCCACAGCGCCTTGCAGGAGGTGGAGCCGAATCGGGTCATCTCCCGCGTGGACAGCGAATCGCACCGCGGGCACTTCACCCCCAGAGTCAAAGCAACGGGGCCTGTAGCAGCACGCCCCGTTGGAGGGGCAATGCCGTACGCCTGCAGCTTCTGCTTGCCATCCCGGGTCATCCAGTCCGTGGTCCAGGCCGGTTCCAGCACGGTCTGGACCTGCACGGGGGTGAATCCGTCGTCGTCCAGCGCAGCTTTGAGGTCTGCGGTGATGGTCTCCATGGCGGGGCATCCGGAGTAGGTGGGCGTGATGACCACGACGGCGCCCCGCTCACCTTCCGCCCGTGCGGCTCGCAGGATGCCCAGATCAGCCACGGAGAGCACAGGGATTTCGGGGTCGTTGACCGTTGCGGCCACATCCCACACCCGGGCAGAGGCGGCATCGGTGGGGCGCAGATCATCCAAGCGTTGCGGGACGTCGGCACCGGTGGGGCGGGGACGGGCGTGCGGGTCCTGCTCAAAATCCATCCGCGGCATCTGCGGTTGCGCTGGCATCGCGTGCCTCTCTGGCATCTCCGGCCTGCCGGTGTTACCCCTTGGCCCCACATGTTCCGCGTTCACGGTGCAGCTCACCACGTGGCGCCCGGGTGCTGGCGGGCCAACACCTGCATCTCGGCCAGGATGTAGCCGCGCTGTTCGGAAAACTGACCCGTGCGGTCGGCGCCGTAGGCCGGTGCCACGGCGGGCACTTCCAAACCGGCCTCCGTAAGGGCCGCGGTGATTCGCGCCATGGTGGGCTGCTTCAACGACGACGGCGCCACCGCCCGATCTCCCAGCTCACCGATTGGCTCCACATCCAGAAACAGCTCTTCAACGTAGGGCCACAGCACATCGAATCCCTCTTGGATGCGTTCCTTGGACTCTTCCGTGCCCAGTCCCAGGCGTAGCGTCCACTGCGTGGCGTGATCCTGGTGGTACTCGATTTCCTTCAGGGCCTTGGCGGCAATGGCTGCCAAGGTGCGGTCGGTGGAGTTCACCAGACGGCGGTACAGCTCGTACTGGTAGTAGCTGAAGATCAACTGCCGGGTGATCGTGCGCCCAAAATCCCCGTTCTCCTGCTCCACCAATCGGCAGGAGCGGAACTCTTCCTCGTCCCGGAAGTAGGCCAAGTCATCCTCGGTCTTACCCCATGCCGTACCGGCGTAGGTCAGGAAGAACCTGGCGTGACCCAGCAGGTCCAGGGCAATGTTGCCCAGTGCAATGTCCTCTTCCAGTTCCGGTGCTCGGGAGATCCAATGGCCCAGGCGTTGCGCCAACATCAGGGAATCGTCGCCGAGCAACAAGGCGTAGCGGGCCACGGCGTCGTCGGCAATCACCCCCTGGGAGGTGAGGTCTTCCGGGGTGATGGCGGACCCGGCGGATTGGACGGTGGCGGATTCGGTGGCTGCAAAGTTCACAGATGCTTCACCCCTTCACTTTTGGTGTAGTAGGTGGCGTGGCGGTAGGCCTTGCCGGCAGCGGACTCAAAGTAGCCACCTTTGGAATCCGGGTCAGAGGAGGTCACGGCTTCTGAGGGGACCACCCACACGGAGGTGCCCTCGTTGCGTCGGGTGTAGAGGTCCCGCGCGTTGCGCACGGCCATGGTGGCATCCGGGGCGTGCAGGGACCCGGCGTGGACGTGCGACAGGCCCCGGGAGGAACGTACAAAAACCTCCCACAGCGGCCAGGACTCGGCCCCGGTGCTGCTGGGGTGACTGGACGCGTCCGTGATGGGGGTGGGCTGGTTCTGCTCCGTCATGGTGTTCAGGCTCCAATCAGTGCCGAGCTGGCCGAATGCGCCGGGCTGCCCGAATGGTCTGTAGGTGATGCGTTGGCCGACCGACTGGTCCTTGCGGCGTAGGCAGCAGCGGCTTCGCGCACCCAGGCACCCTCGCGGTGGGCTTCCCGGCGGCGCTGCATACGCTGGCGGCTGCAGGGACCTTCACCTTTGAGCACGGCAAAGAACTCGTCCCAGTTCAGTTCGCCGTAGTCGTAGTGGCCGCGGTCCTCATTCCACTTCAGGTCCGGGTCCGGCAAGGTCAGACCCAGGGCCTCCACCTGCGGGACGATCATGTCCACAAAGCGCTGGCGGAGATCGTCATTGGAGAACCGCTTGATGTTCCACGCCATGGACTGTTGGGAATTGGGGGAGTCTGCATCCGGAGGCCCGAACATTTGCAGCGCCGGCCCGTAGAAGCGGTTGACGGCATCCTGAGCCATCTGTTTCTGCGCGGGGGTTCCGTGGGAGAGTTCGTAGAGGATTTCCCATCCCTGACGCTGGTGAAAGGACTCTTCCTTGCAGATTCGCACCATGGCTCGGCCATAGGGGCCGTAGGAGGCGCGACACAGTGGAACCTGGTTGCAGATTGCGGCGCCGTCCACCAGCCAGCCGATTGCGCCGATGTCCGCCCAGGTCCGGGCCGGGTAATTGAAGATGGACGAATACTTGGCCCGTCCGTCCAGCAGCTGCTGGTTGAGTACGCTCCGCGGGGTTCCCAGGGTTTCAGCCGCGGAATAGAGGTACAGCCCGTGGCCGGCCTCGTCCTGGACCTTTGCCATCAGGATGGCCTTGCGCTTCAACGACGGCGCCCGCGTGATCCAGTTGGCCTCCGGCTGCATCCCAATGATTTCCGAATGAGCGTGCTGGGAGATCTGGCGGACCAGAGTCTTGCGGTAGGCATCCGGCATCCAATCGCGTGGTTCAACGCGGGAGTCCTGCTCAATGAGGTGGTCAAAGTGCTCTTGGCCGGTGTGTTCGGCGGTCTGCTGCTGGGTCATGACAGTCCCCTTCCCCTGGCAGGTGGCTGCGCTGAGGCGTCTGAACAGCGCGCGATGATTAACTGACCGTTCGGTCAGAATAGGTGGCTGTGACGCCGTCGTCAATGCCTAGCTGTGAGTCTTGACACAAAGCTCGGGGAGTGGTTCTCTGTGGTCATTACTGACCGATCGGTCTATTTTTAGGAGGGGTGCGTGGGAGAGCACAAGATCCTGGCCAATGATGCCGCTACCCGCTGGATGGGTATGGAGGTGGTGGCCGCCGAACAGGGCCACGCCGTAGTGCGCATGACCGTGCGCCAAGAAATGGTCAATGGCTTTGGCATCAGCCACGGGGGCATGGTGTTCACCCTTGCAGACACGTGCTTTGCGCTGACCTGCAACCACCCCACGCAGGACGACGGCACGGTCACCGTGGCCACTGGCGTGGACATCAATTTCCTGGCCCCCACCCGAGTCGGAGACGTTCTGGAAGCTGAAGGGCACCTTCTTCAGCACAACGGACGCAGTGGGATCTGCGACATCACGGTGCGCCACGGGGACACCGTGGTGGCGCTGTTCCGCGGGCGTCACCGCACCATCCCCGCGCCGAAATCCTCCTGACGTCACCGTTGACGTCACCCACGATTCACGCCCGTAGTTGCAGGCTCCCACGGGGTCGGCGCCGAACCAGGAGCAGACGGTCATGACCACCTCCGTTGAAAACCCGTACACCCCCAGTGCACCTGCTGCGGACAGATCCCAGCCGGAGCCCGAAGAGATGATGAGCCGGGACCAGATCGAGTCCCTGCAAACTGAGCGGTTGCGGTGGAGCTTGCACTACGCGTACCAGAATGTTCCCGCTTACCGGGAGCTCTACGATTCCCACGGGGTGCATCCGGGGGACTTCAAAGATCTGGAAGATCTCAAACTCTTTCCGTACACGGACAAAGAGTTCCTGCGTGCGGCCTATCCGTTCAAGGCCTTTGCCGTTGGCTTTGACCAGATCCGGCGCGTTCATGCCTCCTCCGGGACCACGGGGCAGCCCACGGTGGTGGGCTACACGGAGAACGACATCAACACATGGGCCAACCTGGTGGCTCGCTGTCTGCGGATTTCCGGCATCCGTCCGGGGGATCGCGTGCACAACGCTTACGGGTACGGATTGTTCACGGGCGGGCTGGGCGCCCATTACGGTGCGGAACGCCTGGGCTGTGCCGTGATCCCCATGTCCGGTGGGCAAACCGAAAAACAGGTGCAGCTGATCCGTGATTTTGAGCCGGCCGCCATTCTGTCCACGCCCACCTACTTGCTGACCATTGCAGATGGGTTCAAGGCAGCAGGACTGGACCCGCGGGAGACCTCCCTGAAATACGCAGTGCTCGGTGCTGAGCCGTGGACGGAGGAGATGCGGCATGAAATTGAGGCCACGTTTGGTCTGAAAGCTGCCGACATTTACGGCCTCTCCGAAGTCATGGGCCCCGGGGTTGCCGGTGAATCCGCGCAGACTCAGGACGGCTCACATATTTGGGAGGACCATTTCCGTCCGGAGATCATTGACCCCCTCACGGATGAGGTGCTGGAGATGGGCCAACCCGGGGAACTGGTGTTCACTTCCCTGACCAAGGAAGCTCTGCCGATCATTCGCTACCGGACCCACGACCTCACCCGGTTGCTGCCCGGCACTGCCCGCCCGGGCCACCGGCGGATGGGCAAGATCACCGGCCGCTCCGATGACATGATCATTCTGCGCGGCGTCAATCTGTTTCCCTCCCAAATTGAGGAACTTGCCCTGCATCACGCCGAGCTCTCCCCGCATTTCCAGCTGGTGCTCACCCGCCCGGACCGTATGGATCAGATGACCGTGCGCATCGAGCGCCGGGAAAGCGTGACGGTGGATGCGGCTGAGGGCGCTGCCAAGAAGTTGCAGCACAACATCAAAACCAAGATCGGTTCTTCCTGCACCATCACGGTGGAAGAACCCGGCGCTCTGCAACGCTCTTCCGGCAAGATCCGACGCATCTTTGACGAACGCCCCAAGTAACACCCCAAGTGATCGGTGGCTGTGGTTGCACCGGACAACCTTCATGGCGCTGTGAGCGGCTGAGGTCAGTGGGTGCCACCACGTAGGCTTCTGCTCATGACAAGCACCACCACATCAGCCCGTCGTGGCCGTCCCGGGTATGACCGCGAGCAACTGCTGCAGGTGTGCGTGGAGGTTTTCAACAAACACGGCTATGACGCCACTTCCATGGGGAAGCTGGCTGAGTACTTAGGCATCACCAAATCCGCGATCTACCACCACGTCAACTCCAAGGAAGAGCTGCTGGAACTCTTTTTGAACCGGGCGCTGGATGCCTTGGAGGCTGAGTTCGATTCCGTTCAGGGGCAAGAACTCCCCGCTGTGGACCGCTTGGAACAGGTGTTGCGCGGCTCAGTCCGGGTGTTGGTGGAGCAGCTGCCCTACGTGACCTTGCTGCTGCGGGTACGGGGGAACTCGGCGGTGGAGCTGGCGGCGCTGCAGCGTCGTCGTCAATTCACGCGACAGGTGGGGGAGCTGATTGCCGCTGCCCAGGCCGAAGGTGCGGTGCGCACGGACATCAGCGCCACAGCCGCACCCCGCCTGCTGCTGGGGATGGTCAATTCGCTGGTGGACTGGTACCGCCCCACGGGCATTGGTGGCCCGGAAGAAGTGGCAGACACCGTTGCCAAGATTGCCTTGGACGGACTGCGCGCGGCCTGATCCCACTACCGTGTGAGTATGAGTACGTGCCCCCACACCGGTTCCGCCTCCGGCCCCCAAAAAGCGGTCAACAGTCAGCGTAAAGCCCTGCCAGCCGGTGAAAGTGCCAGCCCGGTTGTCCAGGAACAGGATGGAACATGGCACATCCGCTCCCTCCCGCTGGTCCGTGAGGTGCTGCGGGCCGGTGCCCTGACCAAGCAGTCCGGGTTTGCCGTGGAGGTTTCCATGCGTTCGATGCCGCTCAAACGGTGGCCGGTGCTGTATGCAGACGGCGCCGAACACCGCGAACAGCGCACCAAAATCGCACGATTCTTTGCCCCTGCCGTGGTCAACCGGGACTACCGCGAGTTGGTGACGCAGCGTGCCGATGCTTTCTTGACTGAGTACAACGACGCCGCCCCGCGCGATCTGGCGCAGACCACTCTGAACTATTCCACCCAGGTGGCGGCCCAAGTGATCGGGTTGACAGCCAGCAAACCGGAAGCATTGGCCCGGCGATTGGTGTCCTTCTTTGATCTGCCGGCGGAGATGTTGACCGATCGCCAGGTGGGCTGGCAGCGGATCAAAACCAAGGCTGGAACAGTTGTTGCCATCACCAAGTTGACGCGGTTCTTCCTGATGGATGTGCTCCCCGCCATCCGAGCTCACAAACGTGCTTTGACTGCCGCAGCGGCCGGTGGGCCACCAGCGCCCGATGACGTGATCTCCTACCTGATCCGGGAGGGGTACACGGATCTGGAAATCCTGATGGAGTGCTTGACCTACGGGGCGGCGGGCATGGTCACCACGCGGGAGTTCCTGCAGATGGCCACGTGGCACCTGCTGGAGAACGTGCAGCTCAGGGAACAGTTCTTGACGGGTGACTCAGCGCAGCGGCAGAAGATTCTGCATGAAATCCTGCGGTTGGAGCCTGTGGTGGGGCACTTGTTCCGCCGTGTGGACAGCGAGCTGCGGTTGGTGGAGGAATCCGGGGTGGAACATGTGATTCCAGCCGGCGCTCGCGTGCAGCTCTACATCCGTCAGGCCAACGCGGATGCCAGCCAACTGGGTGATGCCGCCCTGCAGCTGTGTCCCGGGCGGGAACTGCCCAAAGGTGTCCGGGCGGAGGTCATGTCCTTTGGGGATGGCGCCCATCGCTGCCCGGGCAACGCCATTGCCATGCTGGAATCGGAGATCTTCTTGGAACGATTGCTGGAGCGGCAGGTCACGGTGGTGGGTCAGCCGCGGATTCAGTGGGAAGCCGTGGTGGCTGGATACGCCGTCCGGGGCCTGACCCTCACCGCCCCCACAGCGTGAGATCACCGGTTGTTGTTGAGAACACCGGCAACAGGGGGTGTTCTCAACAACAACCGGTGATCTCGGCGGGGGTGACCGGCCTAGGGGGTTTTGGCCACCAGGGTCAGGACGTCGTACTGGGCCACCAGCTCGTCGTTCTGATTGTGCAGCACGGCATCCCAGCGGACCTCGCCGTACTCATCCGTGACCCGCGGAGTGATCTGCTTGGCAGTGAGAGTCACCCGGATGGCGTCGTCGTAGGTGACCGGGGTGATGAACCGCAGGTTCTCCAGGCCATAGTTCGCCAGGACCGGTCCGGGTGCCGGGTCCACGAACAGCCCCGCAGCCCAGGAGACCAACAGGTAGCCGTGGGCCACCCGCCGCGGGAAGAACGGGTTGGCGGTGGCGGCGTCCTCGTCGGTGTGGGCGTAGAAGGTGTCGCCGGTTTCGTGGGCAAAGTCCGTGATGTCCTCCAAGCGCACCGTGCGCAGTTCGGAGGCGAACTGATCACCGATCCGCAGGGTTTCCAGCGACTTGCGGAACGGGTGTTCGGCCTCTCCCGAATCGACGGCAGCGCGGGTGGCCGTGTTGGCCGCAGCTCCCTGGTGCCACACACCCGTGATACCCGTCAGAAGATCCGGTGAGCCCTGGATGGCGGTGCGCTGCATGTAGTGCTTGACGGCGCGGATGCCGCCCAGTTCTTCGCCACCGCCGGCTCGGCCCGGCCCACCGTGCACCAGGTGGGGCATGGGGGAGCCGTGGCCGGTGGAAGTCTTGGCGTCGTCGCGGTCCAGGAACAGCAGGCGGCCGTGATGAGCACCGATTCCCGCTGCGAACTGGGCGGCGGTGTGCGGATCGTGGGTGCACACCGTGGCCACCAGGGAGCCTGCGCCCATGGCGGCCAGCTCAATGGCTTCCTCAACCGAGTCGTACCCGATCACCGAGGTCACCGGGCCGAATGCCTCCACCGAATGCACTTCCGGGGTCCGTGAATCCTCCAGGGAGAGCACCGTGACGGGGTAGTACGCGCCGGTTTCGGGGCGCTCGCCGTCCGGCCCGCCCACGCGCACCGTGGCCCCGGCCGCGATCAGCTTCTCAACGGCTTTGCCCACTTCCGCTTGCTGATCCAGCGATGCCAGGGTGCCCACCGTCGTCGTTTTCTCCCGGGGGTCGCCCAGGATGCCGCGCTCACTGATGCGCTCTTCCAAGGCACCGACGACGGCGTCCATGTGTTCGCGCGGCACAATCGTGCGGCGCACTGCCGTGCACTTCTGGCCGGCCTTGGCCGTGATCTCCAGGACCACGGACTTGATGTAGGCATCGAACTCGGGTGTGCCCGGGGCGGCGTCGGGAGCAAGGATCGCGGCGTTGAGGGAGTCGGTCTCCGCGGTGAAGCGCACGCCGTGCTGCAGGACATTGGGGTGTTCGCGCAACGTCTGAGCGGTGCCCGCGGAGCCGGTGAAGGCCACGTGATCGCGGTAATCCAGGTGATCCAGCAGGTCTCGGGCGGAACCGGAAACCAATTGGATGGACCCGGCCGGCAGGATTCCGGATTCCACCATGAGCCGCACGCAGGCCTGAGTCACGTAACCCGTGGGCGTTGCCGGTTTGACCAGGGATGGGACGCCCGCAATGAATGCCGGGGCGAACTTCTCCAACATGCCCCAGACCGGGAAGTTGAAGGCGTTGATCTGCACGGCAACACCGGGGATGCGGGTGTAGATGTGTTCGCCCAGGAAGGTGCCATCGGCGGACAGCGGTTCCACGGCGCCGTCGATGATCACGTTGGCGTTGGGCAACTCGCGCCGCCCCTTGGAGGAAAAGGTGAAGAGGGTGCCGATCCCGCCGTCGATGTCGATGTAGTGATCGCGCTGCGTGGAGCCGGTGCGGAAGGAGAGTTCGTACAGCTCCTTCTTGTGTTCGGAGAGGAACAGCGCCAGTTCCTTGAGTTTGAGGGCGCGTTCGTGGATGGTCAGTTCGCCCAAGTTGCGCTGCCCCACGGTGCGAGCGTGGTTGATGGCGGCGGCCAGGTCGATGCCGTCCGTGCTGACGTGGGTGATGACCTGGTTGGTGACAGCATCCAGCACCTCAGTGGTGTGCTGCGGGTGCTCGGGAGCCCACCAGGCATCCTGCAGATAACTGGGCAGGATGGCCGGTTCTGCGCTCTGGCGGGTGGTCGCGCTCTCGGACACGGACTGGCTCACGGGAGCTCCTTACAGACGAATCACGATATTCTGACTGTTCGGTCAGTTATTGTGACTATAACCTGATCCTGAGAGCTGGGCCACACGGTCATGGATCACCCTCGACTGAAAATCCCCCCGAACATCTGGCGTAGTTGTTCTTCCTTGCGTTCGTTCTTGGGGATGCGCCAGGTGAAGTGAATGTTCAACTTCTGCAGAGAGGGATGCTTCACCAGTGGTAGCAAGTCCTGCGGGTCGAGGTAGTCGGCCTGCGAGATGGTCAGCTGCCGTAGCCCTGGAGCGGTGGCCACCAGCTCCAGATTACGCAGGCCCTTCATTCCATCCAGCGTGATGTCAGTAAGAGCAGAGAGCCCGGCCAAGTTTGGGAACGTCGTCACGTTTCGCATCGCCTCGAGTCTCACAGTTTCCAATGCGCGCAGATCGCTGAGGAACGACAGATCCGAAAACTGTCGGATCGCGGCAAGGCTCAAGTCCTTGAGCTCGGAACCTGCCAGGCCGGACAAATCCTTGGTGCTACCCAAGCCGAAGTACAGGGTTTCCAAGCCCTGGAGGTCGCGCAGCACCTCGACCGAGTCCACGGTGGTGGAGGCGAAGCCGAGCGAGGTGACTTGTTTGAGATCCGCAATGGCGTCGATGTTCTTGATCGTCCCGCGATTTCCCATCAGGTGTAATGAGTGAAGTGCTGTTGGCTCGTCCAATGTGTGGCTGGGAATGGCTTTGCCTTTGATCATGCTGTGGATCTGTCCGATGCCGGGGTTGCGGTGCAGTAGGTCGCGGACGGCGGGTGCCCCCAGGTCGGCTTCGTCGCCCAGGAGGTGCAGTCTGTCCAGATTCTGAAGGTGGCGGAGACCCTCTAGGTTGAAATCGGCCTTGGAGATCCACAGTTCCAACGCCCGAACGTGGGGATAAAACCGCAGGAACTCCAGGTCACTGAGTCCAGGTTGAGCCTGGACACGTAGTCTTCGA
This sequence comes from Kocuria sp., assembly GCF_030538595.1. Classification (GTDB taxonomy): domain Bacteria; phylum Actinomycetota; class Actinomycetes; order Actinomycetales; family Micrococcaceae; genus Kocuria. Next base: position 195,267 of record NZ_JAUNTS010000004.1, read on the forward strand.
CCCGGGTCCTGCTGATAAACCGCATCGGCGATGCGATGCTCCTCCTCCGGTACATCTTCCGTGACATTGATTTCTCCGCCCCGTGAATGCTGTTGCAGATGGCGAAGTCCTTTAAGGTGCTCGTTCATGGATTCAGCCTATGTGGGTTCCGTGGCTCGGGCTCGCGGTGAGAGCGGGCGGCTTGGCGTCGTATACGTTGTGCGTGGACACAGATGGCGACAGGAGAAGCTCATGCCCAGTACCCCCGATCAGCCCCAACCCTGGCGCATTCAGCTGGGTGAGCTGGATGAACGTATGGGGGTTTCGGTACTGGAACAGTCCGCCGAACGGGTGGTGATCACCGCCCCCGTGGAGGGAAACCGCCAGTCCTTCGGGCTGCTGCACGGGGGTGCCATGGTGGCCCTGGCTGAGGCCGCCGGGTCTTGGGCTGCCGTGATCCACGGCTCCACCATGGGCAAGGTGGCCGTGGGGCTGGAGATCAACGCCACCCATCACCAGTCCCGCCGCTCGGGTCTGGTCACAGCGACGGCGATCGCCATCCACCTGGGTGGTTCCACCACCACGCATGAGGTGATCCTGACGCACGAGGACGGCACCCGCCTGTGCACCGCCCGCATCACGAACTTCCTGAAGACGGGTCGGACCCCGGCGTAGCCTTCCGCTGAACCCTCACGTGACTCGCCCATCAGGGCTTGATGGGCGAGTCACGTGAGGGTTCGGGCCAGCTTCACTCCTGGCTCAAGCACCTACCGCTCCAGTACTCGCCCGTATTCGCGCTCCTCGAACACCAGGTGGGTCTGGGTTTCCAAGACGTAGGGCAGGGGTTGGATGTGTTCAAAGACCACATCCCGCAATTCCTGGGAGTCCCGCGCCCGGACCAGGACAATGACGTCGAACTGCCCACCCACCAGTGCCACATGTTCCACGGCAGGCACGGCATCCAGGGCTTGCTCCAGCTCCCGCCATGCGTTCTGTTTGAGCTTGACGGTCAGGTAGGCAGAGGTTCCCAGCCCCGCCCGAACGGCGTCGGTGGTGGTGGTGAACCCCCGCAGCACCCCGGTCTCCCGCAGTCGCCCCACGCGTTCGTAGGCCTGGGCGCGGGAGATGTGCACGCGCCCGGCCAGGGTGGTGATGGACTGCCGTCCGTCACGGGTGAGTTCGTCCAGGAGGCGGCGGTCGACGTCGTCCAGCTGGGGTTGGCGGCGGCTGGCCGGTGATCGTGGGGTGGATTCGGGTGGGGAGCGGGTGGCGGCCATGGATGCTCCTGGACGACAGCTAGGTGATTCAGGTCACCGTAACTCTAACTGTCTGCCATATAGACCTGTAGGAGCAAAAGCATCCGGTGATTGCCGCTGATGTGGAGACAATCAGTCTTGATACATCAGACTTCCTGGACGGAGACCATTCGTGATCGGCTGCACGCCTGCAGTCTGAAACCGTCCAGGAGGAGACCGTGTCTGAGTCAGTGGACACACCGGTTGGGCCGCCCATCCCACCGGCTCAGGAGGAGTTGACCCCGGTGGAGCGCGTCAGCTCCCACATGGGGATCAGCCCGGAGGATTACATGCTTCCGGCTGAGCGGGAGATCCGGATGCTCTCTCCTGAGGGCAAGCTGCTGGACGCCCAGGAGCAAGGCACCGGGCCGGGCCATGAGTACCCCATTCCGGAAGACGATCTCCTGCTGCAAGCCTACGAACGTCTGATGGTGGGCCGCCGGGTCAACGATCAGAACACCGCACTGGTCCGCCAGGGCCGCCTTGCCGTCTACCCCTCCAGCCACGGGCAGGAGGCTTGCCAAGTGGCCGCTGCCATGTGCCTAGGCGACACTGACTGGCTCTTTCCCACCTACCGGGACACCGTGGCCGTGATCTCCAAGGGTGTGGACCCCTTGGAGGTCATGGTCTCCTTCCGCGGCGATTGGCACTGTGGCTACAACCCGCGCGAGCACCGCACGGCAGCCCAGGCCACGCCGCTCACCACCCAGTTGTTGCACGCCGTAGGTGCTGCTCATGCCGCGGTGTTGCGCGGCGAGGACACCGTGGTGTTGGCCATGTGCGGTGACGGTGCCACATCGGAAGGGGATTTTCACGAGGCCCTGAATTTTGCCGCCGTGTTCCGCCTGCCCGTGGTGTTTTTTGTGCAGAACAACGGATACGCCATTTCCGTGCCGTTGGCCCGCCAATCCGTGGCCCCAACGCTTGCCCACAAGGCCGTTGGCTACGGCATGGCCGGTGAACGCGTGGACGGCAACGACCTGGTGGCCCTGCTGGCCGCCCTGCGCCGCGCCGTTCACCTGGCCCGCACCGAGCGCATCCCCCTTCTGGTGGAGGCGCACACCTATCGCATGCAGGCCCACACCAACGCCGACGACGACACCCGCTACCGCGAACGCGAAGAGGTTAAGCAGTGGGCGGCCAAGGACCCCGTGCTGCGCATGCAGAGCTTCTTGATGGACAAAGGGGTGCTGACGGACGAGGTTGAAGCGCGTATCACCGAGCACTGCGAAACCGTGGCGGCCTCCCTGCGGGACGCCATGAACGCTGAGGTCAACCCGGACCCGCTGGAGTTGTTCCAGCACGTGTTTTCCGAGCCCACGGCCCAACTCCAAGAGCAGCAGGACATGCTGGCCCAAGAACTCCAGGCGGACACGGAGGGTGCACGATGACCACCACCGCAACCACCAAACTCACCTTCGGCGCCGCACTGAACGCCGCCCTGGCCCACTCGTTGGAGGCAAGTCAAGAGGTGGTGATCTTTGGTGAGGACGTGGGAACCCTGGGTGGGGTGTTCCGCGTGACGGATGGATTGGCCGCGCGTTACGGTGCTGAGCGGTGCTTTGACACCCCGCTGGCGGAATCCGGGATCATGGGCACCGCCGTGGGCATGGCCATGAACGGCATGCGCCCCGTGGTGGAAATGCAGTTCGATGCCTTTGCCTATCCGGCTTTTGAGCAGGTGGCCTCCCACCTGGCCAAGATGCACAACCGCACTCGGGGTCGCGTGAAACTGCCCGTGACCGTGCGCATTCCTTACGGAGGTGGTGTGGGTGGCGTGGAGCACCACTGTGATTCCTCGGAGGGGTACTACGCCCACACACCGGGTCTGAAGGTTTATGTTCCCGGCACGGTTCAGGACGCCTACCTGATGCTGCGGGAGGCGATCGACAGCCCCGATCCCGTGGTGTTCTTTGAACCCAAGAAGCTCTACTGGTCCAAGTCAGAACTCAGTCTGGATGACTTGCGCGCCACCTATGAGGGTGGTGAGCGGCGGGAGGGTGCCGCCGTCGTTGCCCGGGAAGGAACGGACGTCACCCTGGTGACCTACGGGCCGTCCCTGCCCACCGTGCTCCAGGCTGCTGAGGCCGCGGCGGAGGACGGCGTGAGTGTGGAGGTGCTGGACCTGCGAACCATCGTGCCGCTGGATGACCACACGGTCTGCACCTCTGTGGAGAAGACCGGCCGGGCCGTGGTGGTGGCCGAAGCCCAGGGGTTCGCCTCCGTGGGCTCCGAGCTGGTGGCCCGAATCCAGGAGCGGTGTTTCCATTCGCTGGCCTCCCCGGTGCGTCGGGTGACCGGCTTTGACATTCCTTACCCCGCTCCCAAATTGGAGGAGCACCACCTGCCGTCCGTGGATCGCATCCTGGACGTCATCGACTCCATGCAGTGGGAGGACTGAGATGCCCCGTACCTTTTTGCTCCCGGACCTTGGCGAAGGATTGACCGAGGCTGACCTGGTGCGATGGCTGGTTTCCGAAGGGGAGACCGTGACCATTGACCAGCCCATTGCGGAGGTTGAGACCGCCAAATCGCTGGTGGAGGTGCCCTGCCCGTGGGCCGGTACGGTCACCACCCTGCACGGGGCTGCCGGGCAGACCCTTGAGGTGGGCAAGCCCCTGATTTCCGTGGACACCGGGGACGACGACGCCGCAGCACCCTCCGTGTCCGGTGGCGCATCCGGTGGTGCTGCATTGCCGTACCGGGAGGAAGAACGTGCCGGTGTGGTGCCCTCAGAGGCAGCGGACCCGGGTGCCCGAGAAGATCATGCGGGTCAGTCGGAAGGCTCCGGCAATGTGCTGATTGGCTACGGGACATCGGAGGGTTCGGGGAGGAGGCGCCGGCGTCGTCGTGGGGCGGGGGTGGGAAATGCCGCTGCCCACCAGGCGCACGAGGTGATGAATCAAGCACCGCGGTTGGCGCCCAAGGTGACCTCTCCGCTGGTACGCAAACTGGCCCGGGAGCACGGTGTGCACGTGGGGGAGGTGGCTGGAACAGGCCCCGGTGGGCTGATCCTGCGCAAGGACATACTGGCAGTCATCGAGGCAGCCCCGGAAGTCGGCGGGGTGTCCGCAGGAGATGACCGGCAATCTGGCACCCCTGTGGGTGTGGCCGGTGCCGTGCGCGCACCCGAGTTGCCCGTGACCGAACACGGCGACACCGTGGATGCACGCACAGGCTTGACCGTGGCACAACGCCAACCGGTCAAGGGCATCCGCAAGACCATTGCGCAGGCCATGACTCGTTCCCGGCAGGAGATCCCCGAGGCCACCATCTGGGTGGATGTGGACGTCACCCCTCTGGTTGAGCTGCGCTCGCGCCTGAAACAACGCCACGGTCAGGCACCCGGGCTGATGGCTTTCCTGGCGCGCTTTGCGCTGGCTGGGCTGCGTCAATACCCGGAGTTGAACGTGCGTGTGGATGACGGCCCTGATGGCCAGGAGATCGTGGTATTTGACGACGTCAACCTGGGATTTGCTGCCCAAACGGACCGCGGCCTGGTGGTCCCCGTGGTGCGCCATGCACAAGGTCTGGGGGTCAGCGCGTTGCAATCGGCGTTCCGTGAGCTCACGGAAACTGCGCGGGCGGGCAAGGCCTCCACCGCTGAACTGTCCGGGTCCACCTTCACCATCAACAACTACGGGGTGTTCGGAACGGACGGGGCCACACCCATCATCAATCATCCGGAGGCAGCCATTCTGGGCATGGGCCGGGTGATTCAGAAGCCGTGGGTGGTGGATGGTGAACTGGCGGTGCGGCAGGTGATGGTCTTGACCTTGGCTTTCGATCACCGGGTGTGCGACGGCGGGTCGGCCGGTGGTTTCCTGCGATTTGTAGCTGACTGCGCGGAGGACCCGGAGACTGCGGTCACCATGTTGTGACTTCACCGCTGAGCATCGATTTGTGCCGCCCACCAGTGCTGATGGGCTGCACAAATCGACGCTCAGCCACGTGAGCAGATGCTCAGCCATACTGGGCGGTGACAACGTTGCCGAGTCGAGTGGGGTGGGAGTCGTGGACGGAGCGCAGGTCCAGGAGCGAGCTGCGGCGCGTGCTGAGGAGCTGCCCGGCAGTGAGATGACACATCCCTTTGGGCCGGAATGGGACGTTTACAAAGTCCGGGGCAAGGTGTTCATGCTGGTCACAGCCACCACCGGAAAAGAGATGGTCAATCTCAAAGCCAGCCCGGCGGACAGTACGTCGTTGCGCACCATGTACCCGGCTGAAATCTCACCGGGCTATCACATGAACAAAAAGCACTGGATCACCGTGACCGCAGGCCCCAACATCACCCCGGACCTGGTGGATGAACTGGTCACGGAGTCCTACCTGCTGGTGGTCGAAAAGCTCCCCAAAGCGCAGCGCCCCGTGGACCCCGCAACCTTCGGCCAGTCCTTGGCCCCGTGACTGTCCTTCACGCCACGTGAGATCACCGTTTGTTGTTGAGATCACCCCC
>NZ_JAUNTS010000005.1 GCF_030538595.1 Kocuria sp.
CAAACTGCGCACGGCTTGCACCACGGGTCCCCCAATGTAAGGACCATCCGACCCCGGCTATCATCAGAAGGAACTTTTCCCCCACAACTTGCCCCCGAGGAGACTGCATGCCCCAGTCCGCAACCACGCAGCAGGACGGGGATCACCGCGGTTCCGAACGGGTCCAGCGGCGCAGGGATCGCCGTCGCGCCCAGATCTTGGCCCAGGCCACCCGGGTGTTGATTGCCCACGGGTATCAGGGCCTGCACTTGGAAGACGTGGCAGAGCGCGCCGACATTGCCAAGGCAACTCTGTACCACTACTACCCCAGCAAAGATGCCCTGGTGGCAGCAGCCCTGAACAACATTTTTGATCAGGTCATGGCGCGACTCCGCCATCGTTTGGAGACGACCACATCCACCTCCGCTCAGTCCTTATTGCGGGAACTCATTGCTGAACAGTTGTTGATCAGCACGGAGGCTGACACCCAGGATGTTGCCGTGTTCTTCTACCCCAGCACCTGGCCCGCCACCTTTGAGGAGGACATTCGGGCCAAACGCCGGGAACATGATGCTTTGATCCGTGCGGTCGCCCAGCGCGGCATGGACAACGGGGAATTCACTTGCCCCGATCTTGCCGTGGCCATGCACTGCCTTCACGGCGTCCTCAACCAGGCACCCCTGTGGGTTCGCCCCACGTGGCCACACGATCAGCGGCAGACCGCACGTGACCAGGTGGCCAACAGCGCCATGCGGCTTTTCCTCTGAAATACGCTCGAACGACGACGCCGGTCGGCACCCAAGGGGGCCGACCGGCGTCGTTGTGGGGTCAGGTGACGCTCAGCGCGAGAGGGCGGTCATGTCCATCTTGTGCAGGGTTTCGTTGGCCTCGCGGGCACCCAGCAAATCACTCTTGCGCATGAACAGCAGGCCCAGCAGTGAAACCGCAGCGGTGACGGCAAAGAACCAAGCCGGAGAGGACACGTTGCCGGTGTTGGCGATCAGCCAGGAGGCAATGAACGGAGCCGTACCGCCAAAGAGTGCCACCGGAATGTTGTACCCCAACGCAATGCCGGTGGAGCGGACCCGTGTTGGCAGCAATTCACTCATGATGGCGTATGGGACGCCGCAGTAGAGCCCGAATCCGATCGCCACGGCAATCAGCGGTAGCAACAGGCCTGCGGGGCTGGCGGTCGGTGCTGTGTAGAAGAACCAGACAACGGCGGCCGTGAAGTAGATGGTCACCCCGATCAGGAAAATACGCCGATCCCCCATCCGATCTGTGATCAGACCACCGACGGGCATCAGAGCAGCGCCGATACCGCCAGCCACCAACACGTAGGTGAAGGTGATGCCGGGCTGCATCTCAAGGATGGTGGCCAAGTACGTGGTCATGTAGGTGAGGACCAGGTAGAAGCTGGAGGCCAACAGAGCGATCACGGATGCGGTCAACAACAGCTGGCGGGGGTAGCGCAGGACTTCGCGCAGCGGTGCTTTGGAGAGTTTGTTCTCCTTCTGCAGGGCCTTGAATTGCGGGCTGTCTTCCAACTTCAAGCGGATGAAAATGGCGACTGCACCCAGCGGACCCGCCAGTAGGAACGGAATACGCCAGCCCCAATCCGTCATGGTCTGCGCGCCCAGCGCCCACGTCATGCCGTTGCCCACCACGGCACCGATCAATAGCCCTGAAGCGGCAGTGGTCATCAGAAAACTGGTGGCCAAGCCGCGCGAACCCTTTTTGGCGTACTCGGCAATGAATGCGGTGATGGTCGAAACCTCGCCACCGGCAGAGAAGCCCTGGACCAGGCGCAGCAGCACCAACAGTGCGGGGGCCGCCACACCAATGGCGTGGGCGGTTGGCAACATGCCGATCAACATGGTGGCACCGCACATCATGGTCAAGACGATCAGCAGCGTGGACCGCCTGCCAATCTTGTCCGCCAACGGGCCGAAGAACAGACCGCCCAGAGGGCGGATGAAGAAGCTCAGGGCAAACACCGCAAAGGCGCTGAGGATTCCCACCAGAGGGTCCTCCGAGATGAAAAAGTTGGCCCCCACGTAGACAGCCAGGAAGCCGAAGATGCCGTAGTCATACCACTCGATCAGGTGGCCAACGGTGGCTCCAATGAATGCTCGACGGCGCTGTTGCGGCGAGACCTCGATCATGACGGACGGCGCTTCAGCCTCGGCAGTACGGGCGGACTCAACGGGATGGCTCACAGGCACTTGCTCCTACCGTGTGTGGGGATTCCAGCTGAATGCGCGGGCCTGCTCACCTGCGACAGCTGGAACGTTGAGCCTTACGGTAAGACCATTCGGGTGTGATTTCAATCACTTGGTCGAAAAATCGACTCATCGGTCGAAGATTTCAGGATGCTGTGCCCCCGAACCGCCGACTCCCCATCTGGCTGCAGAATCCGCCTCCAGGACGTGGGGCGTCGGCGCAAACCGGGGAGCTCGACAGCCAGATGGGAAGTGGATTCATCCTGCGGGACCTGATGGTCCGCTTGCCTCGCTCACGTTTCCGGATGATCAGTGGAAACCGGTCCGCTTTGATCACCGAAACGCATGCTTGACGTGTTCGTCAACGCCCCAGCAGTACTTGTCTGGCCGCGTGGAGACCGCTGTTCCAGGCACCGTGCACCGTGCCCACATGTGACTCAGCAAGTGCCTCCCCCGCAAAATAGATTCGCCCCTCCACGGGGGAGCGCAACACGGCCCGGTCTGCCTGATCTCCGTTGCTGCCGACATAGGAATATGACCCCTTCACGGATGGGTCCAAGGACCACCCGGTGGTCACCCAGTCAATGGGCTCCGGAACATGAGGGCCGTACATTTCCCGTAGGGCGACCATGGCATCGGCTCGAACTGTCTGCGGGTCTGCCGATTCGTATTCGCGTGCCACATCACCCCCGTTGAAGCCAATCAGGAGGTTTTGGTTTTGATGGCGCGGACGAAACCAACTGACCCATCGGACAGGATCTGTCCCCACCAGGTTGTGCCAATCTGCCTGGGGTTCCCAGAATGGTTCCTCGAACAGAAACGCCGTTTTGCTCAGACACCCCATGGGAATCTTTGATGCAGCCTGGAGATGGTCATCAACAAAGTCGTCAAACTCCATGGCTCCCGAGGCCAACACGGCTGGCGGGACAGTCACAACCACGGCGTCAGCTTCAAAGACACCGGCGGATGACCCCACCGCTACCCCACGGTCAGTGGCACGCACGGTTGTCACCTGTGTGTTGAGCAGGATTCGGAGGTCGGCCATCACCGGTGCGAAAACACCCATGTATCCGTCTGGGAACGTGACATCACCACCATCCAACTCTCCGTCAGAATCTGCCCAGCTCGCCGAGATTTCACGGGGGCTGGCTCCGTAGTTCAGATCGAACAGGTTGGTCATCTGAACCCGTAGGTCATGTGCTTCAGCTGCGGTGAGTGGCCGTTCTGACAGATAGTTGTCAACGGCACTCTGGACCGAAACCTGAGGATCGTCCACCTCGGCAAGGGCTGCCCAGATGATGTCATCCCAGCTGGAGGGGGTTGCGCCCGGACCGGCTACGGGACCACGCTCGGTCTCCCCCTGGGTTAGCACCGTCGCAACTCCGGCATCTTTGGCCAGCCTTGTGATGGGATTTCCGTCAATGCCATGAATCCACGATGCACCCACATCGAGAGCCAACCCGTTCCACATCACAGTATGCACTCGGCCCCCGGCTCGATGCCTTGCCTCCAACAGCGTGACCTCAACACCGGATTCTTGAAGTAAAGAAGCTGCTGCCAGTCCAGCAGCGCCGGCGCCAACAACAATGACGCTGGCGGGTGTACTGCGCGATGATCCCGTGCTAACCATAGTGGCTCCCAAACCTGCTGTTCCAAGGATGAGCGAACGTCGTGTGAGTACGTGGGGACGTCCACCCATGCCTCGCTCCTGCCGCTACCCGCTAACACTTAACCGCTGACCTGCGGATCGAGAGCTCAAATGTATCGCGGCGGATACGAAAAAGGTCAGCCTCCGCGAGCATTCGCGGAGGCTGACCTGGTGGTGGAGCTGAGGGGACTCGAACCCCTGACCCTTTGCATGCCATGCAAATGCGCTACCAGCTGCGCCACAGCCCCATGTGTTGACCCGGAAACTCTACCATGCTGATGGGTGTATCAACGGTGGTTGGAACATGTCCCGTTGGTTCGATGTTCGTTCCCTGTTCGGACAACGCTGTAGAGCCTAGGTCAGATTGATTCAAACCCGCAAATCCACCGCACGCGATCCCTGCGTGCGCCGCTTCCTGTGGTGCACATCTTGCTGTGGATCACATCGAACACACAGAACTCCACGTACACCGGTCAGATCACGGTGGACTGCAACGTGTGCCTGTACTTGCCCCGGAAGAGGCGTCTGGTGGCGGGGTCCAGGAACCAGAGGTAGGCGCCGTATGCAATGGCGATCACAGCGGCAATGGTCCGCCCGGAACTGAGATCAATGTCCAGGTAGGGGAATACGTCGATTTGATCGGAGACCGCGTAGATCATGAAGAACGCGGTCAGGAAGAACAGCACGTCAACCTGCCAATCGGATCGGATTCCGGTCACGGCAAACAGCGGAATCAGCCACACCACGTACCAGGCTTGAATCATGGGTGCAAAAACCACAATGGCAGCAAAAGCCAAGGTCAAACGGCGAATGATCCGCTCATCCCGCCCCACGAACATCATGTAGAGAATCACCGGCACGGCCAAAAGCTGGCCGATGCTGTGGACCAGATCCATGGCTGTGCCCCCGTTGCCACCCACCAAGCCCACCAACACGCTGGCCAGCACCCCCAGCATGCCTACTGGGGCATACCAGATGAACACGGAGCCGGGGGTGGACATGGCAGAGACCCAACCGAACCCGAAATCTGAGACCAGACCCATCACCGCCATGATCGCCACAGACCACAGCAGCGTCAGGAACCAAATCAGGAACTTACGCGGCCAGGAGGCACCCTTGCCTGCCCACAACAAACCGATGAACGGCAGAAACACCAACGTGATGGGTTTGATGGCCACGGACATGGTCACCAGAAAGGCCCCCAGCAAACCGCCACGCCAGTCCCGCCAGGTGGCAGCCGCCAGCACACCTCCCAACGCCAGGGCAATCATGATGGCGTCATTGTGGGCGGCCAGGATGAAGTTGACCAGGAACAACGGGTTTGCAATGGACAACCACAGTGCTCGGGTGGGGTTGATCCCGTGCATCCGCGCCAATTTGGGCACCATCCATGCCATGGCAATCACGGAGATCACACACAAAGCGCGGAACAGCAGAACCGACTGGTCCGGCTGGGCATCCGTGATGGCCACTACGCCCTGTTCCATCCACAAAAACAGCGGACCGTACGGGGGTGGGGATTCACTCCACAGTTGGTCAGCACCCAGTTGAAAAAAGTTCTCAATGTAGGAAACGCCGTACTCATACGGGTTGAGCCCGGACTGCATGACCCGGCCCTGCCCAATGTAGGAGTAGATGTCGCGGCTGAACATGGGAATGGCGACCATCATGGGCAGGGACCACGCAATCATGGCCGCGTTGATCCACTTCCGTGTATCCGGGCCCCAGTGGTTGAGTTTCTGTCCCAACCGCAGCCACTCACGGACCAGCAGCATCCCGCCCAGGGCCACCAAGATGATGGACACGATGGCACCTGGCGTGGTGAAACGCAGCGCAATCACCACGGGGTTTTGCCTGATCTCAGAAACCGCCGCCAGCCATCCCACACCCAGGGAACCCACAAAGAGAAAAATCGAGCCGATGGTTCCGGCAATCACAGTTCGCAACGGAGAACGCCGCAGCCGATCCTGAGAGATGACCCCGGGCTGCGTCGTCGTCGTGCTGCCCGTGCGCTCAGCCGCGGCAGCGCCCTCCCCCGTTGTGGAGTGGCCATTCGCGCTGGACGGGCTGGGGTTGGAATTGGCTGCTGACACAGGTCCCCTCTGGTGTGGGCTGAGGAATGCGGGATACCTGACAACCACTGAATGAACCGCGTGTGCCCAACACAGTGAGGGGAGGATGCCCGCGGTCCAAGGCCGTGAATCTGCGGTCGATCGTGGGCCATCCTACCGGGGGCCATGCGGCGTAACCCGGGCGCCATGCGCATGACCGTGGCATTACAGGTGCAGTCGGGGGCTATAAAGTGGTGTGAGTGGCTATTTCCAATGAACGAATCGTGTGGATCGACTGCGAGATGACTGGGCTCTCCCTGGAGGATGACGCCCTCATTGAAGTTGCCGTTCTGGTGACTGACGATCAGCTCAACGTGCTCGGCGACGGTGTGGACGTGGTGATCAAACCCACGGATGAAGCGTTGACGCAGATGAACGATTTTGTCCGCAACATGCACACGTCCTCGGGTCTCCTGGAGGAACTACCCCAGGGCACCACCATGGAACAGGCGCAGCAAGCGGTCCTGGATTACGTTCGCCAGTGGGTTCCAGAACCCGGCAAAGCACCGCTGGCCGGCAACTCCGTGGGCACTGATCGTACGTTCCTGGTCCGGGACATGCCGGAACTGATTGAGCACCTGCACTATCGCGTCATAGATGTCTCCACCATCAAAGAACTGTCCCGCCGTTGGTACCCCCGCGCGTATTTCCAGTCCCCACCCAAGACCGGCAACCACCGTGCCCTGGGTGACATTCAAGATTCCATTGACGAGCTGCGCTACTACCGCGGTGCGGTTTTTGTTGCCGATCCTGGACCGTCCTCGGACAAAGCCCGGGACGTTGCGGCCAGCATTGAAGCCTCCCGCACCGGCAGCGACTCACACACCGCCACCCCCAACGACGACGCCCCGCGAACCAACCTCAGCTGAGCACCTCACACGCGGCACGCAGTCCATCACAAATGGGTTATAGTGGTCCGCGTTGCTTTCGCGGCTGGAGGATGTTCCGCTGTCCGTGAAGTGCATCTTGGTGGGCGTAGCTCAGTCGGCAGAGCGCCTGGTTGTGGTCCAGGAGGTCGCGGGTTCAACCCCCGTCGCTCACCCCATCACTTTGTGAGGCCAGCTTTCCCGTACGCAGCGGGAAAGCTGGCCTCACGTTTTCTTCTGTGCCGGCTGAAAACTCACACTCGGCTGGAGGCTCGGGCTCACGGACACTCGGGGCGCCGTCGACTTCCCCCTGTGCGGTCGACTTCCCCGGAAAGCGCCGAGCTCCCACCTTGTAGGGCCCAAAAATGCAGCCGGGTGGGAAGTCAACGCCCGGGTGGGAAGTCAACCGCATTCCTGACCCGCGTAAGGTGGTTCCGTGAACACCCCTGAACACCCAGCGAGCGGCGGAACCGCCGAACACCAGCCCTCCCCGCGCGGTCACACTTCCGGAACCTCCTGGGATTCACTGATCCGTAACGGCGCCCTACTCCTGGTGCTGCTGGTCATGGTGTGGCTGGTGTTCAACGTTGATCTACCCACCGCTGCTCAGATGGAAGACCGGATAGATGATTTCGGTTGGCTGGCCTGGTTGGTGTTCATTGGCGTTTACGCCGTCGTAGCGCTGACTCCCATCCCGGTCACGGTCATGGCGGTCACCGGCGGCCTGCTTTTTGGCGTGGGCTTGGGCAGCGGCCTGTCCGTGATCGGAGTGCTGCTGGGCTCGTGGGGTGGGTATTGGATCGCACGGGCGTTGGGCACTGATCTGGTGCGCAAGCTCCTGGGCTCGCACGGGCAGAGGGTGGAAAGTTATCTGGATGGAGCAGGTTTTGAAGCCGTTGCAACCCTGCGGCTGATGCCCGGTATCCCGTACTGGCCGGTCAATTACGGCAGCGGGGCATTTGGCATTGACCAGCGCACATTTCTGTCTGCCAGCGTGGTCTCCGTGGTGCCTGGGCAGATCTCACTGGTGGCGTTGGGCGCCGTCGTTGCCAATCCCACCTGGTACAACATGACCGCCGTGGGCGTGGGATGGGCTGCGGTGATCACCATGACCGTGGTGGCATCCCGGCGCTGGAAGCGCGCCACCCGCGAAAACCGCAGCCATGGCTGACACTCCACTGCACCCCACAACGACGACGCCCCTCCCCCGGCCCACGCTCAGGCCTTGCGGGTTCTGAATCCCTCCGGTGCCACTGCGAGCTTCACGGCAAAGGCCAGGAACAAGGACATTGGAACAATCTCTCCCAGGGTCTCCGTCCAGGCCACAACACGCAGCACCTGACCGGGAACGTGGCCTTGCAGCATGATCGCCAACATGTCCAAACCGATAGCAAAGACCGCCAACAGCGCCAAGATTCCCACCATGACCCACGATTGTTTGCGGGCCCAGGCATCCGCTTTGAGGTATGCGGTGACCAGTGGAACCAGCACCATGATGCCCAGTACCGCCCAGATCAGCAGCTCCCCAAAGTCCTCCGGGCGCAAGCCCAGTGCGGGTTGCAGTCCCAGGGACTCAGCCAACACCTCACCGGCTTCCTCGTGGACCTGAAAGAGGTCGTCAACAACCACCACGAACAGCGCGAAGCCCCAGGCACCCAGCAGCGCACTGCGGTGGGCTCGGGCCAGGACGGCCAGAACAACTGCGGCGGCGAACAGTTGGATGTGGCCCCAAATCTCAATGTGGGAACCGTCGTAATCTCCCTCCCAAGCCAACGGGGCAAAGATGCCGAGGATGCCTTCCTCGGTACCATCGCCCATGTTGTGAGCCACGTTGGCCAGCATGAAGAAGGCATTGACCAACAACAGGATCAGCAGCGTCCACCACACCACGCTGCGGGCAGGCAAGGGTGCACGCAGGGTGGCAGCCCGTGCGGATTCTGGAGGCACTGACCACTCGGCCGCAACGGCCGCTGAGTCTTCCCGTGACGTGGTGTGCTTGCTCATGTTGATCCCCCAATGATCGAGTTGCTGAGTCGAGCCCGTGTCACACCCGTGACGGCCCGCGTTCCCAATGGCACGCCATGGTAGCCCGGAAAATTAAGAGAGTTTTAATGTGGTGTTCACCGGGAATGCCCAGCTCTGTGATCCGCAGCCAGCTGGGTCAGCCTCTGCGCGTCACGGCTCGCACGGCCAAGAACAGTCCCAGGGCGGCCCAGATCGCCAAAATCAGAACATCTCTGCCACTGGCGGTGAAGGTCTCCGAGGCCAGTCCAGCCCGGATCAGATCGGCTGCCGGACGCACGGGAAGGGCATCGTGAACAGCTGCAAACCACTGCGGCAGCTGGGATGCCGGGAACGTCACGGGCGAGAACAGCAACACAAAAAACACCAGAACCTGTGACAGCAGCTGCGCGACCATGGGCTTGAAGGTCAAAGCGATGGCATAGCCGACCGCTGTGGCCGTGATCGCCACCAACAGCGCGGCCCCCACCAGCTGAGCCCAGCTGATCGAGAGCTCCAACTGATAGCGCACTGCCGCCACGGCCACGCCTGCCGCCACTCCGGGTAACCCCACCACCAGCCACAACACCAGATCCACCAGAACCAGCAGCGGGCGGGCAATGGGCAGTGAGCGCATGTAGTCCAACGTGCCATTGAGCCTGGCCGTGGCCACCGCTTGGGGCACAATCACCAGCCCTATGGTCATCAGCAGCACCGTGGGGATACCGGTGGAGAGAAACAGCGCGGTGTCCGAGCTGATATCGGGGATGATGAAACCAAAACCGACCGCTATTCCGGCGGCCATCATGACTTGGACAATCAGCACCAGTGGCAACATGGGCCCCACTGCAGCCAGTTGCCAACGCAGCAGGGTGGTGCACTGTGTTGCCAAGCCCACCGCCTGAGCCTGGGGAGCAGCCAGCCCATCCGGTTCCCGCCACCCATGGCCATGCCTGAGCTCATGGCCACGCCTGAGCTCATGGCCGCTTTGGGGCTCATGGCTGTCGCGCTGGACGGGACTCATGCCGCCTCCCCTCCGACTTCCCCGGTCAGGCGCAGATACACCTGTTCCAGAGAACTGGCGGGATCGTCGTGGCCTCCGACTGCGGGCAGCAGCTCCCCCGGCGTTCCGTTGGCAACAACCCGGCCCCGATTCATCACCACCACCTGGTCCAGTACCCGTTCCGCCTCCACCACGTTGTGCGTCACCAACAGCACCCCGGCGCCGTCGTCCGCACGGCGTCGTACCGCATCCCAGAGACGACGACGCCGTGCAGGGTCAATGTCGTTGGTCGGTTCATCCAAGATGATGACCGGCGCGGGAACAGCCACCGCCATGCCGAATGCCGCCAAGCGGCGAATACCGCCGGACAAGCCCCGCCCTTCTGGAAGGGCCCGCTGATCCAGCCACTGGGCAATGTCCAGCTCCTCTGCCAGTTCCGTGGCCACCTGTTTGGCGTGGGACCTTGAGGCGCCACGCAATCTGGCAGACAGCCATATGGCTTGACGTGGGGTGAGGCCATCTATTGGCGCCTGCGACTGCGATTGGGCTGCCACCACGGTCCGAGCCTTGCCGGGGTGTGCCACAGCATCAATGCCTACAACCTGGATCTTGCCGCTGTCCGGGCGCAGCAACCCCAGAACTTGGGAGACCAACGTGGTTTTCCCCGCGCCGTTATGTCCCAGCAGCCCCACCACCTGGCCGGATGAGACGGACAGGCTGACGTCGTCGTTGGCCACAACCGACCCGAATCGACGAGTCACGCCCTGAATCTGGAGCAATGCACTCACATCATCACCTCAAATACTGTTGGTATCCGAATACCAACAGTATTTGAATTTGTGAATGCCGGTCAAGGCCATCAGACAATTAAGCTCTATCCATGACCGCCGATCACCGCGACCCCTTGTCCCGCAAAGACCGGCAAGAGCAAACCCGTCAGTCCTTGATCTTGGCGGCGCGCTCCGTTTTCGCCCGGGATGGTTACCACAAGGCCAATCTGGCAGCCATTGCCCAGGAGGCCGGCTTCTCCAAAGGCGCGGTCTACTCCAACTTCCCCCACAAAGCTGCGCTGTTTCTGGCCGTGATGGACGTGAACATGCTGACCTCCGGCCATGCCGATGACTGCACCTCCACCGCTGCTCTGACCCGCACCACCGTCCCCGACACCGCACCGCCCGATGCCGTACGAGGTTTTGCCCTGGCCACCCTGGAGTTCATTGCCGTGGCTGCCCGTGATCACACGCTGAGCCACGAACTCGCCGAGCGCCAGGTCAAGCTCACGGAGCACTACACCGTGATCGCAGAAGCGCAGCGCCATGAGCATGACCCCTTGACCGCTGGAGAGCTGGGGAGCCTGATGGCGGCACTCGATCAGGGGATTGGGTTCCTCACGTTGGCCAACCGTGATGCTGTACCGCAAGAACTGCAGCACGTGGGCATGCAGCGTCTTCTACGCTCATCTGTCTAGCTGGAGAGGCTGAGCCGGGCACCGGCGGGCAACTGAATTGTTGTGGTCACAGCTGTGACACCTGGAACGCGCGGTGTGGAACTGAACCCAAAAGTTGGTGCAGGCACCACGTCCGTCAAATCTCCCAAGGACAGACCGTCCCAGTGCACTCGGGAGTGGGTCAGACGGTGGAGGTCATGCGCTGCGTACCATTCGGTGCGATCCCCTCCGGCAGAGCCGAGGGTTTGCACCCCCGGCATCACACGGGCAGCCACAGGGTTGGCCAGCCGTGCAAAAGTGTGCGTCCTACTCATCTGTGGCGGCACCGCACACAGTAGATGTCCCAGGGAAGTTCGCGGCCCGACGGTGAAATCCCAGGTCAGTGGGCCGACAGAAACCGACCAGTTGGAACCACGGTTGGTGCCCGTGCGCGCCAGATGCACGGGTGTGACCACCACCTGGTCAAAGCCATAGGTGCTACTCACAAACTCCGCCGCCCAAGGATCAGGAGCCAACAACACGCGGTGGCCATCGGATCGTTGCACCATGACATCCGCAAAAGCCCCGTGCGGCGTGCGCCACCAGCTACCCAGAACCAAGCGCGTCCCTTCGGCTGTCCCAGCCCCCACAATGTGACCGTGAAAACGCAACCGCTGTGATCCATACATGCTTCGATGCTAATGAACGCTCCGCGTGGAGCACCTCGACTCACCAGGAGCGGATGCCGCCGCGCCACCCCTCCCGCCGCTGGATGCCATGTCATACCGTGGTCTCATGTCCTTTCTGACGCGCAACCTGCCGCTTTCCACCGCCGGCTTGCTGGCACTCGGTGTAGCACTGACCTCGTGCGGTGAATCCCGGGACTCCTCCCAGCCGTCCCCCACCACGTCCGTTGCATCCCCCGCATCCGGTGCAGGCAGCCCAGGTTCGCCCTCCGCAACCGGTGAAGACGACGACGCTGCGGGGGCGACGTCGTTCTCACTGTCTGAGGAGCAAAATCCCCCGTTTTCGGTGGAGGCCGTGGGGACCTACGACTCTCCGTGGGCGGTGGAGATTCTGCCCGGGGGCCAAAGCCTTCTGATCACCACCCGTGACGGCACTGTGATCCTGCGCGATCTTGACGGTGACCGTGAGCTTTCGCTCACCGGGGTGCCTGAGCCCGTTGTTGCAGGTCAAGGTGGTTTGGGGGACGTGGTGGCCGGTCCCACGTATGACCAGGACGGCACGGTGTACCTCAGCTGGGTGCAGGCTGGCGATACCGGCACAGGTGCTGTGATCGGGCGCGCCACCTTGGAGGATTCGGGCGATCAAACAGCCTTGGAAGACCTGGAAGTGATCTGGGAGCAGGTTCCCAAAACCACCGGCAACGGTCATTTCGGCCATCGCATGGCCTTCAGCCCGGACGGCGAGCATCTGTTTGTGACCTCCGGTGACCGGCAAGAAATGGACCCGGCCCAAGATCTGGACAGTTCACTCGGCAAGATCCTGCGTCTGACCCCAGACGGGGAACCGGCGCCGGGCAATCCCTTTGCCGACCGCGGTGAGGTGGCAGCCGAGGTGTGGAGCTACGGCCACCGGAATCCGCTAGGGCTGGCTTTTGCCCCGGATGGCACGCTGTGGTCCTCGGAGATGGGACCCCAGGGAGGTGATGAACTCAACCGCATTGAGGAAGGCCAGAATTACGGGTGGCCGCAAGCATCCAATGGTTCGCACTACGGCGGTGGGGACATCCCGGATCACACCGACTCAGACGAGTTCACCGGCCCGCAGGCCTGGTGGAATCCCAGCGTCTCCCCCGCGGGCATGATCATCTACGACTCTGATCTGTTCCCGGATTTCCAAGGGGATGCGCTGATCGGAGCACTCTCCGGGCAGGCGCTGATCCACGTCCGGATTGACGGCGACCGTGCCATTGACGGGCAGATTTGGCCGATGGAAGCGCGGATCAGGGACATCGCACAGGCACCGGATGGCTCCATCTGGGTGATTGAGGACGGCAGCGACGCTCAGTTGTTACGCCTCACACCGCAAACGTGAACGGCCAAAGCTGCCCCGGTCCACGGGAAACGCAGGAATCTCAGGTATCTCGGGAAGCTCAGGCGCGAGAAATACGCGATGCCTCCGCCACCTGTTCACCCGACGGGCGTACGCCGGTGTAGAGCACAAATTGCTCCGCGGCCTGCAGGGCAATCACCTCAGCACCGGTGATGACGGGTTTGCCCACTGACCGAGCGGCCAAGACCAAGGGGGTTTCCGAAGGAAAGGCCACAACGTCAAAGATGGTCTTGGCGCGGTCGATGGCATCCTGTGGTGCCGCCAGATCGTGCTCGGCAGGACCACCGGACATGCCCACGGGTGTGGCGTTCAGAAGCAGCTCGGCTTCAACACCATCCAAGGTCGGTGCCCAGGCGTGACCGTACTGCTCGGCCAGAGCACGCCCGGTCTCTTCATTACGGGCCACCACGGTTCCGGGGCCGAACCCGGCATTGGTCAGCGCGGCCACGGCAGCCTTGGCCATGCCACCCGCACCCAGCACGGCAAAGGAGCACGGCTGCACCGCGTGTGAATCCAGAAGGTCGTAAATCGCCTGGTAGTCGGTGTTGTAGGCGGTCAAACGGCCGTCGTTGTTCACGATCGTGTTCACCGATTGGATGGCTTCCGCCGACTGCGCCATCTCATCCACCAGTGGAATGACATCTTCCTTCCACGGCATGGACACAGCACAGCCGCGGATGCCCAGACCACGGACACCTGCAATGGCTTGGGTGATGTCCGTGGTGGTGAAGGCCTTGTAGACGTAGTTCAGATCCAGTACCTCATACAGATGATTGTGAAAGCGGGTCCCGATGTTCGTGGGCCGGGCTGACAGTGAGATACAGAGCTGGGTGTCCTTGTTGATGTCTTTCACCTGCACACAATCTCACGGGTTGGGCGCCCTACACCGTTTGTTGCGCCATTTGTTGCGCCAGGTTTGCCCGTAAAAACCGTGTGCTGGCGGGGAGACAGGATCGTATGTGACCTGTCTGCCCGCGTGCACAAGGTTCTTCCAGCGAATCAGGCCCGGGGCCTGATCGCTCAGTCCCAGGAACCGTTCCGCTCAGTTCCGGGAACCGTTCCGTTCAAGGGCCAGCAGACTCTCCTTGGCCTCCAATCCACCCAGGTAGCCTCCCAAACTGCCATCTGTACGGACCACCCGGTGACAAGGCACCACAATGGGCAGCGGGTTGGTGGCGCAGGCAGAAGCCACAGCGCGTACGGCACGGGCGTTACCGGCCAGCTCGGCCAAGTGGGCATAGGACACGGTGTGGCCGTAGGCAATACGCGGTAGCTGACGCTGCACATGATCGCGGAACCCGCGGGACAGTTGATGATCCAGCTCAAGCTCAAATTCCCGGCGCTCACCCCGGAAGTACTCATCGAGTTGCCGGGCTGCGTTGTCCAAACGTGCGGGCGCGGACAGGATTCGCGGACTCACCCTCTGCGCCAGCTCACTGAGCAGGCTGTCGAATCCTTGGGACTCAAAACCGACTTTGACCACACCGCGTTCCGTGGTGGCCACCAGCAAGGTGCCCAGCGGTGAATCAAGCTCCCTGAAAGCCACGTCAAGCAGCCCGTCCTTCTGCGCTGTGGCAGCCAATTGGGAGCGCAGGCGGGCAACGTCATCTCCGGAGGCGTTCAACTGAGTCTCCAGGTCCGTCACAAAGTCCTGTTGGGTTGGGTTGGTCATTCTCTTCACCTGTTCTGTATCTCTTCCGCTGTGCAAGACGCCGTGTTCAGGACGAAGTCTGGCTGGTACCAAACTGCGCCTCATGCCCCAGGGCCTCCCGCAATGCCCGGACACCATCCGCAGAGGCTCTTCTGACGGAGGCCGCGCTGCCTCCAATCAGTTCCGCGGTCTGCGCATGACTCAAGCCGCCCAAAAAGTGATAGGCAACAGATAGCCTCTGGCGTTGCGGCAATGCCCCCACGGCCTGCCACACGTGGTGGTTCTCCACGTCCGGATTGCCCCACGGGGAGGCTGTCTCAGGCACGCTGTCCACCGGCACTGCCCCGCGGGATCGGGCACGCAGCACGTCAATGGTTTTTCGCTGTGCCACACGCACCAGCCAGGCCTGAACGTTGGTCTGGGCATCCAGTTGAGGCCACGCCTTCATGGCAGCCAAAAACGTTTCCGACCAGGCGTCTTCCGCCTCCGTCCCGGGACCAAGGGCTGCGCGGCAGACCCGCATGACCGTTTGGCCATGCGTCTCCACGGCATTCTCAAAGGGCTGTTTCATGTTCATCACACCGTAGACGCGTCAGAGGGCAGGTTTGTGAGGTCATCGGAAAAGTTTTTCTCCAGCATGTATTGCCGGCGCGCAACATCGGGAGCATGCACTCACCTCCGGGCAAGGCCGCCTGTGGTGCAATGGGTTCGTGCATGTCTTCAGTGTGATCCTTGCTGTCCTCCCGCTGGCGTTGCTTTCAGCGGTCAGCCCCATGGTTCTGGTGAACTCCACCACCATTCAATTACGTGATGGTGCCCGGGGCGGCCTGCAGTACCTCTTGGGAAATGCGCTGATTGCCGGCCTCATCTGCGTGGTC
Organism: Kocuria sp.; assembly: GCF_030538595.1. Lineage (GTDB taxonomy): Bacteria > Actinomycetota > Actinomycetes > Actinomycetales > Micrococcaceae > Kocuria. The sequence continues at coordinate 15,862 of NZ_JAUNTS010000005.1, forward strand.
GGTGGTGGCTTGTTGGGTGCGGCCTTTACGACTTTTGTGGAGCGCGAAGTTGTCTCCACCGGCGTGGACACCGTCTTGGCGCTTGTTTTGCTGGGGTACGGCATTCACCTGCTGCGCCAGGATCGTCACCCCGCGCCCAACGCCGGGCAGAACGCGAATAATTTGACTCGCGGGTGCATCACCATGGCCACCAATTTCACCTCCATACCTCTGCTCTTGGCCGCATCTCAGCACTTGGGTGCCTCCAATTGGCCGGTGTGGGCAGTAGTTCCCGGGCTGGCAGTGGTCATGTCCATCACCCTGCTCCCGGCGTGGCTTCCCGTTCTCCTGGCCAAAATCATGCCCTCAGCTCTGGCTCGGATTCAGGCCCACCAGCAGCACGGGCATCAGAACGGGTGGGGCGCTCGGATTTCAGGTCTGCTGCCGGTGGCCACCTGTTTTCTGGGGGCTGCGGCCTTGATCCTGCACGCAGTTTCACACCTCTGAGCGCAGTTGGCCGCCGCCACGGCAAGCCGTCAGCGGCCCCTGCCACGCAGCTCCAGTAGAATCGGCTGCCGTCCCGGCACACACCGTAACCCGCACCAAGGAGCTGCTCGCATGCCCATTCGCCCCGTGGTCATCACCGGCAACCCCACCCTTCACCGGCCCGCCGCCAAGGTCACGGAGTTCAATCAAGAATTGCGAGACTTGGTTGCGGACATGCACCTCACCATGGACGCGGCCCACGGCGTTGGCCTGGCCGCTCCGCAAATCGGAGTGGGGCTGCGTATTTTCACCTTTGTTTTCCCCAACGATGACGACGCCCCCGACCGCGGCGAAATCATCAACCCCGTGTTGACGGTGGGCAAAATTTCCGAGGAGAACCCGGACCCGGAGGAAGAAACCGAGGGCTGCCTTTCGGTGCCCGGATTGAGTTTTCCGCTGAAACGGGCAGACTGGGTGAAAATTGCGGGCTTTGACGTTGACGGTCAACCCATTGGCTGGGAAGCCAATGGTTGGTTTGCCCGCGTGATGCAGCACGAGTACGACCACCTGGACGGCAAGCTCTACGTGGATCGACTCAATGCCAAGTGGGGGAAGAAGGCCAAAAAGGCTGTCCGCGCCCAGGGATGGGGTGTACCGGGCAACAGCTGGGAGCCCGGAGTTGATGAGGACCCGTTCGGCCACGATCAGGATTGAACGCACGCCCAGGACTGAACACAGCCCGAAAACTGCTGACCCCACCAACGCGTAGCAGCGTGAACGGCACTAGGGCATGTCTCCCCAAGTGGGTGACGCGAGCCGACGCCGACTACATTCACGCAGTTCAGCCGCCGAGCCTCCAACAGGTACACGCCAGGAGCGGCGTTTGCAGATATTTCAAACCCCGTCAGATTCCGGTGAGCGGGTGGTGTGGCCGGGCTGGCAGCTCGACCTCGATGGTCTCGGCTGGCCTGAGTTGGTACGCAAATCGCCCAGGATCGAGGCGATTCTTGGTCTTTTGCGTACCGAATGAGGGCGAATGCGGACCGCAGGTGGAAGGGCAACGACGGCGCGGGTGCTCCGCCACTGCCCGGAATCACACCACGGTCTCGGGCAACACCACGGTGAGTTCACCGGCCTTGGTGGCCGTTGGTGCCCGCAGTTCAACCTCCCACAACTGCGCCGCCACTTCTGCAAGATCAGCCGGGGTCTCAATCCGAGTACCTTGAGCTTCTTGCTCTATCAAGTGCCTGGCCAATAGTCCGCGCGTGTGTTTGGCGTTGTGGGAAACCACTATGCGCACACCGTTGACCAGTTGCACCACTTTGACACCCACTGTGTTGGCCCGGGGTGCCTGGAAGGCAGCGGTGTAGGTTGCAGAGCGGCAGTCGATCACCAAGGTGTTTTCGGCTGAAGGAGTCAAGGCAGCAGCCAAATGGGGTTTCCAGTAAGTGGACAGTTTGAGGCCACCGGCTTTGCCAAGCCCGCGCAAACTGGTACCGCCGGACAGACGGTAAGCCGGCACTCGATCAGAAGGACGCACGGCACCCCACACTGCGGAGATCACCACCAAGGACTCAGCTGCCACCCTGCGTTGAGCTGCCGTGAAACCTGCGGGATTCAGTGCGTCAAAAAGAACCCCCGTGTAGACCTCCAGTGCCGGACCGGCCGGAGCTTGTTCAAGGTCACGGTTGCGGGCAACGTCCTGTGCCAGGGACGGCCCCACCCCCAGCACTTCCAGAGCGTTCTTCTGGGCGCTGACTTTGGTCAAAGCCTTGATCACTCGTGCCCGTGCGGCAGTGAGCTCGGGCCAGGACAGTGCCGTCAGGTCAACTGGGTCACCGGCTGCGGGGATGGCTTTGGTCTCGGAAGGGGGGAGCAAGATCAGCACTGCTTGATCCTATCCAGCGGCCCGGACACAGCGGCGTCACTTTTGGACAGGTGTCACTGGCTGTGACAGGCTCCACAACTATGGCGCAGAGCACAGCAACTCAACAGCCCCGAAAACTCCTGTCGCGTGAGCGCATTGGACTGGTCTTGGGACCGGCGTTGTTCCTGATCTTCTACTTTGTCCCTGCCCTGACAGGTCTGGAGGATGCACCGCGGGCGGTGCTGTCCGTGACGTTGTGGGTGGCCACCTGGTGGATCACCGAAGCCATGCCCATTCCCGCCACGTCCCTCATGCCGTTGTTCTTGCTCCCCATGACGGGCGGCACGGATCAAGCCACAGCGGCCATGGCGTACGCCAATCCCATTGTGTTCATGTACATGGGCGGCTTCACCATTGCCCTGGCCATTCAAAAATGGGACCTTCACAAGCGCATTGCCATGACCGTGATTCGCATGGTGGGAACGCGCGGTCACCGCATCATGTTGGGCATCATTCTGGCCACAGCCGGACTGTCCATGTGGATTTCCAATGCTGCCACCGCTTTGATGATGCTGCCCATCGGCTTGGCGTTGATCGAGGAGGTCAAAGAGAAGCAGCTCTTCAAGGACGGAGATCTGCAAAAGTTTGCCAAGGGACTGCTGCTCTCCATTGCCTACGCCGCCTCCATCGGCGGCTTGGCCACCTTGATCGGCTCCGTGCCCAATGCGGTTTTTGCCGCACAGGCAGAAATCCACCTGGGAATCCGCGTCAGCTTTGCCCAGTGGTTCATCTTTGCCTTCCCCCTGACCGTTCTGATGTTGCTGTTCCTCTACGTGTTCCTGTCACGAGTGCAGTTCCGCATCAAGGAACAGCCGGAGATCTCCTCGGACTTCGCCAAAGATCAGCTGCAAAAGCTCGGCCCCATGAGCTACGAAGAGAAGACCGTGCTGGGCATCTTTGTGGTGGTGGGTGCGCTGTGGATGACCATCGGTTTCATCCCGGAGGACTGGAACATCCCACTGACGGACCCCACAGTTTCCATCCTGGGCGCCGTGGCCATGTTCTTGCTCCCGGCCCGCCAGCTTCAGGACACCGGCGACGGCGAACCCCGCCGCGGTGGCATCTTGATCTGGAAGGACATGACGGAACTGCCCTGGGGCATTCTGCTGCTGTTCGGCGGTGGCTTGTCCCTGGCCGCAGCTTTTGAGGAATCCGGTCTGACCCCCTGGTTCGGCGAGCAGCTGGGCGGGTTGGAGGTTCTGCCCTATGTGGCCATTGTGGTGGCCATTGCCGCAATCGTGCTGTTCATGACCGAGATCATGTCCAACACCGCGGTGTCCAACATGCTGATTCCGGTCAGCGTGGGGCTGGCCCTGGGCATGGGAATTGACCCGTTTGCCATCATGGCCATTGTGGCGCTGACCTCCTCCATGGCGTTCATGCTGCCCATTTCCACGCCACCCAATGCTGCGGTCTTCACCTCCGAATACCTGACCATCAGTGACATGGTCAAAGCTGGTTTCTGGATGAACGTGGCCTCTCTCACCTTGGTCTCCCTGTTCATTCTGCTGTGGCAACCGGTGGTGCTCTCCAGTGGCATGTAATACCGCCTGTGGATTGTCGGTGACGGTGAAGCCGTCCCCAGGCAGGTAAACTCACCTGCCGGACAGGATGGCCGGGTGACCGCGCAGTATCGGGATGACCGATGCTTCGAGGAAAGTCCGGACTCCACAGAGCAGGACGGTGGGTAACGCCCACTCGGGGTGACCCGCAGGAAAGTGCCACAGAAAACAGACCGCCCACGCGATTCGTCGTCGTGGGTCAGGGTGAAAAGGTGGGGTAAGAGCCCACCAGCGCACCGGGTGACCGGTGCGGCTCGGTAAACCCCGTCCGGAGCAAGGTCAGACAGGATGCGTTGAGGGCTGCTCGCCCGAGTATCCGGGTAGGCCGCTGGAGCCCATCGGCAACGGTGGGCCTAGATGGATGGTCACCGCCGCGTTGTTGGGCAACCGCACGCGAGCACAAAATCCGGCTCATAGGCCATCCTGTCCCCCGCCCACGGTTCAACGGGCTCACCATGTCTCAGGAGGTTCTGCGACGAACCCTGTTCCGCAGAATCATTGACCAGAGCAGGTGCGGGATCAGCAGCCCGGTGGCCAGCGCCAGGGTGACCACCACGGCGGTGGAGGCATCCGTTGCCAGTTGCAGCAACAACTGGGCGTCTGCATTGCCCCCTGCCAGAACCACCACACCGGCCGCGGCCCGGAACATGTACATCCCCGGAACCAGAGCGACGACGGCGGCAAAGCCCGGTCCCACAAAGGGAATCCGATGCCGCTTGCACACCGGTGAGAGCACGATGCCCACCACCAGGCAGTGCACCAATCCGGCTGCCGCCAAAGACCACCCCAGCACCGTCAGCAAGTACCAGTGCAGTCCGTGGGCAAGCATGCTCACCCCGGCCGCCCAGGGCATGAACTTCACGGGCAGGGTGAAGAACACGGAGTAGGCAACTGCCACCAGACCTGCGGCCAGTACATCCGTGTATCCCATGGCCGGGTGAGTCACTCCTTCGACCGGTAGGGAGACTCCCCCGGCGGCCAGCCCCACCAGCACACCTGCGCTGATGGCCAGCACGATCAACCCGGCGTTGACAAGCCGGGCTGTCCCCAGATCCGCTCTGCGATGGGCCAGGTCCAAACAGCCATTGAGAATGTGCGGTCCCGGAACCAAGACCATGGCGGGACACAGTGCCACCAGGCGCGCGGAGTCACTGATTCCCAGGTGCACCGCCAGGGCACCTGCCGCACCGCCGATGAACGCAGCCGTGAAGATCTGCAGAAATTGATCGAAATGGCCGGCCATGGCTCGTCGCACCACACCGCCCAAAGCTGCAGCAGCACCGATCAGGGCCACGGAAGCCGGGTGCTGTTCACCAAAAATCAACGCCAAGCTCATGGAGCCCAGTCCACACGCCAGGGCAAAGACCCATGCTGGATAGGCCTTCAGCTGGGAAGCCGCCTGCAATTCGTGGCTCAGTGCGCCAAAATCACCGCGAAACTCTCCTATGGCGCGCAGCCCAGCATTGACCCGCCCCAGATGATGCTCGGTGGGACTGGCAGGCACGTACTGGGTTCCACCCTGATCTTGCGGGGCAAAAACCGTGATCCCGGACCAGTCCTCACGCATGGGGAAGTGAGCGGTGGCCGTCCCTTCAGGCTCTTGGGCCGTCTGGGGCTTGTTGTGAGCCGCCGCCTGGGGGTTGTGGGCCACTGTCTGGAGGTGTTCCATGGCGGAGATGGTGGCCTGCGTGGATTCACCGTTGCCGTGCAACAGAGCGGCCGCTTGGGCACAGACTGCTGCGGGGACCGGATCGGTCCCCGCAGCAGTCTTGTCCGCACGCATCAGTTGGTGGACTCCGGGTAAGCCGGAACCCACATGGCATCCTGCACGGTTTGAACCCAGTCATCCGAACTCACCGTGGCCACATTGTCCTTGACCGCCTGCTTGGCAACGGCAACGGCAACGGTGGCGGAGGAAGCGCGCAGGTTCTCCACCGAAGGCAGCAAGGCAGCACCGCGCTGGGACGGATCCACCTGACCCGCCACGGCTTCAGCAGCCGCCAACAGCATGCCGTCGCTCACCTTGCTGGCACCGGAGACAATGGTGCCCAGCCCCAGTCCCGGATACAGCAGCGCATTGTTGGCCTCACCGATTGTGAACGTCACGCCGTCATAGTCAAAGGGTGTGATCGGAATACCTGTGGCCACCAGGGCTTGGCCCTTTGACCAAGGAATGATGTCCTCAGGCATTGCTTCAATGCGCTTGGTGGGATTGGACAGCGGAAGAATGATCGGCCGCTGAACTCCCGCGCTCATGGCCTCAATGACATCCTGGGTGAAGGCGCCGTGATCCGTGGAGGTTCCAATCAAAATGGTGGGTTTGACCTGTTTGATGGTTTCCAGGAGATCAATTTTCCCATCCTGGCGTTGCCAATCGGAGACCTCAGATGCAGGCCGGGCATAGGCAGCCTGATAGTTCGGCAAACCCGTCATGTCATCGGTCACCAGACCGTTGATGTCCACCAGCCAGATACGCGACCGGGCGTTGTCGTCGCTGAGTCCGGCCCGCACCATACCCGCGTGAATCTGGTCCGCCATGCCGGTCCCGGCAGTGCCGGCACCAAAAACAAGGAGCCACTGATCAGCAAAGGAATCTCCCGTGACCTTCATGGCGGAGAACACCGCGGCCATCACAATGGCGCCCGTGCCTTGCATGTCATCGTTGAAGACTCGGTACTGATCCGCGTTGTCCACCAGAATGCGCCGCGCATTGGAGGGGCCAAAATCCTCAAAGTGCAGCAGTGCCTTGGGGAACAGATCACTGGTCACCTTCAGATATTCGGCAATCAGGTCATCGTACTGCTGCCCCCGGACACGTGAGTGGCGGTTGCCCAAATACGACGGCGAATTGAGCAGTTCCTCGTTGTTGGTACCGCAATCCAAGTTCACGGCAATGGTTCGTGAAGGATCAATACCGGCTGCGGCCGTGTAAATGGCCAACTTGCCAATGCTGATGTCCGTCCCGTTGACGCCCCAGTCGCCAATGCCCAAGATTTCCTCGGCATCCGAGACCACAATCAGGTCAACGTCATCCGGCCCCAGACCCAGGTTCTCGAATGATTCACGCACCTCCTCAATCTTGTTGATGTTGAGGTAAACGGCATCAGAGTCCCGGAAGTCCGCTGACCAGTTCTCAATGGCATCCCCGATGGTGGGGTCATAGATGATGGGGTTCAGTTCCGTGAGGTGATCCACCACAACTTTGAAGTAAAGCACTGCATTGCGTGCGTGCAGGCGGTCCAAAAAGATGTACTTCTGCAGGTTGGAGTCGTAGGTGTGCAACTGCTGATACGCGCGGGTTGCCTGTTCCTCCAACGTCTCCACGGCTGCCGGGAAGCGGCCCACCAGCCCCAGCGTGGAGCGCTGCTCAGGGGTGAAGGCGGTGCCTCGATTGCGCAACGGGTTGGTCACGACTTCTGGACGCTCTGACATGGATGATCCTCTCAGTTGAGTGGTCGATCGCACCGGTCACCTTCGTTGGTGACCGGCAAGGGTCCTTCGCAGATCCGCACAGGCCCATAGCCAGCGCAAGATCCTGAAGTCAGATTACTGACAGATATGTCATTAAATCGACCCCGCCATCAGTTTCTTACATCACATGTCATCGCGGCGTATGGGTACCGAGCAGAGCGAACATTTCCTCCAGGTCATCAGCCCTGGACGGGGAACCACCCAGGACCCCACGCGCCTGATCCTCCGGGTGAGCGCCGTGATCTTGCGCTGCGGCAACTCCGTCCAGCAACGCCTCCAAGACGGTCAACAAGGGTGTTCTGGACCTGAACACCGCGTCCGAGGTGTTGTTGAACTCCAGATGGATCTGCACCCAAGGTGTGGTGGCCGCCGGTGCGTTGGAGATCAGCACCGTGGTGGCACCGCGCCGATCGGCATAGAGCATGAGGGCCTTGATGGCAGCGGGGTCTCGGTCCACGCTGGAGGCCAGCACCACCGCATCAGAGGGCATGCCCGCTACTGCGTGCGGCCAGTGATCAGTTCCGGGTCCCAGCAGGACGGTATTGCCCCGCAGGTAGGCCAGGAGAGAGGCAAAGTGGGCCATCACAAAATGACCGGAGGCCACAGCGGCCAAGTACAGCGGCCTGGCCTCCTGCGCCAACAGATCAACCACCCGCGCCAAGGCATCCGGATCCACGGAAACGCTGGTGGCCTGCACGTTCTTTTGCACCAGTTCAGCTCGTCGGCCCAGAGTGTCTGAGTCTCCGGGGTGCTGGGCATCCCGGTCAGTGGTGACCGCCGTGTTCACGTGGTGGGCAGCCAACCGATCTCCCGGGTGCTGCAGGTGATGGTGGGCGTGACGGCGCAAGGCCGCATTGAATGATTTGAATCCGCTGTAGCCAAGCCGCTTGGCAAAGCGCGTCACGGTGGCGGTACTGACCCCGGCTCGGTCACTGAGCTGCTGCAGGTTCAGCAGAGCTGCCCCGGGCAGGGCGCGCCCCAGGTAACCGGCAACGGCGCTCTCCCCCGGCGGGAGTTCCCCGGCACTCGCAATCTTCTCCACCACGGACGCCAGCGGCTCTACACTCTCCGCGCCATCTTCCACACCCACCACTCAATTCACAAAAATGGCGCCGCAGGACGGACAGGTGGAGATCTGCGTGGCGTCCGCTTCCACGTCCACCACTTCCGCGGGGCTCATGGTGGACCCGCAGGAACCGCACACCGGTCCGGTCCGTTCGGTGGCTGCGGTACGAATGATGTGGCCACCGGTGCGGATGCGCTCATATCTGGTGACCAGGGCCGTGTTCCCCACAGCTGCCACACGAGCATCACGCCCCGCGGCAAGCTCCTGGTGTTCGGTCTGCATGCTGGCGCCGCGATCTTTGGTGGCGGCCACCAGTCGTTTGGCTTCAGCGTCAGCCGCTTGGAGTTTGGGCATCAGAACCGCACGCTGCTGCATAAAGCTCTCCAACTCCGTGGCCGCTGCGACCCTGGCTGCTCGCGCCTTTTCCACCTGGGTGGTCAAGGATTCAATCTGCCGCTGTAGTGCGGAGACCTCCTTGACGGATCCCCCGGCATCCCGGCGCGCTCGGTCTTTTTCCAAACGGTCCAAAACGTCGGTGAGTTTCTGTTCCGCTGTGGCCTGCGCTGCCACGAGTTCTGTGCGGCGGGTGTCCAGTTCCTTGGCCTTGGCCACAGCAGCTTGCCGGCGCTTCAAAGCGGTGACCAGTTCGGGTTCCGACTGCAACCCTTGCAGAGCTTCGGCCAGCGCTGTCATCCGCGTGTCCCGTTGCTGAAGTTCCAGCAGAGCGCTCAGGTTTTCCGGTGTGACTGTGGTCATCGCTTCTCCTACCATCGCATGGAACTGGTGTGTGTTGAGGGGCCGCGCATCCACTATTGCCAGCGGTCCTGGGGCTCTGGATGGGAGCTGGGGATCTGAAAATCCCAGGGATCGGTGCGACACCGGGAGACCACCACATCGACGTCGTACCCCGCCTCCCCCAGCGACTCCTTCAGTTGACGGGCGGCCACCGGTGCCCACAGCCATTCGCTGGCCGCATGAGAGAGGTCAATCAGGCACAGCCCGTCATCGCCGTGGCGGTGCACGGCAGCCTCACGAGCCTCAGACACAGGGTGATGGCGCAGGTCAGCTGTGATGTAAACATCCGCGTCCGTGGCAGCCACGTCTTCCAGCAACGATCCCCCTGCACCGCCGCACACGGCTACGGTTCGGATCTGGCGCTCCCGGGGACCGGCCACCCGCACTCCTTGAGCGGTGGGTGGCACCACGCCGGCAAGTCGCTGCGCCAGTGCCTCCAACGACAGTGGGGTCTCCAGTTGGCCGATGCGGCCAAGCCCCACGGCGGGGTCCTGCTCCAGCGGTTTCAGAGGGCGCGATTGGGGTACGCCACAGGCTCGGATCAGGGTTTCCGAAACACCGTCCCGGGCGCTGTCCGCATTGGTGTGACAGGCCAGCAGGGCCACGTGATGTTCAATCAGATCGTGGATCAAACGCCCTTTGTACTGGTCTGCGGCAATTGACGATTGACCGCCCAGCATCAGCGGGTGATGAACCAGCACCAGATCCGCGCGTTGATCCAGGGCTTCGGTAACCACAGGGCGCACGGGATCCACAGCCACCAGGATGCGCCGCACGGGTGCCTCCGGGCGCCCCACGATCAATTCGGAGGCATCCCAGGACTCCTGGGTGGCAAAGGGCCAGAGCTCTCCGGCCATCGCCACGATCTGGGCCACGGTGGGCACGGACGTGGGCGTCGCGGAGGCGATCTGTTGGGCAGATTCCATGGCCTCAGTCTAGGAGGCCACCGCAGCCGTGGAATAGGAAGGGGCCTCTCCGTGTTGGACACACACGTGAGAGAAATGACTTTTGTCCTGGCAGGCGGGTGCTTCTGGTGCCTGGATGCCGTGTACCGCATCACCCGCGGCGTGCTGAGCGTGGAGTCCGTTTACACGGGCGGCCACACGAACAACCCGGATTATCACAGTGTGTGCGCCGGCATCACCGGTCACGCCGAGGCCGTGGTGGTCACTTTTGATGCCGATGAGGTTGCGCCCCAGATCATCTTGGACATGTTTTTCACCGGCCACGACCCCACCACCCTCAACAGGCAGGGGCACGACGTCGGCACCCAGTACCGCTCGGCCATGTTTCCCGCGGACGCCGAACAGGAAGCACTGTTTCGGGCGGCCATTGAACGCGCACAGCCGCTGTTCGAGGACAAGATTGTCACCACCATTGAACCCCTGGGAACGGTGTACCCGGCTGAGTCCTACCATCAGGACTTCTATGGACGTCAGCCCTTCAACGGGTACTGCCAGGTGGTCATCAACCCCAAGTTGGCCAAGGTGCGCCAACGTTACGCCGAGTTTCTAACCCCATCATTACTTAGGGGTAACTGAAGAAATCTGGATAGCCTGGATCAGACTGCGCCAGCGCATTGATCCAGCGCATTCGATTCTCATCGAGTGTCAGCAGCAAGGTGGAAGGAAGAAGAAGCACTATGGGCAAGATCTACAACAACGTGACGGAACTGGTTGGCGGTACCCCCCTGGTTCGTCTGCACGAACTGGACAAGGACCTCCCAGGCAACGTGGCCGTCAAGCTGGAGTTTTACAACCCCGCCAACTCCGTCAAGGACCGTATTGGCAAGGCGATCATTGACGCCGCTGAGGCTTCCGGTGAACTGAAGCCCGGAGGAACCATTGTGGAGGGCACCTCCGGCAACACCGGCATTGCCCTGGCCATGGTGGGCGCAGCCCGCGGCTACAAGGTCATCTTGACCATGCCGGAAACCATGTCCACCGAACGCCGCGCCATGCTGCGCGCTTACGGTGCACAGATCGTGCTGACCCCGGGCGCTGAAGGCATGCGAGGTGCGGTGGAGCGCGCCCGTGAAATCGTGCAGAACACGGAAAACGCTGTTCTGGCCCGCCAGTTTGAAAACGAAGCCAACCCCACGGTGCACTACAACACCACCGGCCCTGAGATCTGGGGAGACACCGACGGCGCCGTGGACATCTTTGTGGCTGGCATTGGTACCGGTGGCACCATCACCGGCGCCGGCCGCTACCTCAAGGAGCAGAAGCCGGAAGTTCGCTTGGTGGCCGTTGAGCCGGCAGACTCCCCGATCTTGACCGAGGGCAAAGCCGGCCCGCACAAGATCCAGGGCCTGGGCGCCAACTTTGTCCCCGATGTTCTGGACCGCGAAATCTACGATCACGTGTATGACGTCACCTTGGATGACTCCATTCGCGTGGCACGCGATCTGGGCACCCAGGAAGGTGTGCTGGGTGGTATCTCATCCGGTGCCATCGTGTGGGCCGCCCTGGAAGAAGCCAAGAAGGAAGAGAACCGCGACAAGCTGATTGTTGCCATTGTGTGCGACTTCGGCGAGCGCTACATCTCCACCGTCCTGTACGACGACATCCGCGGCTGATCGCCTGGATGTCCTTGCCCCTGTCCCGTCGATCATGGCGGGGCAGGGGCGCCACCACCTTTCAAGGAGTCACGTGAGTTTTCTGGGCAGGCTGCGCGAGGACCTGGACACGGCCCGTAATCATGATCCGGCGGCACGCACGGATCTGGAAGTGGCGCTGAACTACTCCGGTATGCATGCCATCTGGCTGCATCGCATCAGCCATCGCCTGTGGGGCAATGACCGCACTCGCGGTGCTGCCCGCACGGTTTCCCAGCTGGGACGTTTCCTGACGGGGGTGGAGATTCACCCAGGCGCTCAGATCGGTCGGCGGTTCTTCATTGACCACGGCATGGGTGTGGTGATCGGCGAAACCGCGGAAATCGGCGATGACGTCATGCTGTACCAGGGCGTGACTCTGGGCGGAACCTCCTTGGCAGCCGTCAAGCGTCACCCCACCATTGGTGATGGTGTCACGGTGGGTGCCGGGGCCAAGGTCCTGGGCGACATTCAGATCGGTGCAGGTTCAGCGGTAGGCGCCAATGCCGTGGTGGTCAAGGACGTCCCTCAGGAATCGGTGGTCACAGGGATTCCCGGGAAGGCCCGGCCCCGCACCCCGGACAAACAGGAGCCGCTGGTGGATCCGGCTACATACATTGATCCCGCCATGTGGATCTGAGCTCTGGGCCGATCTGGCAACACCAAGGCGCCCCATTCAGCGTTTGCTGGATGGGGCGCCTTGGTGTTTTGGCCTCAGCCGAGGCTCATGCGCGGTTCAGCACGTGGCTCAGGCCTCCACCTCGGAGCGGTCAGCGCTCCACAGCGTGTGGAAGGCGCCGTCGGCATCAACACGCCCGTAGGTGTGGGCACCGAAGTAGTCGCGCAGCCCCTGGGTCAGGGCTGCGTTCAGGCGCGGGCGACGCAAACCGTCGTAGTACGCCAGGGAGGAGGCAAACACCGGGGCGGGAATACCGCGCTCGGTGGCCTCCACCACCACACGCCGCCAGGACGGCAGATACTCCGCAATGGCATCACGGAACACCGGGGCAAAGAGCAGGTTGCGCGGCTGGGCGCCGTCCTTGTAGGCCGCCATGATGTCCTGCAGCAATTCGGCACGGATGATGCAGCCGGCCCGCCACAGGGAGGCAATGGTGTCCAGCTTCAGATCCCAGTTGTGCTCACCGGAGGCCGTGGCCAACATTTCCATGCCCTGGGCATAGGCCACCAGCTTGGAGCAGTACAGTGCCCGCCGCACATCTTCCACAAAGGCGGCGTCGTCAACGGTGTCGGATTCACGGACTCCGGCAGCCAGAGTCTCCTGCGCTTCCAGGCGGGTTTCACGTTCCGTGGAGGACAGCGCGCGGGCAAACACGGATTCCGCGATGGCCGTGACCGGGGAGCCTAAGTCCAGGGCCGCCATGACGGTCCACGTACCTGTCCCCTTCATGCCTGCGGCGTCCACGATCACGTCCACCAGCGGCTTACCGGTCTTGGCATCCACCTGTTTGAGCACCTCAGCGGTGATCTCGATCAGGTATGAGGACAGTTCGGTCTGGTTCCATTCGGCAAAGGTCTTGGCCTGGTCGCCGGGTTCCTGACCTGCAACATCACGCAGCAGCTCATAGGCTTCACCGATCACCTGCATGTCCGCGTATTCAATGCCGTTGTGCACCATCTTCACAAAGTGCCCGGCGCCATCGGTTCCGATCCATGCGCAGCACGGAGTGCCGTCGTCGGCCTTGGCGGAGATGTCTTCCAGGAGGGGGCCCAGGGATTCATAGGACTTGGCCGAGCCGCCGGGCATGATGGACGGCCCGTTCAGAGCACCTTCTTCACCGCCGGAAACACCCACGCCCACAAAGTGGATGTTCTGCTCGGCAAGTGCCGCCTCACGGCGGATGGTGTCCGGGTAGTGGGAGTTACCGCCGTCAATGATGATGTCGTCCGCATCCAGCAACGGCACCAGCTGATCTATCACGGCATCCACGGGCGCACCCGCCTTGACCATGACCAGAATGCGGCGGGGTTTCTCCAGAGAATCCACCAGCTCTTGCATGGTTTCCGTGCGGATGAAGTCACCTTCATCTCCGTGGGCGGCCAACAGTGCGTCGGTCTTTTCCACGGAGCGATTGTGCAGGGCCACGGTGTGACCGTGACGAGCAAGGTTGCGAGCCAAATTGGCCCCCATCACCGCAAGGCCGGTGACACCGATTTGTGCTTTCTTCTCTTCAGCCATACGGCCAGCCTATCCCCGGATCAACGCCGGATCATTGTTATCTCTGCCCGCAACCGCGCGGGCTACGTCACGTGACTTTCACCCGGCGCGGTGTCTCATGTTCCGCAGTACTCATTCGGTGACCCGGAAGACACCGTGGGCTCCCCGTTCTGCATCGACCATCACATGATTCACCATGGGGAAATGACCCGGTTCATCAAAAGTGAGTTCCACGAATCCGCCCTGGGCAGCTTCCAATCCCAAGGCCTGTGATCCCCCGCCGGATACGCCGAACGGGTCCACCCCGTCACGCAAGGTGTAGGCCCCTTCTACGAACACTGTGTCGAACTGGTCTCCCACAATGTGAAAGCTCAGCGGCCGATTGGGACCGGCATCCAGCACCCAGACGCGGACCCGCTCCCCCACCCGCGCTTCCAGGGGTTCTTGGTCGTACTGATTGGCAGCCCCGTTGAACACCACGAAGGTGGGCTCAGCCCCACTGCCGGCAGCTTCTGCATCCACGGGTCGGGCCTCTTGTTTGGAAGCACCGTCACCATCCAGGTAGACCTCCGACTGCACCAACACGTATTCACGGTCCACCGACTGCAGGTCCTCTGGCTCAATGATCACCGCGCCGTGCATGCCACCGGCAATGTGTGCACTCATGGGAGCCGTGGAGCAGTGGTACATCCAGATCCCGGCCCGGTTGGCGGTGAACCTGTAGGTCAGCTCCTCCCCGGGCGCGATGGTGCGCATGTTCTGGTCAGGGGCCACTTCACCCGCGTGAAAGTCCACGGAGTGGCCCATGGTGCCGTTGTTCACCAGGGTGATCTCAAAGGTGTCACCGATCTTGCCGTGCAGGGTGGGTCCCACGGTGGAACCGTTGTAGGTCCAGCGCTGTTGCCACACGCCCGGAGCCACTTCCATGGGTTGCTCTGTGACCTCCAAACGCAGTTGGTGATCCGCGCCCTCACCGTCCCCAGATTCCACGGGGCTCAGCACGGGATCCACCACGGATTCCAGGGAGGCTTCAGGATCCACGCTCACACCGGCATCAGTGCTGTGGGAACCGTGTTCCATCCCGTTCATGGTGGCTTCGGAGGCGTCGTCGTCGGTGTTCTGTGCGCTGAGGCCACCTGAATCCGTGGCCGCCTCCACGGTGAGGTTGAAGGTCATGCCCATCTGGCGGTGCCCGGCCACGGTGCACCAGCCCTCCATGGATTCGGAGACCACCCCCAGGTCAAGTTCCCCGGTCTGCCCGGCCCTGAGCCGTTCGGTGCGTTGCCCACCGATCTGAAGGTCATGGATGTTGGTGGGATCGGTGTTGGTGAGTTCAATGATCACGTGGTCCCCAGCATTGACCGTGGCCTGATTGGGGGTGAAGGCCATGTCCACGGCGTCGATCTCCAGCCGGACGGTGTTGCCGGTGGGCTCCACCTGCGTCTGACCACTGACGGACTGGGTGCCGGTGAATTGCAGCCCGGCAGCCCCGAGATCCACACCGATCCCCACGGTCACGGCCAACAGCACCGCTGTAGCCCCCGCCGTCACACCGGAACCAGTCAGGGTCTTGGTCTGGGCGGCCACCCCCGAACGGGCTTGCGCTGCCGCTTGCGCGCCGCCGGGGCGCTCGGCCATCACGTGCGGCCGTTTGCCCTGGGCAGCCTCCATGGCCATGGTCTTGCGTTCCGTGACCGCTGCCTTGATGCCAAGCACCATCAGCGGCAGGAAGGCTGCCAGAGCAGCCAGGACGACGACGGAGGTGGTCACCTTGACCCAGGACGGCACGGGCAGCAGCCACACAGCCAACCCCAGGTTGATCACCGTCAGGCGGGCTGCACCGTAGCGTTCCAACCAGGCCGACCCGGCTTTGAGAACTCGCGGTCCGCCGCCCAGAACGGAGGGCAGCAAATAGGTCATGGCACCTGTGACCAGTTGCACCAGGAAGCCCACGGCCCAAATGGCGCCCAGCCGGGGGTAGGCCTCCGCAAGGCTCAGATCATCCAGACGCAGCACCGCCCAGCCTGTGGCCAGCCCGGCCACAGTGAACCACACCATGGCTGCCGCAATGGATGCGGACGCGAACTCACGCGGCGGGCGCTGCCGAGCCGGACCCACCAGGCTGCGGCCCCACCAGAGCAGCCCCAGCGCGTAGAGTCCCAGACCACCCACTGCCACGGGACGCCATCCCAACAAGGCCGCCGTGACAGTCACGGTCACAGCCACCAGCAAGATGGGCAAGGCTTGTCTGGCCAGGCGTTCCGAACGCTGGTCCATGCGGGTACGCAGAACGGTGGGCCAGAAGGTGACCAGAGTGCCCACCACGGTCAATCCCACCCAGCCCAGCAGCATGGTCATGGTGTGGGCAATCAGGAGCCGACTGTGCCAGGCATCGCCCAACCCCCAGGCCAGTGCAGCACCGAATCCTGCACCGATCGGCATGCAGGCAGCAGAGGCAATGTAGTAGCGGACCACAATCCGGAATCGCATGGGCAGGGCCCGGCGCAGGTCCCGGATGAGTTCGCCTGCGTGCCAGAGCACCATCAGGGAGACCACCACAACGCCTGAGACCACCAACCACCACTGCACGGTGGGCACTCCCACGAACACCGCAGCAGACCCCAATGCCAGCAGCCCCAGTCGCCTGTTCTGACGCGCAACGGCGGTTTCATCAGGTCGGGTCTTGAGCAGAGATGCGGTGAAGTACGCACTCCACACCATGATCGAGTGGGTGATGATGCCCAAGCCCACCAGGTGGATCAACAGCCACGCCGCCGATGGAATCCACACATGGGCCAGGGACACCAGCACGGCCATGACCGCCCAGACCACCACTGCAAAGTCGCGCCATCCGCGCCGCCGCCTCATGGAGGGGTTGTCAGAGGTGATGGATGATGCGCTGGACCGAGGAGTGTGGGACACCCCACTATATTAATACAGCCCGATGTGTATTAATTCGGGTACGGTACTGCCATGCCCCACCGTGGACCACGCCCCACCCCTCGTCCTGCCAGCCTCACCCCTGCCCAGCTCAAAGTTCTGCGCACCGTGGCAGCCCTGGGCGGCCAAGGTATCCGCCACACAGAGATCGCCGAAACCCTGGGTGGGCATCCCAACGCCGTTCGCCCGCACTTGGAGACACTGGTCCGCTCCAATCTGTTGGCCACGGAAGAATTCCGCGACGGTCACCGCGGACGCCCTCCCCGGATGTATCGCGTGACCGCCAACGGTCACGCCGCTCTCAGCCAAGATGCGAGCGCCGACAACAGCGCCCTGGTGGGAGCCCTCACGGACTTCATGCTTTCTTCGGGCCACGGCCCGCAGGACGCCCGCCGTGTGGGGCAGATTTGGGCCCAAGCCCTGGAGCAGTCACCTCACCACACCGACGACGACGCCCCCTCCACCCCTCCCAGCACACAAGTCCCAGTCACCGGGACGCCATCTACCGATGTCTCTGAGCGTGCGGTGACTCGCGTGGTGAACGTGATGGACTCCTTGGGTTTTGATCCCGACCTGGAGCCCACCGCCTCTGGGCACAGAGTGACACTCAAGGCTTGCCCCATGCTTGAGTTGGCTCAACAGAACCCGGAATTCATCTGCCGGATTCACGAGGGACTGATTGCCGGTGTCATGCACCGTGAAGGTGTCCCGGCCCACGTTGAGCTGCACCCCTTCGCCACTGAGACGGCCTGCCAGGTTCGGATCAATCCGCACAGCGCCAGCTGATTACCCGCTGGCCACACCGTCTCCAACGGGCTACACGGTCACCGCACCTCAGACACCTCACTCGGGACGGACAGTCAGAGTTTGGGCCACCGTGCCCACGGGACCGTCGTCGTCGTGAAGAGTTGAGGTGGTGAGCCCCACACCGGTGGGGCCAAAGGAGACCGCGGTGTCCAGCCCCACCCACGGCAACACCGGCTCACGGAAGAAATGGGCCGTCAGATCGAGGTTGGGGAAAGCCACGGCGCGGTTGTCCACACGGGGCGCCACGCCGTTCATCACATCCACCAGCCCCAGGAAAGCCGCGGTGGTGGAAACCGGCTCCTCCCGGATCAGCTCCGTGTCCGTGCGCAGCCACGCCATGGCTCGGCCAGGTTCATGTTCCGTGCGGCGCGCCGTCAAGGACGCGATGAATCCACCAGGCCAGACCGCGGAGCCGTTCCATTCGGGGTGCTCCTGCTGACCGAGTACGGCAGTCAAACCCACTCCCTGAATGGCCTCCGTGTTGTAGGCCTGCATGAACCAACCGCGTGCGATCACAGCATCCCGACCTCCATGTGACAGGCGGGCCTCCACCAGTTCTATGGTTCGCCCGGGACGCAGAACTGTCACCGAAATATCCACGGGTCCAATGTCAAAAGTGCCCAGGATGTCGTAGGACACCCGGGTCAGTTGGAGGGCAGCCGCACCGCGCTGATGCCTGTCATCCTCCATGCAGTGAGCCAGCAAACCCAGAGCCGGGGCAATGTGCTGCTCCATAGGATCCCATCCCCCACCCACATGTTCCGTGGCGGCAAAGGACGTGGGGCCGATACGCTCGAAGTACCAGTGGATGGGTGGGTGAGATGTGCTCTGTGTCATGTCAGCCATCTTGGCGCACCGCCAGGCCCCCAGCCCACCCAACCGCCAGAACCGCCGAAAGGAACAGCATGGACACGCGCAAGGTGATCTTTCTGGATGTGGACGGCACTCTGGTGGATTACCACAACAACATTCCAGAATCTGCACGGGTGGCCATCCGGGAGGCCCGGAACAACGGGCACCTGGTGTTGATGAGCACCGGACGCAGCAGGGCGGAGGTCTATCCGGAGCTGTGGGAGATCGGCCTGGACGGTCTCATTGGCGGCAACGGCAGCTACGTGGAGTTCCAAGGACAGGTGGTTCTGGAGCAAACCATGGCCCCGCAGCAGTGCCGCGCCGTGGTGGACTGGCTGACGGAGCGCGGTCTGGAGTTCTACCTGGAATGCAATGCAGGCCTCTACGGCAGCCCCCGATTCCAAGAGGTGGCCCAACCCACCATTCGCCAGTACGCCCGCACCAAAGGAAATGCCCAGGCCGATCACCTCACGGTGGGCGACGTCTTCCCGGACATGATCTTTGGGGCCGACCTTGTGCGCAGTGATGTGAACAAGATCAGTTTTGTTCTGAACTCTTACGCTGACCACACGGAGGCCACCGCCGCCTTCCCGGATCTGAAGTCAGGCACCTGGGGTGGTCGCGGCGGTGACGCTTTGTTCGGGGATCTGGGCGTGGCCAACATTTCCAAGGCCGTGGCCATCGAGCAGCTGGTGAAGCACGTGGGTGTGGATATTGCGCACACCATTGGTTTTGGGGATGCCACCGTGGACATCCCCATGC
Organism: Kocuria sp.; assembly: GCF_030538595.1. Classification (GTDB taxonomy): domain Bacteria; phylum Actinomycetota; class Actinomycetes; order Actinomycetales; family Micrococcaceae; genus Kocuria. The sequence continues at coordinate 35,281 of NZ_JAUNTS010000005.1, forward strand.
TGGAAATCTGCGGCGTGGGTGTGGCCATGGGCAACGGCAGCCAGGACGTCAAGGCTGTGGCCGATCACATCACCGACGACGTCGAAGAGGACGGTCTGGCCAATGCCTTCCGCCACCTGGGGTTGATCGACTGAGCGTGGACTGCTGGACTGAACGGGGTTTCACCAGCTGCGTCCGGCCCGAACCAAGTATCTGAGGTGAACACGCATGACTCGACGCTCCATTGAAGACATCAAGGCCCGTGCCGACGAGTTCGCCGACGCCTTCGAGAACTACGACCCGAAGCCCAGCGACCAGAATGCACCCCTGCCACCCTCGATGGCGGTCAAACTCGCCGCATGGCGACGCGACGCGGCAGAAAAGGAGCTTGCCGCGGCCGTGCGCGCTGCGCGTGACCAGCGCCTGTCCTGGCGCGAGGTCGGCGAGGCAATCGGCACCAGTGGCGAAGCCGCCCGCCAACGCTACAGCGCCTCCGCATGACCGGCGGGGGTTATACGCCAGAAAGTGTGTAGCGCAGGCCCCTGGATCCCAACCAGCAGTAGGGCAACACCAGCCTTGACATGCTTTGAGAGCATGTCAGGTGTCCCTTCCACGAAACAGACCCACGTGTGGTGTATGCGCCCGCCCCCTGGTCAAAAGCGGCACCACCATCGCTGGTTCCACCGGCTACCGGTGCATACCCTGTGGCTAACCCGCAAGCCGTGCGCAGTTTGATACCTCATCAGGGCTGATGGGGTATCAAACTGCGCACGGCTTGCGAGGGTTAGGTGTCTACGGAAGCTGGGAAGCACGGTGGCGCCCATAACACACCCGGGATTTACACACATTTTGGCGTATAACCCACTAACCCAGCGACGAAGGCATGGACGCCAAATGGGAGCACCCAACATCTCCTGATGTTGGGGCTCCCATTTGGCGTTGCGGGTGGGCCCTACCGGGATCGAACCGATGACACCTGCGGTGTAAACGCAGTGCTCTACCAGCTGAGCTAAAGGCCCTGGATTCCCCAAAAAATTGAGTGCACCGGGTGGACGACTTCCACAGACGCCAGCACCCAGTGCTGACGCCTACGCTACCCGGTGAAGTCATATCAGAGATGCCTCACACCGGCACAAATGTGTCGAAGTGTGTATGACATTCATCACATGCTGGAAATCTTGCCTTCACCAGTTGTTCATCTGGGCCACACGCTGGGTCCGGTCATGACCCGGACCACAACGGCTCCGCACCAGTCAGGAACTGCGCCACCTGCGCATCAATCTTGACGGCAGCATCCTGATCTGAACGCGTACGACCGTGATTGACAATCACCACGGGCTTGCCGTCGCGCACGGCACGGCGCACAAAACGCCTCCCGGAGTGCACGGTGAGGGAGGAGCCCAGCACCAGAATCGACTGGGCGGCATCCACCACGGCCGCGGCGTGGGCCACGCGGTCAGGGGCAGCGGACTCCCCGAAAAACACCACGTGTGGCTTCATCACACCACCGCACACGGGGCAATCGGGCACCACATAGGTTCCTTGGTAGTCAATCTCGGCATCGGCATCGGGGGCGAACTCGATTTCACGCGGGTCCAGGGACGCGCGGGCAAATTCTGGATTGGCCTCATCCAGCATCCGGCCCCACACCGCGCGCGGGATCAGCGATTGACAGGTCATGCACAGCACCTGGTCGTAGCGCCCGTGCAGATCGACGACGCCGAAAGACCCCGCCCGCTGATGGAGCCGATCAATGTTTTGGGTGATGATCCCGCTCACTGCGCCAGCGGCTCCCAGCCGGGCCAACACCTGATGAGAGACGTTGGGAGAAGCCTCAGCCAGATGATGCCAACCCACTTGGTTGCGCGCCCAATATCGGGACCGGTTGGCGGTCGTCGCCATGAATTCTTGGTAGGTCATGGGCTGACGCGGAGCCGAATCCGGCCCCCGATAATCAGGAATACCGGAGTCCGTGGAAATCCCCGCCCCGGTGAGAACGGCAACGGGCCCGGCAGCCAAGATCTCCAGCGCCCGTTCGAGTCCTCCATCCAGACTCAAGGCTTGGGGGTCAGGAAAAACGTCCTGATGGCCACGCTCCCCGTAACCTGCCCCCAGGATGCGGAGAGGACTCATTCCGATTCTCGTGACGCTGGCCCGGAGACCATACGGCTACTCGTCACCCGCTCAGCCCGCCGGCTGCTCAACCAGCTTGGCCAACGCCTCCCGGTAGGACTCCGTGGCGCGCGGCGTTCCCAATTCAGCGGAGCTGAAGCGATCCAGAATCAAGCCGTCGGCATCAATCAGGAAAGTGGTACGGCTGGGCACGCCCTTTTCCGGGTCCAGCACACCGTAGCTGTCGGCTACCTGACCGTGCGGCCAGAAATCGGAGAGCAGGTCAAACTCCAAGGACTCCTGGTTGGCAAAGGCTTTCAAGACGTGCGTGGTGTCCGTGGAGACAGCCAGCAGAAGGGCATCCACCGCTTGGACCTCCTCCAGCATGTCCTGCAGCTGGCACATTTCACCCGTGCACACTGATGAGAACGCAAACGGGTAGAAGACCAAGACCACCGGACGGCCCCGGTGTTCGGAGAGTTGAACATCCTCTCCGTATTGGTTGGTCAGGGTGAAATCGGGGGCAAACTGACCGATGTCAAGCATTTCTCTACCTCACAACCGTTGGTGCTGTGTTTCTAAAAGTTTCGCTTGGGAGCCAAACGCACTGCTGACCAGTCATTGCTGACACCTGCCGTGGTGGTTCGATGCAGCCCCGAGGTGGACGCCGCAGCCTCCACATCCCCCGGATTCACATATCCATCGCGGCCGGACTTGGGGGTGAACAACCACACCACGCCGCCGTCATCCAACTGGGACTGAGTGTCCACCAAGGCATCTACCAGATCGCCGTCGCCGTCACGCCACCACAGCAGTACGGCATCGACCACCTCTTGATCATCTTCATCCAGGATGTCTTCCCCGGTGAGTTCTTCGATCCGTTCGCGCAGGTCAAAGTCGACGTCGTCGTCGTACCCGAATTCCTGGACGATCGAGTCATCCGTGAGCCCGAGTTCGCTGATTGATCCGTCAGCGGTGGCCTTGGCCTCGCTCACTTCAGTTCTCCTAACCGTGGGCCCATGCCCCGTGATGTGTGGTGGCTGGCGTCCCTGCTGTTGGCAAAGTCATCCAGCTGATTGTTCGTATGTTACCTAGGATCCAGACAACACCGGATCGCAGCGGCGTGCAACCAAGGTGCAAGGAAACAGGCAACCACACTGAGATGTGGAGCCAACATGGCGCTTTACGCCACGCGCGTAGCCCTTTGATCTGGCACGGCTGGCATCCGGATGCGCACACGGCGGTGCCGGGTCCAAACCGGTGGTGGCCTACACATTGATGAGACCTGGCCTACACAGTGTGCGCACCGTGGCCCAGATGTTGGATGATAGGTGCCAGTGTTTACCAACGCTTCAACGCGCATCTGCCGCGGAACTCGACGAAGAGAGGTTGAACGTGGCTTCTGAAAGCAACAACCACATCCTGAGCGGTCTGACCAACGACCTGAAGGACTCCAACACTGAGGAGACCCAGGAGTGGATTGAGTCCTTCCAGGATCTGGTGGAGACCCAGGGCACTGAGCGGGCGCAGTACATCATGCGTGCCTTGCTGCAATACGCCGGCGCCAAGTCCGTGGGCGTGCCCATGGTGACCACCACGGATTACATCAACACCATTCCGGTGGACCAGGAGCCCGAATACCCCGGGGATGAAGAAATTGAGCGGCGTTACCGTGCCTTGATGCGTTGGAACGCAGCCATGATGGTGCAGCGCGCCCAGAAGCCGGAAATTGGCGTGGGTGGCCACATCTCCTCCTTTGCCGGGGTTGCCACCCTGTATGAAGTGGGTCAGAACCACTTTTTCCGCGGCCCTGACCACCCCGGTGGTGGTGACCAGGTGTTCTTCCAGGGTCACTCCTCCCCCGGCAACTACGCCCGTGCCTTCTTGGAAGGCCGCCTGAGCGAAGAAGACCTGGACGGTTTCCGACAGGAACGCACCAAGGAAGGCCACGCGCTGTCTTCCTATCCGCACCCCCGGATGATGCCCGACTTCTGGCAGTTCCCCACGGTGTCCATGGGGCTGGGCCCCATGAACGCCATCTACCAGGCGCAGTTCAACCGCTACCTGGAGAACCGCGGCATCAAGGACACCTCCGACCAGCACGTGTGGGCTTTCCTGGGCGACGGCGAAATGGACGAGCCCGAGTCACGCGGTCTGCTCCAGGCTGCCGCCAACGACAAGCTGGACAACCTCACCTTTGTGGTCAACTGCAACTTGCAGCGTCTTGACGGCCCGGTGCGTGGCAACGGCAAGATCATCCAGGAGTTGGAAGCGTTCTTCCGGGGTGCCGGCTGGAATGTGATCAAGGTGGTCTGGGGCCGCGAATGGGATGAGCTGCTGGAGAAGGACACCTCTGGCAACCTGGTCAAGATCATGAACGAGACCTTGGACGGTGACTACCAGACCTACAAGGGCGAATCCGGCGGTTTCATCCGCGACCACTTCTTTGGCCGCACCCCGGAAACCAAGGAACTTGTGGCGGACATGACCGACGACGAGATCTGGAATCTCAAGCGCGGCGCCCACGACTACTTCAAGATTCACGCCGCCTACAAGGCTGCACTGGAGTTCAAGGGGCAGCCCACGGTGATCTTGGCCCAGGGCGTGAAGGGCTACGGCTTGGGCCCGCATTTTGAGGCCCGTAACGCCACCCACCAGATGAAGAAACTCACGGTGGACAACCTCAAAGCCTTCCGGGATGCCCTGCGCATTCCCATCGAGGACGATCAGCTGGAGGATCAGTACAACGCCCCGTACTACCACCCCGGTCCGGATGCCCCGGAAATCAAGTACCTCCTGGAGCGCCGCGAGGCCCTGGGCGGCTACGTTCCGGAGCGCCGCCATGAGCAGAAGGAAATCACCCTTCCCTCTGACAAGGCTTTTGCCTCAGCCAAGAAGGGCTCGGGCAAGCAGCTGGCAGCCTCCACCATGGCGTTGGTGCGCATTCTCAAAGACCTCATGCGTGAAAAGGAGTTCGGCCACCGCATTGTGCCGATCGTCCCGGATGAGTCGCGCACGTTCGGCATGGACGCTTTCTTCCCCACCGCCAAGATCTACAACCCGAACGGCCAGAACTACCTGTCCGTGGACCGTGAGCTCATGCTCTCCTACAAGGAGTCGGAGCAGGGTGTGATCCTGCACCCGGGTATCAACGAGGACGGTGCCACCGGTCAGTTCATTGCGGCCGCCACCTCCTACTCCACCCACGGCGAAGCCATGATCCCGTTCTACATCTTCTATTCGATGTTCGGGTTCCAGCGCACCGGTGACAACTTCTGGGCCGCCGCTGACCAGCGGGCGCGCGGGTTCATCATCGGGGCCACCGCCGGGCGCACCACCCTGACGGGTGAAGGCACCCAGCACGGTGACGGCCACTCCCCGGTGCTGGCCAACACCAACCCCGCCGTGATCACCTACGATCCTGCCTACGGGTACGAAATCGGTCACATCATCCGCCGCGGCATTGAGCACATGTACGGCACCAAGGATGAAGACCACGACGTCATGTACTACCTGACGGTCTACAACGAGCCCATCCAACAGCCGGCAGAACCCGAGAACGTTGATGTTGAAGGCATCCTCAAGGGCATCTACCTGCTCAAGGAGTCGGAGAAGGACGGCCCGCGCGCTCAGCTGCTGGCCTCCGGCGTGGCCGTTCCCTGGGCCTTGGAAGCCCAGCAGATGCTGGCCGATGAGTGGGGCGTCTCCGCTGACGTCTGGTCGGTGACCTCCTGGACCGAGCTGCGCCGTGACGCCCTGGCCGCTGAGAAGGACGCCTTCCTGAATCCGGGTGAGGGTGCGCGCACCCCCTACGTCACCCAGGCATTGGCCGGTGCCACCGGGCCGATCGTGGCTTCCACGGACTACGTCTCCGAACTGCCGGACATGATCCGCCAGTACGTGCCCAATGAGTTCGCCACCCTGGGTGCGGATGACTTTGGATTTGCAGACACTCGCGCCGGCGCTCGTCGTTGGTTCCACATTGACGCAGCCTCCATGGTGGTACGGACCCTGGAAATGCTGGCCAAGCGTGGTGAGGTGGACTGGTCCGCCCCGCAGCAGGCAATCGAGAAGTATGACCTGTTGAACCCGCGCGCCGGTACCTCCGGCAACGCCGGGGGCGACGCCTGACCCCAGGGTGAGCCTTGAGAGGCCACACCGTGCAGTGAGCGCAATACGGCACCAGAGCCGTTGACCCGCTGTGGTGCCGTATTGTTTTGGCCATGCCAAAGGAGACAACGCCGGAGTCCGAAAATACGGGAGCCGGGGGGAAGGACCGCACCAGTGGTGGCTTCCTGGTATCGGGGTCGCGCTGGATCTTGGGGGGCCGTAGCTCACGCACCACGGTGCAGCGCACCGCTCGCACGGGAGCCCCGGTCCCGTCCAAGAAAACATTGGAGAACATTCGTGCCAATGTGGGGACCATGTCAGGGGTGGCCGTCCAAAAGCTGGAGGCCGAACTCCCCTGGTTCCGGGAGTTGCGCCCCAAGGACCGTTCGGAACTCGGGCTGGTGGCCCAACGCGGAATCGCCGCCTTTGTCACCTGGTACGAACAACAAGACGACGACGGCATGCTGCTCAACCGTCTCTTCCGGGACGCCCCCACCGATCTGGCACGGGCCATCTCCCTGCAACAAGCTCTGCAGGTGATGCGCGTGGTGGTTGAAGTGGTTGAGGACAATGTGCCGGAGCTTGCCACCAGTCACGATGAATCCGTGCTGCGTGAAGGGGTGCTGCGTTACTCCAGGGACATCGCCTTTGCAGCGGCGGATGTGTACGCCCGTGCCGCCGAAAACCGGGGTTCGTGGGACGCGCGATTGGAAGCCCTGGTGGTGGACGGTGTACTGCGCGGGGAGCACACGGATTCCCTGCGCTCCCGGGTTGCCGCTCTGGGGTGGACCAGCACGGGCCCCGTCACGGTCATGGTGGGCTACGCCCCGGATCAGACAAGTCCCGCCGGGGTGGCCAGGATTCGCAGGACTCTTGCCCGCCACACCACGGATGCGCTGGTCTCCATTCAGGGCAACCGATTGGTGCTGATTCTGGCAGGACTCTCCACGCTGGATCGGTCCCTGGAACGCATTGTGGGGCTTTTCGGCCCCGGACCTGTGGTTCACGGCCCGGAAGCCACCAACTTGTTTGCCGCAGCGGATTCCGCCGAACCTGCCCATGCCGCCCTCACGGTGGCTCCCGCTTGGCCGGAGGCCCCGCGTCCCGTGGACTCTGAGGAGCTGTGGCCAGAACGTCTGATGGCTGGGGACACCACGGCACGGGAAGCCCTGGTGGAACAGATCTACCGCAAACTGGAAGGCTCTTCCACGGGCCTAACGGAAACGCTTTCCACCTACGTCTGTGTGGGACACAGCTTGGAGGCCACGGCCCGTGAGCTGTTTGTGCACGCCAACACGGTGCGTTATCGGCTACGGCGGATTTCGGATGTGACCGGATGGGACCCTCTGATTCCACGGGACGCCTTTGTACTGCACTGCGCCATCATTGCCGGACGATTGGCGGATGACTGCCATCAGCCGTGAGCCTGGCGTCGTCGTGGAACAGACTGTGATCACCTCAATGTGGCAAACGCCGCATTCCGTCCCCTCAAATGCGCCGATTTGTAGAGTCCCCACAAACCTGACGCACGGGCTTGGTCCGTCACCTTCCTCCGCGGGTGGGGCAGCTGTTGGTGCAATAGTCGGGTGATTGCAATCGTCTGCCCCGGACAGGGTGCCCAAAAACCTGGACTGCTCAACGACTGGCTTGAAATCAATGGCGTTCGGGAACACCTGAGCGAACTTTCAGAAGCCGCCGGCTTGGATTTGATCCACTACGGAACCGAGGCCGATGAGCAGACCATCCGAGACACCGCGGTGGCTCAGCCTCTGATCGTGGCCACGGGCCTGGTGGCCGGAAGGCTGCTGCACGCCCAGCTCAAGGAGCGAACCGACCTGGTGTTCGCCGGCCACTCCGTGGGAGAAATCACCGCCACAGCCCTGGCCGGTGCACTGACGGAAACGGAGGCCATGGCCTTTGTCAGTGTTCGTGCCTCCGCCATGGCCCAAGCTGCAAGCACCGTACCCACTGGCATGTCTGCGGTTCTCTCCCCCAAGGAGGACGAAGTCCGCCAGGCCATCCAGGCCGCCGGGCTCACCGCCGCCAATTCCAATGGGGGTGGTCAGATTGTGGCCGCCGGAACCCTGGAACAGTTGGAGACTTTTGCTGCGCAACCTCCGGCCAAGGCCCGTGTGATTGCCCTGAAGGTGGCCGGCGCCTTTCACACCGAGCACATGGCCCCCGCTCTGGAACCCCTCCGGGACCTGATGGGCCAGCTGCATCCTCAACAGCCCACGGCACCGTTGCTCTCCAATTACGACGGCGCCGTGGTGACCAGCGGTGAAGCCAACCTTGAATCCCTGGTGGAGCAGGTGTGCCGTCCGGTGCGGTGGGATCTGTGCATGCAGCAACTCACGGACATGGGCGTGCAGAACATTGTGGAAATGCCCCCGGCCGGCACCTTGGTGGGTCTGGCCAAACGTGGCATGAAGGGAGTGCCCGCATTGGCGCTGAATTCTCCCGCTGAGCTTGATCAGGCCCGTACCATTCTGAATTGAGCGGCGTTTCCTGACGACTCCGTCCTGCAACGCTCGTCCAGTCCCTTGACGTATAAGGAGCACTCACCTCGTGGTGACTCTCAAGCAGTACACACCCAACGCCCACTCCCGAATCATGGGGATGGGAGCGTTCCGCCCCAGCACCATCGTGACCAACGATGACGTCTGCCAGTGGATCGAGTCCTCCGATGAATGGATCCGGCAACGTACCGGCATTGTGACCAGACACCGGGCCGATGCAGAGACTTCGGCCCTGGACATGGCACTGGGGGCAGCCCGTGAAGCTGTGGAAGCCGCTGGAATCCAGGCTTCCCAGGTGGACACCATTCTGGTTTCCACCATTTCCTACCCGTACCTGACTCCGTCCATGGCCGCGGTCCTGGCTGATCAGCTGGGCGCCTCCTCTGCTGCGGCTTATGACATCTCCGCCGCCTGCGCCGGATACTGCTACGGGATCGGACAAGCAGATGCTCTGGTCCGTTCCGGGATGAGCTCCTATGTGCTGGTGGTGGGTGTGGAGAAGCTCTCGGATGTGATCAACAACGGTGAGCGCTCCATCAGCTTCCTGCTGGGTGATGGTGCCGGTGCCGCCGTCGTGGGTCCTTCTGACACCCCCGGAATCGGCCCCACGGTGTGGGGATCGGATGGTTCCAAGCACGATGCCATTCGCATGACCCACCCCCTGACGGATATTCGTGAGGCGGAAGCCGGGCGGCAACGGCCCGTGCGCAAGGACTTGGTGGACCCGGAGACCGGCGACATGCCAGCCGATGCTCCCCTGTGGCCCACACTGCGCCAAGACGGTCAAACGGTGTTCCGGTGGGCCTCTTTCGAGGCAGCCAAGAAGGTCACGGAGGCCTTGGAGGCCGCAGGTTTGCAGCCCGAGGACCTGGGTGCCTTCATCCCGCACCAGGCCAACATGCGAATCATTGATCAGATGGCCAAGGTGCTCAAACTGCCCGAATCGGTGGTGATCGCCCGTGACATTGCCGATGCCGGGAACACCTCCGCCGCCTCGGTCCCCCTGGCGGCCCACCGGTTGCTGCAGGAACACCCCGAGCTCTCCGGGAAACCGGCGTTGCAGATCGGCTTTGGCGCCGGTCTGGTCTTTGCGGCCCAGGTCGTGATTCTGCCCTGATGTCCCACGGCGGTGCGCGCCCACCTTCTGTGAAGCAGCACACCGTCCGCACAACCACGGTCCTGCGGCCGAGGCGCACGCGCCGGAATCCTGCAAGACCCGCTGAGCCCAGGTGGCACGGCAGGTGACCGGGACGTCAAGTCTCACTTGCAACAATCCGACGCACCCGCCCGGGGACCGGTCACGCACGCCAGGCACGCCATGCCCGTCGTACAGTGGCACCGCACTGCACTCCGGTCGTCCCGGGTCCGGGGTACCACCCCGGCCCGACGATCCACCGGTCGTCACCCGCCGACCGAAACCACTGCAGGTCCGTGAGCGCGGGCCGCGAGGAAAGGAATGCCGACATGGCGAGCAAGGAAGAAATTCTGGCCGGCCTGGCCGAGATCGTGAACGAAGAAACCGGTCTGGAGACCGAAGCTGTCCAGCTGGACAAGAACTTCACCGAGGACCTGGACATCGACTCCATCTCCATGATGACCATTGTGGTCAACTGCGAAGAGAAGTTTGAGGTCACCATCCCGGACGAAGAGGTCAAGAACCTCAAGACCGTCCAGGACGCCGTCGACTTCATCGACAACGCCCAGGGCTGATCGCCCGCAACCCGCCGTCGAGCGGTACGCGCACGCTCTCCGCGAGCACGTCACGGTTCAGGTGCGTTGAGCACGCTGAATCGGGACGGCGCGTACCGCACGTCGCGCGAGGCGTAAGCCCCTCCCCGGACACCAGGAAGTAGTGCACATATGCCCCGCAAAGTAGTCGTCACCGGTCTGGGTGCCACCACCCCAATCGGCGGCACCGTCCCCGAACTGTGGCAGAACGCCTTGGAGGGCGTCTCCGGCGTCTCCAAGCTCGAAGAGGACTGGGTTGAGACCTACGACCTTGCCGTGCGGATCGCCGCCTCCGTCTCCACCCCCGCATCCGAGGTCCTGAGTCGAGTTGAGGCCAAGCGCCTTGACCCTTCCGGCCAGTTGTCGCTGATCGCAGCCCGGGAAGCCTGGGCGGATGCCGGCTTCTCCGCACCGAACGCCGATGAAGCAGAAGGCGTTGACCCCGAACGTGTTGCCGCAGTGTTCGGCACCGGAATCGGTGGCGCCTGGACCCTGCTGGGTGCTTGGGACACCCTGCGGGAAAAGGGCGCCCGCCGCGTGATGCCCCTGACCGTTCCCATGCTCATGCCCAATGGCAATGCCGCCACGGTCAGCATGGAGTTGAAAGCCCGCCGCGCCGCCATCACCGCCGTCTCCGCCTGCGCCTCCGGCACCGAGTCCTTTTACCAGGGCTTGGAACTGATCCGCAGCGGCAAGGCAGACGTGGTGGTTGCCGGCGGTGCCGAATCCGCCAACCACCCCGTGAACTTTGCGGCCTTTGGCGCCATGCAGGCGCTGTCCCGCCGCAATGACGAACCCGAGCGCGCCTCCCGGCCCTACGACGTCGACCGAGATGGTTTTGTGATGGCCGAAGGTGCCGGATGCGTGGTGCTGGAATCCGAGGAGTTTGCCAAGGCTCGTGGTGCTCGCATTTACTGCGAACTGGCCGGTGCCGGACTCTCCGCAGATGCTTTCCACATCACCGCCCCTGACGACGCCGGTGCCGGTGCCGCCCGGGCTCTGACGGAGGCCATGGAGTCCGGTGAGTTTGCGGCGACTGACGTGATCCACGTCAACGCGCATGCCACCTCCACTCCCAAGGGTGACATCCCCGAGGCAGTGGCCCTGCGCCGAGCCTTTGGTGAGACCGTGGACAACATCCCGGTCTCCGCCACCAAGTCCATGACCGGGCACATGCTCGGCGGCGCCGGAGCCGTGGAAGCCATCCTGGCGATCAAGGCTCTGACGGAGCGCACCGCACCGTGCACCATCAACTTGGAGAACAAGGACCCCCAGATTGATCTGGACGTGGTCACCACGGCGCGTGCATTGCGCCAAGACGGCAGCGTGGTGGTCTCCAACTCCTTTGGATTCGGTGGACACAACGCAGTGGTTGCCTTCCGCGACTACTGAGCCCAGTACCGTACGACGCCCAAGGCCGTACGACGCCCACTGCTGTACGACTCCCAGTGCCGTACGACGACGAACGCCCCCGGACCCATCAAGTCCGGGGGCGTTCGCGTACGCGCAGGAGGAAGTCGGTGCGGCTTCAGGAGACGCGGTGCAACCAGCGCACGGGAGCCCCCTCAGCGGCCAAACGGAACGGTTCCAGTTCCTCGTCCCAGGCTTCCCCCAAGGCCAAAGACAGTTCGTTGACCACCAGAGCCGGGTTGCCTTGGGCGGTGACGTAGGCGTGGCGAATCCGGTCTTCGGAGACCACCACATTGCCTGCGGCATCCGTGGTGGCATGAAACACCCCGAGGTCAGGAGTGAAGGACCAGCGTGAGCCGTCAGCACCGGGGGAAGGCTCTTCTGTGATCTCGAACCGGATCTTGCCCAGCGTGCGCAGTGATGACGCCATGAGGGCACCTGTTCCCGAGGGACCGGCCCATTCCAGCTCAGCACGAAGGGCCCCCGGTGCCGCCTCCTGGGGAACCCAGTGAAGGCCGGTACGCCCGCGAGCCAAAGACTCCAATGCCCACTGAACATGGGGACACAGAGCCTGCGGCGCGGAGTGAATCTGCAACACTCCGCGCGTGATGGATGAAGACATGACCTGTTCCTCCGGCGTGTAGGTGCGTCTTCCCCAACGACCTTCCACGGGTTCTGTGTCCGAAGGAACCGATCCACCAAGTGGACCCGCCCTGTCTGGTACTGGACAACGCAGTGGGATTCGAGGCCCACCGAGCTGTTCCAATGCTATGAAATTGGTATGTGTTCCGGTCACCGTGGATTCGAGGCCACTATTACCGGGACATGGCAATTTTCTTGATCTGGAAGGAATTAGTCAACCTGAAAGCGGCAATTGTGAAAGATCACCCGTTCCGTGGGTGCATCTTCCACACGCATTTCAGGCACGTGGGTGAGCCTGTTGGAACGCCGCGCCCAGCCGGTCCACGGAGACGTGGGTGTAGATCTGGGTGGTGGACACGGATTCGTGGCCCAAAAGTTCTTGGACGCTACGCAGGTCCGCACCACCGTCCAGAAGATGGGTGGCAGCGGAGTGGCGCAGGGCATGTGGGCCGCGGGCTGCCACATCCTCCTGTTGGGACAGCTCCCGATTCACCACGTCCCGGATCTGGCGGACTCCCATCCTGGCCCCGCGGCGCCCCAGAAGAAGTGCCCGGCCGGAGGTAGCAGTGCACAGCCAGGATCGCCGGTTGAGCCACAGCTCCAATGCAGCATCCGCCGGCGCCCCGAATGGCACCGTGCGCTGTTTGTTTCCCTTGCCGGTGACCACCATGGTGCGCTTGCCACGGTCAAGATCGTCCAGGTCCAGACCCGCCAGCTCGGCCACCCGTAACCCAGCGGCCCACAGCAGTTCCACGATCAGCCGATCACGGGCAGCCATGGCCAACGCGGGCAGGGTCATGTCAGCGGAGCGGCTTTGGGCTTCCAGCCGATCCGTGACCGCCAACAGATCAGCTGCGGACACCACGTCCGGCAAGTGCGAGTTCTTCTTGGGTGAGACCAGACGCAGCGTGGGATCAGCCTGCACTCGCCCCGTGCTGGTGCACCATCCGAAAAACGTGCGCACCGCTGAAGCCCGGCGGGCAGCGCTGGAGGCAGCACCGTGTCCTGAACTAGAGGCACCTTGACCTGATGTTGCAGTTAACCGCTGCGCCATCCAGGACCGGATCACGTCCAAGTCGATCAGTTCCAGGTCCAGATCATTCTCCGTGGCAAAAACCAGAAGGGAGGCCACATCACCGGTGTACGCACGAACCGTGGCAGCGCTGCGTGAGCGTTCCAGCGTGAGATAGGAGCCGAACTCTTCCAGATGGCTTTGCAGCACCGGTGACACATTGCCATGTTCCATGCCGCCTGCCTTTCCGGGGAGTACGCCCCTACCGCTGTTCTGGTCTGGTTCATCGCTGGCGGGGCCGCACCCACAGACCTCCTCGGTCAACGGCCAGCCCTGCCCGCTCCAGCCTGCGCAAACCGCCCAAGACCTGGCGTGTGGGCAACCCTGCCACACCAGCCAATGAATCAACCGTAGCGCCCTGCACCACGGGTAACGCATCTGCCAACTGCCGATCAGCTTCACTCAATCCATCAAAGATGGCCAGCTGAGGGTTCTCCCGGTCAACTCCTGCTGTGCCGAGCGTAGGAGCATCCACAGGGCCGATCAGCGCCAGGACGTCGTCGGCGTCGGTGACCAGAACAGCGGAGCCCTCTCGGATCAGGCGGTGGCAACCTGCGGAGGTGGCTGATTGCACGCTACCGGGAACGGCTCCCACAGGACGGGACAACTCAGCAGCATGATGGGCCGTGCTCTGGGCACCGGATCGCCACCGCGACTCAGTGACCACGGTGCCGGTGGCTAGGGCTGCGATCAGCCGATTTCGGTCCAGAAAGCGGAACCGAGCCGGCATGGTCCCCGGCGCGGCTTCGGAGATCACCAGACCTTGATCTGCCACCTGATGCAGCAACTCTTGATTGCCCCGCGGGTAGAGCCGATCCACTCCCCCAGCCATCACGGCCACCGTGGGCACTGCACTCGTGCCAGCAGCCAAGGCAGCCCGGTGAGCGGCTTCATCCACACCGTAAGCCCCACCGGAGAGGATGCTCCAGCCCCGGGCCGCCAGGGCCCCGGCAATCTCAAAGGTCACCGCACGCCCGTAGGTACTGCAATCTCGGGAGCCCACAACCGCCACGGTGTGCTGAGCAAGGTGAGCCAGGTGACCACGTTCGCCCCTGCCCCACAGGCACACGGGCTCGGTCTCCTGGAGATCATGCAATCCGGGCGGCCAGTCCGACTCTTCCGGGAGGCACATCCACAGTCCTTGGCGTTGCGCACGGTCCCACATCCGTTCTGGATCGCACTGCGCTGCCCGGGCTGACCAGCGTTCCACGGCTCGGGCGCCGGTTGCCCCTCCCAGACCCGGCAGCGGTTTGCCACATTCACGGATGGTGAGTTCCAGAGCGTGGTGCTCTTCTCCGGTGACACCACGCTCCCCGGAGATGATGCCCCACGCGGCCACCGGGCCCAGGGCGCGCAGGATGAGATGCCCGGTCAGATCCCGTGGTTCCAGAACAACCGACAATCCAATCCTGGCCATGCGGATCTGATGGATGTGATGGCTCTGCCAAGCACTCGTGTTCCCCTGCCGATCCGGACTCATGCCAGCTCCGATGAGCGAAAGTACAAAGCGGTGTCCACGTCTTGGGCATCAGGTGCGTCCCGCCCGTCAAGGTCTGCCACCGTCCATGCCACACGCAGTACTCTCTGCACTCCGCGAGCCGTCAGCACGCCACGTTCCATGTCCCGTTCCAGAGCGGCTGTGACCTTGGGTGGTCGTCGCAGCTCACCGGTGAGCAGGGAGGCACCGATTTCCGCATTGCACCGCACCCCGTAGGCCGCCAACCGTTCCCGCTGCCGGGTTCGGGCTTGAGCCACCCGCGCAGCAACGGTTGCACTGTCCTCCCCCGTGGGTGCGGACGTGAGTTCGGCGTAGCTGACCGCGGGGACATTGATCCGCAGGTCCACCCGGTCCAGCAGCGGTCCGGACAGCTTGCCAAAGTAGGAACGCCGTTCCCTGGGTGTGCATCGACATTCCTGGGCCTTGCCGGTGGATCTGCCACACGGGCAAGGATTGGCAGCCATGACCAGCTGAAATCTGGCGGGATACTGCGCGGATGTCGCCGCTCGGTCAATCCGGACCGTGCCGGTCTCCAACGGCTGGCGCAATGAATCCAGGACTCCGCGGTCAAACTCTGGCGCCTCGTCCAGGAACAGCACACCGTGGTGCGCTCTGGAGACGGCACCGGGCCGTGGAATACCACTGCCACCTCCCAGTAACGCGGCAGCGGAAGCCGAATGATGCGGACTTTCAAACGGTGGGCGTCGGATCAGTGCGGTGCGTGGACTCACCCGCGCATCCAGCGAATGAACCGCCGTGACCTCGGTGGCCGCGGCATCGTCCAGGCCAGGTAACAACCCGGGAAGACGCTCAGCCAGTAGGGTCTTGCCCGCGCCCGGAGGGCCGCACAGCAGAAGATGGTGGCCACCGGCGGCAGCCAATTCCAAGGCTGCGCGGCCGTCATACTGACCGGCCACATCGGCAAGGTCGGGTCCGCTGGAACCGGCCGTAGCGTCGTCGTTCGTCTGTGGTGCGACGGCGGTGTCCGTCCTGATCGGGGCGCGCACCAGTTTCCGGGGGTCCGCACCGGCGGCAGCCAAAACATCAGCCAAACATTCGTGACCCCGGACCACGGCACCCGGGACCAGGGCTGCTTCCGCTGCATTGGCCTGCGCCACCACCACGTGAGGGTTGCCGGCTGTCACGGCTGCCAACACAGCCGGAAGGATTCCGCGGACGGGACGTAATGCGCCATCCAGGGCCAGCTCCGCCAGGTACACCGTGTTGGGCGCGGGTGGCATCACGCCATCGGCCTGCAAGATGGAGGCCGCTATGGCCAGATCAAAATGGGAGCCTTTCTTGGGCAGTGTTGCCGGGGTGAGGTTCACGGTGATCTGGCGTGGACTCAGCGGCACCCCCGAGTTGCGTGCCGCAGAACGCACACGGTCTTTGGACTCGCGCACGGAGAGATCCGGTAACCCCAGAACGTTGAAACTGGGCAGCTGGGATCCAATGTCCGTTTCCACTTCCACCACGGTGCCCCGTAGCCCGATCAAGGCCACGGACAGTGCCCTGGCAAATCGTTGCGTCCCCACGATACCCCCATGCTGTTGCCCGAAAACGCGGTCCGTCACCGCGCCGCGTGGTGCCGGCTGAACCACGCTGAGCCCAGCTTGGAGGCCTGCGGCTGAGGGTGAATCACCCAGGCGGTGTCTGTGGACAGGGACCCGCGCCTCAACCGGCCCTCTCACCGCCTGTGGAGGATTCAGCGCGCGGGTTTGGGATTCGGGCCTTGCCGTGAAGCGCATGAGAGCTTGAGAGCCGCCAGAACTTGGGAGCGTGGGAGCACGTTGACCTCCCACCCTGCTGTCGAGTTCCCCGTTATGCGCCCAGTTCCCACTCTGTGGTGAAAAAATTCGCAGCCAGATGGGAAGTCGGTGAGCGCAGTGAGTGCAGCAGGTGCAGCGTGTGCGGGGTGTGCGGCGAGCGCAGGGTGTGCGGTTCAAGTCAATCCCGGGCGGTGCTCCACCGTCACGGCTGTGGGCTTGCCCGGGCGCCTCTGGAGGAGAACGGCCACGGCATCCACTCGACGTGTTCGGTTCAACTGTCGGTTTTCGGAGGCCCAGGCCACCAGGAGTTGATGCAGGCGGCGCAGCTTGATGGCGGTGATGGCTTCCAGCGGGTGACCGTAGCCCAATCCAGCACGTGTTTTGACTTCCACGGCCACCACCACGGGGCCGATCATGACCACCAGATCCAGTTCTCCGGCCAGTCCGTGCACCGACTTTTTGGCCCTCCAGTTGCGCGCCACGATCTGCGCCCCGTGAGCTGCCAGATAGTCGGCAGCCACCTGTTCGCCCAGCTGTCCCAGTCCGGATCTGTCCATTGCTTGCACGGTGCTCCCCTTTGGCCAACCGATTCCACCCCGGAACTCGTTGTCCGGGTGCTGCGCTCCACATCGGATGGTTGCCCTTCAGCCTGCACTGCGGCGTGGTGGGAGCACCAGAGAGTCAGCCAAGCTGTGGATGGAGGCCGGGGACACGGTTGTACCGGGGCTAGACCCCCAGTTTCCAAGAGCGCCGGTGGTATTCGCTGACTCCGTGTTCGATCAGTGCAGCCCGGTGGGCGGCGGCACCATAGCCCTTGTTCCCGGCCCAGCCGTAATGCGGGAACTCATGCGCAAGCTCCACCATGGCTTGGTCCCGTTCCACTTTGGCCACCACGGAAGCAGCCGCAATGGAGGCACAGTGCAGATCTCCCTTGACCACGGTCTGCACCCGCCCATTCCACGCAGAGTGGACAGTCCCCGAGGCGGAGACCGGATCAGACACCGCTGTGAACAGATCAGCCTGCGGGTCCGTGAGCCAGTCATGTACGCCGTCCAGCAGCACCGTCTGAGGAGTCAGCGGCGGTGGAATGGAAGCCAATGCCCTACCTCCGGCAAGGCGCAATGCCGCAATGATGCCCAGGGCGTCGATCTCGGCAGGAGAAGCCGAACCGGTACGAAGACACAGGGCCCAATCAGCCAGTTCAGGCAGCAACGCCTGCCGCACCGCAGGCCGTAAGAGTTTGGAATCGCGCAGCCGCGCGGGAGCTTCCACGGTGGCGGCCCCCACCACGGCCACCCCCACTGTCACAGGTCCAGCCAGCGCACCGCGGCCCACCTCATCCATCCCGGCGACCAGATTCGGTTGCTCCGCTGCCTCCTGACCAGCGCCCAGAATCGCACGTTCCATGGTCAAGCTGGGTACCACGTCTAAGCCCATCGGTTGGACCTCTGAGTCGCGGGGGTGTCCGGAACCGCCTCGAACACCGTGGTGTAGTCAGTCAAGGCACCGGAACGATTCAAGGGCCACGTGACCACAAAGGCTGTCCCGATGACGTCGTGTTGACTCACAAAGGCGCGGTTTTCCGGCAGGTAGAACCGTGAGTCCCCGGAAGCACTGCGCCGATCTCCGAGCACAAAGTAGTGATCATCCGGCACGATCACGTCAAACGGTGTGTCTGAGGCAGGCTCCCCGGGTGGCAGGTACGTTCCGGCTTCCTCCACGGGGACGTCGTTGATCATCAGGCGACCTTGGGAATCGCAGCAGGTCACGCGATCACCGCCCACTCCGATCACACGCTTGACCACGTGGTTGTCCGAATCATCAACCGTCACGCCCAAGAACGCCATGCCGTCGTTGATCCAGTCCCACAGTGAGCTGGGTTCATCGGCCGGTGGCAGCCACCCTTGGGTGTCGTTGAACACGATCACGTCTCCACGATCAGCGGGCCGCAATGTGGTGTCCAGGACGTTGACGAACACCCGGTCTCCGGAGACCAAGGTGGGTGCCATGGCATCCGATGGGATCAAGAAGCCACGCACCAGCACGTGCTTGGCCACAAAGGCAATCAGCAGCGCCCACGCGACCACCACCAGCAGCTCGCGCAACACTGTCACCGCACGGCCGCGGGGGTGCGCAGGTGGATTCGCATCCCGTGCGCGCCGTCCCGAACGACGGCGATACATGGGGACGCCGTCTTCCCTAGTTGCGGGGGCCTCCCCCAAGTCCTCCCAGCGTTCAGTCACCCAGGTGTCTGAGCTGGGTTGTCTCACCGATCCTTCACGTTCGGAGGACCCTGTGGTGGACGGTGGCCCCCCGGGGGTCATTGGCCGTCCCCGGAGGCTTCCTCAACTCGGGCGAAGGTGTCCTCTTGACTGGAAAGACCCTGCCAACGGTCCATGGGCCACACAATGGCCATGGCCTTGCCCACAATGTCATCATCACTGACAAACGCGGTGCCCTGTTCAATGTGGTAGCGAGAATCGCCGGAGGCCGACCGGTGATCACCCAACATGAAGTAGCTGCCTTCCGGCACTGTCACATCAAACGGAATGGTGGAAGGGTCATCACCCTCAAACAGATACGGCTCATCCAAAGCCACCCCGTTGACGCTGATCCGGCCATCCGCATCACAGCAGGTCACGGTGTCCCCACCCACTCCGATCACACGTTTGATCAGGTAATTGGTGCTGGTGTCCGGGGCCAGACCCACAAACTCCATGGCACGGCGCACGGGATTGGCGGAGGTGTCTGCGGGCCCCATCCAGCCCTGGGTGTCCTCAAAGACGGCAATGTCCCCACGCTGCAAGTCCCCGTACCAGGAGTGCGCCACATTCACACCGATCTTGTCATCGAGCTGAAGGGTGTTCTCCATGGATCCGGACGGGATGAAAAAGATCCGGAACAGAAAAGTCTTGACCAGGAAGGAAATCAGCAACACCACCACAACGGTGATCAAGATCTCCTTGAGAAGCCCGCCGGAGGACTCTTTCTTGGGTTTCCCCTGAACGGCTGGCTCAGAAGAATCTGCGGCCGCAGCGGAATCACCGGGGATGGGGGGTTGGGTCACGGGCTTTCCTTCCGGGCCGAATTACTGCGGGTCAGCGCGGCCCAGCGGCCACAGCACCCTGACGGGTTCACCGATGATTCTATCTGCCCTGACCAGGCCTCCACCGGGGGCACCCAGCAGTGATCGGGAATCCACGGAAACCGAGCGGTGATCTCCCAGCAACCACAGGCGCCCCTCTGGAACCACCACGTCAAAAGCTGTCTCACTGGGGGAATCACCCGGATAGAGATAGGGCTCGTCCAGGGGTTGGTCGTTGACCACAAGCTGTCCGTCGTCGTTGCAGCAGGTGACGGTGTCCCCCGGCAGGCCGATCACACGTTTCACGAACGTGTCCTGGTTGGGCCGAACACCCAACCACGCGCCAAGTTGCTGCAGGGCTTGCACGGCTGGTGGGTCGTCATCCAACGGGGCAAAAGAACCGCGGCCATCAAAAACCACCAATTGCCCACGTTCCAACTGCGTCACGTCCACCATCTTGGTCACCAGCAGACGATCACCGGGTTCAACGGTGGGCTGCATGGAGGTGGAACCCACGTAATAAACATCCACCACCCACGCGCGAATCACCAGCACCAGGATCAGTGCAAGAGCCACGGCCACCGCACTCAACCGCCATCCGTGGCTCCAGCGCTGCCAGGTGCTCGGTGCTGCATCGCCCTCCGGACTGGGGGCTGCGGAAGCGGGTGGTGCAGCACAAGTCTCCTGCTGTGCTGGAGACGCCGAGAACCCGGCAGCAGAGTCTTCTGCCGCCGGGTTCTCGGATTTCTTGTGCTCAGGCACGGTAGCTGTGATCAGGGTGGGCATCAGATGCCGCACCCGCTGGGATCACTTGCCTTCGTTGCCGCGCTTTTCGCGGATACGGGCGGCCTTGCCGTGACGATCACGCATGTAGTAGAGCTTGGCGCGACGAACGTCACCGCGGGTCAACAGCTCGATCTTCTCGATCACCGGGGAGTGAACCGGGAAGGTACGCTCCACGCCCACGCCAAAGGAAACCTTGCGAACGGTGAAGGTCTCACGCACGCCGTCACCCTGACGACCCACCACAAAGCCCTTGAATACCTGAACACGGGAGCGGTTGCCTTCCACAATGTTCACGTGCACGTTGAGGGTGTCGCCGGGGCGGAACTCGGGAATGTCGTCCCGCAGGGACTTGGCATCTACCTGGTCAATGATGTTGGTCATCACAGTTTCTCCTGGTGAACGCCGCAGGTCATTCACGTGAGTCACGCGGCACACCAAACGACAATCACCGGGGAACCGGTGGGTGGTTGGTGTCCGCACAGTCAGTAACCCGCAGACCACTGGGGGGTCTTGGCGGGGTGTGTGCTGTGTGGTCGCTCTTCCCCCTGCGGCGGGGGCGTGCCCAGCACACACGCAGCGCACCATTATGCCACAGACTTCCCGTGACCGAACGACGACGCCCGCCCCCCCTTGTGAGCCGCACCAGCCACCACAGCGGTGTTCAAGGAGTGGGAGTACAGCCCTCTGGGCGATTCTGGGGCTGCGGTGGGAGCAGCGTGTTTTCCGTCACGGTCCAGCCGCAGTCGGCCAGAACGGAGCGGTCCGCCGCGTCCAAAACCGCAGGGTCCAGGGACGCGATCAGATCGGGCCGCCGGGCTGAAGTACGGCGCAGTTGCTCATCCCGGCGCCACCGCGCAATGTGCCCGTGGTGTCCGGACAGCAGAATCTCCGGGATCGGCCGCCCTCGCCACTGCGCGGGCTTGGTGTACACCGGGTACTCCAGCAAGCCGTCTGCGTGGGATTCCTCCACCAGGGATTCGGGGTTGCCGATCACTCCCGGCACCAGGCGACCTATGGCTTCCACCATGGCCAGCACGGCCACCTCTCCCCCGTTGAGCACGTAATCCCCCAGGGACATGGGGCGAACCTCAAAGGACTCCCGTGCCCACTCGATCACCCGTTCGTCAATACCTTCATACCGTCCGCAGGCAAAGACCAGGTGCTCGCGCTGACTCAGTTCCTGAGCCACCGCTTGGGTGAAGACCTGACCGGCCGGGGACGGCACGATCAAGACCGGTCGATCGGCGACCGGTGGTTGTGAACCGTCCAGGGTGTCCGTCAGCGCCAGAGCCCAAGGTTCAGGTTTCATGACCATGCCCGCACCCCCTCCGTATGGGGTGTCGTCCACGGTGCGGTGCCGATCTGCGGTGTAGTCCCGCAGGTCCGTGACAGACACGCTCAACAGACCATCACGGCGCGCCTTGCCGATCAGCGACAGATCCAAGGCCCCCAGGTACTCGGGAAAAATGCTGATGACATCAAGGCGCATCAGTCGGCTCCTGCTCAGACCCCAGTTCCAACAGGCCCGGAGGCGGGGTCAGCAGCACCGTCCCTTGGTCCTGATCAATGTCAGCCACGATTTCTTGCACAAAAGGAATGTCGATTTCTCGGCCGTCGGCAGCCAGCTTGACCTGGAGTAGATCCTGATGCGGCATGGTGCGCAAACCAGTCACGGTACCGATCACCCGCCGGTCAGGATCGGCCACCAGCACATCCATCTGCAACAGTTCGTGTTCGTACCAGGCGTCATCGGCGTCGTCGTCGGTGTCAGAGGAACCCTCAACGAACAACTGGCTGTCCCGCAGTGCTTCCGCAGTGTTGCGGTCCGTGACCTGCGCAAACCCCACCACCAGAATCTGCTTGTTCCAGCGTGCGGAACGCACCTCCAGTTCGCCTGAAGGCAGCACGGCGCGGGCGGCCTCGGAGGCGGTTTCCACGCTGAGCCTGGCCCCGGGAGCAAACCGCAACTGCGGCTCATCGGTGAAGAGCTGGACCGTCACTTCCCCGCGGATGCCGTGGGGCTTGCCAATGCGTGCCACTTTGACCTTCATTAGCGCTTCTGAACTCCTTGGTGAGGGTGTGGGACGACCGTGGCCCCGCACCCTGGACGGGTACGGGGCCACGGTACGTGCGAGGGCTGCTGACTCCAGACTGGTGTCAGCGTCGGCGGTCGGTGTCAATGACATCCACGCGGACGGATTCGTTGTCCGCCAGAGCGGAAACCACCGTGCGCAGGGACTTGGCAGTGCGGCCTTGGCGGCCAATCACGCGCCCCAGGTCATCGGGGTGAACCCGGACCTCCAGGCTTTCCCCACGCCGTCCGTTTTTGGCCCGGACGTCAACATCATCGGGATTGTCCACGATGCCGCGCACCAGATGTTCCAACGCTTCAGCGAGCATGATCACCCTCCGCCACCATCATCATTCAGCCTTGTCAGCCTCAGAGGATTCCTCGGCTGCAGCTTCCGTGGACTCGGCGTCAGCCTCAACGGCTTCCGCGGTGGGCTCAGCAGCTTCCTCAGCCTTGGGCGTGATGGCTTCCGGGATGATGACCGAGCCCTTGTCCGGGGCCACGAACTCAGCCTTGGCCTCGGGTGCCTTCAGAGTGCCTTCAGCACCAGCTTCACCCTTGAACTTCTGCCAGTCACCGGTGATCTTGAGGATGGCGGCAACAGCTTCAGAGGGCTGAGCACCCACTCCCAGCCAGTACTGCACGCGGTCGGAAACCACGCTGATGTAGGACGGGTTTTCGGTCGGGTGGTAAATACCGACCTCTTCGATCACACGGCCATCGCGCTTCTTGCGAGAATCGACGACGACGACGCGGTAACGGGGATCGCGCATTTTGCCCATGCGCTTGAGACGAATCTTGACTGCCACTGGTGCAATCTCTCCTGGTTCTTGAAATGTGTCGGGTTCACAGTTTTCGCTCCCGTGGGGCGGGCCGAACTGCCGTGGACCCTGTGGACACGAAATACGTGCGGAGAGAGGGTCCGCACGCATCGAGTACCCGGCCATTGTGCCAGAGATGTGCAACTCTTGCAGGCAGCGGGTACTCGATGTCGGTCAGATCAGTGTTCAGGGTCGGCAAGAACACCGTTCAATGTCGGCAGGAACACTGTTCGATGTCGGCAAGATCACTGCTCGATCTTCAACGCCTGACGCCAACTCAGGGATCGACCGCCCTGGAACACCGCCCGTTGATAGATCTTCTCTCCCAGCCTGACCATCAGCCATCCGAAGGCCAAACAGATGGCCAGGGACACAAACGGCTCCCACATCTGGGCTTGCCCCTCCAGGACTCTCACGGGCATGGCAATGGAGGAAATGATGGGGAGGTAGGAGGCCACCGCCAGCCACGGCCCCTGGGCCAGAATGCCGGCGAACATTCCAGCCAGCAGCACCATGGAAATGGTGGTCGAGTTGGACTGCAGATCCTCTGTGCGGGAGGCCAGCGATCCCAGCACTGCCCAGATGGTGGCCTGGGCGGCAAATCCAAAGACGAAGAACACTATGAACCAGCCGGCCGCTTGCAAGGCCCAGCCGAACTCGGAGGTGGCTCCCATGAGATTTGCGGTCAGCAACCCTGTGGCCCCGTACAAGGCAATCTGCCCAAAGGCCAACAGACAGTTGCCCAGCACTTTGCCGTACAGCAACTGGCGGATGGGAATGGCTGTGGCCAGGATCTCCACCACGCGGTTCTGCTTCTCCTCCAGCACCGAGTTGGCAATGGCCATGCCAAAGATCAACGCGGACATGTAGAACAGCATGGCGAACACCAGTCGCATCATGTACGTGGCAAATCCGCGGTCCTGCCCACCGGTCAGGAATTCCACGCGGGCTTGGGCGCCATCGGTGAGCTGCTGCTGGGTCATGCCTGCAGCTTGGGCGTTGCTGCTCATGGCGTACTCGCTCACGGCAGCCGTCAACGTGTTGTTCAGAGTGCCACCCAGCTCTGAGTCCGCCAGGATCACCCATTCGCCGTTCTCCTGGTACACGGCGGCGTCCGCCTCCCCCTCAGCCACGAGGTTTCGGGCGTCTTCCCGGCTGGTTTGTTCAGCTGAGAGTGAGTCCTCCCCGGAGAGCATGCCCGCAGCCATGGTCACCAGGTCCGTGCCTTCCGCGCTGTCCGTGGCCACGGTGAAATCGGAACTTCGGTTGGCCATGAAGGCGTTGAAAACCACCAGTCCCACAATCAGGACCACAGTGAACAGCGTGGAGAACAGGAAAGTCTTGTCCCGCACTTTCACCATGACCTCACGGATGAGAACAATCCGCCAGGGTTGTTCAGCGCTGTGGGTCGGCTGCTGCGGTGAGTCAAGCGTGGTGCTCATCGGGTCACCTCACGGTAGATCTCGGACAGGGTGGGGGTCAGGTCAGTGAATTCCAGTAATCCGTGTTCCACGGCGCGGCCCAGGAGGGCTTCGCGTGCTGCGGCGTCGGCCAGGATCACGGTGGCCCGGGTGCCTTCAATGTCTTCAACCTGCACCCCGGGCAGTCCACGTACCCAACCCACATCTCGGCTGCAGCGCAACAGATGGCGTTGCGGGCGGGAGGCGCGCAAGTCCTTGGCCGTTCCAGCGGCAAGGACCTTTCCCTGATCCAGAATCACCATGGAGTCGCACAGGCGATCCACCAGATCCAGTTGGTGGGAGGAAAACAACACCGGGACGCCACGATCCAGGTGCTCGCGGAGCAGATCCACCATGGAGTCCACCGCCACGGGGTCCAGGCCGGAAAACGGCTCATCCAGAATCAAGGCCTTGGGCTGATGCAACAACGCAGCCGCCACCTGGACCCTCTGCTGATTACCCAGGGACAGGGTTTCCAATTTGTCCTTGATCCGGTCCCCCAGTCCAAAACGATCCAGGAGACGCCCGGATTCAGCCAACGCATCCGCCCTGGACATTCCGCGTAGCTGCCCCAAATATCCCAGCTGATCAAGGATCGCCTGCTTGGGGTACAACCCACGTTCTTCCGGCATGTACCCGGTGGCCGCGCGATCAGCAGCGGTGATCGGACGGCCATCCCACAGCACTTCACCAGCGGTGATCTTCAGAACACCCATGATCATGCGCATGGTGGTGGTTTTCCCCGCACCATTGGCTCCGATGAATCCGGTCATCTGCCCGGGTTCCACGGCAAAGGAAACCTGATCCACCACAGTTTTGTCACCGAATGTGCGGCTCAGGCCGTGGACCTCAAGACGATGCCCGCTGCCGCCGGGGTGATAGGTGGTGGTGCTGTGGTTCCAACGGGGCTGGCCGTCCTGCGTGCCATCACGGTCTTGCTGACCTGGCTGCGCGGACACTGGTTCTGAATCGGTGGTGGACCGCTGGCTGGTCACGGGTACCTCCTGGTTGCCAAAAAGGATGCACAGGTTGCCACATGTATGTTCTGGCTGCTGACATGTGCTCTTTCAGCCAGCTTAGAAAGCCACACCGGTCAGGGGATCCGCCGCAAGGTGGAACTCGGTCAGGGGTTTGCTCCCCCGCGGGGATGGTTGACCAACCCCGTTCGGTAGGCAAAAACCACAGCCTGGACCCGGTCTCGGCTGCCCGTTTTGGCCAGCACATTGGAAACATGCGTTTTGACGGTGGCAGCACCCAGAAAGAGGGCCTGGGCGATCTCCGCATTGGACATGCCATCCGCCACCAGGCGGAGTACCTGCGTTTCCCGTTCGGTCAGCGAGTCCACGGACCTTTGTTCATCTGCTGTGCGGTGTACCTCGGAAGTTGCCGGCGGTGTGGTTGGTGACTCGGAGGTGGCGGAGCGGGTGCTCAGTTCCCGAATGACCTTCAGGGTGGCCTCCGGGGCCAACAGTGCGTGGCCGTCTGCCACTGCATGCAGTGCGTCAATCAGATCATCAGGGTCAGCATTTTTGAGCAGAAATCCGCTGGCCCCGGCCTGCAGAGCCGCAAACAGGTAGTCGTCCCGATCAAAGGTGGTCAAGATGATCACCTTGGTGCCGCCTGCAGCCACGATCTGGCCAGTGGCTTCAATGCCATCCATGACGGGCATCTGCACATCCATGAGCACCACGTCCACGTCTCCGCGAGCAGCGCGTTGCACCGCCTCCAATCCGTTGACAACTTGATCCACCACCTGAATGTCGGATTCGGTGGAGAGCACCATGGAGAAACCGGAACGCACCAGGGCATGGTCATCGGCAAGCAGCACGCGAATCATGTCTCAAAATCCTTCCATGCCGTGGCATCCATAAGGCCAGCGACATCCATGTGGCCAGCGACATCCGTTACGCCGGGTACATCCACTTGGCCAGCGACATCCGTTGGACCAGCAGTTCGCCTAGCCGGCTACCTCCGCCTGGCCAGTCACCTTCATCTGACCAGCGGAGCTCCCCCGATCGACGTCGGAGGAGTACCGGACCAAGGGAAAGTCAATGCGGACCCGCCATCCTGGGCCCGGAGTTCTGGGGCCAATGTCGCAACTTGCGCCGTGGATCTGCGCACGTTCGCGTATTCCCACCAGACCGTACCCGCTGCCGGAGGTGCCACCGCGTGGGCGACCGTTGTCCAGAACCTCCAATTCCAGAATGCGACTGGCCCCGGGTGAAACTTGGCGGGCTTCCTGTGAAGGATCGTGGGCTTCCAAACTGCGCACCACAACGGAAACCTGGCGTCCCGTGGAATGGCGGACAACGTTGGCCAATGATTCCTGGACGCAGCGGTAGAGGGAGAGCCCAAGTCCCGGCGGGAGATCGGCCAAGTCCTGGGATTCGATGGCAAGTGTCAGCGTTACCGAAAGCCCCATGTCAGCGTATTGGCGCACCAAATCCTGCAAGTCTTCGGCACCGTGGGCCGTGAATGCAGTGTGCTCAGGACCGTCTTCCCGTAGCACCCCCAATAATTGCCGAGTTTCTGTGACTGCGTGACGGCTGGAGGCTTCTACGGTGCGCATGGCCTGTTCAGCGGCTTCCGCGTTTTGGTGCAGCATCTTGCGGGCGGCACCTGCTTGGATGCCGATCGCAGAGACGTGGTGGGCCACAACATCGTGCAGTTCCCGGGCAATGCGTAGCCGTTCATCCACCACCGCACGGTGGGCCAGTGCATCGGCCTGTTCAGCGATTTTTACGGATTGCCGTTGAATCTGCTCTCTACGCCACGCGGCTCTCCAGGAGGCACGCCCCGCATAGACGGCACCCCCGAAAAAGGCGAGATTCACCAGCACCATGAGCAGGATGTAGCCGCTCAAGGGGTCAAAGGGGCCATCTCCCGCGTCAAAGTTTTCGGCTATGTCCCGAAAACTGGAGGCCACGGCAAGATCGATGGTGCCCCAAGCTGTGATCACCAGCCCCAGGGCAACAACCGCTATGCCGGCTGCTTCCCGGGATCGGCTCCACGCCACTGCCGCATAAATGGAGGCGAAATACACCACCTGCGTGGCCAAGGCCAAGGTGGACAAGATGTTGATGTAGCTACCCACCATGAACGCCACCGTGGAGATGGTCATGACCAGGATGGGCCAGCGTCGCCGGAAGATCAGCGGCAGTCCAATGGCCAAAATCACGGCGTAGCCCCACCAGCGCTGACTGCCCTCTGTGACGCCGTAAAAACTCTCCGACAACGCCAGGTTCAGAAGCGCTGCGGATGTGAGCAGCATGGCACCCACGGCATCACGGCGGTTCCCCTGCGGTCCGGGATCTGGCCGCTGCCAGGCACCCGCCTCCGGGTGTCCCATCAGCCCGGCCAACCCCACTTCTGGCCATCTCCGAACCCGTTGACGTGTTGTGGACTGAGCAGGCTCAGCCCCCGGGTCCACAGTGGTGACGGTGGTTTCAGTACTCACCCGCACCACGTTAGCGCTGCCAGACCGGCCGCGGATCCGCCTGGGGGCGGAGTTGGACTCGGCGCAGTTACCTGCGTTCTCCACCACGACGACGAATCGCCGAGTACCACGCCGTCATGCTGGCGGCATCCGTGAAGGCCAGTGCTGACAATGCACCCAGCGCCGGGGCAGCCTGTCCTGACCTGCGAGCCAGCGCGGCAAGGCCCGTACCGGCTGCCACTTCCAGCCCAGCTACGGCCAACAGGATTTCTGGCCGCTTCAACACCGCCCGGTGAAGACTGGGAACCACACCGGCTGCAGTGGGCTTCTGGGTCAGCGCCTGGACAAAAGCCTGCGCCGTGGTGCCCGGCTCCCAGTGGGTCACACCTTCGACGTCGTTGATGTCCTTTGCACCCTCCACAATCTTTGCTGCCAAGGGCGGAAGTCCCAGGAGTTGCAGCACAGATTCCAGAACCAACGGAGTGGAGGGCCCGTCCACGTAATTGGCCAGGCGTTTGGTGTCCACCGGATCCAGATCAAGTACAGAAGCCACAGATTCAATCTGCACCTGCGTGGTCCGGGAACCACAGATCCCCACCACCTCCCGGGTCAAGGCCGCCGCGGCAGAGGCATCCTCCGCACCGGACACTGCCGTCCACTGCGGCCCCCAGGACAGTCCGCAGACGGCATCCACGTGGTCCATGTCCGTGTAACTCGCAGGGTCTTCATCCCCCAGCAGCACTTCCAGGGAACGGGCCGAACCATCTGAGGAGACCGCAATGGCAGGTTCCGCCAAACCGGTGCGCAGGGCCCACCAGCCGTTTTCGTCGTCGGGAATCACCACGGACCAACCATCCCGGGAAACCGCCGTCAACCCAACCTGTGCAGCGGCCGCCAGCAGGGGTAGCTCCGGGGCGTCCAGGTGGACCACCAGGGCCCGGCGCAGGTGCGGGTGCACGGGTTCCAGCAATTGACCGGTCATCCGGTGCACAGTGGCTGCCAATTCCTCCACGGCGTCACCGGCCACCACGGATCCGTCTGCTCCCACGGTTGCCGTTCGGCCGTCGTCGTCCACCAGAACTGCAACCTGGAGGTAGGAAGGCCCTTCAGCACAGGCTGCCACTGCACGGTGGTACCCTAGAACGCTGCGAATCCCGCGCGGGGTGGGCACCAATTCCGCGGGCTCATCACCCGCTGGGTCACCCGGCAGGGTGTAGGGCTGAACACCGTCAATGCGGACTGCCAGCGGCAGGATGTTCCATCCGCCCAGCGCACGATCCCCAGCGCTCTGGGCAGCTCCTGTGGGCACGGCGCGATCCGGATCGTCAGCACCCATGCCGCCCGTGGGATCGGGCAGTGCATCGGACCCGCCGGCAGGTCCGTGATGTGAAGGTGTCATGTCCGTCATCGTACTAGCGCGCCCTGAATGTCCGCCTGCCCAAAACTAGATGATGTTTCTTACCGAGATACCCGCCTTCTTGGTCATGGAAAGGACCGTGGACCCGGTGCGTTCAGCAATCCGGGCCCGCGGTCCTCACCCATGTCTAGGAGCAGAAATCAGGAGATGATGACATCAACACCGATTCAGCGGATCTCCCAGCTGACCTTTGGCGTGGTTGGTCATGCGGCCGGTATTTCAAATTCCGTGGTGAACTCGTCAATGGTCTCGTCCGAGCCGATGACATCAGCGCCACGGCGGGTGTACTCCACCAGGTAGGTGTCCGCGCGCTCATCCGCCACGAATGCGATCCACCCTGTGTGCTCACCGCCGTCACGCCGTGATACATCCTCGAAGGGGGTGAATCCGGCCGACTCCATTTCAGACTCCACCGAGCGAGTCTTGTTGTTCCAGAAGTCAGCGCCATCGTCCCAGGAGATCTTGAAGTTCCCAGCCGAGACCAACCCACCGTACTCCGTACCCGGTGTGACCTTGACCTCCATGAGCACCACCTCGCCGCCGGCGTCAATGGTCTCGGCCTCTTCCTCCGACTGGAAGTCACGAACCACCGAGACCACCTCAATCGAGTCCCCCATGTCCGGATCCTCGATGGTTTCACCGACCTCAACTTCAGTCTGGTCGCCGCTGGCATCAGCCGCGGAACCTGCCTCGGCAGTCTCGGTCTCCGAGGCCTCATCAGTTGCTGCATCGGTGGGCGTGGCCGTGGTGTTTTCATCCGTGGCGGTTTCGGTGGCCGTCGTGGTCGTCTCAGTTTGAGACTCGTCTGTGCTGGAGTCCCCATTGCTGCCGCCACAGCCAGTGATCAGAAGCGTTCCGCTGAGGACGGCGGCTAGTGCGATGGACGAATGCTGGAGGTTTTTCACGGTCTCCCCTTTGAAGCGCGATGTGGATTCGGTGCTTTTTCATGTAGAGAGGTCCGCAGCAACAGAAGCACTTTCGATGTCGACGACCACCAAGCAGCGGACACACGCGGCTTGTAGCCCCTGATGGGTCGACTACTTGGCTAGACATCAAAATGTTTGCGCTGGCAAACCACGTCTACAAGCGCAGATTATTCACTCACCTTCGGCCAGTGCAAGGTGATTTGCTTTTGTTACGCCACCCATCCACCGGCTGTGGTTGAAGCCACCAGCTCACGCAGGGCCTGGTGAGCTGCTGCGTCAGTGCAAAGAACCGACTTCCACCGTGGTGCCATCGGCAATGCACGCAATGGCCGTGCGGATACGCTCGGCCACCCGTGGCGGCAGATAGGAATCCAGTTCCTCCGGGGCCACCCACTCATGGCCCAGTAGTTCTTCTTCCTGAACCGTGATGGTGGTGTTGGACGGGATCTGGCCGCCGTCGTAAAGGAAGGAGACGGAGTCTCCCCAGATGCCCTGGTTGATCCCGTGGGCCACCAGCAGGAGACGACCCTCCGGCAGTTGGAGACCCACTTCCTCCACGACTTCCCGGAAGCACCCGGTCCGGGGATCTTCACCGGCCTCTGTGGTGCCGCCGGGCAGCGTCCAGCCGTCCTTGTAGTTGGGCTCCACCAGCAGAACCCGCCCGGACTCGTCGCGGATCACGGCAGCTGAGGCCAACCGGCGGGTGGGCAACGAGTCGATGAACGTTTTCAGCTCGTGTTCAGGCAGGTGGGAACTCATGGCGCGGCGCTGGCCTTCCGTGGTTGTTACTTCAGGAATTTCTCAAAACCCTTGGGCAGATCCTTCAGATCCGGCTGCTGCTCCTGTGGCATACCGAAAGCAGAACCCGCTGCTGACTGCTTGGTGGTGGCTGCCGCATTTTCCTGAGCTCGCTTGGCCGGATTGCCGGAACGAGAGCCCTTCTTCTTGCCCTTGGCGTTCTTGGCCTTGCCCTTGCCCCCGGCCATGCCAGGCATTCCGGGCATCCCGCCCATGGCAGGCATACCACTGCCGCCGCCAGCACCCATGCCTGGCATGCCGCCGCCCATACCGGGCATCCCCGGCATGCCCTTGCCCTGCGCCATCTTTTTCATCATCTTCTGGGCCTGCATGAACCGCTCCATGAGCTGATTCACCTCAGAGACGGTGGCTCCGGAGCCTTTGGCAATGCGGGCGCGGCGGGAGCCGTTGAGAATCTTGGGCGCAGCACGTTCGTGCGGGGTCATGGAACGGATGATGGCCTCAATACGCCCAATGGAGGATTCGTCAAAAGCCTCGATCTGCTCACGCATCCCGGCCATGCCGGGCATCATGCCCAGCAGCTTCTTCATGGAGCCCATCTTTTTGAGCTGCTGCATCTGGACCAGGAAGTCATCAAAGGTGAAGTCCTCCTGATCGGCGAACTTCTGGGCCATTTTCTGGGCTTCTGCCCGGTCCCAGTTCTGTTCGGCCTGCTCAATCAGGGTGAGGACATCGCCCATGTCCAGGATGCGGCTGGCCATGCGGTCCGGGTGGAACTGTTCAAAGTCCTTCACGCCTTCGCCGGTGGAGGCGAACATGATGGGTTTGCCAGTCACGGAGGCCACGGACAGTGCGGCACCTCCGCGGGCATCGCCGTCGAGCTTGGAAAGCACCACGCCCGTGAAATCCACGCCTTCGTTGAACGCCTGTGCGGTCTGGACGGCGTCCTGACCGATCATGGCGTCAATCACGAACAGGACTTCCTGCGGGTCCACGGCATCTCGGATGTCCCGGGCCTGGGCCATCAGCGCCTGGTCCACGCCCAGGCGTCCCGCGGTGTCCACGATGACGACGTCGAACAGTTTGGCGCGTGCGTGTGCCACACCATCGCGGGCCACCTGGACGGGATCACCCGTGGGGTCGTCGAATTCGGAAGTGGTCCCCGGATGCGGGGCCCAGACCGGAACCCCCGCACGGTCGCCCACCACCTGTAGCTGGGTCACGGCGTTGGGACGCTGGAGGTCGGAGGCCACCAGAAGTGGTCGGTGCCCCTGTGATTTCAACCAGTTGCCCAGTTTTCCGGCCAAGGTGGTTTTACCGGCGCCTTGCAGGCCGGCCAGCATGATCACCGTGGGGCCGGACTTGGCCATCCGAATACGTCGGGTCTCCCCACCCAGAATGTCCTGGAGTTGGGTGTTGACGATTTTGACGATCTGCTGAGCCGGGTTCAGCGCCTCATTGACCTCCGCACCCAAGGCGCGTTCCTTGACCGCGGCGGTGAACTCGCGGACAACGGGGACGGCAACGTCAGCATCCAGCAAGGCACGCCGGATCTCACGCACGGTGGCATCAACGTCTGCCTCGGTGAGCTTGCCCTTGCCGCGCAGGTTCTTGAACGTGGCTGTGAGGCGATCGGAGAGGGAGTTGAACACGGGTTCCTCGCTGTGCGGTACGGCAAAAAGACAAAAAGGGAAACGGCTCTGAGCCGCAGTGGGCCACGATCACGGACCGCAGTGGGTTACGGCCGCAGGTGGCAATGACCCAGGTTAACAACCTTCCCCCGTGCGGGCGCATTCGCGCCCGGGTCTTACGCGGAGAGCCGCTGCTGATCCTGGGTCTGCACCACCGGAAGTTCCTGCGTGGCACCCCCGGTACCACGAGCATTCTGAGTCCTGGCACGCTGAACTCGGATCTCTCCGGTGTTCAGGGGCGTCACAGTGGCCACGTACTGCTGGCGGCCATCCGCATCCACTCCCGCGGGTTCAGCCACCACGGTTTTGCGCACCTTGGGGAAGACGAATTTGTCCATGGCCCACCAGCGGAACACCATGGCAAGAGCGGTGCCCAGAATGGGCCCCGCGATGAAGTCAGCAGTCTCCTGGACCAGCAGGCTGTAGGCGGGGGTTTCCAGCCCGATCACATACCGGGAGACGTAGACCGGTGCGCTGTTCAGCAGAATGCCGATGCCGCAGACCGCAGCGAACAGGATCATCTCCAGTCCCGAGTTGTGCGCACCCTGCTGGGAGAAGGTCCACTTCTTGTTCAGGTAGTAGGAGACAACGCTGGCCACCGTGGTGGCCACGATCATGGACGTGGTGGGGTTGGAACTGAGCACCGTCCACTTCAAGGCAAAGTTCAGCACCACGGTCAGGGCAAAGCAGGTCCCGCCCACAGCCAAGAACCGCATCTGACGGTTGTACTTGCTGCGCATGGATGCCGCGCGTTGGGCAATCTGAGTCACGTCCGGTGGCCACCTCTCCCACAGTGCGTGGGATCCCCGCACGCGATTCACCAGTCTATGAAAGAACCTGGCCATACACCGGAAGGATCCTGTGATTTTGACGACGCCGGTGGGCCCGGTCCGCAGACCGGGCCCACCGGCGTCGTTCAATTCCGTGGACCGGTTCTCAGATGGCGGTGTCGTCCCGTTCGCCGGTGCGGACCCGGACCACCTCCGCGATGTCCACCACCCACACTTTGCCGTCGCCTGCGCGTCCGGTATTGGCCGAGGACACCAGAACACCTACAACGTCCTGCTCCGCTGCATCCTCCACCAGAATCTCAATGCGGGTTTTCTCCAGCAGATCCACGGTGTATTCAGCTCCGCGGTAGACCTCCGTGTGCCCGCGCTGCTGCCCGTACCCGTGGACGTTTTGAACGGTCATGCCCTGGATCCCGTATTCCTCCAATGCAGATTTGATCTGGGGGAACTTCTCCGGGCGCACAATCGCTGTGACGAGTTTCATCAAGGAGCCTTTCGGTACAGAAGACAAAGAGCTTGCGGGTCAGTGATCAGAAGTGTTTGGGTTTGCCGGACTCGGCGGGACGCATACTGGCGCCCGTGGTGGTGCGCGGCAGGAAAGAACCGGAAGCATCACCGGCCAGGTTGTACCCGGATTCCGCGTGAGTGGTGACGTCGATTCCCTGGATCTCTTCTTCTTCCGTGATGCGGAACCCAATGGTCTTGTCGATCACCACGGCAATGATGGTGGTCAGCACCGCGCAATAGGCAACGGAGATCACAACCGCCAGCACCTGTGTGCCCAACAACCCGAAACCGCCACCGTAGAACAAGCCAGCGGTACCTTCCGAAGGCAGCGCAATGAAGCCCAGTGCCACGGTGCCCACCAGCCCTGAAACCAGGTGCACGCCGATCACGTCCAGCGAATCGTCCATCTTCAACCGGTACTTCAGACCCACGGCAATGGCTGAGGCAATGCCGGAGACAAAGCCCAGGACCATGGCCC
Source organism: Kocuria sp. (assembly GCF_030538595.1). Taxonomy (GTDB): domain Bacteria; phylum Actinomycetota; class Actinomycetes; order Actinomycetales; family Micrococcaceae; genus Kocuria. The sequence goes on from NZ_JAUNTS010000005.1 coordinate 70,348, forward strand.
AGATGGGGGAAATGTTGGCGCAGGCGGGGGTGATGGCCACCAGACCCGCCACCACTCCGGAGGCACCACCCAGGGAGGTGGCGTGACCATCGCGCATCCGTTCGGTCAACAACCACCCCAGCATGGCAGCAGACGGTGCTGCCATGGTGTTGACCAGGATCAGACCGGCTTGTTCGGGGGAATCAGCGGCACCCACGTTGAAGCCGAACCAGCCGAACCACAGAATGGCGGCGCCCAGCATGACCAAGGGCAGGTTGTGCGGACGCTGGTTGGGGTCCTTGCCAAAGCCCTTGCGCGCACCCACGATCACAATCAGGATCACCGCTGCCACACCGGCGTTGATGTGCACCACCAAACCGCCGGCAAAGTCAATTGCCTCCCCGAAACGGGAGCCGATGGCGCCATCTTCCGTGAGCAGCCCACCACCCCACACCATGAAGGCAAGCGGTGCGTACACCAAGGTGGCCCAGATGGGCACGAACACGGCCCAGGCACCGAACTTGGCGCGGTCTGCAATGGCCCCGGAGATCAAGGCCACGGTGATGATGGCAAAGGTGGCACCAAACGCAGCCCCCAGCAGGTCGCCGGTGCCAATCAGGTTGTTCAAACCGAAGGCGGAGGTTGGATCGGCCACCAGACCACCCAGAATGGAATCCCCACCAGACATCGAGTAACCCCACAGCACCCACACCACTGTGACCAGGCCGATGGAAATGAAGCTCATGAGCATCATGTTCAGAACAGCCTTGGCGCGAGTCATCCCGCCGTAGAACAAAGCCAAACCGGGGGTCATGAACAGCACCAGGGCCGAAGCCACCACCGTCCACACGTCGCCAGCTGTCAGCGTGATCGAATCCACGCTGCCTCCCTTCCTGCCCATCCGGCTCACAGCCGAATCACGGTGAATCTTTCACCTGCATTCAAGAAGGGGGATGTTTCCGTTCTCGGTTGGCCCTGTTGCCGTCATGTTTCGTGCGGGGTGTGCGTGTGACGGTCAGATGACGCGGCCGGTCAGCTTGGCCATCTGATCCAGTTCGGCCATCCAGATCGGCCGCCCAGTTCAGTCGAGCAGTGCGTCCACAAATTGCTCCGGGTCAAACGGAGCCAGATCATCCGGGCCCTCACCCAATCCAATGAGTTTGACCGGAACACCCAGTGCCCGCTGAATGGCCACCACAATGCCGCCTTTGGCAGTGCCGTCCAGTTTGGTCAGCACAATGCCCGTGACATCCACAGCTTCGGAAAACACCTTGGCTTGGACCATGCCGTTCTGTCCCGTGGTGGCATCAATCACCAGGAGTACTTCATCCACTTCAGCGGCTTTGGAGACCACTCGCTTGATCTTGCCGAGCTGGTCCATGAGCCCAGCTTTGTTCTGCAACCGCCCGGCGGTGTCCAGCAGCACCACATCAGATTCAGCTTCAATTCCGGCCTTCACGGCATCAAATGCCACCGAGGCCGGATCTGCACCTTCAGCTTCCGAGCGCACGGTCACCACGCCCACGCGATTGCCCCAGGTCTGGAGTTGATCGGCGGCGGCGGCGCGGAAGGTGTCCGCAGCACCGAGCACCACGTCTTTGTCCTCGGCCACCAACACACGCGCCAGCTTGCCCACCGTGGTGGTTTTGCCCACGCCGTTGACTCCCACCACAAGAACCACTGCCGGGGCCAGGTCTTTGCGGTCGATGGCAAGGGAACGATCCATGGCCGGGTCCACCAGTTTGAGCAGTTCTTCGCGCAGCATGGCCTTCACGCGGGTGGGGTCTTGGGTGCCTTCCACCTTGACTCGCTGCTGCAAGGACTCCACCAAGTCCGTGGCGGCATCCGCGCCCAGATCTGCCAGCAGCAGGGTTTCTTCGATCTCGTCCCAGACATCTTGGTCAACGCGGTCACGCGACAGCAGTGCCAACAACCCGCGGCCGAACACGTTGTTGGACTTGGCCAGTCGACCGCGCAGGCGGGCCATGCGGGTGTTCACGGACTCCGGGCGGTCCACACTGGGTTTGGTGGGTGTGGGCGTGGCGGTGGCCTCGTCCGTCGTCGTCGTGGATTCCTGTCCTTCAGCATCCCCGGCGCCCTCCGGTGCGGGGTCATCGGCATCTCGGGTGGAGGTGTATCCACCGGGGGGTGCCTTGGGGCCGCGCAGCAGCACAAAGCCCAAGATCGTCAGGATCACGACGGCAACGATCACGTACACAAACACGGGTATCTGGTCCACGTGCTTATTGCATCATGGTCGGCACGGCCCGCGCAGCTTGGTTCACCGCATGACACCACCAACCCCCGCAGCCCAGGGCGAACGATCACGGCAATACGTGCAAGCCCTCCTAGACTTCTGGCGTGTCCCCAGCCAAGCGTGCGGCCCGCAACCAGGCCCCCAAACAACCCATTCCGCAGGAAGTCAAAGTCCTGATTGCTGCGGCCTTTGCCATTGCGCTGGGCTTCGGCATTGTGGTGCCCGTGCTGCCGCAGTACGCCGCCAGCTTCAACGTGGGTGTGGCAGCGGCTTCCGCTGTGATCTCTGCCTTTGCATTCTGTCGGCTGATTTTTGCCCCGGCGGGCGGCCGAATTCTGGACAAGATTGGCGAGCGCCGCACCTACATCACCGGCTTGCTGATTGTGGCGCTGTCCTCCTTTGCCACCGCTTTTGCCGGGGACTACTGGCAGTTGTTGATCTACCGCGGTCTGGGTGGGATTGGCTCCACCATGTTCACGGTCTCCGCCATGGGGCTCATTGTGCGTCTCTCCCCCGTCTCCGAACGCGGGCGGATCTCCGGGCTCTACGGTTCCACGTTTCTGATCGGCGGCATTTTGGGTCCGGTGATTGGCGGCCTGCTGGCCGGCATTGGGTTGCGTGCACCGTTCCTCATCTACGGCGTGGCGATTCTGATTGCCGCAGCCGTGGTGTACTTCCGCATTGCACCTGATGCTCTGGGTGACCGAAAGAGTCGAACGGCGCAACCGCGGATGTCCTTCCAAGAGGCTTGGGCTTTCGGGCCGTACCGCGCCGCGCTGGTCTCTGGCTTTGCCAACGGCTGGACCTCCTACGGCATCCGCGTGGCTTTGGTTCCCCTGCTGGTTGCAGCAGCCTTTGGCGCGGGCCCCGTGCTCTCCGGCGTCGCTTTGACCATCTATGCCGCAGGTTCGGCCGTTGCCCTGACCTTCACCGGGCGACTGGCCGATCAGCTGGGGCGTAAGCCCTTGGTCATCACGGGCCTGCTGGTGGCAGGTGCCATGACCATCGTGGTCGGGGTGACGGAGAATGTTTACGTCTTTGCCGTGGCTTCCTTCCTGGCCGGGGTGGGTTCGGGCACGTTGAGCCCGGGACAGCAGGCCGCCGTGGCAGACGTGGTTGGTCCTCATCGTTCCGGCGGACAGGTCTTGGCCCGGTTCCAGATGTCCATGGACGCCGGGCAGATCGTGGGCCCCATTGCCGCCGGTGCAATCGTGGATGCCGCAGGCTTCGGATGGGCATTCGGGCTCTCCGGTCTCATGCTGCTGCTGGCCAGCCTGGCCTGGATTCCAGTCACGGACACCACCAAACGCCACGACGTCGATGCCGTTCCCACCGGCTCCATTCCCCAAGTCCCGTTGCGGGAGGACTCCGAGGGTGACGCCGCCGGCCCTCAGTCCCCCAAGTCATGAAAGTTGACCGCGTCAGCACCTCAGCGGAGGTCTTTGAGTCGCTGTCCCAGCACCGTGGTCACGCCGTCACGCATGGTGACCCCGTACACGGCGTCGGCGATTTCCATGGTGCGCTTTTGGTGCGTGATCACAATGAGCTGTGAGGACTCCTGCAGCTGTCGAATGATGGTCAACAACCGTCCCAGGTTGCGGTCGTCCAGAGCCGCCTCCACCTCGTCCAGAACGTAGAACGGCGATGGCCTGGCCTTGAAAATGGCCACCAACATGGCAATGGCCGTCAGGGACCGTTCTCCACCGGAGAGCAGGGACAGGCGCTTGATCCTCTTGCCCGCAGGCCGGGCTTCCACCTCGATCCCGGTGGTGAGGTAATCACTGGGATCGGTTAACCGAAGACGCCCCTCACCCCCCGGGAACAAGGTGGAGAACACGCCGGTGAACTCTCGTTCGACGTCGTGCCATGCCTCCGTGAAGACCCGCTCCACGTGTTCATCCACGTCCTTGATGATCTGGCGCAGGTCAGCGCGGGACTTCTTGAGGTCTTCCAACTGTTCCGAGAGGAAGGAGTGCCGTTCCTCCAAAGCAGCGAACTCTTCAAGCGCCAGGGGGTTGACCCTCCCCAGCTTGCTGAGATCCTTCTCCGCAGCCGCCAGGCGCTTTTCCTGTTCAGCGCGGACGTACGGTGTGCCCAGTGCCGCACCGGGATCGGCCTGAGGAGCCTCCACTGCGGCCGCTGTGCCCAGATCCTCTGCGGTCGAATCATCCCCGCTGTCAGCAGAGGTAGCCGCAAGTTCCTGCGGGTCCACTCCGTCCCGTTCGGCCTCCAACTCCCTACGGGCTGCGGCTGCAGCCGCCCGCTCATCACGCTGCTGAGCCACCTCCAGGACGGCATCCGCATCCGGGACCAGCAGGTGTGGCCCGTAATTCTCCACCAGAGCATCCGGAGTCAATCCCAGATCATCCAGAGACTTGGCCTCCAGAGACTCAATCCGAGCGCGCTGTTGGGCCCGGGCCAGCTCATCCCGGTGCACGCTGTCCGTGAGTTCGTGAACGCGCGTGGCCAAGGCATCGTTGGCGGTGCGCACTCCTGCCAGTTCGGTATCAAGCTGCGCACGTATCCGCTCTGCCCGTTCCCGCTGCGCTTCCGCAAGCTCCACGGAGGCGTCAATGCGCACCACAATCTGCTCCACGGCCTCCACCGTGGCTTGGGCATTGCGGGCCTGCAAACGACGCCGTTCAGCCCGTTGCGCCGCCTCTTCACGGGCGCGGCGCTCGGCAGCCGCCGCCCGTTCTTGTGAATGCGCACGGTTGCCCAAGGCACGGGCCTGTTCCTCCAGCGAACGCAGTGCCAATCGTGCCTCGGTCTCTGCAGACCGTGCGGTGGAGGCCGCCGTTTGGGCCGTGTCGCGTGCTGCCACCGCCACCAGGTGACGTTGCTCATCGGCGTCGTCATCAGTGGTGTCCTGAGCTGCCTCCAAGCGATTGAGGGCATCGACCAAGGCGCGCTGGTGGGCAGCCACCTGGTCTTGCGCTTGATGAACCTGGCGGTCGAATCGTTCGGATTCTGCTTGGGCGGATGCCAGCACGGCCTCCGTGCGGGAAAGAGCAGACTGCGCGGCTTGGTGGGCGCGTTCTGCTGTTTGGGATTCGGCGCGCGCTGCCTCGGCCTCCGTGCGCAAGCGGTCACGTTCGGCGTGTGCCTGTTCTGCGGCAGCCGTGGCTTCCGTCAAGGCCACGGCCAGTTCGGCCAGCAGGGTCTCGGCTTCTTCTGCTCGCGCCAAGGTTTCCATGGAGCCGGCGGCCTCTGTGGCGCCGCCCCACGCGCTGCGCGGGGAGAACACATCACCCTGGCGGGTGACCGCACGCACCCCGGGGTGTTCGGCCAGAACCCGCAACCCGGTGGCGGCGTCCTGGACCAGCACGGTGGTGGCCAATTCGGCGCGGACCTGGGCCACCACGGCCGGTGCCACGCTCGCGTGATCGGCATGGTTTTGGTGGCCGGCGACGGAAACAACATCTGCTGCGGCTCGAACTCCTGCCAGACGATGAATCTCGGACGGCAAAGCGGTGTGGGTACCCGCACCGCCATCTGCAGCCGTTCCCGCACCGGGGTTGCCCCCCGATTTCGCGGTGTCGGGGCTGACCACCAGAACGTGGGCCCTACCGGAACCGGCTTCACGCAGGGCTTGGAAGGCGCTGGCCGCTGCCGTGTGTGAGCGCACCGCCAGGGCTTCGGCCAGTGGGCCCAGGGCAGCCGTCACGGCTTTTTCCCACCCGGTTTCCACCGCGAGCAGTTCAGCCACAGCGCCCACCACGGTACCTGCGGCTTGGGCACGCAGCACATGTGAACCATCCGGTTGCTGCACGGAGGAACGTAGCGCCTCCGCACGGGCAGCCTGGGCATCGTGGGACCGCAGCGCTTCCGTCCGAGTCGCATCTGCCGCTCGGGCAAGATCCCGCGCAGTCTCATAGGTCTCCACGGCTTGATCCCGCCGTGACTGGGCGCGCTGGAACACCGCCGTGGCATCATCTGCGGCCACCCGCAGTGCCTCCACTTCACCCGTTGCCCGGTGCCGCCGCTGCGCGGCCTGCGCCACTGTGTCGCGCAGGCGTTGCAGTTCGTTCTCAGCGGCTTCCACCCGGGAACGGGCCGATCCCACGCCCCCGGAAAGTTTGGCCATCCCCTCGCGGCGATCCGCAGCAGCCTGCAGGATCGCGGTCACGGCAGCCTCGGCCTGTTTTGCCTCGGCCTCCGCATCCTCCCGGTCCTGGATGGCCTCCGCCAGAGTGTCCACGGCTGCTTCCACCCGGGACAACATCTGACGTTCCTCTTCCCGGGTCCGCTGCGCCTGTTCGGTCAATCGTTCAGGATCACGGTCACCGGCTGGAGCCTGCTCCGTGGTGCCCAACAACCGGCGTCGTTCAGCGGCCAGCTGATGCAAGGAACGGTGCCGTTCACGCACGGCAGTGAGTTCGTACCAGGTCTCACGCGCCGCGGTCACGGCCGGGATGGCTTGAGCGGCGCGAGCCTCCAACTCGTCCTGCCGCTGCCGCCCTTGGGCCAGATCCCGTTCGGCGGTCTGCTTTTCTTCACGCAACCGACGTTCTGTTTCAACATCAACAGCCAGTGCGGCCTGTGCCTGCACCAGATCATCGGCAAGCAAGCGCGCCCGGGCGTCGCGGACGTCGTACTGGATGCGCTGAGCGCGCCGAGCCACCCGGGCCTGGCGTCCCAGCGGGGTGAGCTGGCGCCTGATTTCGCTGAGCAGGTCCTCCAGACGGTCCAGGTTGACCTGCATGCCTTCCAATTTGCGAACCGTGCGTTCTTTACGACGCCGGTGCTTCAGAATCCCCGCAGCCTCCTCAATGAAACCGCGGCGTTCCTCCGGTGTGGCATGCAGAATGCGATCCAACTGCCCCTGGCCCACCACCACGTGCATCTCCCGGCCCAAACCGGAATCGGACAGCAATTCTTGAATGTCCAGCAAACGGCAGGACTGACCGTTGATGGCATATTCGGAACCACCTGTGCGGAACAGAGTCCGGGAAATGGTGACTTCCGTGTATTCGATCGGCAGGGCGCCGTCGGTGTTGTCAATGGTCAGGGCAACATGCGCTCGGCCCAGGGCAGCTCGTCCGGAGGTACCGGCAAAAATGACGTCTTCCATCTTGCCGCCGCGCAGGGTCTTGGCCCCCTGCTCCCCCATGACCCAGGACAGCGCATCCACCACATTGGACTTACCCGAGCCGTTGGGCCCCACCACACAGGTCACCCCGGGCTCGAACTCAAACGTGGTGGCGGAGGCAAAGGACTTGAAGCCACGCACGGTGAGGGTCTTCAAGTGCACGGGGGTTATCTCCTGGTCAGGGGGCGTCCGCAGAATCCTAACGCTCGCCGCTGCGGCACTGCGCCACGGGAGAACACAGGCACCGATGCGCAGGGGGCTTCACACCGGTGGCTAGACTGACCCAAGCTGTCCGTATCCGTTCTACGAAAGCGCCGTGCTTTGCCAGGAAACTCGATCATCCGCCATCAAAACGCCTCCCTTCTGTCCATCAAGAAGGTGGAAGCGGACGTGGTGGTGGCCTCGGAGACTGCCGATCAAAAGCTCGCGGACACCTTCAACAGGTTGAAGCTGCCCACCGGGTTGCTGGAACGCCTGGCTGGGGTGCGCGAATTCCGTGTCTGGTCAGAGGGTCGGCACTACACGGACGCCGCCGTGGAAGCCGCCCAAGCGGCCATGGAGGAAGCCGGTGTGACCCCGGATCAGGTGGGCCTGTTGGTCAACTGCTCGGTGACCCGCGACGGGTACGAACCCGCTTTGTCCGTCTCCGAGCACGCACGCCTGGGGCTGCCCACCTCCACGTTGAACTTTGACATCACCAACGCGTGCCTGGGTTTTGTGAACGGCTTGACCGTTGCCTCCACCATGATTGACGCCGGAGCGGTGGACTACGCCGTCGTTCTGGCGGGTGAAGACCCCACCCCCTGGCACCGTGAGGCTTTCGAGCGACTGCAGCAGCCGGATGTGACGCGCGCGGATGTGATCCGGGAATTCGCCACCCTGACCCTGGGGTGCGGTGCCGCAGCGGCAGTGGTGGGCAAGGCGGATGCTCACCCGGAGGGGCACCGAATCCGCACCTCCGTGACCCGCTCGGCCACCGAGCACCACGGGCTGTGCATCGGCGGCTTCGATGGCATGTTCACGGATGCCTCCGGGCTGCTCAAACACGGTGTTGGGCTGTTGACCACCACGTGGGAGGAAGCCCGCACCCAGGGCTTTGAATGGGATGACTTTGACTGGGTGATTGCCCACCAGGTCTCCACGTCCCACACGGACAAGACCGAAAACGACATCGGCATCCCCCCGCACAAGCTGCCGCGCACCTTCCCCTTCTGGGGCAACGTGGCCGCAGCTGCCCTGCCCATGACTTTGGCCCAGCAAGCGGAGGGCGCCTTCCAGCCCGGACACCGGGTGCTGGCCATGGGCGTGGGCTCCGGATTGAACGCGACTTTCATGGAGATCGACTGGTGAGTCACACGGGCAACACTTCCGCACCGACCAGCCCCCACCTGCCTTACACGGACACTCCGCTGCCGGGTATTGACCCGCGGTGGTCCACCACGGTGGAGGTGGCCTCCAATGCGGCGTGTGAGCCCGTCCGCGGCCGCCTGCGCCGCTGGCACGTCCTGGACAACCAGTCGGTGTTGGAGGCAGAGGGCAAGCAGCCGGTGGGCACCGTCCTGGCCGTCCACGGAAACCCCACTTGGTCCTATCTGTGGCGTGATGTGATCACAGCCGCCACTGAAGCCGAGCACCCGTGGCGCGTTGTGGCCGTGGATCAGCTGGACATGGGTTTTTCCGAACGCACTGGCCTGAACCGACGCTACGACGATCGCATCCAGGATCTCAGCGACCTCACGGCTGCCATGGGAATTGACGACGACGACCCCGTGGTCACCCTTGCCCACGACTGGGGCGGGCTGATTTCAATGGGCTGGGCAGAACTGCATCCGGCCGTGCACGCGGGCATCATCATGACCAACACCGCCGTCTACCACGACCCTGCCACCGGCGCCATCCCAGCACCCCTGCGGCTGGCCCTGGCACCAGCCGTGCACGGATCGCTGACCTCCAAGTCCAAGGCCTTCTTGAACGTTTCCGTCACTTTGGTGGAGTCGGGAATCTCGGAGGAAGTGCAGGAGGCCTTTGAAGCCCCGTATCAAACTGCCGAACGCCGTCAGGGCATCCAGAACTTTGTGGCGGACATCCCGGCCTTTGACGGGCATCCCTCCAACTCCCGGTACGAGCGCACGGCTCAGTGGGTCTCCACCGCCACCGTTCCCGCCCTGTTGCTGTGGGGTACCAAGGATCCGGTGTTCAAGGAGCAGTACCTCCAGGATTTGATCCAGCGCCTCCCGCAGGCCACGGTGCATCGGTATGAAGGCGCCAATCACCTTCTGCCCCAGGACCGCCCGGTTCAAGAGCCCATCATGCGGTGGTTGACCGAGAACTTTGTGGATGATCACACTCACCGTGAGCAACACCAGGCCGTTCGCCCCGGCGGAACCGCGGACCCGCTCCCCGCCGATTTCAAACCCTTCCACACTGGGCTGACCGAACGTGCAGCCCAGCAGGCCCACGCCTGGGAAGTGGCCACGGTGGACATGGGACCGGCCACCAATGACTCCGAGCCGGCGGTGAAGAAGCGGCTCTCCTGGACCGAGCTGGATCAGCGGGTCAATTCCATTGCTGCGGGGTTGCTCAACATTGGTGTTCGCCCCGGGGACCGCATCAATCTGATGATTCCCCCGGGCACTGATCTGACCACGTTGATGTACGCGTGTTTCCGGATCGGTGCTGTGATCGTGGTGGCGGACACCGGCCTGGGCGCCAAGGGGCTCTCCCGTGCACTGAAGGGCGCTGCCCCCCGGTGGCTGGTGGGCATCCCCCGCGCGCTGGCGGCTGCGCAAGCCTTTGGCTGGCCGGGTACCCGGATCAGCGTGACCGACTTGGACCCTGTCCGGACCAAGGCCCTGGGGGTGGCGCACACGGTTGCCGAGCTGGCCAAGACCCCACCCATTCCGTTCCCCGTCTTGGACCCGGAAGCTGATGCAGCGGTGCTGTTCACCTCCGGCTCCACCGGGCCCGCCAAGGGCGTGGTCTACACCCAACGTCAGATGGCCGCCATGCGCGATGCCGTTGCTGCCGTCTGTGACCTGCGCCCCGGGACCGGCCTGGTGGCGGCCTTTGCTCCGTTTGCTCTGTTGGCCCCGGCCATGGGCGCTGCCTCCGTGACCCCGGACATGGACGTCACCAAGCCGCGGACACTGACAGCTCGTGCTCTGGCGGATGCCGCCGGTGCCATTGAAGCGACCTCGGTCTTTGCCTCCCCCGCCGCCATCGTCAATGTGCTGGCCACGCAGAACGAACTCTCCGCGCACCAGCGTGAGGCCCTGGGCAACGTCAAACTCATGCTGTCGGCCGGCGCCCCGCTACCTCCCACGCTGTTGGAGGATCTGCAGGATCTTCTGCCGAACGCTGTGTTGCACACCCCCTACGGCATGACCGAGTGTCTGCCCCTCACGGATGTTGACCTTCCCACCATCCGCGAGGCCGCCGTGGACTCACAGCCTCAGAACCCGGAGGCCGGGCTGCACGGTACGCCGCGCGTGGAAGGTGCTGGAGGTGGTGTGTGCGTAGGGACCCCAGTACCCGGGGCCACCATCCGCATCCGTCCGTTGAATCACGACGGCGTCCCAGCAGGAGAGCTCACGGATCAACCCGGCATTCTGGGTGAAATCGTGGCGCAGGCACCACACATGAAGGACCGCTACGACCACCTGTGGGTCACGGAAAATGAATCCACCAGGCTTCCCGGATGGCACTCCACCAGCGACGTCGGACACTTTGACGCCAAGGGACGCCTGTGGGTGGAAGGGCGGCTGAGCCACGTACTGCACACCGCCGACGGCGTGGTGGCCCCCGTGGCGGCCGAACACGCCGCAGCGGAAGTTCCGGGCGTGGGCCGCACCGCGATCGTTGGTGTGGGTCGCAGAGGCGCCCAGGTTCCGGTGGCCGTGTGCGAAACGGAGCCGGCCTCACGGTCGGTGGGTCTGGCCCGGCCGGCGCTGGCTGCCAAGGTGAGGGCCGCCGTCGCCGAAGCCACCGGACTGGATCTGGCTGCCGTGCTGGTGGTCAAAGCCCACCCCACGGATGTTCGCCACAATTCCAAAATTGACCGAACCCTGCTCGCCGACTGGGCTGAGGCAGCCCTTGGCGGGGGAAAGATCAAGAACCCATGAGTCCAACACCCACCACACCCGCCAAAGCGCACGCCCCGCGCCGTGCCCACAGGGCCACACCGGCTGAATTGCGCGATGTCTCGGCGCTGCGCGGTGAGGGACGCCGCGTTCTGGTGACCGGTGCCTCCGGAATGCTCGGTGCCGCCGTGGCGCGTCTCCTGCGCGATCGCGGATGGCAGGTACGCATCATGCAGCGCAGCCCCGCCGCACTGGCCCAGGAGGACGGGATCGAGCAGGTCTTGGGCTCCATCACGGACCCGGAGGCCGTGGAAGCTGCCATGGAGCGGGTGGACGATGTGGTGCACCTTGCCGCCAAAGTTTCATTTGCCGGTGACTGGGACGATTTTGTACACACCAACGTCACGGGCACTCGCGTGATCTTGGAAACTGCTCGAATGGCGGGCGCGCGCAATGTGGTGTTCGTTTCCTCGCCATCGGTGGCCCACACCGGAGAATCCATCCAAGGCGACGGCGCCGAACCGGCTGACCCGCGGCATGCCCGTGGCAATTACGCCCGGTCCAAGGCCGCTGCAGAATTGCTGGCCCTGGAAGCCGATTCACCCAACTTCCGCGTGACTGCCATTCGCCCGCACATTGTGTGGGGCCCCGGAGACACGCAGCTGGTGGAACGCATTGTGGACCGCGCCGCCAGGGGTCGTTTGCCCCTGCTGGACGATGGCGCCGCACTCATTGACACCACTTACATTGACAACGCGGCCGAGGCGATTGTTCGCGCCCTGGAACGGATCGAGGTCAGCCACGGAGAGGCCTTTGTGGTGACCAACGGGCAGCCGCGCCCGGTGGGTGAAATCATTGCGCTGATGTGCAAGGCCGGTTCCGTGGCCCCTCCCACCCGTAAAGTCCCCGCCGGGTTGGTGAAGTTTGCGGGCAGGGTCATTGAAAAGATCTGGCCGATCAAACCCGGTCAGGATGAGCCGCCCATGACTGAGTTCCTGGCCGAACAGCTCTCCACGGCGCACTGGTTCGACCAAAAGCGCACCCAGGAAGTTCTGGGGTGGAAGCCTGCCGTGTCCCTTGAAGAAGGCATGGCTCGGTTGAAGGCCTACTACACCCAGAACCCCATGCCGGTGGTGGCTGAAATCCGGGAAAAGCGGTTGGAAAAGACCCGGCGCAAGGTCAGCTGATCCGCCGTGGAACCTTGGGCATGGCGAATGCGCTGTGGGGATTCCTGGAGCGCATTTGCCATGCCCAAAGTTCTGCGCACTCGGCACAAGGCTTGAGGTGAGATGAAATCCACAGCCATGCGGCGCTTACGAGTCACCGGTCCCGGACAGTCTGCGCAGGTGCTTCTGGCCGAGCGGCTACGGCAGCAAGGTCTACCCCTGGTGGTCCGGCCCAGCCAACGACGCCGCGAACTCATCCCCTACACCGGCCCCATGCTGGTGGTGCTCGGTCTGCTGTTGCTGACACAGGCCATCGGATTGCGAGTGCTGGTGGCTGCCGAACGCCGCGCCGGTGTGGACTACCTTCAGGCTGACACTCTCCCCGATGACCTTCTGTGGACCACAACCATTGTGGCGGGGGTGGTACTGGTCATCCACCTGTGCTCACCCCTCATGTTGTGGGCGGTGGCATTGGTGGTCCGGCGTGGGCGGACACGTGTCCGGGCCGGCGTGGTCCTGGCAGGGCTACTGATCACCTTGTTGGCGGTGATGGTGGCACCCTGGGAAATTGGACTTGGGATCAATCTTCTCACCGCCGTGACCCTGGTGGCGGCTCTCCTGGTTGGTGCCTATTTAGGGCTGGGCGTGATCACTTTGTGGTCCATTCAACGCATCATCCAGGAATTGCAAAGTGTTGGGGCCATGGTCATCCGAGCCTTGCCACTGCTGATGTTGGTGCTGCTGTTCCTGTTCTACAACTCAAACATCTGGCAGATCGCCGGGGCCATATCGTGGCTCAACATCACGTTGACCGCCGTCGTTCTGCTGGTCCTTGCCAATGTTCTGAACATGGTGCTCACAGCGGAGATTGTGCGCGGTTCGCACCTTCAGGCCCACTTGAAATCCTCTGCCACACCACCGCGGCTGATGGAACAAGCCAATATCCTGGCTGTTCCCACCCTGGTGGTGACCATCCAGGCAGGGATTTTCAGCCTGCTGGTTTTTGCCTTTCTGGTGGGTTTCGGCATGCTCTCCATCCCGGTGGCCACCATTGCGCAGTGGACCGGACAGGCACCCCACATCGTGTTTCCGTGGCTGATGCCCGGTCTGCCGCTCAGCCAGGAACTGCTCAAGGTCTGCCTGGTGCTTGCCGCCTTTGCGGGTCTGAACTTTGTGGCCTCCATGACCACCGACCACCATCACCGCAAGCTGTTCATGCAAGGTGTCCTGGATGAGTTGGAAGAGGGTTTGAAGGTCCGCGAGCAGTACCTCCGCTGATTTCCATGGGCTGACACAACCTTTCAACGCGCGACATGCTGCTTGGCTGCCGATCCGAACTTGGACGCGCCAAATGCGTTTTCGGGGTCGGCGCAGCGCATTTGCCATGCGCAAGTTGGCTGACGAGCTGGCCTGGGCTCAGAAACGAGCGTTGCGCGGTTTCCGCTGGCAGACAGAACACCGGAAGGACGAGCGGTTCATGAACTGCTCCCGCACAATCACGCCTTCCCGCCCGGCTGCAGCGCATCGCGGGCACGGTTCACCGGTCTGCCCGTAGGCGTTCAGGGACAGCGCAAAGTACCCCGACTCCCCGTTCACATTCACGTAGAGGGAATCGAAGCTGGTGCCGCCGGCCTCCAGCGCCCGGGTCATCACCGTCTGCACGGCTTCCAGAACGCGCCGGGTCTCCGCCCGCGTGAGAGTTTCCGTGGGGCGGGCGTAGTGCAGGCGCGCCTCCCACAGTGCCTCGTCCGCGTAGATGTTGCCAATGCCGGACACCAAACCTTGATCCAGCAGCGCTCGCTTGATTCCAGTACGACGACGCCGCAGCCGCTCGTGCACCGCGTCCATGTCAAAAGCTGGGTCCAACGGGTCGCGGGCAATGTGGGCGGCGTGTTCGGGAATCAGGGCATCACCGCGAAGACCCTGTCCGGCGGGGGCGCCATCTGCGGTGGGCACCAGATCGTCAATGAACATCCCGCCAAAAATTCGTTGATCCACAAACCGCAATTCACCCGGCAGAGTCGCACCGGGGTGCTCGGGGTCCGGGGCTTCAGACAGGGTCAGGCGGATACGCAGGTGGCGATCATCCGGCAGTTCGGAATTCTTCACCAACATCTGCCCGGACATCCCCAGATGAGCCATCAGCGCCAGCGCGGGTGCAGGTGCAGCAGCAGCAGAGTCCTGTGCGGCAGGATCAGAGCTGAGGCCGCCATCAAACGTGGCGTCAGCATCAAACGTGCCGCCGGCACCACCTTGTTCCGGCGGCTGCAGCGGCATCCACAGGAACTTTCCACGGCGGACAACATCCAGCACTCGGCAACCGGTCAGGTCCTGCACAAAGGCATCCGGTCCCTCAACGTGCCGGCGTACGGAGCGGGCATCCAGAACGTGGACGGATTCCACCACGCGCCCTGCCACCCACCGGGCCAAACCGCGGCGGACCACCTCTGCTTCGGGCAGTTCAGGCATCCGTCAATCCCGCGGGAAATCGGACGCGGCTCCACCGGGGCCACGCCGCGCGCGCCGGGACTTCTTCTCAGCCACAGACTGCTCCGAAACCGGGCTGGCCGGCACGGTCTGGGAGCCGGGGGCCTGGACAGGCCGACCGTGACCATCGGTGAGGGTGGTACCCGTCAAATTGAGATAAGCAGCCGCAGCAGCCCGCCGCTCGGCTTCTTTCTTGGACGTACCTTCACCCGCGCCGGCGTCGTCGTCACCGATCACGCACGTGGCCACAAACGAACGGTTGTGATCCGGTCCGGCACCCACCACCGCATAGCTCACGGCGCCCAGGTGGCGCATGGCGGCCAACTCCTGGATTTCGGTCTTCCAGTCGCGGCCTTCGTGAATCACAAAGTCATCTTCCAGCAGCGGCACAATCATGCCCAGCACAAAGCTGCGGGCGCGCTCGATCCCGTGGGTCAGATACACGGCACCGATGATCGACTCCATGGTGTCCGCCAGGATGGAGTTCTTGTCCTGACCGTCCGTGCGCACTTCACCCTTGCCCAGCCGGATGAACGGACCCAAGTCCAGACCCCGTGCCAGTTGCGCCAGGGTCCGTGTGGAGACCACGGAGGCGCGGATCTTGGCCAGTTCGCCCTCTGAGCGCGCCGGATAACGCCGGTAAATCTCATCGGTCACCGCGAGCCCCAGCACGGAGTCGCCCAAGAACTCCAGGCGTTCGTTGTGCACCTGACCGGGATGCTCGTAGGCGTAAGAGCGGTGCGTCAGGGCAATGAGAAGCGTCTCGGCGTCGATGTCGACGCCGAGACGCTTCTCAAGATCCTGAAAATCGTTCACCGTTTTCAGGCGTCGGCTACCTTGCGGCCCTTGTACTCGTAGTACAGGGCGGTGCCCGCGGAGTCGGTGACCAGCTTGGCCTGGTGCGGCAAGCTGTAAACGGTCTTGCCGTTTTCTACCGAACGGACCAGCTTGGGGGCCTTTGCCTTCCACTGTGAACGGCGCATGCGGGTGTTTGCACGCGAGAGCTTCCTCTTGGGAACAGCCACTGCTATCTCTCTTCTCTCGTGGTGTCGGAATCCGCACCGAACAGCCCTTCCAGGGCGCTCCAGCGCGGATCAAGCACTTCATGGTGGTGACCCGGGTGCTCCTCCAGCCGCACGCCACATTGGGCACACAGACCTTCGCAGTCCTCCCGGCACACCGGTTGGAACGGCAGCTTGGTGATCGCTGCGTCCCGAAGCATGGGTTCCAGGTCGATGGTTTCGTCCTGGACTTCGTACATTTCGTCGGCTTCGTCGTCGTCCTCCGGAACTTCGGAGGGGGCGTCGAACAGGAAGAGTTCCTGCACCTCCACCACCAGTTGGTCGGTGATGGGGTCGAGGCATCGACTGCACTGGCCTTCAAGGCTAATGGTCACGTCCCCGGAAACCAGGATTCCGTCATGGACGGATTCGAGTCTCAGATCGCAAACCATCTCAGAGCCTTCGGGGGCCCCAATCAGCGCATTGCCGAAATCACTCGGCGCGGGCACTGTCTCCTGCCAGGTGCGCATGGTCCCCGGACGGTGTTCCAAGTCCCTGACGTTGATGCTCAGGGGTGATGGGGTGGCACGTACGATGATCTGCTCCTGTGGGTCCAATACCAGCGGCCTATCCTACTCGGTTGCTCCGCTCAGGCTCAACCGAGTCGGCACGGCGTGGCGAATCTCTCGTCACACACCAGTCGAGCGCGCCGTCAGCGCTGCGTACACCGGCTCGGGCACGAACGGCGCCACGTCTCCCCCCAGCCCGTGCACCTCCTTGACCAGGCTGGAGGAAATGTGCAGCAGATCGGGATTGGCCGGCAGAAAAACCGTTTCCACCGCTGTCAGCGCCCGATTCATGGCGGCCATGGGCAGCTCGTAGTCATAGTCCTGCCCGGAACGCAGCCCCTTGACCAGGGCCACGGCTCCCCGATCCGCCGCATACCGCGCCAGTAATCCTTCCTCCAGAGGTTCGACGACGACGCCCGGGATGCCCCGCAGAGAAGCCTCCGCCAAGTCCAGCCGTTGCTGCCGGTCAAAGAAGTAGGACTTCTTGGGATTGTCACTCACGGCAACCACCACTTCCGGAAACAGCAACGCGGTACGGCGGATGATTTCCACGTGCCCGCGGTGAATGGGATCAAAGGATCCGGGGCAGATGGCACGGCGTGCGCTGGTCGGTGTCATGGGCACCACGCTAGCGGTTTGGTGACCGGTACGCGGTGCCGGTGTTTCTAAACTCGAAGGCATGAGTGACTGCATGGATGATCGAGCACCCCAACGCCTTCTCCCGTGGCGCGCCATGGCTACCGGAGGCGGCTTGCTGGACGCCCAGGGGCGGTTTCGATCCACCATCTTTGATGAAACCTCTGCCCAGGCTGCCCGCCACGGTGCAATCAATTTGGGACAGGGCTTTCCGGATGAGGACGGCCCGCAGGTCATGCTGGAAGCCGCGGCCGCAGCCATTGGATCGGGGAAGAATCAGTACACCCCTGCCGTGGGTTCCCTTGCGTTGCGCCAGACGGTGGCCGCTCAGCAGGCCAGGACTCAGGGACGCGCCCTGGACCCGGACACTGAGGTTCTGATCACGGTGGGCGCTGCCGAAGGCCTCACGGCAGCTTTGCTGTCCACGGTGTCCCCGGGCCAAGACGTGGTGGTCCTGGAGCCTTATTACGATCTCTACGCAGCCGTGGTCTCCTTTGTGGGCGCCAATCTGCGCACCATTCCGCTGCGGCCCCCAGCCTTCCGCCCGCAGGCCGAGGACATTCGTGCAGCCTTTGGGCCGCGCACCGCCGCGGTGGTGCTCAATGATCCGCACAATCCCACGGGCACCGTCCTGGACCCGGACACCGCGTTGTTGATAGCCCAGCAGGCCATTGCCCATGATGCAGTGATCATCACCGATGAGGTGTACGAACATCTACGTTTTGACGGCAGCCACACCTCCCTTGCGGCTGCGAAGGACCGTTCGATTTTACTGACCGGCAGCGGCCATCAGATGTCCGAAACAGACAGAGCGCGCCTGATCACGGAAATCACCGAACGAACGCTCGTGGTCTCTTCAGCCTCCAAGACGCTGCGCGCCACAGGGTGGCGGATCGGCTGGGTCACAGGCCCGGCTGAGCTGATCACCGGGGTCCGAGCGGTGAAAACGTACCTGACGCACTCCCCCGCAGCACCGTTACAGGATGCCGTGGCCACCGGCTTGCAGGACCCGGCCTGGGCCGGCGCACTGGCAGAACAGCAGGGACAGCGATCACATCTGGTGGTCAACCACTTACGTGCTCTGGGACTGAACGTGGCCACTCCGTCCGGCTCCTATTACGTGGTGGCGGACTTCCGGCCGTTGTACGAACGCCTGGGCGTCACGGACAGCCCGGGGCTCTCCACCGCACTCATTGAACAGGCCGGTGTGGCACTTCTACCGGTGGCAGCTTTCGCTTCGGCTGCCCATGGCGAGCTGTACGACGGTTGGATGCGCGTGGCCGCGTGCAAGCAAACGGACACGCTGGAGGCTGCCATGCAGCGGCTTGAGCGGCACCTGGTCTGAAATCGCGGGGTGTCAACCCTTGCGGCCCAACGCCCGATAGGTCCAGCCTGCCCCTTCCCACACCTGCGGGTCCAAGACATTGCGGCCGTCCAAGATCTGTTTGGCCTTCACCAAGGGACTCAACTGGTCGGGAGTCATGGTGCGGAACTCCTGCCATTCCGTGAGCAGCAGGACCACTTCCGCGCGAGCCACGGCTTGGGGTAGGGAGTCCACGTAGTCCACCCGAGGGTAGCGCTCAGCCGCGTTCCGGTTGGCCTGGGGATCATAAACGTGCACATCCGCACCGATTGAATGCAACCGCGCCGCAATGTCCAGCGCGGGTGAGTCGCGGACGTCGTCGGACTCCGGTTTGAAAGCCGCCCCCAGAACGGCCACCTGACGGCCCATGACAGAACCGCCCAGCATGTCCGTGACCATGCCCACCGTGTGATCGCGGCGGCGAGTGTTGATGTCGTCAATTTCCACCAGGAAACGCACGGACTGATCCAGACCGAGCTCGGAAGCACGCGCCCGCAAGGCGCGGATGTCCTTGGGCAGGCAGCCACCGCCAAACCCCACCCCGGCGTTGAGGAATTTGCGGCCGATGCGCTCGTCCATGCCAATGGCGTCGGCCAGAGTGCGGATGTCGCCCCCGACAGCCTCGGTGAGCTCAGACAGGGAGTTGATGAAACTGATTTTGGTGGCCAAAAAGGCATTCGCCGCCACCTTGACCAGCTCAGCGGTCTCATAGTCGGTGATGATCAGCGGAATCTCGGCTTCCAGCTGCTGGGCGTACACCTCCCGCATGACGGCTTCCAAGCGCTGGTCCGTGAGCTGATCGGCGTCGTCGTGTTGCCCTCCGTAACCGGGCAGCCCCAGGACCATCCGGTCCGGACGCAAGGTGTCCTCCACCCCGTGGCCCTCCCGCAGAAATTCCGGATTCCAGACCAGGTCAACCACCACACCATCCGGTGCGTTCTCCCGGACCAGGGCCCGCAGCCTGCGAGCAGAACCCACCGGGACGGTGGACTTTCCCACAATCACAGCATCGCGCTGGGAGTGCCGGGCAATGGAAGCCACGGCGGAGTCCACGTAGCTCATGTCTGCGGCGTAAGAACCGGGGCGCTGCGGGGTACCCACACCCACAAAGTGCACGTCCCCGAAAGCACCGGCTTCTGCGTAGTCAGAGGTGAAGCGCAATCGGCCGGAGGTCACGTGCTTTTTCAGAAGTTGGCCCAAGCCTGGTTCGTGAAAGGGCAACACCCCGGCGGACAGCGCCTCCACCTTGGCGGGGTCAACGTCCAGGCCCAGGACCTCAAAGCCCATTTCCGCCATGGAGGCCGCGTGAGTTGCCCCCAGATAGCCCGTGCCCAGAACCGTGATCTTCATGCGGTGATCCTCCTGGCCCGCTGCGGGCCTGCTCCGTGGTGCGGTCCGATTCGCCTACCGGCCGCGGGTCGGTGACAACAGTGCCCCGCCCAGATGAACCCCGGATGAAAAGGCCACGACGCTGCGTGGGATCAGCTCTCCAGAGAGCGTGCGGAGCATTCCTCCGCGAACCACAGTGCGGTTTCCCCGTGCTTGGAGGATTCCAACCGCCGCAGCCCGGTGGGCCAGGCAGGTTCCGGGGAGCGTGCTGAACGTTCCACCACAACCACCGCACCGGGGCCCAGCCGGCCGGGCAAGGGTGCCAAGAACTCGGTGACCTGTTCCTCCGTCAGAGGGTAGGGAGGATCGGCCAAAACCAAGTCCCACGGGCCGGTGTGCGCCGTCAAAAAACTCAAGACACTGCCTCTGTGGGCAACTGCGATGGTTTCTCCCAACGCCCGATTGACCACCTCCGCATTGGCGTGAGCCACGGCCAAGGCCTTCCGATCCCGTTCCACCAGGTCCACGGAATCCGCACCGCGGCTGGCAGCTTCACAGCCCAAGGCCCCTGAACCGGCGTACAGGTCCAACACACGTGCTTGGCGGAGCATCCCCCAAGCCTCCAGACGGGAGAACAGGGATTCCTTGACCCGATCCGTGGTGGGCCTGGTCCCGGTTCCCGGCACGGAATGCAACCGCAGTCCCCCCGCTGCCCCGGCAATGATCCTGCTCATCAACCACGCTCCAGGTATTTTTCGGTGTTCTCATCCAGGTAAGCCTCAATGGCCAGAGCCAGCCCCCAGTGCCGCTCCAGCGTGGGGTCCACGTCCAGGATCTCCATGGCCTCCCGGCGAGCGCTTTCAATGACTTTGATGTCATCCAAGGCCCGCAACAGCCGCAAGGTGCTGCGCCCACCGGACTGGGCATCACCCAAAATATCGCCTTCACGCCGCAGGTTCAGGTCCGCCTGAGCCAGTTCAAAACCGTCAGTGGTGGCAGCAACGGCGTCGATCCGTTCCCGTGACGGGTGCCCCGGTTCCCTGCGGGTCACCAGCAGGCACGTACTGGCGTGTTCACCGCGGCCAATGCGTCCGCGCAGCTGGTGAAGTTGGGAGATCCCGAACCGATCGGCATCAAAAACCACCATGAAGGTGGCGTTGGGAACATCCACGCCCACTTCCACCACGGTGGTGCACACCAAGAGGTCAATCTCCCCGGCGGCAAACTCCTCCATGGTCTGTGTTTTTTCCTGGGCATCCAAACGTCCGTGCAGCACGGCGGCACGGATGCCGCTCAGTTCTGGGGAGTCGGCCACCAACTCTTCCAGCCACCGCGTGGACACCATGCCCTCACCCGGTTCCAGGCCGGCCGGTTCCCGCAACGCATCGGAAGGTGGATTGTCCCCGCCGCGTGTGGTTCGCGTGGCTTTTTTCTTGGCTGATTCACGTTGCGCGCGCAGCATGGGAGCGGCGGCCAGAACCTGGACGGATTCGGCCAGGGACATGGGTGGGACAGGGGCGTCGTCGCCAATTTTTGGGGCCACAAAATAGACCTGACGGCCCGCCGCTATCTCCTCCCTGGCTCGCTGAAAAATTCGTTGCTCCCAGCGGGGGTGTTCGGACAGCCCCACCACGTGCGTGCTGATGGGCTGGCGTCCGCCGGGCAATCCCTCCAGCACGGAGACATCCAGATCACCGAATACGGTCATGGCCACTGTGCGCGGAATGGGTGTTGCGGTCATGACCAGAAGGTGTGGTGCCATCTGGCCGGAATCACGCAGACGGTCACGCTGCTCCACACCAAAACGGTGCTGTTCATCCACCACCACCAGCCCCAGGTTGAAGAACTGCACCTTTTCGGACAGGAGGGCGTGCGTACCGATCACCAACCCGGCCTCCCCCGTGGTGATTTCCAGCATTGCCTTCTTGCGGGCTGCCTGCGGCATGGAGCCAGTCAGCAGTACTGCCCGGGTGCCATCTGCATCACCGCCCAGTGTTCCGGCCTGGGCCAGCGGCCCCATGGCAGCCTGAACGGAGGCGTAGTGCTGGGCGGCCAAGACCTCTGTGGGGGCCAGCAACACCGCCTGCGCCCCGGAGTCAACGGCCTGCAGCATGGCCCGCAATGCCACCACAGTTTTACCGGCTCCCACATCTCCTTGCAGCAAGCGATTCATGGGGTGCTCGCGGCCCAAATCCCGGGACAGTTGCTCCCCCACGGCACGCTGCGCGGGGGTCAGTTCAAACGGAAGCTGGGCATCGAATCGCTGCCGGATGCCGTGTTCAACTCCCGGTAAGGGTGCGGCCGGCCGCAGATTCACTGCACGACGACGCCGCACCAGAGCCGTTTGCAGCATCAAAGCCTCTGTGTGCCGGAAGCGGGCTTTGGCTCGATACCAACTGCGCTCATCCGGTGGCCGGTGTAGATGCCGGTAGGCCGTGGCAAGCTCCGGGTAGCCGTGGCGATCAGCCACACCGGCGGGGAGGGGATCCGGGACGGTGGACCAGTCAGTGGCGTGAAGAACCTGTTTGACGGCCGCCGCAATGCGGTCACTGGTGAGCCTGGCGGTGGCGGGGTAGACGGCAATGGGGCTGCCTGCATCCGCCAGAACTTCCAGGGAGCCGATTTCATCTTCGGTGTCCAGCGGGGCGTAATGCGGATTGGTCATGGTCCGATGACCTTTGTAGAGACCCACTTTGCCGCTGAAGAGCGCATGACTGCCGCTGGAGAGCTCACGGGCGGCGGTATAAGCATTGAAAAAGCTGAGCGTCATGCTGTCATCACCGGCCTCGGTGAGCACCGCGTGATCGTTGTGGTGGGAGCGATCCGTGATCACCACCTCCGTGATGGAGCCTTTGCGGTTGCGCATCCGCCGGGTGTTCACGGACACCACCTCTGCCACCAGGGTGGCGTGCGTGTCCAGTTCAAGCTCGGCAAAGGAACTCAGCTCTCCCCGCTGCACCAGACGCCTGGGTACGTGGTCCAGAAGGTCCCCAAAAGTATGCAGGTTCAGACTGTCCCCCATGATGCGCGCCTGGGTGGAGCTGAGAATTTCCGCCAGCGCCCGGTCAAGATCACCACGGCGGGGATGTCCGGGGGTACTCACACTCAATCCAGGCCAGCCGCAGTGTTACCCGGACCAGTCGCAGGGTTACCCAGGCCGGTCACCGTGATGTTGCGTGGGGAACCGTGGCGCCGCAGGATTTCCAGGGCCATCTGCTGTTCCGGGACGTGGACATGAACACGCCATCGCCACGTCTGCTCATCAATTTCAGACACCGCGGAGACAATCACGCTGTTTCCGGTCTCATCCAGTTCATGCCGAATGGTGGCAGCCGCCAGGGCACTCATGTCCATGGTGGCCATGACCTCAACGCCCGTGGTGGCAGCTTTCAGAGCATCCATGGCAGCGGCGTCGGCATCTTCCACCGGCGGGTACAGGTCATAGCCGATCAGGGTCAACACCTGACCCACAGGCTCAAAATCTTCTGAGTCGTAAGTGTCCTGGCCTGACTCACCTGTTGTCTGAGTAGCATCCTCTGCGCTCTGGACAGCATCCTCCCTGACCTGGGCGGCACCGTCTGGGACCGTGGTCCCGGCCTGGGAGGTATTGCTCTCCGCTGTCCCAGCGCCAGTCGCCTGAGATTGCTCCGCACCACCCCACAGTTCGGGGCCGGTGGGATTGTGCCCCACAAGAGCTCGGCGCAACGCGTCCAGGATGATCAGCAGACCCAGCGCCCCGGCATCCACTTTTCGGGTTCCGCGCAGGACTTCCAGTTCTTGGGTGGAGGCCACCACGGCGTCTTTGGCCGCAGCAACCATGGTGCGCAGGTACCGGGTGAGTTGCTGTTTGGACCCGGGTTCACCGTGGTCCGGTACGGGTACCGCTGCTGCAGCGGCCAGCACGGAAAGCATGGTTCCCGGTACGGGATCGGTCAGGACGGACCAGGCCCGTACAGATCCAGCGCTGAGCCCGCTGACAAGAGCCTCCGCATGGAGCCGCTCTGCCGATTGCAGGCCATCTCCCATGGCCGTCAGGAACACTGCAAAAAGGGTGCCCGAATTTCCGCGGGCTTCTTCCAACGCTGCTTGTCCGGCCAGGGTGACCAGTTCACTCAGATCGGGGGTTTCCAGCATCTCCGTGGCCAGTGCGGCAGTTTCCACGGTGGCCGCCAAATTGCTCCCGGTGTCCGCATCTGCCACCGGAAATACATTGAGGGCGTTGAGAATCTCCGTGTGGTCCCGCAGATCACCAGCTGCCATCTCCAGCCATCGCTGCACGGCCGATGTGCTAGAAGCCGTCCTCTGATTCAAAATGGTCCCATCCCTGCCCCCTGACTCCTTCAGGGAGCTGACTCACTGGTGTGTTGGCCACCCACACCGGCTGTTGGGCCGCTGCTGACCCCGGTTCTGATGCTGCCGCCGTGGGTGCGGCCGATGCCGTGGGCCAGCCCTTGGCTGCAGCCCGCACCGAGCCTAACGGACGTACCCCGTCAGGTAGCTGATGATGCGGGGGCACTGTGGATAACAATCCGTGATCTTCTCCGCCGTTGAGTACCCAGTACAGCGGATCACGCCCCGTCAACCGCGCCGCAGGTTGCAACTCCCGCGCCAGTGCCTCCAGGGCATGGGGGTCCAGGACCATCTCCACACCGGAGGCCCGTGCCACCCGGCTCGCATCCCGCACCAGCCCATCTGAGACGTCAATCATGCTCGTGGCCCCGCAGCGCGCCAGCTCAGCTCCCAGTTGCACCGGTGTCACCGGCCGCAGCTGCGATTGAACCAGGGCGTCCACAGCCGCGTTGTCTCCGGGCCGGTATGCGCTTTCCCGCAAGATCTCCAGCCCCGCCGCAGCGCGCCCCACGGTACCTGCCAGCACAACGACGTCGCCGGGTTGGGCGCCGTTACGCCGCACCGGTGCCCGCCCCTGAAGGTCACCCGTCACGGTGGCAGTCACCGAAATCTCCCGACCAGCGCCCAGGTCACCCCCCACCACTCGGCAGCGGTCCGCACCGCAGGCCACCATGCCTGCCCGAAGGCCCCGGGCAAAGTCCTCCACCCACTGCACCGGGGTGGTGCTGGGCAAGGTCAAGGACACCACCAAGGAGGATGGCACCGCACCCATGGCCGCAGCGTCCGCCAGGTTCTGGGTGGCACATTTGTGCCCGGTGTCCAGCCCTGAGGAGCGAAAACCGCTGGGCCACTGCAGTTCAAAATCCTGGCCCTCAACCTGGGTGTCCGTGGAGATCACGAATCGCCGGTCCGGGGCGGCCACCACCGCACAATCATCGCCTGGGCCAAGGATCTGATAGGGGCCACCCGATTCTGCCCCGCCGCCATCTGGTTCTGCCCAGTCACCGTCCGTTTCTGGCCAGCCAGCATTGAGCAAGGGGGCAAAGCGCGCTATCAACTGCGCCTCACTCAACGCTGCCACCGTCAGATTCTCCGTCACGCCCTCACGGTAGCCCAGCGCTCGGACAGCACAGTCAATCCGACCGCGCTGGATACCGCCTAGACTGAGCTCATGCCTGCAGACAAACCGCTTCTTCAGCGTGCCCGGCTTTCTGGTCGACACCCATCAACCGGTGGCCACACGGACTCACCACAGCGCCGGGGAGGGCAACACCGGAGGGTGGGGTTCGGCGTCGTCGTGGTGCTCTCCGGGATGCTGCTCACGGCGTGCGGTGCGGGACCGGTTTCCGTGGATGCTGCAGAAGATGCCGCCAATCCTGATTGCGCGCCAGCCATGATGGCCATGCCGGAGTCCATTTCGGAGCAGGATCAGCGCCAAACCACCAGCCAGGGCACCACGGCCTACGGGGAGCCGGCGGCTCTGGTGGTGCGGTGCGGAGTGACGCCACCGCAGCCCACCACGGAGATGTGCAGTCGGGTGAATGGGGTGGATTGGATCATTCGGGAAACCGATGAACCCAATCAATGGCAGGCCACCACCTACGGGCGCGATCCAGCCTTTGAAGTCACCTTTGACACCACGGTGGTGCCGTCCTCCACCGCCCTCATTGACTTGGTCAGTGCGGTGTCAACGGTGGATCAGGACCGCGAATGCCTGTCCGTGGAGGAAACTCTGGACGGTGCCTGAGCGGCTGACCGCGCTCTCAGCGCAAGCCAATGGGCCGTTCCAAGGCCAGGGTGATCAGTTCGTCCAACAGTGCCGAATAGTCCAATCCGGAAGCCGCCCACATCCTGGGATACATGGAAATGGGCGTGAAACCGGGCATGGTGTTGACCTCGTTGATGATCACCCGCCCGTCCGGGGTCACAAAAAAGTCAGCCCGGCACAGCCCTTCACCCTCAATGGCGTCAAAGGCTTGGGCGGCACGCTCGCGGATGGTGGCAATCACGTCCTGGGGAACATCCGCCGGGCAACTCAACTCAGCGGAGGCTTCCGAGACGTACTTGGCCTCAAAATCGTAGAAGTCGTGGTCATCAACCACCTGAATCTCTCCCGGCAGAGAGGTTCTGGGGGCCTGGGTGCCGTGGCCTTCCAGAACCGCACACTCGATTTCGCGGCCTTCAATACCCGCCTCCACCACCACCTTGAGGTCAAAGCGGTGTGCTTCCTCAATGGCTGCTCGCAGTGCCTCCCGATCAGTGGGGTCCTCCACCCGCGTGATGCCAAATGACGAACCGGCGCGTGCCGGTTTGACGAATACCGGCCCGCCCAGCGGCGCCACGGCATCCAGGGCAGCTTCCGGGTCACTGCGCCACGCACGGTCACGCAGCACCACGTAAGGGCCCACCTCCAGTCCGGCAGATTCAAAAGCCATCTTCATGAAGTGCTTGTCCATACCCACAGCAGAGGCGGTCACCCCACAGCCCACGTAGGGCACGCTGGCCAGTTCCAGAAAACCCTGCAAGGTGCCATCTTCACCGTACGGCCCGTGCAACAACGGCAGCACAACATCCACGTGGCGCCCCCGCGAAACCTGCGGTGTTGCGGCGGACACATCCCGGACCAGCAATTCAGTGTCGTTGTGCCCCAGCGGCAGGGAAACGCGTTGATCGCCAACAGGCAGTTCGGTGATCGGCTCGGCATCCAGGAGCGCTTCAAGTTCCTCCTGGGAGTAAAGGAACCACTCACCGGTGCGGGCAATGCCCACCGTCACAACATCCCAGGTGTCCCGGTTGATCGCACCCAGGACACCGCGCGCGGTGATCAGGGAGATGCTGTGCTCAGAGGAGATTCCGCCAAAAAGTACGGCTACACACGGTTTGGTGTGCTGTGCTGTTGGGGCGGTGTCCGGGGAGTTCATGCTGGGGTTGCCTCCGATTTCAGTTGCCGGCCCAGGAGCAGCGGCGCCAAATTCTCTACGGTGATCCGACCTTCCAGGATAGCCACCACAGCCTGGGTGATCGGCATGTCCACTCCCCTGTCCCTGGCCAACGCCAGAACCGCCGGGGCCGATTTGAGACCTTCAGCCGTTTGGGTCATTTCCTGGCGGATCTGCTCCAGGGTCTTGCCTTGCCCGAACAGTCTCCCGGCCGTGTGGTTCCTGGACAATGGAGACGAGCAGGTGGCCACCAGGTCACCAATTCCAGCCAGACCGGACATGGTTTCAGGTTTGCCGCCCAGTGCCAGCGCCAACCGGGTGGATTCCGCCAGACCTCGCGTGATGATGGAGGCCTTGGAATTGTCCCCGTAGTGCCGCCCTTCACAGATTCCCACACACACGGCAATCACGTTCTTGGTCAATCCGGCAATCTCTGTGCCCACCACATCTGTATTGGTGTAGGGCCGGAAATACGGGGCCGCACAGGCCTTGGCCACCGCCGCTGCCAAGTTGGGATCAGCGGCGGCCACCACAGATGCGGTGGGCTGTTCATCAGCAATCTCCATGGCCAGATTGGGCCCGGAGAGCACACATGTTTGCTGAGCCCACCCGTGTTCATCATGGCCGCCCGCAGCCGGTGACCGGACCTCACCCAGGACTTGGGCCACCACTTGGGTCATGCGCAGGCCCGTACCTTGTTCCAGACCTTTGGCCAGGGAGACCAAAGCTGCTGTGGACTCCAAGTGCTCAGCAACAGCGGGTAGTTGGCTGCGCAGTACCTGAGCCGGCAGTGCCAGCACCACCAAGTCAGCGCCGTCCAGAGCCGAGCTCAGGTCGTCCGTGATCCGCAGTGGATCCGGTAGGTGCAGTCCCGGGACATAACGCTGATTCACCCGCGTACGAGCCATGCGGGTCATGGCTTCCGAGTCACGACCCCAGAGGTGCACCTCCAAGGCGGGTTCTCCACCCGGTTGCACCGGTTCGCTCAAACTGGCGTCCACCAGCACCTTGGCAAAGGTGGTACCCCAGGAACCTGCCCCCAGCACGGCTGCCTTGCGGAACGTGAATGACTTGTGGTCCGGCAGCGTGCGCGGCAACTCCCGATCCTGGGTTTCCGTGGTGTGTGCACTCATCTGCGTTCCGCTCGTCGTCGATCCCAACGTCCGGCGGGTGGCTGCTCCCCGCGCAATTCGGCCAGCAATCCTGTGATGTCATTCATGATCGCATGGGTGGCCGCCACAGTCTTGCCGTGCGGCACGGCGCTGAGCCACTGCTGAGCACTCAGCCCCGCCACGTCGTCGGTGTCCACGGCCCAGGCTGAGAGATCGACGGCGGGCCCAAAGGCCACTCTCACGGTCTTGCGTGGCAAGGGGCGGAACCAACGCTTGCGCTTGGGATCAGGCCCACGGCCCAAAATCTGTTCATCGCCCCAGTGCGCCACGGGAATCACGGGCAGATTCATGGCCAGTGCCAGCCTGGCGGCCCCGGGGAATCCGTGCATGGGCCACTGCTCGGGATCGCGGGTCAGCGTGCCTTCCGGATAAATGATGACTGAGCCGCCGGAGGCCAGGTGCTCTTGTGCTGCGGCCAGGGCCTTCACGGAGTCCGCTGTCCCCCGGTGCACCGGAACCTGCGCGGTCCGGCGCAGAATGGTCCCCAACACGGGAATCTTGAACAGGGAATCCTTGGCCAAGAAGGTGGGGTTGACCCCGAATTCATACAGCGGCATGGCCACGGTCATGGGGTCCAGTTCGGAGGTGTGATTGGGGGTCACCACAAACGCTCCGGTGCGGGGAAGGTTCTCCAGCCCTTGGTACACGGGCTTGCCCAGCAGCCGATAGGTGGGGATCACCACCGTGGCCACCAGCCGAACCAGCCGGGTGATGTCCACCTGATCCCTCCGCAGCCGCCGCTTGCCACCGCGGCCAACTTCCGGCCCGGAGCTTGTCTGTGACCTCACCGTGCCGCGCCTGTCAGGCATCAACGACGTCGAAGTTCGCGCCCAACGTCTCCAGCTTGCTGGTGAAGCGCTCATACCCGCGCTGAATCAGCTCCACCCCGGTGACCTTGGACTGTCCCTGAGCACCGAGTGCTGCGATCAGGTGGGAGAAGCCTCCGCGCAGATCCGGGACGTGAATGTCCTGGGCTTTCAAGGGCATCCGCCCGGAGATGATGGCCGAGTGCACAAAGTTGGACTGCCCAAACCGGCACGGGGTGGAGCCCAGGCAGTCCCGGTGCAGTTGAATGTTGGCCCCCATGCCGTTGAGTGCATGGGTGAATCCAAAGCGGTTTTCGTACACGGTTTCATGGACTATGGAGACGCCATCGGCTTGGGTCAGGGCCACCACCAACGGCTGCTGCCAGTCGGTCATGAAGCCGGGGTGAACATCCGTTTCCACCACCAGCGGGTTCAGGGAACCCCCCGGGTGACTGAACTGGATGCCGTTGTCCCGGATGTCCAGTTTGCCGCCGGTTTTGCGAAAGACATTCAGGAAAGTCATCATGTCCGACTGCGTGGCACCCTCCACAAAGATGGAGCCGCCAGTCACCAGGGCTGCCGATCCCCAGGAGGCCGCTTCAATGCGGTCACACATGGCGCGATGGTTGTAGCCCTGAAGCTCCTCCACACCTTCAATGTGGATCACGCGGTCAGTTTGCACCGTGATGATCGCGCCCATTTTCTGCAGGACGGCAATCAAGTTCATGATCTCCGGTTCCGTGGCTGCACCGCGCAGTTCGGTCCGGCCACGGGCCCGCGTGGCGGAGAGCAACACCTGCTCGGTGGCACCCACGGACGGATACGGGAGATCCACTTTGGCTCCGTGCAAGCCCTTGGGCGCGGACATCTTGATCCCGGAGTCCAACTTTTCCACCTTGGCGCCAAAATTGCGCAGCACATCAAGGTGGTAGTTGATGGGACGGTCACCAATTTTGCAACCGCCCAAGTCGGGGATGAAAGCCTCCCCCAGGGTGTGCAACAGGGGACCGCACAGCAGGATGGGGATTCGTGAATCACCGGCGTGGGCATCAATGTCCGAATGCCGCGCCTTGGTGACGTTGGTGGGATCCAGGGTCAGTGCACCCTTGCCGTCGTTCACCACGTCCACACCGTGCAGAGCCACCAGATCGGTGACCACCTGGACGTCCTTGATTTCCGGCACGTTGTGCAGCACGGAGGGGGTAGAGCCCAGTAGCGCTGCAACCATGGCTTTGGGAACAAAGTTCTTGGCCCCGCGCACCTCAATGGTGCCTTCCAGGGGAACGCCGCCGGTGATCTGCAGTGCGCTGGTCATGGTCTCCCGATCTGTAGTTGAGGCCCCACTATGTCTTGTGCCCCTGATGTCTGATGCCGCAGTACACGGTCTCATGCTGCTGGACACGGTTTGTTCTGGCTGCATCCGGCTCGTTCTTGGCTACATAGTGCTTCGGACAGCGCCAATCCCTGCCCCTGGATCAGCACTGGCCCATCCTATGGGGCATTCATGAGGGATTCCTGACGCCGCGCGCGTCACCGTTTGCGGCCGTGCAGGTTCGGGGCTTCAGGTCCGCGCCGGAATGGTGGTGGGCAGCCACGCGGGCCTGGTGGCCTCATACGCGGCAATGTCCGCCTCGTGCTGCAAGGTCAGGCCAATGTCGTCCAGACCTTCAGTCAAACGCCACCGCGTGTAGTCATCAATCTGGAAAGGGACCGTGAGCGATCCCACGGTCACCGTGCGAGCCTGCAGGTCAACCGTCACCTGGGTGCCAGGGTCTTGCTCGATCTGCTTCCAGATCAGTTCGACGTCGGACTGCTCCACCTGCGCGGCCAGCAAACCTTGCTTGCCGGAGTTCCCGCGGAAGATGTCCGCGAAACGGGAGGAGATCACCACTTTGAAGCCGTAGTCACGCAGTGCCCACACGGCGTGTTCGCGGGAAGAGCCCGTTCCAAAATCGGGCCCGGCCACCAGAACCGTGGCATGGCGATACGGCTCCTGGTTGAGCACAAAGTCATTGTTCTTGCGCCAGGAGGCAAACAGTGCGTCGTCGAACCCCGTTTTGGTGATGCGTTTGAGGTAAACGGCCGGGATGATTTGGTCGGTGTCCACGTTGGACTGGCGCAGCGGCGCGGCAATCCCGGTGTGGGTGGTGAACTTTTCCATGGTGACTCCTGGGGTGTGCGAACAGGTGCCCGCGTGAAAGTGACTGGATGCGATCAAGCGACCAAGTGGCCGGCGTGTACTGAGGAGGGCCTGCGGCGGCCCCTCAGACCGCCACCGGGTCCAGATCGGATGGTGCCGCCAAGGTTCCGCGGACGGCGGTGGCGGCAGCCACCACCGGGGACACCAGGTGGGTGCGCCCGCCCTTTCCCTGACGGCCCTCAAAGTTTCGGTTGGAAGTGGAAGCACACCGTTGCCCCGGGGCCAGTTGATCCGGATTCATGCCCAAGCACATGGAGCAACCGGCAAAACGCCAGTCCGCACCGAACTCCTTGAACACGCGGTCAAGGCCCTCCGACTCTGCCTGTAGGCGCACTTTTTGGGAGCCGGGCACCACCATCATGGTCACGCTGGGGGCCTTTGTCCTGCCCTTGACGATCTCCGCGGCCAGACGGAGGTCTTCAATCCGGGAATTGGTGCAGGAGCCCAGGAACACCACGTCCACGGGAATCTCCTTCATGGGCGTCCCGGGCACCAGGTCCATGTAATCCAGGGCGCGCTGGGCCGCGGCTTTGTCGTTGTCTTCACCAAAGTCTTCGGGATCCGGAACCGCCTGAGACAGTGACACCCCCTGCCCGGGATTGGTCCCCCAGGTCACAAAAGGTTCCAGGTCATCGGCATTGATGACCACCTCGGCGTCGTAGGTGGCGCCGTCATCCGTGCGCAGCGTCTTCCAGTAAGCCACCGCGTCCTCCCAGTCCTGACCCTGCGGAGCGTGCGGGCGGCCCTGGACGTAATCGAACGTGGTCTGGTCCGGGGCAATCATGCCCGCCCGGGCACCGGCCTCGATGGACATGTTGCAGATGGTCATTCGTGCTTCCATGGACAGTTCCTCAATCGCGGAACCGCGGTATTCGAGCACGTAACCCTGTCCCCCACCTGTGCCGATCTTGGCGATCACGGCCAAGATGATGTCCTTGGAGGACACTCCGGGCCGCAGGTGCCCATCCACCCGGATGGACATGGTTTTGAAGGGTGCCAGCGGCAGCGTCTGGGTGGCCATCACATGCTCCACCTCGGAGGTTCCGATCCCAAAGGCCAGGGCACCGAAGGCTCCGTGGGTGGAGGTGTGAGAGTCGCCGCAGACCACCGTCATACCGGGCATGGTGACGCCCAGCTGAGGTCCCACCACGTGCACAATGCCTTGTTCGTCGTCGCCCAGGGAGTGGAGACGCACCCCGAACTCCTGGGCATTGGTGCGCAGAGTTTCAATCTGCTTGCGGGAGGTTTCATCCGCAATCCGCGCAAAAATGTCTTGGGTGGGCGTGTTGTGGTCCTCCGTGCCCAAGGTCAGATCAACGCGACGCAGCGGACGGCCCGCCAGCCGGAGTCCTTCAAAGGCTTGGGGGGAGGTGACCTCATGGATCAGGTGCAGGTCAATGTAGAGCAGGTCAGGTTGACCGTCTTGTCCCTTACGCACCAGGTGGGCATCCCACACCTTTTCTGCCAGGGTTTTGGGACCGTTGGCGGGATCCGTGGCTGCAACGAACGGGTCTGACGAGTTCAACATTTCTTGTCCTTTACGGGCTGCTTTCAGCGCTGCATCCTAGCTTCCGCGCTGCGTGAGCAGCGCGCCACCACTTTCGCTGTGTTCTCGAATGCTGAGACAGTAGTATCAACACATGGACACTCTGGGTACCTCCCCCGCCGCTTCACGGGCCGATCGCAGCACCCGCGATCCCGATTCTTCGTTCTCCCCCAGCGGTGTGGGCGTGATCGACAAGGCCTCTTTGATCCTGGACCTGCTGGAAGCCGGCCCGGCCTCCCTGTCCCAGCTGGTCTCCGCCACCGGCATCTCCCGTCCCACGGTGCACAGGTTGGCCTCCGCCTTGGCGCATCACCGCCTGCTGGGGCGGGATATTCAAGGGCGCTTTGTCCTAGGCTCCCGGCTGGTGGAACTGGCCTCCGCCGCCGGAGAGGACCGGCTGATTGCAGCGGCAGGCCCCGTGTTGATCCAGTTGCGGGATGCCACCGGGGAGTCCGCGCAGATCTTTCGCCGCCAGGGCGAATGGAGGGTGTGCGTGGCGTCCTCGGAGCGGCCCATTGGGCTACGGGACACCATCCCCGTGGGCACCCAGCTGTCCATGAAAGCAGGTTCTGCCGCCCAGGTGCTGATCGCTTGGGAGGATCACGACCGGTTGTTGGAAGGTTTGCATGCCGCACGCTTCACGGCCACCATGCTGGCCGGTGTACGGCGACGCGGCTGGGCTCAGTCGATCGGTGAACGCGAGTCAGGCATTGCCTCCGTTTCTGCCCCTGTCCGCGGCCCCGGTGGCCGCGTGATTGCCGCTGTGTCCATCTCCGGTCCCATCGAACGCCTCACCCGCCAGCCCGGGCGCCAGCATGCTGAAACCGTGGCACATGCAGCTCGGCAACTCACTCAGGCCATTCGTCCCGCTGGATAAGGGCCTTCGGCTGCGCACGTGAGCCGGGTCATTTCATTTTCATGGCGGCAGCACGGGCCAGGCCGTGGCCCACCCGGTCATGCACGGTCAGTTCTTCCTCAACGGGCTGGATCACATTGTGATGGGCCGCCACGGCAATCTGTTGGCGCAGACGCTTGCTCACGCCACGAGCGCGCCATCGGCCACCCCACCGGGCAAAAATGGCGCTCAGCACACCCAGCACCAATCCCACCACAAGGCCGGTGACCACCAGCAGCGTGGGAACCGGGACACCTGTCCCTTCCACTTCCGGTGTCTGAGGTACCGGAATCTGCAGGTATTGCAGCGCGAACAGACCGGTCAACCACAGCAGTCCGGCCACTGCGGTCAACAGAGCCAACCACTGGATCACGTCCAGGGGAATCCACCACCAGGACTTGGCACCGCGGCGCAGATCGGTGTGCGCCAGAGCTTGATCCAGGTCATCCGGCAAATCCTGATGCCTGCTGCGTGCCGCCTCCCGAATGGAACGCTCCCACACGGCAGTGGAGCCTTCTGAAACTTCATCCGCAAATCGCCGCACTGCCGTGTCTGCTGATGCGCGCTGCGCTGCGGACATGGGTGGTAGCGAAGATCGGTGCAGGGAAGGATCCTTGTGGTCATCGTGAAGACCCTGTAGATGCAGCCTGCGCAAGGGGTCCTTACGGAAGCCACCGACCCACCGCACCGGAAGCCATCCCGTACGTTTACCTGCATTGAGCACGTAGGAGCGGCGCGCAGCTTGTGCGATCCCGTCGGCATTGGCGGCTCTGACCAGACCTTCGGTCAGTGCCTCTCTGGCGAACGGGGTGACCCCCGCGGGCTGGCCCGTGCCGTGGGACTCCTGTAGCTGCTCCACCGCGCCTTCCAGGTCAGCCGACAAGCGTGCGGCGGCGGCTTCCTTCCCGTTGACCACCTCAGTGATGCGTGCGCGGACGGCACCAATGCCCATGCCCGTGGCCGCGGATGTTGCCACCGGAGCTGACCGCCCGGTGGCCGCCAGACCGTCACGCTGCAACAGCTCTGTCAGAGAGCTCATCACGTTTCGGATGTGGTCACCGGCCAGCCGATCAGCCTGGTTGAGTACCACCAGTGTCACCGCGGCATGCCGGGACAGCGGGGCGATGAAATCGTCATGGAGCACGGCATCCGCGTATTTCTGCGGATCCACCACCCACACCACCACATCCACCATGCCCACCAGACGTTGGGCGATCTGACGATGTTCCTGCACGACGGAATCCACATCCGGCAGATCCAGCAGAACAAGCCCTTGCGGGATGTCGGTCCAGAGACCGGCCACACCTGCCGACCACGGTGATCCCTCCGCTTGCTCCAAGACATACCGCGATTCAATGCCCAGCCAGTCCAACAGGGGTTCGGCACCGTGCTGAGAACCCAGAACGGCCAAGGGCGCGGTGGTGGTCGGTCGGCGAACCGCAGCCTGGGCCACCGGGCGGCCCACCACGGCGTTGAGCAGCGAGGACTTACCGGAACCGGTGGCGCCAAAGAACCCCACCACCGTGTGATCCGCGGAGAGGGACCGGCGAGTGACCGCGCGCTCCAGGATGGCTTCGGCACGTTCGACGGCGCCGTCATCCAACCGTCCGCGTCCGGCTTCCACCGTCTCCTGGAGGCCCAGGAGACGGTCATCAATGTTGAAGGTCTTGACCTTCTGACGGCCCAGTTTGATCACAACTGCTCCCCCGTGCTCAGCACGCGCTGGGCGGCATCATGGATGGTTCCCGCAGGCGGGTCCTGGAGGATGGTGAGGCGTTCCAACCACGGTTCTTCCAGGGATTGCACCAGTTCACGCAGTCTGATCTCCAGATCCTTACGGGCTTTTTCTGCCAACCGGCGCACTCCGTCCTCACCGAAGACGGCTTCCAGCAATTTGGTGCCGACCACGCCGGAGGCACCGGCAATACCGATTTCGGCCCCGGTGAGACCGGCAGACATGGAGAACACGGTGATCATCAAGGCCACGGTCACCACGTTGAGTCCGATGGAGAGCACTCTGGCCTGGGTCCGTTTACCTGCGCCCTCCCGTTGAATCAGCTCCATCACGTCGGTTTGCCACGCTCGGATCATGGCCGCGGAACGCTCCGGAGTGTCCTCCGGCAACTTTCCAAGGTCTTGGTCCCCCAGCAAAGCACGGCCAGCTCGTTCGGAACGCCAACGGCGTTGCGCGTTCTCCCCGGCCTTGGCCAGTTCCTCCACGATCACGGCCTGCAACCCGGTTTCCAGCGCCTGCTCCACCTGAACCTCGGGGGCGGGTTTGCCGCGCAAGGCCGATCCCAACCGGTCCCGCAGCCGCCCAATACGCGCTTCCACCGAACGGAAGAACTCACCGGTACCCACAAAGTCTTGCCAGCGGGCCAGGACTTCGTCCCGCAACAAGGAACCGTCCTTGGTGGAGGCGATGATTTCTTGCAGGGCTCGTTCGTGGGCTTCCACCACGTCCGCGCGCAACTGTCCGGTCACGGTGTGCTGCGCCGCCACGTCCTCTGCAATCTCCGTCCCGTGCTGGGCCACCTGACGCAGGGCTCCGCCCACGGTACGCCGTGCCACCTCAGCACGGGCCAGCGAGTCTGCAGCCAGGTCATTGAGCCAGGTGCGCAGCGGTTCCACCACACCGGCGGGCAGCATCCCTGCGGCGTTGAGCGGCGCTTCCGGGACCACGAAAATTGGGGCTTGGCCCAGTCCGTGATCGGCCAACATACGCTGGAGATCCGGCACTATTTCACCGTCAACCCCCTGCGGAACCCGGTCCAGGATCACTGCCACCGTGATGTCCCGTGTACCGGCCTCCACCAAAAGCTCCCACGGCACGGCATCCGCATACCTGTTGGCGGTTGTGGTGAACAGCCACAGATCGGCAGCAGCCAGCAGTTGATTGGCCAGTTTCCGGTTCTGCTCGGAGACAGAGTCGATGTCCGGGGCATCCAGCAATGCCACCCCCCGGTGCAGGCCATCGTCAGCCAGCAACACCAAACTTTGGACAGCCTCCTGAGCCCCGTCATGAGTCAGTGAACCATCCACCGTGGAACGTTGCACGGCAGGTGCCGTTGAAGCCAGTTGACCGCGGACTCGGGCCAGGTGTGGCAGCACACGGGTTCCCTCAAAAGCGTTGGCATCAAGCGGGTGATGGATCAGCATGGGTTGCCGCGTGGTGGGGCGGACGGCGCCGGCGCGTGTCACGGGGCGTCCGATCAAGGCATTCACCAGCGTTGACTTACCCGCGCCGGTGGAACCACCCACCACGGCCAAGAGGGGTGCATCCAGAGATTTCACCCGGGGAAGCACGTAATCCTCAATTTGAGCCAGTGTCCGGCGCACGGCCTCACGCCCGGCCTCAGCGCCGGGGGTTTCCAACGGTAGTTCGGTGCGGACCAGCAGGTCTCTGAGATCTTCCACCGCCAGGGCTGTGGCTTCCGCCCCACCCTCCGGGCGAGCGCGTGAGGCCGTGGGCGGCGTCGTCGTTGCTGGTTCCGTCACCCCCGTGGCATCCGAGGCGGAGATGGCACCGGCCGTTGCACCGGCCCATGGAAGGTGCGCAGGCTGGGGTGGTCGCCCGCTGGGTGCGGCTGGGCCTGCCGTGCGGGGGGAGCCCTGCGGGTCCAGCTCATGATCAGATGTGCTCACAGAGTTCATCATGCCTCATCACCGGGTACCAGCGGGGTGCCTTCGGTACCCAAACACAACATGCCCGGGACATCCGTGGATGTCCCGGGCATGTTCCTCGGTGGTGACCCCAACCGGATTCGAACCGGTGTTGCCGCCGTGAGAGGGCGGAGTACTAGGCCGCTATACGATGGGGCCGAGGTTGGCCGATGAACGTTCAGCCGGACGCTCCCAAACACATTGGGAGACACCACAGACCGCAGGATGCGTGTCTGTGGAAGATGTAGCGGAGTGACCCCAACCGGATTCGAACCGGTGTTGCCGCCGTGAGAGGGCGGAGTACTAGGCCGCTATACGATGGGGCCGCTGGGGTACCAGGACTCGAACCTAGAATGACGGTACCAGAAACCGTTGTGTTGCCAATTACACCATACCCCACTGCACACGTGGCCTTCGGGCTCAACAAAAACCCACCGGCTGCGCGCAACGAGCAGAAACTATACCTCTCCGCATGGGGCCCGGCAAATCATCCGGGCCCCGTCATGCGGATTGTGAGGGTGACTACACGGGGACTCAAGACTGAGCGCTGAGCCGGGCTTCCAACAGCGCGCCCAACATGTCCAGCCGAGCCAGGGCAGCCTCCTTGCCCAGAATCTCCAGGGATTCAAACAACGGCGGGGAGACCTGACGCCCGGACACCGCAACACGCGCCGGCCCAAAAGCCAATCGCGGCTTGATACCCAAATCCTCCACCAAGGCTTGCCGAAGTGCCGCCTGAACATTCTCCGTGGTGAACTCGTCCACAGATTCCAAGGCGGCACGGGCCGCCGCCAAAACCTGCGGGGCGTTCTCCTTCAGTTTGCCCACCGCTTGCTCGTCGTAATTGAGCACCTGATCGCGCAGGAACAGGAAGCCCAGCATGGGAACCGCATCCGCCAGCAGATCCATGCGGGTCTGCACCAGGGGTGCCGCAGCATCCAGAATCTGATTCTCCCGCTCGGACAGGTCCCGGCCCAGCACTCCCCCGGATTGCAAGTAGGGGATCAACCGATTGCGGAACTCTTGCGGCTCCAACGCGCGGATGTGATCGCCGTTGATGGCTGTGGCCTTCTTGAGGTCAAAGCGGGCTGGATTTGCCAGGACATCGTGCACGTCAAAGGCATCCACAAATTCTTGCTGGCTGAAAATGTCCTGGTCTGCCGACAACGACCAACCCAGCAAGGCCAGATAGTTCAGCAGCCCCTCCGGGATGAAGCCGGCATCACGCAGGTTGAACAGGCTGGATTCCGGATCACGCTTGGAGAGCTTCTTGTTGCCCTCCCCCATCACGTACGGGAGGTGCCCGAACTCCGGCACTCGCTCAGCCACCCCCACCGCCACCAGCGCGCGGTACAGCGCAATCTGGCGCGGGGTGGAGGAGAGCAGGTCTTCACCGCGCAGCACGTGAGTGATGCGCATCAGGGCATCGTCCACCGGGTTGACCAGGGTGTAGAGCGGCTTGCCATTGGCGCGCACGACGACGAAGTCGGGGACCGAACCCGCCCCGAACGTGATCTGGCCACGGACCAAGTCCGTGAAGGTGATGTCCTCATCTGGCATCCGCAATCGCAGCACGGGCTCGCGCCCCTCCGCGCGGAAGGCTTCCACCTGCTCCGGTGTGAGTTCACGGTCAAAGTTGTCGTAACCCAACTTGGGGTCACGCCCTGCAGCCTTGTGCCGAGCCTCCACCTCATCCGGTGTTGAGTAGGACTCGTAAATGGCTCCGGCATCCTTGAGTTTGGTGATGACCTCTCGGTAGATCTCACCGCGCTGGGACTGCCGGTATGGTTCGTGCGGTCCGCCCACAGTCACGCCTTCATCCCAGGTGATCCCCAACCAGTCAAGGGCTTCCAACAGCTGGTTGAAGGATTCCTCCGAGTCCCGGGCGGCGTCCGTGTCTTCAATCCGGAAAATCAGCTTGCCCCCCGTGTGCCGTGCGTAGGCCCAGTTGAACAAAGCGGTGCGGACCAAGCCAACGTGTGGTGTCCCCGTGGGGGATGGGCAGAACCGGACACGAACATCGCTGCCCCGGGCTTCAGCCGCACCAGTGGCAGCAGCCTGAGCCGAGGTGGGAACAACGTGGTCCACGGGATGTGACGTGGAGGAGCTGACATTGTGGTTTTCAGTCATGACGTGAGTAAATCCTTACGATCCGTCAGCGGGGAACACGCTTGTGGGCGTTTCCGCCGGATACATGGCGAATAAATGGGTTGAACAGAATTACAGGGGTGGACCCTTCTGGCAGCGGTCCGCGCCGTCAGCGGCGCAGAAGGGTGGCCAACGTACCGATGCCTTCCACCTGAACTTCAAGGCGGTCACCCTCATCAACGGTGCCAACTCCTGCCGGCGTACCCGTGAGGATCACATCACCGGGCAGCAACGTGAACGCGCTGGATACATAGGCAATCAAGTCGGCCACCCCAAAGATCATGTCTGCGGTGGTGCCATCCTGCTTGATCTCTCCATTGACGGAGGACCGTACGGAGAGATCGGCAACGTCCAGCTCGGTCTCAATCCACGGCCCCAGGGGGCAGGCACCGTCAAACCCCTTGGCGCGCGCCCATTGGTTGTCCGTGCGCTGCGCGTCCCGCGCTGTCAGGTCATTGGCACAGGTGTAGCCGAAGATCACGTCATCCACCTGGTCCACCGGGACGTCCTTGCAGATTCTCCCGATCACCACGGCCAACTCAGCCTCGTAGGAAACTTCCTCGGTCCAAGCGGGCAAGGTCACGGGATCGCCCGGGCCCGTCACGGAGGTGTTGGGCTTGAAGAACAGCAGGGGGCTGCTGGGCAGTTCATTGCCCATCTCCTTGGCGTGCTCAGCGTAGTTCCGGCCCACGCACACCACCTTGGACCGTGGGATGACCGGAGCCAACAACCGCACGTCCTCCAGGGGCCAGGACTGCCCCTCCACCGGTTGGATGCCGTTGAAGAATGGGTCACCCACCAGGGGGATCACCACTGCTTGGCTGTCCTCCCCCTGCACCACGCCGTAGTGAATCTGGTCATCTGCAGTGAATCGGGCAATACGCATGTCTTTAGGCTAATGCTGTTCGGGAAGTGGTGCGCGCCGGGTTGGTGAGTCGGGTGCCGTGTCAGACCAGCATTCTGCGAACACAGGCTGGCAGCCGCCCAACTCAGGCCAGCTGAGTCAGCCAACCGTGACGGTCCTCACCCTTACCGGTTTGCAGGTCCAGCAACTCTTCACGCAGAGACAGAGTGACTTCACCGGGTTGAGCATCCTCCGGGCCGATGGTCTCGGTGTCACTGATCAGACGCCCCACCGGGGAAATCACGGCTGCGGTGCCGCAGGCAAACACCTCCGTGAGCCGTCCGGAGTTCGCACCGTTACGCCACTCATCCAATGTGAAGGGCCGCTCCTCCACGGTCAGGCCGCGGTCTTGGGCCAACTGGATGATGGATTCTCGGGTCACACCTTCCAGAATGGTGCCGGTCAATTCGGGGGTGACCAACGTGCCGTCGTCGAAAACAAAAAACACGTTCATGCCGCCGAGCTCTTCAATGGCGTGGTCTCGATCGGGATCGGTGAAAATCACCTGCTGGCAGCCGTGAGCATTGCCCTCCATCTGGGCAATCAGGGACGCGGCGTAATTTCCACCGCACTTGGCATCACCGGTGCCTCCACGGCCGGCGCGTGCCCAGTTCTTGGACAACCAGATGTCCACGGCGGTGGCCTCACCAAAGTAGTTGCCTGCCGGGGAGGCGATCACGGAGAACAGCACCTCCCGGGAGGGCCGCACCCCCAGGAACGACTCGGTGGCGATCATGAAGGGACGCAGGTACAAGGATTGTCCCTCGCCGGAAGGCACCCAGCTCTTGTCCTGGCCCACCAATGTCTGGAGGGACTCCAAGAACAGTTCTTCGGGCAGCGTTGGCAGCGCCATGCGGGTGGCGGAGCGGTTGATACGGGCGGCGTTCTTCTCGGGACGGAAGGTCCACACCGAGCCGTCGTCGTGCTTGTACGCCTTCAGCCCCTCAAAAACCTCCTGACCGTAGTGCAGCACCGCAGCCGCTGGATCCAGGGTCAGCGGTCCGTAAGGAACCAGGGCGGGCTGCCCCCACTGCCCCGTGCCCTCCTCCACATTGCCGTTCCACAGAATCTGGATCATGTGATCGGTGAAGTGCTGGCCAAAGCCCGGAGAGCTCAGAATCTGCTCGCGCTCTTCGTCCGAGAGTGCGTTCGGGTTGAGCTGCTTGGTGAATGCGGTGGTCACGGTGGTCTCTTCCACGTTGATGTGTGTGCTCTGTGAGGGTCTCGCGTGCACTGACTCGGGTCGATGTCTCCCACCGCCCGCTTGAGCCCGCACAGGAGCCGGGTGTTACTCATGCAGCCTACGCAATGGCAGCGCACGCTGAGGGAAACGGCGCTAGTTCCCCAGGGCCGCCACGACGTCGTCGCCGATCTGTGCCGTGCTGCGGGCGAGAGATCCGTTGGTCTCCAGATCGCTGCGCACAGCGGTCCTGATCTGCTCCGCCTGCTGGGGGTGCCCCAGATGGTCCAGCATCATGGCAGCGGCCAGGATGCTGGCCACAGGGTTGGCAATCTGCTGACCGGCAATGTCC
Organism: Kocuria sp.; assembly: GCF_030538595.1. Classification (GTDB taxonomy): domain Bacteria; phylum Actinomycetota; class Actinomycetes; order Actinomycetales; family Micrococcaceae; genus Kocuria. Next base: position 112,461 of record NZ_JAUNTS010000005.1, read on the forward strand.
GGGGCCGAGCCGTGGACGGGCTCGAACATGGAGGGCGCCGTGCGGTCGGCATTGATGTTGCCGCACGGCGCCAAGCCGATTCCGCCGGTGATGGCTCCGGCCAGGTCCGTGATGATGTCTCCGAACAAATTGTCCGTGACCAGGACGTCGAACCGGGCGGGGTCCGTGGTCATGAAGATGGTGACTGCATCCACGTGCAGGTAATCCACGGTCACCTCCGGGTACTCAGCGGCAATCTTGTTGACGGTGCGCTGGTACAGGTGACCCGCGTTGACCAGCACGTTGTGTTTGTGAACCAGCGTGAGCTTTTTCCGGTCACGGCTGTTGGCCAGTTCAAAGGCAAAACGCACCAGGCGCTGCACGCCGTGAGCGGTGTTCAGAGAAACTTCCGTGGCAATTTCCTGGTCCGTGCCGTGGCGCAGCACTCCCCCGTTACCCGCGTACGGACCTTCCGTACCTTCCCGCACGACGACGAAGTCGATCTCCCCCGGATCCCGCAGCGGGGAGATCGCCCCGGGGAACAGCTCGGAGGGCCGCAGATTGATGTAGTGATCCAAGCTGAAGCGAAGTTTGAGCAGAATCTCCCGTTCAATCAGCCCGGAGGGAATGCGGCTGTCCCCGGGGGCTGCTCCCACGGCGCCAAAAAGAATGGCGTCATGGTCCCGAATCTGCTCCAGTGTCTCTTCCGTCAGGGTTTCCCCCGTGGCAAGCCAATGCTCCGCACCCAGCTGGAAATCCTGGGTGCTCAGCGTGATTCCGGCGGGTTCACACACGGCGTGTAACACCTTCTGCGCCTCAGCCACCACCTCCGGGCCAATTCCATCCCCCGCCACCACCGCAATACGGTGATGGGAGGTTGCGGAGTCGGAGAGGTTGGACGCTGCGGGGGTGGCCGGGGTGCTCTGCTCGCTCATGATGGAGACTGTACGTTGAGAGCCAGATCTCATCCCACATGGCGGATCAAGTTCTCACTATTCGGACCTGGGTGCTGGCCTCACGGTCAGCCCTTCAAGGCATCCGGTTCCTCATACCGCGGGAACACGGGGGTGGGTTTGGGCAGCGCCGTTCCGGGCTGGATCCGCTCAGCAATGGCGCTGAACTCTCGCTTCTGCTCCGGCTGGCCCAGAACATCCAGCAGCTTGGCTGCGGAATCTGGCATGAACGGCTGAATCAGCAGAGCCACCACCCGGACCACTTCCAGGGTGGTCCACAACACCGTCTGCATGCGCTCCGGATCGGTCTTGCGCAAGACCCACGGCTCCTGTGCGGTGAAGTACCGGTTGCAATCGGCCACCACCCGCCAGATGGCTTCCAGCGCGCGGTGGAACTGCAGGCCGTTGAAGGCCTCCCGGACGGGGCCCAACAGGTCATGCGCCGCATCCAGAATGGCGCGATCTTCAGGTGTCAGTTCCCCCATGGCAGGCACTTCACCGGCACAGTTCTTGGCCACCATGGACAGCGAGCGCTGCGCCAAGTTGCCCAGATCATTGGCCAGGTCCGCGTTGATGCGGCTCACAATGCCGTCATGCGAGTAGGAACCGTCCTGGCCAAAGGAGACTTCCCGCAGGAGGAAGAACCGCACCGGGTCCAATCCGTACTCGCCGATCAGAGCGTGGGGATCAATCACGTTACCCACGGACTTGGACATCTTTTCGCCCTGGTTGTAGAGGAACCCGTGGGCAAAGACCATCTTGGGAAGGGGAAGTCCCGCTGAGAGCAGGAAGGCCGGCCAGTAGACGGAGTGGAACCGGGCAATGTCCTTGCCGATCACGTGGACATCAGCGGGCCAGAACTTCTGGAACAGTTCGGAGTCCGTGTCCGGGAAGCCCACACCGGTCAGATAGTTGGTCAGGGCATCCACCCACACGTACATCACGTGTTCGGGGTCTCCGGGCACCGGAACGCCCCAGTCAAAGGTGGTGCGTGAAATGGAGAGATCGCGCAGCCCGCTGCGGACGAACTCTGCAATTTCATTGCGCCGAGTGGCTGGGTACAGGAAGCCCTCACGATCGTAAAGTTCCAGCAAACGGTCCTGGTAGGCCGAAAGCCGGAAGAAGTAGGAGGCCTCCTCCGTCCAGGTCAGTTCGGTTCCGGTCTCCTTGGAGTAGCGCTGGCCATCGGCACGGACTTCCGTTTCGTCTTCACCGTAAAAGGCTTCATCCCGCACGGAGTACCAGCCGGAGTATGAGTCCAGATAGATGTCTCCGGCTTCTTCCATACGTCGCCATATCTCCTGCGACGCCGCGTAGTGATCCTCATCCGTGGTGCGGATGAAGCGATCGTAGGAGATGCCCAGCGCATCATCCATGGCCTTGAAGGCCGCCGCGTTGCGGTCGGCCAGTTCCTTGGCCGTGATGCCCTCTTTTTCGGCGGTCTGCTGCATCTTCTGTCCGTGCTCATCCGTTCCGGTCAGGAACCGGACGTCGTAGCCGTCCAAGCGCTTGAAGCGGGCCAGCGTGTCCGTGGCAATGGCCTCATAGGCGTGACCAATGTGGGGGGCGCCGTTGGGGTAGGAGATCGCGGTGGTCACGTAAAACGCGGGGCGGGCGGCGGATGCAGAAGTTACCTCGGAAGTCACGCGCTCCATGGTAACGGGCCAGTTGCGCATCCCGGTCACGTCCGGGGTCACGTACAGGTGGTCATGAAGTACCGCACCGGCGTCACTGATTTACATTCGCAATCTAGGGTGTCAAGCTATGACCGTTCCGCAGGATTCCTCACTGGGAACACCTCATCACCCGCGAAAGGGACGTCATGCGCAGTGAACTTTTTGCCCCCGAACACATGGAACGCCAAGTCCAGGACCAGTGGGCGCTGCAATCCAAGAAGATGCTGCGGGTCAACATGACTCAAGACATCATTGCAACCAAGGGAGCCATGGTTGCCTACCAGGGACAGATGTCCTTCCGGCACGAAGGCTCCGGCTCGGTGGGCAAGTTCCTCAAGAAAGCCTTGACCAACGAGGATGCGCCCATGATGCGGGTCTCCGGCCAGGGAGAGGTGTTTTTTGCGCGCCAGAACAGATTCATCTTCCTCCTGCTCCTTGAAGGTGAATCCATCACAGTCAATTCCTCCTCCCTGCTGGCTTTTGATTCCTCCGTCTCCTGGGACATCCGCCGCCTCCACGGTGCGGGCATTCTGGCTGGGGGCCTGTTCAACCTGGAACTCTCCGGCCACGGCTACGTGGCTGTCTGTTCAGACGGTGACCCCATGGTGTTGGATGCCTCCGGCCAGCCCACTTTTGTGGATCCGCAAGCAGCCGTGTGCTGGTCAGCCAACCTGGCACCCACCATCAAAAACGACTTCAATTTCTCCGGCATGTTCCGCGGCGGCTCCGGTGAGGCTTTCCAGTTGGCCTTCCACGGCCCGGGCTTCGTCGTCGTACAGCCCTCTGAAGGCACTCCTGCGGCGCGCGCCGGCAGTTGAAGAGATGACGGCAAGTCCGGAGGGAATCCCCTGGACGATCTCCTGAACTGACAGCACTGAGGCCACCCGCGAACCCCAATGGATCGCAGGTGGCCTCAGTGGGTGCTCACACAGCAGCGACGCCGATGCCGGCGGCCAGCTCACGGTGAACAGCCTCCAACTCGCGGTGAACTGCCTCAATGATGGCCTGGGTGACCTCCTGCGTGGAGGCGATGCCCCCAACGTCACGGGTGAGATGTCCTGCCGCCGTGGCGGCCTCAATGGCCCGCTCCACGGCGTCAGCCTCCGCGTCCAACCCGAAGTGACGCAACATCAAGGCTCCGCTGGTTATGGCCCCGATGGGATTGCAGATCCCCTGCCCGGCAATGTCCGGGGCCGAACCGTGCACCGGTTCAAACATGGAGGGGAATCGGCCTTCCGGATTGAGGTTGGCGCTGGCAGCCAGGCCCAGGCTCCCAGCCAGGGCCGAACCAAGATCGGAGAGAATGTCTGCGTTGAGATTGGAAGCCACCACCACCGAAAGTTCTTCCGGATGCAGCACGAACTTGGCGCTCATGGCATCCACCAGCACACTCTCCGTGGCCACGTCCGGATAGTCCTGAGCAACGCGAGTGAACACTTCATCCCACAGCACCATGCCGTACTGCTGGGCATTGGACTTGGTCACGCTGGAGACCTTTTTCACGGTGCGGGTGCGTGCCAGGTCAAAAGCAAAACGAATGATCCGCTCGCAGCCTTTTTCCGTGAACAGGGAGGACTGAACCGCAACCTCATTGCCCGGCCCCCGCCCGGAGAGATTGCGTCCACCCAAACCCGCATACTCCCCCTCGCTGTTTTCGCGCACCACCACCCAATCAAGTTCCGCGTCCTCCGCCTTCCGCAGCGGAGAGGTGACGCCGGGCAAAAACTTGACGGGACGAATGTTGGCCCACTGATCAAAGTTCTGAGTGATGTTCAGACGCAGGCCCCACAGGCTCACGTGATCGGGTACGTTCTCCCAGCCCACGGCCCCAAAGTAAATGGCGTCAAAAGAGGTCAGCTGCCCCAGCCCGTCGGACGGCATGAGCACCCCGTGCTGTGCATAGTACTCGCTGCCCCACGGGAACTCAGTCCATTCAAAGTCGAACTGGTCGCCAGATGCCTCAGCCACGGTGTCCAAAACTGCACGCCCGGCCGCCACCACCTCCTGCCCAACACCGTCAGCTGGAATGGAGGCAATGCGGTACGTGCGGGACATGATGCTGTTCTCCTGAACTCGGCTCAACCTGTGGATGACTGATTCGAGTTGACCACAGCAGGTTCACATGCGTCCAAGACATATTTTCCATGGGCCGTATAGGGAGAACCTATGCCTTACTCCCCCACCGTTTGCGACTCCCCCAACATCTCTCGATGGGCTACAGCCAGAAATCTTTGCGCGGCGGGGGTCAGTCCATCGTGACGGGCCACCGTGGTGATCCGTAACACGGGGGTATCGGCCACCACCCGGGTGCTCAGACCCAACCGATGGGCGGTTTCTGTCCACGCGCTGGGCAACAAAGCGTGCCCCACTCCGGCAGAGACCAGCGGAAGAATCGAGGATCTGTGGTCTGTTTCCACCGCCACGGTCACGTCCACGCCATCCGCCCGCCAGGAATCCACAACGGTGCGCATCAGCGAACCCGGTTTGGACACCACCACGCGAGCTCCGGCAAGCTGATCGGCAGCCACCACCTGGTCAGCACGGACAGCAAAGTCCTTGACCTGCGGATTGAGCACCAGAACCAGTGATTGCTGCGCCACTTCCTGGGTAGCCAGCTCAGGATGCTTGATGGGCTTCGCGCTGGCGGTGAGGCCTAGTTCAGCACCGCCAGTTCGCACAGCCTCCAGGACTTCCTCAGCCGTGAACGCCGCCGAAACCTGCACGGAGATCCCCGGGTGACTTTCGGCGAATCCCGCGATGAGTCCGGTCAACGGCTCCACAGCCGGCGATGGCATGGCCACGATCTCCACCGTGCCGTGCTGCCCGTCACGCAACTCACGCGCTGCGGCCGCCACGCTGTCGAATTGCCGCAGGCTGGCCCGTGCCGGTCCCACCAAGGACTCGCCGGCGGTACTCAGGCGCAGCGACCGCCCCACCCTGTGAAACAACACCACTCCCAGCTGCGCCTCCAAGGTCTTCACCGCTTGGGACAGGGATGGTTGTGAAATGTGAAGGTGCTGCGCTGCGCGAGTCACCCCACCGTGATCCACCACGGCCAGGAAATACCGCAGCTGCCGGATGTCCATGGTCCCTCCCTGCAGTTGCGGCCAGCACACCCCATCCTGCCGCCAACTCCCGTGTGATGCAGGCAAGCCGTGCGCAGTTTGATACCTCATCAGCGCTGATGGGGTATCAAACTGCGCACGGCTTTGCGGCAATCGGCCTGGATGCACCACAACGACGGCGCCCCCGCACACCGGTTGGTGTGCGGGGGCGCCGTCGTCGTCAATCACCGATCCAGGGAAGGTGGGAAGATCTGGTCACGGTGATTCACGCAAACTTTTCCGCTGCCACGCGGTCAAGCGGGGGGCTCAGCGAGCAGCGGTTCCTTCAGTGTAGTCGGAATCCGTGTCAGTCCAAACAAAGAGTTTCCGCAGCTCACGACCGGTGGTCTCGATCGGGTGGCCCTCCTCCTTTTCACGCAGCTGCTTGAACTCGGAGGCACCGCCGTCCTGGTCCTCAATGAAGCGGCTGGCAAAGGTACCGTCCTGAATGTCGGAGAGAACGGCCTTCATGTTCTCCTTGACGGAGGGGTCAATCACCCGCGGGCCGGAGATGTAGTCGCCGTACTCAGCGGTGTCAGAAATGGACCAGCGCTGCTTGGAAATACCGCCCTCCACCATCAGGTCCACGATCAGCTTGAGTTCGTGAAGCACCTCAAAGTAGGCGATCTCCGGCTGGTAACCGGCCTCAGTCAACGTCTCAAAACCGTACTGAACCAGGTGAGACACACCGCCACACAGCACAGCCTGCTCGCCGAACAGATCGGACTCGGTCTCTTCCGTGAAGGTGGTCTTGATGACACCAGCACGGGTGCCGCCAACAGCCTTGGCGTAGGACAGCGCGATGGCCTCGGCGTTGCCGGAAGCATCCACCTCCACCGCCACCAGGCAGGGAACACCGCGACCAGCTTCATACTCGCGGCGCACGGTGTGCCCGGGCCCCTTGGGAGCCACCATGGCCACGTCAACGCCCTGCGGCGCCTCAATGTAACCGAAGCGGATGTTGAAGCCGTGGGCAAACAGGAGGATGTCGCCGTCGTTGAGATTGGGCTGGATGGACTCTGCGTACACGGTGCGCTGCACCTGATCCGGGGTCAGGATCATGATGACGTCAGCCTCAGCGGCGGCCTCCGCCACGGTCTGGACGGTCAGGCCCTCAGCCTCGGCCTTGGCGCGGGAAGAGGAACCTTCAGCCAATCCGACGCGAACGTCCACACCGGAATCACGCAGGTTCAAGGCGTGGGCGTGGCCCTGGGAGCCGTAGCCGATAACAGCGACCTTGCGGCCCTGGATGATCGAGAGGTCTGCGTCGTCTTCGTAGAAGATCTCAGCTGCCATGGGGATGTGTCTCCTTTTTCCTGACTGCAGGATTGCAGTGGTCTGACTCGCTGCCTGCGAGTCGAGTTGTGAGGTTGTTGGGCAATGCTCACCGGCGCCCACCGACGTCAGTGACGCAGCGCGCGATCAGACATCGACTTGGGCCCACGTCCGAGCGCCAGGGTACCGGCCCGAACGATCTCCCGGACGCCGAACGGTTCCAGAACATCAAGTAAGGCCTTGAGTTTCTCCGTTGCACCCGTGGCTTCGATCACGACTGAATCGGTGGAAACATCCACGATCGACGCTCGGAAAAGATCCGCGGCCTGGGTGACCTGCAGCCGGGTTGCGGCGTCCGCACGGACCTTGATCATGATGTGTTCACGCTGCACCGAGGTCTCCGGTGTCAGTTCCACAATCTTGATCACGTGAATCAACTTGTTCAGTTGTTTGGTGACCTGTTCCAGGGCATCTCCATTCGCATCCACCACCACGGTGATGCGGGAAAGACCCGGGACTTCCGTGTTGCCCACGGCCAGTTGGTCAATGTTGAAGGCGCGGCGGGCAAAGAGTGCAGCCACACGGGTGAGAACACCGGGCTTGTCTTCAACCAGCACGGAGAGTGTATGGCGGCTCATGCTCCAGCTCCTTCATCTTCGCCCACCCATTCGGGGGTCATGTTCTGGGCCACCTGAATCTGGTCATTGGAGACGCCGGAGGGAACCATGGGCCATACCATGGCGTCCGCGGAGACCACAAAGTCAATGACCACGGGTCGATCGTTGACCTCCAAAGCGGCCTTGATGGTGGCCTCCACGTCCTCTTCACGCTCGCAACGGAACGTGGCACAGCCGTAGGCGTCTCCGAGCTTCACAAAATCCGGGATTCGCCGGGATTCGTGACCGGTGTTGAGGTGGGTGTGCGAATAGCGACCGTCATAGAACAAGGTCTGCCACTGCCGCACCATGCCCAGGGACGAGTTGTTGATCACCGCCACCTTGATGGGGATGTTGTTCAACGCACAGGTGGCCAACTCTTGGTTGGTCATTTGGAAGCAACCATCACCGTCAATGGCCCACACCGTGCGCTGCGGCTGGGACACCTGTGCACCCATGGCTGCGGGGACCGCAAAACCCATGGTGCCCAGACCGGCGGAGTTCAGCCACTGCCGGGGACGGTCATGCTGGATGAATTGAGATGACCACATCTGGTGCTGTCCCACGCCGGCAACATACACAGCTTCCGGACCGGTCAATTCGGAGATCTTCTGAATCACATACTGCGGTGCCAAGTGGCCGTCTTCGGTGGGAGTCCACCCCAACGGATAGGACTCTTTCAATCCCTTCAGCACGCGCCACCAGGCGGAGAGATCGGGTTCGCCACCGTTCTGGGTCTCCGTGCGGTAGGCCTCCGTCAATTCCGGGATGATCGAAGCCAAATCCCCCACAATCGGCACATCCGCGGTGCGGTTCTTGGAGATTTCGGCGGGGTCGATGTCCGCGTGGATGACTTTGGCACCCGGGGCAAAAGTGGGCAGCACACCGGTCACTCGGTCATCAAACCGCGCACCCAGCGTGATCAGCAGATCTGCCTGCTGCATGGCGTAGACGGCGGGTACGGTGCCGTGCATGCCGGGCATTCCCAAGTGCTGGTCATGCGAATCCGGGAAAACACCGCGCGCGGTCAGCGTGGTGACCACGGGGGCACCGGTGACTTCCGCCAACTCTGCCAGCACCTCTGCCGCATCCGCCTTGATGGCACCGCCACCCACGTAGAGCACCGGACGCTGTGCCTGAGTCATCATCCGCGCGGCCTCACGGATTTGTTTGGCGTGGCCGCGGGCCACCGGACGATAGCCGGGAAGTTCCAGAGCAGGCGGCCAGGAGAACTCCATCTTGGCCACCTGGGCGTCCTTGGCAATGTCCACCAGCACGGGACCGGGGCGGCCCGTTGCCGCCAAATGGAATGCTTCTGCCAGGACTCGCGGTATGTCCTGGGCATTGGTCACCAGGTAGGAATGCTTGGTGATCGGCATGGTCATGCCCACAATGTCAGCTTCCTGGAAGGCATCAGAGCCGATCAGAGTGGAGGCCACCTGCCCCGTGATGGCAACCATGGGGATGGAGTCCATGTTGGCGTCGGCCAAGGCAGTCACCAGGTTGGTGGCTCCGGGGCCGGAAGTGGCAATGCACACGCCAACTCGGCCGGAAGCCATGGCGTAGCCCTCCGCGGCGTGTCCGGCGCCCTGTTCGTGACGGACCAGGACGTGGTTGATTTTTTCGGTTTCCAGCAGCGGATCGTAGGTGGGCAGAATGGCGCCCCCCGGCAACCCAAAGACATCGGTCACCCCCAGCTCCTCCAAGGAGCGAATGACAGCCTGGGAACCCGTCATGGTGATGGGCTCCACAACATTCTGTGAGCCCGGGACTACTGGGGCAACGACGGCGGAATCCGGCGTCGCGCGGCGTTCGGCGGAGGTCTCCGCCCGCTTGTGGGCCATCAGCGCCGGGCTGATGGACTGTCCCTTACTCATCTCGCGTCCTTCGGTTCGTTCTGTCGGAAACGGCGGTGCTCGCCACCGAGCCACCCACCACAACCGGTTCCCCACGGTCTCCGCAGCCCGGGTGAGGCGCTACGGTCGTCCGCAACCAGTCCCACCCGTTCGCTTCTTGGCCTCCGGCAAGATGGTGCCAGACACGAAGAAGGCCCCGGCCGCCTGGTGGGCGGCTTACGGGGCCCGGTGCACGTGATCGAAAACGCTGGCAGGCCCGTCATCCAATAAGGACGACCGGCTCTACAACCACGATCTCTCGCACGTTCTCTGGGGTGGTGCACTGCATGTGAATATGGTCCGTTGCCCGGCCAAACGTGTCAAACAGCGGGCACCGTATTTCACATCGTGAGACGGCCCACATTCGCGGCGTCGAATGGACTCCGCGACCAACGCGGCGTAAAGTATTTCCTCGTTGCGCAGGCCGAAAGTTCGGTTGAAACACGGGACTGAGTACGTCCATCAAGCACCACGGTGACCGCCTGAGCATGGTTTCCGGATGTGGTACTGTCTACGGCCGTAGCAACAGCAACAACAAGCGCCTCTAGCTCAATTGGCAGAGCAGCTGACTCTTAATCAGCGGGTTCACGGTTCGAGTCCGTGGGGGCGCACCACACAAAGCCCTGATCCGGCATTTCGTTCGGATCGGGGCTTTTCTCATCACCGCAGATGTGCCCCATTCCACACAAACTCAGCACCGTACAGACTCAGCGCCACACAGGTGCGTCAGTGGTTGTACCCGTGGAATCACGGTGTGGTGAACACAGTTCGCCCAACAGGTCCCTCAACCCGCGCACATCCACGGGTACAGACCGCTAGAGCGAGGGAAGCTCAGCATCCACCCGTGCCACAGGTGTCTGAGAACTGGGCGCGGCATCGGCAGCGATCTCGCGGACTTCGCCGTCGTCGTCAACTTTCAGCTTCCACCGTGCCCCACCCAAAGTGGTCACAATGTGAGCCAAAGACCGGCGCAGCTGATCGTCAGACAGTGAGCCATCCCCAATCAGGTCCTGCTCCATGCGGGTGGCCTCCGTGAGAACGCGACGCCCCTCCTCCGTGATCACCACCAGATGACTGCGACGATCATTGGCATTGCGACTACGCGAAACGTGCCCGTGAATCTCCAGGCGATGCAGAGTTTTGCCCATGGTTTGAGCCTGCACCCTGACTTCTTGCGCCAATCGCGCCTGCGTCAGTCCCCCGTTGACAGCCAAGACGTCCAGTGCCATGACACCGGCATGGGTGACCCCCAGAGAGGCAAGACGTTCGTTCCAGGCATGTTCAACCAATCGCGCCGCAGTTGACAAGAGTCGATTGGTGGGCCATTGGGAGTTCTTTGGCATGCTCCGAGTATACCCATGACGAGGGAAACAGTTGACTAAGGGTACTTATGCTTTGCGGAGATGACCATCACGTTCACTGCATTTCATGCCACGATGACCTCAACATCAATGAGTGGCGCACAATGAGAGGACCACAGTGACCGAACAACTCACCCCGGGTAGCACCGCACCGGCGTTCACCTTGCTCAACCAGGAAGGCGAGGAAGTGTCCCTTTCTGACTACGCCGGCCAACGAGTGATCGTGTACTTCTACCCCAAGGCCTCAACTCCCGGCTGCACCACTCAGGCCTGCGATTTCCGGGACAATCTGAACCGCTTTCTGGCGGAGGGGTACGCGGTACTCGGCATCTCACCGGACTCCCCCAAAGCACTGGCCAACTTTGCGCAGCGCCAAGAGTTGAGTTTCCCGCTGCTCTCCGACCCCGATCACACGGTGGCGGAAGCCTATGGTGCATGGGGTGAGAAGAAGAACTACGGCCGCGTGTATGAGGGACTGATCCGTTCCAGTTTTGTGCTCGATGCTCAAGGCACCATTGAAGTGGCGCAGTACAACGTCAGGGCCAAAGGCCACGTTGCCAAATTGCGCAGGGATCTCGGCCTGGAGGCTTGAGTCAAGGCTCCCCGCGTGGGAGGCAAGCAAGCCACAAAACTTCTCGGTAGACTGTGGCGGCCCCGCTCATTGATCACCTGCAGTGCCCATTCCCTCAGCACGGGCTGAACGGAGCCTTGGTGAACTGGATGGCGGTCAGTTGCGGGGTAGCGCGCGAGTGGTGGAATTGGCAGACACGCAGGATTTAGGTTCCTGTGCTCCGGCGTGCGGGTTCAAGTCCCGCCTCGCGCACTCATGGGCGGGCCAGACCCTAAAGCCCCGGCCGTTACCGGACGGCCCTTGTCAGGCAGGCATGGTCCGGCCAGGTGGAGAGGAGGCGGCAGATGACAACACACTATTCAAGGCGCCGTTTCCTCACGAGCACGCTGGGCGCAGTGGTGGTGGGCAGCACTGTGTCCACCGGATGCGCTCGGGCCAATACGGAGCCCGCAATACAAAGTTCCCAGCCCGTGGCACCTGCTCAGTATGTTTTTGCCAACGCAGCCACAGCACCCACCCTGGATCCATCACTCACGGACAATTTGGAAACACACCGCATTGCGCGGCAAATCCTGGACGGGTTGGTTGCCCCCGACCCCATGACTGGTGATCCGGTACCGGCCCTGGCCACGGCCTGGCGCGCAAGTGAAGACGGGCTCAGTTGGGACTTTGCACTGCGTGAAGGCGTGGTTTTCCACGACGGCTCAGCACTTGACGCCGAAGCCGTGGTGGAAAATTTCAACCGGTGGGCTGCAGCTTCCGTGCGAGATGCCGGCACCGGACGGCACAGCCTTTTTGACGCCGTCTTCCGCAGGGGCGCACCCAACGGTTCCACCTATCAGCGGTGTGAAGCCGTGGACCAGAACACCGTGCGCATTCTGCTCACCAGACCGTACCCTGCGCTGCCCAAGGTCTTGACGCATCCGGCTTTCGGTATGGCCGCGCCTTCTTCCATAGCCAATGACTCCGTGGGCACAGCGCCCGTGGGCACGGGCCCTTTCACAGTTGGCCAGGGGTTGGATTCCGGCTCCGGTCAGCGGCCCGGTGAGTCCGTGATTCTCAATGCCTCCGAAACGTACTGGGGTGATTTGGGCCCCGTGGGAGTTCTGGAGTTTGTTGCCATCCCGGACACGGAACTGCGCTACGTTGCCCTGCGCAACGAGCAGGTGGACGGCTACGACCTGGTGGGGCTCAGTGCTTTTGCCCCGCTTGCCAGGGAAGGGGTCCAGGTCCTGCAACGTGACCCCTATTCCGTTGCTTACTTGGGGCTTTACAGCGCCAGCGGCGCCTTCGCGGACATCAACGTCCGTCACGCCCTGATGTCAGCTGTGGACCGTCAGGCCATTGTGCGCGATCACTACCCCGAAGGCACCAGTGTGGCGCAGGCCTTTCTGCCGGCCCGTTTCAATGTCCCCAACACGGACGTTGGTTTTCCCGGCTACAACCCCGCGGAAGCACGGGATTTGCTCGGCAGTTCTCAGTACGACGGCGCCCCGCTGCGGTTCTTGTATCCCACGGGGGCTTCCCGGTCCTGGGCTCTGGAGCCAGAACGCCTCTACGCCGATCTCTCCGCCATGCTGACCCGAGCCGGATTCGAGATTGTCCCCGTTCCCGTGCCGTGGAGTGTGTATGACGAAACTCTGCGCACGCGCTCGCGCGACCACGATCTGTTCCTCTCCGGAATCACGGGCGGTTTCCGCGACCCTGACTACTTCACGGCAACGCTGTTCAGCGCGTTGACCCCTGAACTGGGCTCCGATTCCAAAGTTCTGCGCGACCTGGTTGATCAGGCCTCCCAGAGCGCCGACGGCGAGCAACGCCAGGATCTGTACCGGCAGGTCAACACTCGGGTGATTCAGGAGAAGGTGGCCCTTCCACTGGCATTTGCCACAACTGGCGTGGCCGTGGATGCCCGAACGGCAGCCTTCCCTTTGAGTTCCACCGGTTTTGAAGAGTTCAACTCCCTGACCCTCAACGAGGCTCCCTGACGCTGCGGATTTCTTGCCCGCAGCGCGTTCGGCGTGCACGGGACAAGGCCGGAGGACTAACCTTGTGACATCTATGCGCGCGGGGGCAACAACAGTCACTCCCCCTTGTGTCTGACGACGGGAGACCCCACAGTGACCCATGCGACAACCACAGAGTCCACCGACGTACTTCTGGTTGGCGGCGGCATCATGTCCGCGACGCTGGGCGCCATGCTCACGGAGCTGGAGCCCAGCTGGAACATCATCCTGGTGGAGCGCCTGGATGGAATCGGGATGGAAAGTTCCAGCGTGTGGAACAACGCAGGAACGGGCCATTCGGCCCTGTGTGAATTGAACTACGCACCGCTGAACCCGGATGGAACCGTGGGCACGGCCAAGGCCGTGAAGATCAATGAGCAGTTCCAGACTTCCAGACAGTTCTGGGCCACCATGGTGCAGGAAGGCAAGCTGGGTGAAGCCTCCGGTTTCATCAACCCGGTTCCGCACATCTCCATGGTCTTCAACGACGATCACGTGCGCTATCTCAAGGCCCGCCACGAGGCTTTCAAACAGCACAAACTGTTTGAGCGCATGGAGTACTCCCAGGACCGTGACCAGTTGGCCTCCTGGGCTCCCCTGACCATGCGGGGGCGCGGTGCAGGCTCCGTTGCTGCCACATTCTCCCCGGAGGGTACGGATGTGAACTTTGGGGAATTGACCAACCGCCTGGTGGATCACATTCGCGCCAACGGCGGTGTGATCCGCACGGGCACTCAGGTCACTGGACTGGACAAGCAGGCAGATGGCACCTGGGTGGCGCACACCAAGAACCGCTTGAATTCGGAAGACACCCGGGAGATCCGCGCCAAATTTGTTTTTGTGGGTGCCGGCGGTGGCGCTCTGCCCTTGCTGCAAAAAGCCGGTATTCCAGAGATCAAAGGTTTCGGTGGTTTCCCGGTTTCCGGTCTGTGGTTGCGTAACACCCAGCCGGAAATTGCCGAACAGCACCATGCCAAGGTCTACGGTCAGGCTTCCGTAGGGGCGCCACCCATGTCCGTACCTCACCTTGACACCCGGTATGAAAACGGGAAAAAGTCCCTGCTCTTTGGGCCCTACGGCGGCTTCAAACCGAACTTCCTCAAGCAGGGCTCCCTCTTTGACCTCCCTCGTTCGATCAGGACGGACAACATCTACCCCATGACGCGAGCCGGCATGGCCAACTTGGATCTGGTCAAGTACCTGGTTTCCGAGCTGATGAAGTCCAAGGCCCAGCGGGTGGAAGCCCTGCAGGAGTACTACCCCACAGCGGATGGCAATGACTGGGAGCTGGTCCACGCCGGCCAGCGTGTCCAGGTCATGCGCAAGGACAAGGACAAAGGCGGCGTGCTGCAGTTCGGTACGGAGTTGATCACCGCCGGTGACGGGTCCATTGCCGGTCTTCTGGGTGCCTCCCCCGGCGCCTCCACCGCTGTTCCGATCATGCTGGATCTGCTGCAAAAGTGCTTCCCCAACCACAGCCAGACATGGCAATCCCGCTTGACCCAGCTGATCCCGGCCTACGGCCGGACCTTGGACACCGATGCTGCACTCGCAGACGAAATCATGGGCCATACGGCCGACGTCTTGGGTATTCAGTGAGTTGAGACAGCTTCGGGTGGGGGCCGCCGTCGTTCAGTCACTGCTGTGATCCCTGCCCGCTTGCCACCACCACAGCGGCTTCAGTGTGCTGCAAAAATCCGGGGTGACTCCTTGTCAGCCCGGATTTTTGCTTTTCTTGACCCGCTGGTGCGCCGGCCCCAGGCACAAGCACCTGGACGGCGCCCCAGCTGCGGGAATCGGCACGGACCCATCACGTCAACGGGTGGAGGATTCAGTGGCAAACTAGATGCTAATTCAATTAAATTGCCTCACATTAGCGGACGAGTCAGCCCCAAGAATCCGTATCACATCGCTTACTATTAGCTCCGTGCCCATCAGAGAAACCACTAATGACCCCGTAGAGACCTCCACGGCAGCGTGGGAAGCGCTGTACCGTGCGCAGGTCACGGTGATGCGACGCCTACAGCGTCGTGAAGAGTTCGCGGACCTCTCCATGCGGGAATACGACGTCCTGTTCAACCTCTCCAGAGCAGACGATCGCGGCATCCGACTCAATGAGTTGAACGAATATGTTCTGCTCACCCAGTCCAGCCTGTCCCGCATGTTGGAACGACTTGAATCCAAGGGCCTTGTGCACCGCTGGCAAGACCCCCAAGACCTTCGTGGTCTGCGGATCAGGTTGACCGAAGACGGCCACGACCTCCAAGAACGCATTGCCGCACACTTTGATCGTCACGTCCATGAGGTGATGGCCAACGGCTTGGACACCGAGGAACTGCGTATCCTCACCCGTTTGTCCGACCGCTTGCGCCACAGCCTCAGTGACTGAGTCCTTCGGCTTCAGCCCGGCCCACCGGCGCTGAATGCCCCATACAAAGCCTCCCATCAGTAGACTGATAGGAGGCTTTGTGCATGTCACACCCCCACCTGTTTGGGACCGGCCGCGGTAGGCAGCCGCACCCGCGCAGAGACCGCCACCGCACTGAGAATCACTAGGGAGAGACCGTGTCCAAGAACACCCTCCGCGAAACCCTGGAGCGGGCCGAGGCACCCGCGCCGGACAACGCGTCCAAACCGCAAAAGCCGTCCCAGGTCTCCAAACGGTCCTGGAGATACGTATTCAAACGCGCTTTTGCCGAATTCTCCCAGGATGGCTGCACGGACTTGGCGGCCTCTCTGACCTACTTCACGGTCCTCTCCGTGTTCCCCGGGTTGCTGGCGGTGGTCTCCCTCCTGGGTGTTTTCGGCCAGGGGCAACAAACCACGGATGCCATCACCGGATTTCTCTCCGGACGGGTACCCGAAGAGTTGAACACTCTGTTGGAGCCGACCATCTCCAATCTGGCTGGGGCCACGGGAGCTGGGATCATCGCATTGATCATCGGTGTGGGATCGGGGCTTTGGTCCGCCTCCGGCTACGTGGGAGCATTTTCGCGCGCCATGAACCGCGTGTATGACGTCTCCGAGGGCCGCACCTTCATCAAGCTCAAGGGCACCATGCTGGCCGTGACGTTGTTCGTGGTCATCACGGTGGTTCTCATTTTCCTGATGGTCCTCCTTTCCGGCGGCATTGCGCGCACCCTGGGTGATGCAGTCGGCCTGGGTGAAACTTCCGTGACCGTATGGAACATTGCCAAGTGGCCCGTGATCCTCCTGCTGCTGGTGCTCCTGGTGGCGGTGCTCTATTACGCCACGCCCAATGTTCAACAGCCCAAGTTCAAGTGGGTTTCTCCCGGTGCCATGTTTGCGATTGTCGGGATGATCCTGGCAGGCGTTGCGTTCTCCATCTACGCAACGCAGTTCGCCTCTCAAGCGGACACCTACGGTGTGATCGGTGGTGTGATCCTGGGTCTGTTGGGAATCTGGATCTTCAACAATGTGCTCCTGCTGGGTGCTGAGATCGACGCCGAACTGCAGCGTGGGCGTGAGCTGGAGGCAGGAATTGCCTCCGAGGAAATGCTGCACCTGCCCCCGCGGGACGTGAAGGGTGTGGTCAAGGCGCTGGAGAAGCACGAAAAGATGGTGGAAGATGGCCGCAAGGTACGGCTGGCTCACGAGACCGTGGACTACAGCGCCCAGGGCAAGGACACCGGCCGTGGTGGACAGGCGGACGTGTCCAATTTCGACGGCGAAGCAAAGCAGGTACTGGAGCGTCAACGGACCGAAATCCGCTGAGGTAGGTGTCTGAACCCGTCCTTACACTGGGGGTGCAGGTTCCTGGACTGCGACGTCCATCACGTGATGTCGTGGACCCGGGGATTTGCACCCCCGGTGTCGTCCAGACCAGCTGCAGACGGCACCACCAGTCATCCAACGATGGGAGCGCGCCATGCATGAAGTCCAGGCCGTGGTGGTCAAGGCCAAGAACGAACCCGCCGTCCTAGAGACAATTCTGGTACCGGATCCCGGGCCCGGAGAAGCACTGGTGGATGTCCTCACCTGCGGGGTGTGTCAAACGGATCACCACTATCAGGTGGGCGGGGTCTCGGATGATTTTCCATTCCTCCTGGGCCACGAAGCCACGGGTGTGGTCAGCGCAGTGGGTGAGGGTGTCACGGAAGTTTCCGTGGGTGATCACGTGATCTTGAACTGGCGGGCGGTGTGCGGTGAATGCCGTGCCTGCCGCCGGGGCGAACCCTGGTACTGCTTTGCCACCCACAACGCCACTCAGAAGATGACGTTGAAAGATGGCACCGAGTTGAGCCCGGCGCTGGGCATTGGTGCGTTCGCGGAAAAGACCTTGGTGGCCGCCGGACAGTGCACCAAAATTGACGGAGACCTGGACCCAGAACAGTTTGCCGCAGTGGGCTTGCTGGGCTGCGGCATCACCGCCGGGTTGGGGGCGGTGCTCAACACGGGTGCGCTCAAGCGCGGGGAATCAGTGGCCGTGATCGGCTGCGGTGGCGTGGGCACTGCCGCCATTGCCGGCGCCCGTCTGGGCGGAGCCACCACCATCATTGCCGTGGACGTGGACGACGACAAACTGGCAACGGCGCGCAGTTTTGGTGCCACTCACACGATCAATGCCCGCGAGCAGGAGCCGGTGGAGACCATCCGGGAATTGACCGGTGGCAATGGCGCAGATTTGGTGATCGACGCCGTAGGTGTGGCTGCCACGTTCAAGCAGGCCTTTGAGGCGCGGGATCTGGCGGGCCGGATGGTCCTGGTGGGGGTGCCGGACCCCGGGACCACCTGGGAGATCCCCCTGGACCAGGTCTTTGGTCGCGGCGGCTCCATCAAATCGGCATGGTACGGGGACTGTCTGCCCAACCGTGACTTCCCCATGTTCGTTGACCACTATCGCTTGGGCAATCTGGACTTGGACGGATTCGTGTCCGAGCGAATTGGCCTGGGGGATGTGGAACCGGCCTTTGCCAAGATGCGCGATGGCCGCGTTTTGCGCTCTGTGGTGGAAATGGACGCCCTCAAAAATTAAGAGCACACCGTCATTTGACCCATGCCCTGTGCCACAGGCAGCTGGGCCATCAGCTTTCAACCACAGGAGACTTCCATGACCGTCACTTCAGTCACCGCAACGGCCGATGGCCGTGTCACCGTTCAGAACTGCGTCACCAGCGGCACGTTCTCATTGGACGGCGGCACCTGGGAGGTGGAAAACAACGTCTGGATTGTTGGCACGGACACCGAGTGTTTTGTGATCGACCCCGCCCATGATCCGCAAGCCGTGCAGGAAGCCGTCAACGGACGCACCGTCAAAGCCATCCTGCTCACCCACGGCCACGATGACCACATCCGCGCCGCTCTGGACACCGCAGCGCTGGTTGGCGGGGAGATCTATCTCCATCCCGCCGATCGCATGCTGTGGGACGCAGTCCATCCGGAGGCCGCCCCGGACCACGAACTGGCCGATGGTGATGTTTTTGAACTGGACGGCGTTGGTCTGACGGTGCTGGCCACTCCCGGCCACTCACCCGGATCGGTCTGTTTCCACAGTCCCGAATTGGGTGTCGTTTTCTCCGGGGACACCTTGTTCCAGGGTGGTCCGGGGGCCACCGGGCGCTCTTATTCGGATTTCCCCACCATCGTGGATTCCATCCGCGAGCGCCTTCTGGTGCTGCCCGCCGAAACCGTGGTTCTCACCGGTCACGGGGATTCCACGCTGATTGGTGCGGAAGCTGAGGATGTTGAGCAGTGGTTGGCGCGGGGTCACTGATCGGTTGAGGGAACCCCGCTGGTCGGCAGGATTCTGAGGGTCCGTTCAGGAGGTCAGACCAGCGGGGTACGCCGGGCGCTCACGGGTATGTCCATGGGCACCCGGCGCCTGCGGTCGATGAACACAAAAGCCGTGGCCAACAGAAGGGCGGAGGCCAACACCGGTAGGAGGGCCACCGTCTGATAGCCACCGCGGCCTCCGGCAGCCGCCGCGGCCACCAGCCCCAGCGCCATGCCGAGTTGAATCAGAACGTGGGTGATTGCGCTGAGCCCCACGGTTAGTCTGCGCGGACTGATCAGCGGAACAATACCGAACACCGCCACCAGCGTGGGACCGGAGGCAGCACCGATCACCGCCAAGACCAGGAGCATGCTGAACGGACCGGAGGGCACGGACATCAGCATGGTGGCCAGCACTCCGGCGGCGGCGCAAATGACCCAGAGGTTCCAGGGCCGCCGGACATCAAAACCCGCGGTGATGACGGCCGAAATTGCAGAGAGCAACCCCAGCGCCGCAAACTGCGCGCCGATGCTTTCCACCACGTCAATACTTGCCGCAAAGTAGACCAGCCCGATCTGCACAGAACCCCACAGCAGGCCCAGCCAACCGCCGCCCAGCATGGGGAGGAAACGCACAAAGCGGCGCGCGCGACGTCGTCGTTTTTCGGCTGCGTTCAATCGTTTGCTGGTCGGTACCCACAGAGCCGTGCCCCAGGTGGGCAGCCCGGCTGTGGGGTGGAGCAGCAGAAATGCCGTGGCCACCACCAGGAGACCGGAGCCTGCCATGATGCCCACCAGCGACCCGGCAGTAATGGCGATCATCCCTGCCACCAAAGCTCCGAGCACCATGGCCAGGGCGTCCATGACGGCTTCGTGACGCATGGTCAACGTGGTCAACGACAAATCCTTGTGGTGACGCAAGATGGATGGCCACCGCAATCGCGTGGCAATTCCCAGCTGGGGGGAGCACACGCCAACCAGTAAACACAGATACCAGGGCCACACCGCATAGGGGTCATAAGCGTGAGCCACCAGGGATTGCACCAACCACAACACGGCTCCCACTTGGAGCAAGGTTTGCAGCAAGATGCACCATTGGTAATGCTTCCAGGGTGCATACAGTGCTGTGAGGCACGTGGATATCGCGTGGCCCAAATAGACCAGACCCGCGCAGACGGCGCCCCACCAGCCGGAGCCCGCGGCAACTGCCACGTAGACCAGCACGCTCAACGGCATGATCACACTGGGCAGACGGACCAACAGAGTCAGGGCCAGATACCAGCGGCCCACCACCTGGCGTAAGCGTTGGGAGTCGCCAAAAAGGAGTTCGGAGAACACCAGATTGGTGTTCCAGGCAGAGCCGGAGCCTGTTGTGGTCAACCGCACCACATTGCGGCGGTCGTGCTCCCCTGACTGTGCTCCGGAGCCCGCATCTGAACTCCCGTCCGGGGTGCCGTGCCCCGCGGTGGACTCAGCGGATGGGACGGCACCTGTTGCGGCAGCGGCACCTGCCGGCACAGAGGACTCGTGCGTCACGATAGGCCGCCTTTCCACTGTCCGTATCGGCTCGTGCAATGCCCGGGTATTGACCTGCCCAGCGTACCGGGCCGTGGCTGCCTTAGGTGGTTGTGGCTGCCTTGGGTGGTTGTGGCTGCCCCAGCCGCTTCCGGCTGCCTGGCTGCCGCCACCCGGTGCTCCATACTGTCCGTATGCCCATGGACCACACCCGGAACACCACCCCGGGTCATCACGCCGATCTCCCCGCCCCACACGGACCGTCACCGAGCTCCGATGAACGTGGCGGACTCCTGCAACCGGACAGCGCATTCGATGCCGATGTCAACGGCCTTGATGACTGGATCTATTCAACGCTGAGCAGCATGGCACTCGGAGAGCAAGCTGCCCGAGCTCACCGGGAAACGCCTGAACGCAGCCAGTTGCCCTACACCACCCTGGCTCTTTACACCGCGGATGGCCTTCTGGAAGCTCTGGAGTGGGCCAATGCGGGACAGCCTGCCGATGAGAACGCCTGTTTGTGGTTGGCATATCTGCGCTGGTCACGCACCCAATCCAGTGATTTTCCGGCTGCCGCTCCCACGCCGCTTCCGCGGTGGCTGGACCGTAGCCACGCACCCTCCGGCGCATCTCACCTGACCTCCCCGTTGGCTCCTGCGGTCCCGGAAACCGCCGGTACTCTTGCGGGTCTCAGCACAGGTGCCATGGGAGAGGTCCCACGACCAGTGCAGCCTGCCGCACAAGGCGCTGATGTTGTGGTGCGCAGCCTGCCTCTGGGGCTGCTCCCGATCGGGTGGAAACCCGTGACCACCATGGCCGTCAATGCCGCAGCCATCACGCACGGTCTCCCGCAGGCTCATGTTGCCGCTGTGGCAGCCGCCCTGATGGTGCAGGCCACCATCACCACAGCCCGCAGGGACACCATCACATCAGCTCGCAGGGATGCCAGCACTCCAGCTCACAAAAACTCCAGCGCCACAGTCCGCGGGAGCAACGACGTCGTTCACCTCCGCGCCGCACTTGAGGCCACTGTGGAAGCACTCGCCACCACCACGTTGCCCGTCCAAGAAACAGTGGAGGCTCTCCACGTCATTGTGACGGCTGCGGACACGCTCCCGTCTCCCCAGACCGCAATCAGGGCATCCACACCGCAGCTGGGAGAGGTCAGCGAAGCCACCCGAACCATTGCCCTGGGCATCTGGTGGGCCATGACGGAAGCCCACTGCACCAGCACGCCGATAGTGGGCGCTACAACAGCTGAGCAGACTGTAGCCGCTGCGCTCATCGGCGCACTGGGGCCCGCTCATGCTCAGGCCCCAGCCGCATCCCATGGGGAACATCCAGTAACGCGCCGTCAGGCCGAGCCGCGGGCAGAGGCGGAGGCACAGCCCACGGCAACCGGTCCTGTTCCCATGCAGCCCCTAGTGACGGAAATGACTGATCGGTGGGCCCGTGAATTGGGCATCACTGCTGAATCAACCGCCTGAGTAGGTCCGGCAGCTCCCGTGATTCAGCGTTTGAGCAGGCGGCGCAAGCGGGTGTCGATCCATTCGTCGGCGCGGTTGACTGCCTGGTTCACCTGCGCGGTGTCCATGTCTTGAACCAGCGTGTACGCCACGGATTGCATGGGCACAATGCGGGCGTGAAGACGTGCTCGGCGCATGATTTCGGGTGGCACCACAGCTTCCAGGGTCTCCCACCCGAAACACAGCGCCAGAGAGGCCACGTCTTGGGCCGGGTCTCCCATACAGGCGTGGTCCCAGTCGATCACGCCAGTCAACTGCCGGTCCTTCCACAGCATGTTGTGACTGGTCAGATCCGAATGCACCAGTCTGGGGGTGACCACGTCAAGTTCGGCCAGATCATGGATGGCTTCACGGGCCAGTTCCCGGTTGCGCGGCAAGAGCAGCGGAACCACTTCATCCAGAATCACGTGCCGACGCCGGTGTCCACCCCAATGCTGGCCCGGCCGGTCCAACAGTGACTCGAAAGGTGTGGTGTCCGTGGCCCACAGTTGCTCCAACAACTGCCCCAAGACCTGCGCCGGGACGCCCCCCGTCCGGTGCGTGCCCTCCACCCAGGTCAGTCCCACTGCGGTATGTCCTTTGACGGTCTTGGTTTCCGTCAGCGGCCGTGGAATCTCAAAGCTGTATTCGGGCAACCGGCGCAAGACTTCGCTACGGCGGGACAGGTTTTGCCGTGCCGTGGGGTTCTTGGCAATCCGTACGGAGATACGTTTGTCAATCTCCACCACCAGGTGAGAGGACCCGGTGGGGACCACTGACCACCGGGTGCAATCGCTGCGTTCCCCGAGCTCATCCAGGACCGCATCCACAACGTCTGCAAAAGGCATCATGCGCCGTAGCGCCTGGGCTACCATGGCGGGTCCTCGATTCGTGACCCGTGCTCCGCATTGATCTGAGCCGGGTGACACCCCCGGTCCCCCACAATGGCGATCACATGCGGCAGCAAGGCCTTCATGGCTTGGCCCCGGTGGCTGATGGCGTTCTTCTCCTGGCTGCTCAATTGAGCACAGGAGACGTCCATCCCTTGCGGCTGCAGGATGGGATCGTAACCGAACCCGCCGTCCCCCGCAGGTGCTTGCAGCAGCGTTCCAGCCAGAACACCGTGCTCCACGTGCTCATGGCCGCTGGGCGTCACCAGCGCAGCAGCACAGACGAACGACGCCGTTCGGTGCGGTGCGGCGATGTCCCCCAACTGTGCCAACAACAGCTCCAGGTTGGCGCGGTCATCACCGTGCCGGCCGGACCACCGTGCGGAGAAAATGCCCGGAGCCCCACCCAGCACATCCACGCACAACCCCGAGTCATCGGCCACTGCGGGCAGACCGGAGGCCGCCGCCGCGGCGCGAGCTTTGAGCAGTGCGTTTTGACGAAAACTCAAGCCGTCTTCCACAGCTTCTGGCAGTCCCAACGTTCCGGCATCCACCACGGCCGTGTCCGCGTCAAGTTCCGGCAGGGCTGCAGCCACCATGGAACGCAGCTCGGCCAGCTTGCCCTTGTTGTGGGTGGCCAAGACCAGTAAGGCACCGGAGGCAGGGTCAGGCATGGCCGTTTTCTCCCAAGGTTGCCTGCTGGATTTGAGCCAGTTCGGCGCAGCCTGCCACAGCCAAATCCAGGAGACCGTCCAACTCATCACGGTTGAACGGCACACCTTCCGCGGTGCCCTGCACCTCCACAAAGGAACCGCTGCCGGTGATCACCACGTTCATGTCTGTTTCAGCACGCACATCTTCTGGATACGGAAGATCCAGCATGGGAACGCCGTCGATGATGCCCACGGAAACCGCAGCCACCGAATCGGTCAGTGGCCGCCCCTTGACCAACCCCTTTTTTCTGGCCCAGGCCATGGCCTCGGCCAAGGCCACGTACGCGCCGGTGATCGCCGCGGTGCGGGTGCCGCCATCAGCCTGCAGAACATCGCAGTCCAGCACCACGGTGTTCTCCCCCAGCGCGCGCAAATCAATCACTGCACGCAGGGAGCGGCCGATCAACCGCGAAATTTCGTGGGTCCGTCCACCAATCTTGCCCTTGACGGACTCCCGCTGGGAGCGAGTGGAGGTGGCTCGCGGGAGCATGGCGTATTCGGCGGTGACCCATCCGCGGCCTTCACCGCGCATCCAGCGCGGCACGCCTTCCGTGACGGATGCAGTGCACAAAACGCGGGTACCACCAAACTCGATCAGTGCCGAGCCCTCCGCTTGCTGCGACCACCCGCGGGTGATGGTGATGGGGCGCAACTGGTCCACGCCACGCCCGTCCGCCCTCACAATGTCGGGGCGAACATCAGCCGAGGAGGAAGTGGCCTGTGAAGCGTCTGAGGTCATACCCCCACAATAGACCGGCTGTGGAGTCAGTCCAACGCGGGCCCAGGCCCGTGGGCGCGGACTAGGCAGTCGCAGCGGAGCTGACCGGGCGGCCTGCCATCCGCTGAGAATCCGCCACGATCCGGAACGTGGTGGCGGGCTGTGCCAGAGCAATCGGACCGTCATAAGCAGAGGCGGCTTCGATCACAGCTTTGGTGGGTGAGTTCCACACCGGGATATGGGTCAACATCAGCTCGTCAACCCCGGCTTCCTGTGCCGCTTGACCAGCTCGTAAGCCCGTCAGGTGGACATTGCGGTATTCATCGCGTCCTTCCTGATAGGCGGCTTCGCACAG
This sequence comes from Kocuria sp., assembly GCF_030538595.1. GTDB lineage: Bacteria > Actinomycetota > Actinomycetes > Actinomycetales > Micrococcaceae > Kocuria. The sequence goes on from NZ_JAUNTS010000005.1 coordinate 137,366, forward strand.
GAACAGGTCGGCATTGCGGGCGGCTCGAACAAGCCCGGCACAGGAATCGGTGTCCCCGGAGTAGGTCAGCACGCTGGAACCCTGGGCGCCGTCGTACTCGACACGCAGCGCATAGGGGTCCTCCACGGGGTGATTGACCCGGTAGGGGGTCACCCGGAACGGGCCGATCTCCACCGCAGCCTCATCCTGCCATTCGTTGAACACGAACTCCGTGGACATCCCGGGGTCAGCATCCATGGCCTGGGCTGCAGCCAAGTATTCATGGGTACCTTTGGGCGCCCACACCGGTATCCGGTCACCGGGCCAGCCGCGCGGGTCCCATTTGACGGCCACGTGCAGACCAGCCAGGTCCACACAGTGATCCGGATGCAGGTGACTGACGATCACGGCATCCAGCTCATGCAGGTCGATGTGGCGCTGCAAAGAACCCAGGGAGCCGTTGCCCATGTCCATCAGAACATGCCAGACCCGCCCGTTGCGGTCGGCACCTGTCAGCAGGTAACTGGAGGCCGGGGAATCCGGGCCGGCAAAAGAGCCCGTGCAGCCAATAACTGTGAGGTTCATGATGATGTACTTTCGGTATGTTCTGGCGGCAGCGCATCATTGCGCGCAAAGGCCAGCATCTCCGGGGTGATCATGGACAAAGAGCCCGTGGGGAACTGTTCTGCCACTGAACCCACGTGGCGCACGTGCGCCACCTCCGGGCCCAGGAAGCGCCGTGCCAGAACCTCAAACGGTTCCGGTGCGCCGGTGGCCAGGAACTCATGCGGTTCCTGACGTGGTTGAGTGCGGGCAAGATCGTGGCCCACCAGAGCACGGAAAACGTCCTTGGCCGTTTCCTCAGCACTGGAGACCAAGCTCACGCCTTCACCCATGACGTAGGAAATGACACCCGTCAGCAGCGGATAATGCGTACACCCCAGAACCAGGGTGTCCACATCCTGTGCAATCAACGGAGCCAGGTACTCCTGGGCCGTGGCCAGAACCTCCGGCCCGGTGGTCACACCGGACTCCACAAATGGCACAAAACTCGGGCAGGCTTGCGAGAAGATCTGCAACTGCGGTGCCGCAGCAAAAGTGTCCTCGTAAGCACGCGATCCCACCGTGGCTTGGGTGGCGATCACGCCGACCTTCCCGTTACGGGTGGAAGCCACCGCCCGGCGCACGGCCGGTTGTATCACTTCCACCACGGGAATCCCGTAGGTGTGGGTATAGCGTTCGCGGGCATCGCGCAGCACGGCGGCAGAGGCCGTGTTGCAGGCGATCACCAGCAGCTTGACCCCGCTGTCCACCAGTTCGTCCATGATGCGTAGGGCATTGGCCCGCACCTGGGCGATCGGCAAGGGACCGTAAGGCCCGTTGAGGGTGTCTCCCACGTAGATGATGCGCTCATTCGGCAGTTGGTCAATGATCGCCCGAGCCACGGTCAAGCCACCGACCCCGGAATCGAACACGCCAATGGGTGCGTCCGCCACGGGACGCACCGCCGAGCGGTCCTCTTCGACCGAAATGCGCGATTCTGAGTGCATAGAACCAACAGATTAGTGCGGTTTGCACTCAAGGCTGGAAATCAGAGACGCACCTCACTTCATGAATGAGGTGCAGGTCACGGCCGCAGGTGGTCTCCCGGTAGATCCAGCAGCATGGCTTCCACCAATGAGTTCTGCAGCCAGGACACAAAGCCGTACACCACCGCCATGTAGGTCTGGGCATCCTCGATCTTGCCCACCGCGGTCTGCGAGGCCGCTGCCTCCACCCGGCGGGCATCCTCCTCCGACTCGATCTCCAGCCGAGTTGCCAGCACCAGCCGGACATCATTGAGGGCACGCGAAAAGTCCTGGACCGCGGTGCCTTCCAACTGGACGGGGTCATGTTCCACGGCCATGGCAGCGCGCCGCAAGGCCCCTACCTTTTCCTCCCGCAGAGAGCGTTCGGTGTAACGCCTGAACTCCTGCGAACGTTCGGCATTGGAACTGGCATCCGGTAACAGCCGGTGCAGCGCGGGATCGCGGGGGGCTTCCACATCCTCCGTGAACCCCAGCATCTGCTCCAGGGGATCGACGGCGCCGTCGTCACCTGTTTGCCCTGCATCCTCTGGCTCCAACATGGTCACCACGTCCTCAAAGAGGCGGCGTAACAATCCGCGTTCCTGGGGGTCCAGGCGCGCGATCATTCCGTGCGGTGTGGAGCGAAATGCCTGTGCCATCAGAAAGAACCTCCGGTTGGGTGGGAGTCTCCGGTGGGGTCCCCGCTGCCGCCGGTCCGCTCGTAGGTGGCCCACAGGCCGTATCCGTGCAGCGCAGCCACGTGCTGTTCCGCTTGTTCCAAGCTGCCAGAGGCCACCACCGCGCGACCATTGGTGTGCACCTCCAACATCAATCGGTGGGATTTGGCTTGGGGGAATCCAAAATGCGTGCGAAACACCCAGGTCACCCAGCTCATCAGATTCACAGGATCGTCCCAGACCACCACCTGCCACGGTGTGTCCGTGGCAGTGCGCTGGTCCACTGCACTGTCCGGACGCTGGTCCAGGGACGGACCGGCCACGACCGTCGATGACAGGCCAGCGAGAATCGTTGGCAGGCCACCTGCCCGTGCCGGGGGCGTCGTCGAGTGGACCGGGGTGCGGTTGCCGTCATTGCGCCCGGCTGGGTGGGCAGTTACTGGGGTCAAAACCATGATCCCTCCATGCTAAGCGCACACGGCATTCGGAGACATCCCACCTGGGTTCTGGGTGGACCGTCCGTGGCGGAGCACCCACCCCGTCGTCGTACTTCCACCTGCGGTACGCATTCGCCCTCATGCGGTACGCAAAAGTCCAAGAACCGCCTCGATCAGTGGCTATTTGCGTACCAAATCAGGCCAGCCACCTCGGAGCCCATCATCCACGCCCCCAGAACCAGACCCCACAACCACACGTCGCACTTCCCACCAGAACCTCGGTCAGGCTGATGCGGCGGTTGTCAGCCGATACAGTGACGATTGTGAAAACTGACACTTCCACGTGGACTCCGGCACCCACGGCGTTGCTGACCGACCACTACGAACTCACCATGCTGCAAGCCGCCCTGCGTGACGGGACCGCACAGCGGCGCAGCGTGTTTGAGGTGTTCTCCCGCAGACTGCAGTCCGGACGGCGCTACGGCGTTGTGGCAGGTACCGGGCGTTTCCTGGAGGGGCTGGAACAGTTCCGCTTTGAGGGCGATCGCCTGGAGTTCTTGGAACGCACCGGGGTCATTGATCACACCACGGCACAGTGGCTTGCCGATTTCCGCTTCAGCGGACAGATCGACGGTTACGCAGAAGGGGATGCCTGGTTCCCCAACTCCCCCGTGCTGCGGGTGGAAGGCACCTTTGCCGAGGCCTGCATGCTGGAGACCTACATTCTCTCCGTGCTCAATTACGATTCCGCCGTGGCGTCGGCGGCCTCCCGCATGACCTCGGCAGCAGCGGGCCGGCCGTGCCTGGAAATGGGCTCGCGCCGGGCTCACGATGAGGCCGCCGTGGCCGCTGCGCGCGCGGCCGTCATCGCAGGTTTTGCGGGGACCTCCAATCTGGAGGCCGGTTACCGGTACGGCGTCACCACCATCGGCACCGCCGCTCACTCCTTCACTTTGCTGCACGACGACGAAGAAGCTGCCTTCCGCTCTCAGCTTGCTGCTCAGGGAGTGGGAACCACGTTGCTGGTGGACACCTACGACGTTGATGCTGCGGTGCGTATGGCGGTTGAGCTGGCGGGCCCCGAGCTGGGGGCGGTTCGTCTGGACTCCGGTGATCTGGTGACTCAAGCTGCTCGGGTCCGTGAGCTGCTGGATTCCCTGGGCAACACCCAAACCCGGATCACGGTCACGTCTGACCTTGATGAATACGCCATTGCAAGCCTGGCCGCAGCCCCCGTGGATGCCTACGGAGTGGGTACTCGGCTGGTGACCGGATCGGGTGTCCCCACCTCCTCCATGGTCTACAAACTGGTGGCCCGGGAGAACTCCGCCGGTGAGTTGGAGCCGGTGGCCAAGAAAGCCACCGGCAAAGGTTCGGTGGGTGGGCGCAAGACGGCGCTGCGCCGTCGTCAGAAAGATGGTGTGGCCACCCATGAAATCGTGGGTGTGGACACGGTGCCCGTTGACGACGGTGACGATCGCCCGCTCATGGAGGCCTTTGTGCGCGATGGCCAGGTGGTGGAGGGCTGGACCGGCCCCCAAGCTGTGACACGCGCCCGGCAACGCCATGCCGCCACCATGGCAGAACTTCCACGGGCCGCCACCCGGCTCTCCGAGGGTGAGGCCGTGATCCCCACAGTCCTGGAAGCCTGAACCTCTCCGTGTCCAAGGCTTCTCCGTCTACGCCCAAGGAGGGTGTGAATCCCATGAACACCGCACTGATCGTGGTTGATCTGCAGAATGACTTTTGTGAGGGCGGCTCGCTGGCCGTGACCGGCGGTGCCGCCACCGCCGCTGCCATCTCCGAATACATTGAGGATCACCACGCGGACTACGCCGCCATTGTTGCCACGCAGGACTGGCATGTGGACCCGGGAACCCATTTTTCCCAAGACCCCGATTATGTGGACACCTGGCCCGTGCACTGCGTGGCCGATTCCACTGGGGCCGAGCCGCACCCGGACTTTGAGACAGACCGCATTGAGGCCTGGTTCCGCAAGGGGGAATTTGAGGCCGCCTACTCCGGATTCGAGGGAGTCCTGGCCCCCGAAACCTCCACTCCCTTGGGCGTTTTCGAGGAAGAAACCGCAGACGACGACGGCTTTGCCAATGCCGAAGAATCAGCCGAGGACGAAGCCCGCGATGACGGCCTGACAGTTGACCCCCAGGCCCAGAGCTTGGACGACTGGTTACGCGAGCGCGGAATCGAAGCCGTGGATGTGGTGGGTCTGGCCACCGATCACTGCGTACGAGCCACCGCCCGAGATGCCGTGGACGCCGGATATGAAACCCGTGTGCTCTTGGCCCTCACGGCAGCCGTGTCCCCGGAAACGGTGGAGGACGTGCTGGACACCTTGGAAGATGCCGGAGTGGAGATCGTGCGGGACTGACGCAGTCTGGCCGGACTGGCCAGTGGCTCGGTGCCTCCGGTGCTGGGCCAGTGGCTCATCCACGTGGACAGGCCGCTGATCCTGCTGGTTCCGCTGGTTCCCTCGTGGGCAAGCCGCTGACCCCGCTGGTTCCGCTGGTCCCGTCGATCCCCCCGTGGGCAAGCCGCTACTTACGCCCGATGAACCAGTTCTGCATCTTGGCCAGACGGGCTTCCAGCTGTTCTTGGGTTGCCTGAGCCACCGCCGGTCCACCACAGGCTGTACGCAACTCATTGTGGATCACACCGTGCGGCTTGCCGGTGCGGGCAGACCACGCGGAGACATTCTTGGAGAGTTGTTGCCGCAATTCCTTCATCCGGCGGTGATCCGGGACTGCGGGGCTTGCCTCTGTCGGGGCCGATGGCTGGCCTGCGGAACGTCGTTTGGCGTGCGCGGATTGCCGCTCCCGCAAGAGCGTGGTCACCTGATCGGCGTCCAACAGCCCGGGGATGCCCAGGTAGTCAGCTTCCTCATCCGACCCGGCAGCCACACCGCCCCCGAACTCACCACCGTCAAAGAGCACTCCGTGGAAGGAGGCATCTGATTCCAAGGCTTTGAAAGAACCATCAGCTAATTCGGCAGAGGCGGCTTCCGTGCGGTTGGCAGCCGCCAGTTCGTCGTCGTCCCAGCCCGTTTCGGCAAAATCCACCAGCTCTCCGCTGTCCCGGGTGGGACGATCCAGTGCGTGGTCACGTTCTTGCTCCATGGAGTTGGCGTGCCCCATGAGCACCGGCACGGAGGGCAGGAACACGGAGGCGATTTCCCCGCGTTTACGGGCACGCACAAAACGCCCGACCGCCTGGGCAAAGAACAGCGGCGTGGACGTGGAGGTGGCATACACGCCCACTGCCAAACGAGGTACGTCCACGCCCTCGGAAACCATGCGCACCGCCACCATCCAGCGCTGGTCTCCCTCCGAAAATTCTTCGATCCGCACGGAAGCCGCTTTGTCATCCGAGAGCACCACCGTGGGTTTCTCCCCGGTGATCTGGTGCAGCATGTGCGCGTAAGCCTTGGCGTCCTGGTGATCCGTGGCAATCACCAAAGCACCCGCATCCGGTACGGTGCGGCGCACCTCCGAGAGGCGACGGTCAGCGCCCTGCAGCACCGCGGGGATCCACTGGCCCTCCGGTGACAGCGCGGTCCGCCAAGCATGGCCGGTGATGGATTTGGTGAAACCCTCCCCCAACTCGGCCGCCATCTCCTCCCCCGCAGACGTCCGCCACCGCATCTGCCCGGAATAGGCCATGAAGATCACCGGGCGCACCACGTGATCTTTGAGGGCATCCCCGTAGCCGTAGGTGTAGTCGGCCTTGGAACGGCGCACACCGTCGGCGTCCTCCGCGTAGGTCACGAACGGAATGGGTGCGGTGTCCGAACGGAAGGGGGTACCGGTCAACGCCAGCCGGCGAGTGGCCGGTTCAAAAGCCTCGCGTAGACCGTCACCCCAGGACAAGGCATCACCCGCGTGGTGGATCTCGTCCATGATCACCAGCGTGCGGGCCTGTTCAGTACGCGCCCGGTGCAGCAGGGGTTTCATGCCCACCTGGGCGTAGGTCACAGCAACCCCCAGATAGCCCTGAGCGTGCTGGCCGTCCGCATTTTTGAAATTGGGGTCAATGGCCAGCCCCACCCTGGCTGCGGCATCCGCCCACTGCCGTTTCAGGTGTTCGGTGGGGCACACCACCGTGATGCGATTGACGCTGCCACGGTCCACCAGTTCCCTGGCCAAACGCAGCGCAAAGGTGGTTTTACCGGCGCCAGGAGTTGCCACGGCCATGAAGTCACGGGGCTGGCTGGCGAAGTACTTTTCCAGCGCCTCCGCCTGCCACGCGCGCAGCTTTCCAGCGGTTCCCCACGCCGCCCGTTCCGGGTAGGCCGGCGGCATTTCCGCGGCGGGGCCGCCGAACAACGTGGGTTGCATCTCATCGGACACGGGCGATTCAGGACCTTTCACACGCATGGCTTCTCACCGAGCCACCGTTGTTGGGCGCAACCCTTTTTGGGCGCGCAACAACGTCACAGATGGCCGAGAACGGGTGCTCGGTGGTGGGGCGGGGAGTGGGAGTCAGTTGGTGGAGTCGTCTCCGCCGTCTTTGGGCGCGCGCAGACCGTCGTAGATCTCTTTGCACGTAGGACAGACGGGGAACTTGTTGGGATCCCGGCCGGGTACCCACACCTTGCCGCACAGCGCAATCACGGGTTCGCCGGACATGGCCGACTCCATGATCTTCTCCTTGCGCACGTAATGCGCAAAGCGTTCGTGGTCACCGGGTTCTTGCAGTTCCCGGGTCTCTTCACGCTCAATCGTGGAGGTCCCACCAACGGGTTCGGTGGAAGTACCGCGGGTGAACGGCCACGGGCCGGCCACGGGCATGGTCTGGTCCAATATCTGCTGGTGGGAATTCATGGCCGTCAGTCTACTCGCCACACCCGTTGTCTCCGGGCTACCGGAACCGGGGTTGGGGTGCGATGAGTCACCGATCCGATTCAGCGGTAGTTGGAGACCGTGGCCAACAGTTCCGGCCCACGGGCATCCAGCCACTTACCACCCAGCCACACTCCGACGGCGCACACCGCCGCCCCCAGCAGCACACCAACAGTCAAGGCCACCACTCCCCACACCATCTGACCGGTTTGCACCTGAATGAACAGCGGAATCACTGCGGGCAACGTGAGGAGGGCCATCATGGTGACCACCACCACTTGGGCCAGAACGTTGAGCACGGTGAATCCCTGCGGGGTCTTGAACGGCGACTGTCCCGGCAGGGGCACCGGATAGGTGTAGCGCGCCGACACAACGGAACTCACCCCCGCACCGCCCAGAAGGGCCAAAGCACAGACGCCCGCCAGACCCGGCAACAAATCCCAGCGGTTGGTGGTGCTCACAGCCAGGATCAAGCCCAGAGTGGTCAGCGGAATGCCCGGCAGCAGCATGCCGATCACTCGCCCCAAGCGATCCGCAGCGCCACTCACACCGGTCAGTACGTGCAGAGCAAAGCCCTTGTGGTCATAGGAAACATCTGCGGAGATCGTGTAGGCCATCAGGAAGGCCACGAACGGTGCGCCAAAGAGCAACATGCCACCGCCCTCCCGGGACATGAACCAGAACAGCCCGAACATGACGGGGACAATCACCAAAGAACCCGAATACCGGGGGTCCTTGACCCAGTAGATCAGGCTACGCGCAGCCACGGTGGCCCAGGGGCGCTGCGGCATCCGGTCGAACAAACCCGCACCCTTGATCTTCTTGCCGCTACCAACATTGGTGGCCACGGCACCGGATTCAGCAGAGACGCGTAACGCGTTGAACCACAACCAGACCAGGAGCCCCGCGGTCACCAGAACGATCACCGCACGCAGCGCAGCCAGCACATAGGCTCCCGCTGCCATGTCACCGGGGATCGCCCACAGTGCCCCCACCGGAGTCCATGCCACCACGTCTGCAATCGTGTAAATCCGGTCACCCAGTGAGTCCACGCCGGTGAACAAGCCGGTCAAGATGGGCCCCGTGAGCATCAGCAGCACCAGGAACACCAGCGTGATCATCTCGCCCACGCGGCGTTTGGCGGAGACCCGCTCCGCCACTGCCGTGAAGCTGCGGTTGCCCAAGATCATCAGCAACCATCCGGCAGGTAAGAGCACCAGGGCAGTCACCAGAGCCACCGTGTCCAGTCGCCACATGGTGGCGTGCAAGATCAAGGCCACCGCTGTCAATGGGCCGGCAATGCCCACCAGCGCGCCCACAATTTGTCCCAGTGCAATACCCAGCCGAGGTAGCGGGAACATTGCGAACTGACTGGCATGCAACGTGGCATCCGCCCGTCCGGAGACGATGGCGAACACCCACCACAGCAGCGTTCCCGCGGAGGCAGTCAGAACAGCGGTTGCCTGCACACCCTCCGGCGGCAAGAACTGCGGCACCCCCACCATGACGGCGCCGTAGAAGAACAACATGCCCAGGCCCCACAGCCCGCCCAGCACCACACCCACAATGACTGCCGTACTGCGGGTCAACATGGCCCAGGTCAACCGGGCTTTGAGGGTCACCAGATGTCTGACGGTGACACCTGTGCTGGGACCGGTGGCCGTCTGAGCACGGCTGTGGTTGCCGGGCAACACCGGTGCATTCACTGCGGACGTAGCCATGACAGTTCCTCCCCCACGTGAGTACGTCCACCCACCAAGTCCACAAAGGTGTCCTCCAGGGACTTCTCCCCCCGGACCTGATCCACCGTCCCAGCAGCCAGGAGCCGTCCGTTGTCCACCACCGCCACGTGGTCGCACATCCGCTGGACCAGGTCCATCACGTGGCTGGAGACAATCACCGTTCCACCGGCACGGGCAAAACCTTGCAGCAGTTCACGGATATTTGCAGCGGACACCGGATCAACGGCCTCAAAGGGCTCATCCAAAACCAGCAGCCCGGGCGCATGAACCATGGCAGCAGCCAGCATGACCTTCTTGCGCATGCCCGCGGAGTAATCCTGAACGGGTGTTCCGGCGTCGTTGCTCAAATCCATGGCGCGCAGCAGATCATCCGTACGTTGGGTCACGGTGCTGCGGTCCATTCCCCGCAACAGGCCCGCGTAGGTCACCAGCTGACGCCCGGAGAGCCGTTCAAAGAAGTTCACGCCGTCCGGCAACACACCCATGGCCATTTTGGCAGCACGCGGGTTGCGCCACACATCAATGCCGGCCACCTCCGCTTGCCCCTCCGTGGGCCGCAACAGACCCGTCAGCATGGACAGCGCCGTGGTTTTCCCCGCACCGTTACGGCCCACCAAGCCATAGAACGCACCCCGCGGCACATCCAGGCTCAACCGATTGACCGCAATTTTTGCGCGATCGGTTCCCGGGGCAAATACCTTGGTCAATCCCCGCAGGCGCACAGCCACCTGTGCGTTCGGTGGGGCGGACAACGGCCGATTTTCCGGGTGCTGGCTCTCTGAGATGCTGGGCACGTGGCTCATGGATTCAGATTATCTGCCGTGGTCAACGGAACCCATCCGCCGGAAGGATGATGTGGAACCACACGGGGCAATCGAACCGAACTGCGGGCGTTTGGCTTGAGTTGGTACGCAAATGGCCACTGATCGAGGCGGTTCTTGGTGTTTTGCGTACCAATTGAGGGCGAATGCGGACCGCAGGTGGAAGTACGACGACGGGGCGGCTGCTCCGCCACAGCCCGCTCTGCAATCAGGCAGCTCAACGTGCAGAAATCCTGCCCGGCCTGCAGACAATCAGCCCAGCCCGCAGAACATCTACTCAGAACAGGGCACGCATCAACTGCGAACGTGCAGCCACCACCCGCGGATCTTCAGCACCCACCACACCGAACAGGTCGATCAAACGCCGGCGTGCAGTTTCCCGGTCTTCACCTGCGGTGCGCCGTACCACGTTGAGGAGACGCCGAAAAGCATCCTCCACATGTCCCCCGGACAGGTCCAGATCCGCCACATCAAGTTGAGCTTGCACATTTTCCGGCGCCGTGGCCGCAGCCTGGCGTACTTCCTGAGCGTCCATTGCCGTCACACGCTGCAACAACTCCACCTGGGCCAGCGCCAGCTTTGCCTGGCTGTCCCCCGGATTCTCTCGGATGGCCTGCTGATAGGCAGCATGTGCCCCCTCCAGGTCACCGGCCTCCAGCTTGTCCACGGCCTCCTGGTGCAGCGGCGGAAGGGGCTCCGGTTCAGTGTCCTGCGGGGTGGGCTCAACCTGCCCGCTGACACCGTTCTGCTGCGCCAAGCTCAGGAGTTCTTGCAGCACCGGGGCCAGTTGCTCGGCGGGAATGGCCGACTGTGCAATCGGTACCGGGCGCCCACCCACCAACGCAATGATCGTGGGGATGGACTGCACCTGCAGGGCTTGGGCAATCTCCGGCAGTTTTTCGACGTCGACGGCGCTGAGCACCATCCGCCCGTCCAACTGGTCGATCTGTGCCGCCACCTGATCCGCGAACTGTCCGGACTCCGGGGCATAACCTGCCGTCAGCACCAACACCACGGGAACTTGGGACGAGAGTTCGGCCACCGCCTGGAACTGCTGGGCATCCGCAATGTCACGGCGGAACATGCCCGCTGATGCAGCTGCCGCAGGTGAACCGTTCCCGCCATCCAATCCCGCAGGCCGCTGAGCGCCGGCTCCCGATCCAGTCCGTCCGGCGCCAAGATCCACAGCCCCCCGCACAGAGGCCGGGACGCTGTGAGTGGTATCCGCACCGGCCTGGGCGGGCTGTGCACCGGAGTTCTGTGGCAAATTCTGCGGGTTCAAGCTCATACCACCAGCTTAGCCAGCTGCCCAGTGCACCGGCAGGCACGCGGCAAGCCGTTCACGCTCCGGAAAATCACCTGTGTCCAACCGCCCGTACCCACCGTTGCGCTGACAGCCTCCCATCCCGCACTGTGTCAGACTGTCCGCCGTGCGTGTTGTGATAGCTGACTGCTCCGTTGACTACCAAGGTCGCCTGACGGCGCACCTCCCGTTGGCCCGCCGACTACTGATCCTGAAAGCAGATGGATCTGTGCTGGTGCATTCCGATGGCGGCAGCTACAAGCCATTGAACTGGATGTCTCCCCCGGCCAGGCTCTCAACCGGGGAGCCGGACCAAGATCAAGCTGCTGTTGGCGTTCAGGAAGTGTGGACGGTTTCCGCGGCCAAATCGGATGACGTCCTGAAAATCCTGATCCACCAGGTCCATGAGGAAATCAGCCACGAGCTGGGCGTGGACCCGGGGCTCACCAAGGACGGAGTGGAAGCAGATCTCCAACGCCTGCTGGCCGAGCAAATCGAGGTGCTGGGTGAAGGCTCCACCTTGATTCGGCGCGAATACCCCACGGCCATCGGGCCGGTGGACATTCTGGCGCGGGACGGCCAGGGAGCCACCATTGCCATTGAGCTCAAACGCCGCGGTGACATTGACGGCGTAGAACAACTCACCCGCTACTTGGAACTGCTCAACCGCGACCCACGGTTGGCTCCCGTCCGGGGGATTTTTGCCGCCCAGCAGATCAAACCGCAGGCCAAGGTACTGGCCACGGACCGTGGCATCGCCTGCCTGACCCTGGACTACGACGCCATGCGCGACGTCGACGACAAGGACGCCCGCCTGTTCTGAGCTCACTGCTGAACTTGGGCATGGGAAATGCGCCAGGAGAACCTTCCTGACGCATTTCCCATGCCCAAGTTGCTGAGCTGCTCAGCCACTCAGAACGACGGCGCCACCATCCGCCGTTCCACGCTGGCTCCCGCATTGGTCAAGTTGTCCACAAAGTTCTCATACCCGCGGTCAATGTGCCCGATGCCCAAGACCTCGGTAGCGCCCTGTGCCCGCATGCCGGCAATCACCAACGCGGCACCGGCTCGAATGTCCTTGGCCTCCACAGGTGCGCCAGAGAGTTCATCGGTCCCATCCAGCCACGCATGATGACCGTCCAAGCGTACGTGGGCGCCCAGTCGTTCCAGCTCCGCGGTGAATCCCCAGCGGGCTTCAAAAACGTTCTCCGTGATCATTCCCGAACCCTCCGCCACCGCATTCATGGCGACGGCGAACGGCTGCAGATCCGTGGGAAAGCCCGGATAGGGCAGCGTTGAGATGTTGACGGCCTGCGGGCGTTCGGGGCCTTGCACCACAAAACCGTCGGTCTCTTCCGAAATGGTGCAGCCGGCCAGGCGCAGCTTGTCCAGAACCACGCTCAGATGGGAGGCTTCCGCGCCCCGCACGTGCACCCGGCCGCCCGTGACTGCAGCTGCAAAGGCCCATGTTCCAGCAACAATACGGTCCGGCACGGTCCGGTGCTCCACCGGCTTCAGGCTGGGCACCCCCGTGACGGTCAAGGTGGAGGTGCCAATTCCGTCAATCTTGGCTCCCATCTGAACCAGCATCTGGCAGATGTCCACAATTTCCGGCTCGCGTGCCACGTTCTCCAAAACCGTGGTGCCCTGGGCCAAGGTGGCCGCCGTCATCAGGTTTTCGGTGGCGCCCACGGACGGGTACGCCAGGTGATACTCGGCCCCGCGCAGCTGGTGCTCCACCGTGGCTTTGAGGTATCCCGCTTCCGTGCGAAATGCAGCGCCCATGGCTTCCAACCCGTTCCGGTGCATGTCCAGACCGCGCGTACCGATGGCATCGCCACCGGGCAAGGCCACCTCCGCTGCATGACAGCGCGCAATCAAGGGACCCAACACGGACACGGACGCGCGCATGGCGCGGACCAAGTCGTAGTCAGCCACGTGGTTGAGCTCCTGCGGGACGTCAATGTCCACCCAGCGCTCGGCCTTGTTGTAGGTGACGTGGCAGCCCAGGCGGCGTAGGAGTTCCGCCATGATGGAGACGTCGTCAATCTCCGGAACATTCGTGATCCGCGACTTCCCCACCGCCAGGAGCGTGGCAGCCATGAGTTTGAGCACGCTGTTCTTGGCACCGTACACGGGAAGGGTGCCGTTCACGGCGGTCGGCCCGTGGACAACAATTTTCTCTTCCATACTCACCCTGCACTTCCAACGGGATCACGTCCCGATCACGCAACTGGAACACCTGCATGCGGTGGAACACCTACATGCGGCTTGAACACCTGTAAAAGGTTTGAACAACCTGTAAGAGGCCAAGAGCCCCCGCACAAACTGTACGGGGGCTCAGGCTGGGAACAACTCATCCTGAAGTGTTGACGTGATCACGTCGCCATCACGTCATCACGGATCAGGAGTCAGAGCCGGGCGCCTGGTAGTGGTCAGCCACAATGGTCACTCGGTTGCCGTCAACGGAGACAAAGCCACCGTCAATCTGGCCCTCAATGCGCTGGCCGTCCACCGGGTCAATCACAACCCGGCCGGGAACCAACACACCAGCGGTAGCCACGTGACCCGCCAGGATGCCGAGGTCTCCGTCCGTGGTGCGCACAATGACCTGGCGGGCCTCGCCATTCCACACCGGCTCGGAGAGCTCAACGATCTCAACGATCAACGGAGCAGCCATGATCACTTCTCTCCGGTGGAGCGCTTGATCTCATCCCACTTGGCCATGACGTCGTCCAGGCCACCCACGTTGTAGAAGGCCTGTTCCGGAACGTGGTCCAGCTCGCCGTCGCAGATCTTCTGGAAGGACTCGATGGTCTCCGCAACGGGGACCGTGGAGCCCTCCACACCGGTGAACTGCAGAGCGGTGTAGGTGTTCTGGGAGAGGAACTGCTCGATGCGGCGGGCGCGGGAGACCACAACTTTCTGCTCTTCGGAGAGTTCTTCCACACCCAGGATGGCGATGATGTCCTGCAGTTCCTTGTTCTCCTGCAGGATCGACTTCACGCGGGTTGCGACGTCGTAGTGCTCCTGGCCCACGTACTGGGGGTCGAGGATGCGGGAGGTCGAGGCCAGCGGGTCGATCGCGGGGTACAGACCACGGGAGGCGATGTCACGCGAGAGGTTGGTGGTGGCATCCAAGTGCGCGAACGTGGTGGCCGGAGCCGGGTCCGTGTAGTCATCGGCGGGCACGTAGATCGCCTGCATGGAGGTGATCGAGTGGCCGCGGGTGGAGGTGATGCGCTCCTGGAGCACACCCATCTCATCCGCCAGGGTGGGCTGGTAGCCCACAGCCGAGGGGATACGGCCCAGCAGGGTGGAAACCTCGGAACCGGCCTGGGTGAAGCGGAAGATGTTGTCGATGAACAGCAGCACGTCCTGGTTCTGCACGTCACGGAAGTACTCCGCCATGGTCAGACCAGTCAGGGCAATGCGCAGACGCGTTCCGGGCGGCTCGTCCATCTGGCCGAACACCAGGGCGGTGTCCTTGAGCACGCCGGCTTCTTCCATTTCCACCCAGAGGTCGTTGCCCTCACGGGTACGCTCGCCCACACCGGCGAACACGGAGGTACCGCCAAAGTTACGGGCCACACGGGTGATCATTTCCTGGATCAGCACGGTCTTGCCCACACCGGCGCCACCGAACAGACCGATCTTTCCGCCCTTGATGTAGGGGGTCAGAAGGTCGATGGACTTGATGCCGGTCTCCAGCATCTCCGTGGAGCCTTCCAGCTCGGCAAAGCCGGGGGCGGTCCGGTGAATGGGCCAGCGCTCGTTGATTTCAAGCTGCTCGGTGTCCACGTCCAGGGCCTGGCCCACCACGTTGAAGATGTGGCCCTTGACCACGTCACCCACGGGCACGGAGATCGGGGCACCGGTGTCCTGCACCTCGGTGCCGCGAACCAGACCATCGGTGAGCTGCAGGGAGATCGCACGCACCAGGTTGTCACCCAAGTGCTGGGCGGTCTCCAGGTAGATGGTCTTCTGCTCGCCTTCAAAGTTTAGTTCGGTGGTCAGAGCGTTGTAGATGTCGGGCATCTGGTTCTCGGGGAACTCGATGTCCACGACGGAGCCCTTGACGCGCGCGACGCGGCCAATGGCACCAGCGGCAGGCTGAGTTTCCTGCTGCTCGTTGATGGTGGCAGTCATAACTCTCACTTCACTGATCGTTGGTGGCGGGTGTGGGTGGGGCGCTGAGAGCACCCGTACCGGCAACGACGGCGAGTCGACCGGTTGTGCAGATCACAGGGCTTCGGAAGCGGAAACGATCTCAGTCAATTCGGTGGTCACTTCTGCCTGACGTGCGTTGTTCATCAAGCGGGTGTACTTGCGAATCAGATCATCCGCATTGTCACCGGCAGACTTCATGGCACGCTGACGGGAGGCCAGTTCAGAGGCGGCCGCCTGGCACAGGCACGAGTAGATCCGGGAACGGAAGTACCGCGGGAGTGCCTTGTCCAGGAACTCCTCTGCATTGGGCTCGAACTCGAACTCCTGGGCGTTGGTCTCGATCTCCCCGTAGCCCTTGGTGATGTCATCCCCCAGTGCGTTGGCGTCAACCACTTCCAACGGCAGCAGGCGCAGCACCTTGGGTTCCTGAGTCACCATCGAGTGGAAACGCGTGTAGACCAGGTGGATTTCATCAATCCCGCCGTCTTCGTAGTCCTTGGTGAAAGCCTCCAGCAGGACCTCTGCCACTTCATGGGCGCGGTCACTGCTGGCGTTATCGGTTTCACCTTCCCAGAAGGCGTCGTACTCACGGCCGCGGAAGTCAAAATACTGCTTGGACTTGCGCCCAATCAGGTAAATCTTGACCTCACGGCCTTCACCGTGCAGGTACTCCAGCAGGCCTTCGGCCTTCTTGAGCACATTGGCGGAGTAGGAACCGGCCAGTCCGCGGTCGGAGCTGAAGACAACGACGGCGGAGCGCCGGACGTCGTCGGCACTGCGCAGGAACGGGTGATCCCCCGAAGTCTGCGTGACCACCTGCGAGAGCAGACGAGTCAAGGCGTTGGCGTAAGGCGATGCCGACTGAATCCGCTGACGGGCCTTGTTGATGCGCGAGGTGGCGATCATCTCCATGGCCTTGAAGATTTTCTTCATCGACTGTGTGGAGGAGATCTTGTTCCGGTAAACCCGGATCTGCGCTCCCATGTAGCTTCCTTTCGTTACCGTTCGGGTGCCGGTTCAGGGCACCCGAACGGAGACTTCACGATTCGCAGGCGTTCAGCTGCGGGAGGACGAACCACCGGCGGACAACTGCTCCTGGGACACGTCCCCGGAGTCCATGGCCTGGTGCTCTTCACGGCCAGGTGCATGGTTGTCCCGGTTGTGTCCGCGGAAATCGCGCTTGACCTCGGCCACGGCGGTTTCCAGTGCGGAGACGGCGTCGTCTTCGAGCTTGCCCGTGGATGCGATGGAGTCCATGACGTTGGTGGTGCGGCGCACCTGATCCAGCAGGGCTTCCTCGAAGTCCAGGACGTCAGCAACCTCAATGTCATCCAGGTGACCCTTGGTACCGGCCCAGATGGAGACAACCTGAGACTCCACGGAGTACGGGCTGTACTGCTTCTGGCGCAGCAGCTCCGTCAGGCGAGCACCGCGGGTCAGCTGCTGGCGGGAGGCGGCATCCAGGTCAGAGGCAAACATGGCGAAGGCCTGCATGGACCGGTAGGAGGCCAGTTCCAGCTTCAGCGTGCCGGAGACCTTCTTCATGGCCTTGATCTGGGCAGCACCACCCACGCGGGACACGGAGATGCCCACGTCCACGGCGGGACGCTGGTCCGCGTTGAACAGATCGGACTGCAAGAAGATCTGGCCATCGGTGATGGAGATGACGTTGGTGGGAATGAAGGCGGAAACGTCGTTCGCCTTGGTTTCCACGATCGGCAGGCCGGTCATGGAGCCTGCGCCCAAGTCATCCGAGAGCTTGGCACAACGCTCCAGCAGGCGGGAGTGCAGGTAGAACACGTCACCCGGGTAGGCCTCACGTCCCGGAGGACGGCGCAGCAACAGGGAGGTGGCGCGGTAGGCCTCTGCCTGCTTGGACAGATCGTCAAAGATGATCAGGACGTGCTTGCCGCCGTACATCCAGTGCTGGCCGATGGCCGAGCCGGCGTAGGGCGCCAGGTACTTCACACCGGCGGAATCGGAGGCTGAGGCCGCCACGATGGTGGTGTACTCCAGGGCTCCGTTGTCCTCCAAGGTCTTGCGCACGGAGGCAATCGTGGAGGCCTTCTGTCCGATGGCCACGTAGATGCAACGCACCTGCTTTTCAGCGTCACCGGTTTCCCAGTTGGCCCGCTGATTCAGGATGGTGTCCACGGCAATGGCGGTTTTACCGGTCTGGCGGTCGCCAATGATCAGCTGACGCTGGCCCCGTCCGATCGGGATCATGGCGTCAATGGCCTTCAGACCCGTCTGCAGGGGTTCGTGCACAGACTTACGCATGGTCACGCCGGGGGCCTGCAGCTCCAGGGCACGACGGCCTTCGGCCTCGATGGGGCCGAGGTCGTCAATCGGCTGACCCAGTGTGTCAACCACACGACCCAAGAAGCCATCACCCACGGGCACGGAGAGGATTTCTCCGGTCCGCTCAACAGTCTGGCCTTCTTCAATGCCTTGGAAGTCACCCAGCACCACGACGCCGAGGTCACGGGTGTCCAGGTCCTGCGCCAGGCCGAGCACTCCGTTCTCAAAACGGAGCAGCTCATTGGCCATCACGGAGGGCAGACCCTCCACTCGGGCAATGCCGTCAGCTGCGGAAATGACGCGGCCAACTTCCTTGCGTTCGGTGTTGCCGGGGTCGTAGGAGGCTGCAAACTCTTGTAGCGCGCTCCGGACCTCATCGGCGTTGATGGTCACTTCGGCCATCTCGTGTCCCTGCTTCCTGGTTGTTGATCATCCTGCCGATGACCATCTCATTCGTCTGGAGGACTTGCGGGTTCACAGTGTGACCCCGTGCGTCCGGTGCGGTGGTTGGCTCAGGCTCCGAGCTTGAGTTGGAGTTCGTTGAGGCGGGTGGCGACCGAGCCGTCAATGACTTCATCACCCACTGTGATCCGAAGCCCACCCACCAGTGAGCGGTCCAGATCTGTGACCACCTTCAGATCGCGGCCGTAGAGCCGCCCCAGGGCTGTGCGCAGACGATCCTGCTGGCCCCGGTCCAACTCCACGGGTGTTGCCACCCGGGCGATCCAACGATCCCGCAGTCCCGCCAGATGATCGGCGAAAGTGCCCAGTAATCTCTGGGGCAACGCACCGCGCGGATGGGTCACGGCCTGTTCGACCAGCAAGCGCCCTTCCTCGCTGAGGTTGGGGGTCACGCGGTCCAACAGTCGCAGCTTGGCCTCATTGGAGGCACGGGCATCGGTGAATGCTTGCTGCAGTTGGGCATCTGAGTCCAAGAGAGCCTGCACGGAGAGGACATCGTCCACAAGCGTGTCCAGTCCCTCAGCTCCCGCTCGGTTCTCAGCAGCCGAACCTGCCAGCACCACACCGGCCGCTTCCAGGCCGTCGGCCAAACCGCGCTCACCGCTCCATCGCTGGCGCACCAGGGTATCCAGAACCTCGCAAGCCTCACGGGAGGAGTGACCCTCGAAGATCCGCCATGCCAAGGCAACGCGCTGATCATCGGAGTGAGCGGGGTCGGTCAGGGCCCGGCGGAGGCTGCCCTGCTCATCGAGCACGGCAGCGATCCCGAACACGTCCCGAGCCAAGTACGGCTGAGCCGAGCCGGTCCAGCGTTCCAGCACGCGTGAGAGGTTGACCTGATTTCCGTCGGATCCTGCGGCCGTCACTGGTGAGCACCCGTTTCGGTCGGCGTCTGTTCAAGATCGCTCAGGAACCGGTCCACCACGCGCCGCGAACGGTCGTCATCAGACAGGGACTCCCCCACGATCTTGGAGGACAACTGGATGGCCAAGGTGCCGACCTCATTACGCAATGAGGCCACGGCAGCCGTACGCTCCGCCGCAATGGCAGTGTGTGCGTTTTCAGTGATGCGAGCGGATTCCACGTTCGCGCGGTCCTTGAAGTCCGCCAGGATCTTTTCACCCTCGGTGCGAGCTTCCTCGCGGATCTTCTGGGCTTCGAGCCGAGCGGATTCCAACTGCTGGTTGTATTCGTCCCGAGCCTTGTCCGCCTCTGCCTGAGCAGCTTCGGCCTTGGCCAGGCCACCTTCGATGGCCTCCGTACGTTCGGCGTAAGTACGCTCGAACATGGGAACGATCCACTTGATCGCGGCGAAAACCAGGATCGCAAAGCCGATCGTGGTGATCAGCATTTCCCAGCCATTGGGCAACAGCGGATTGTCGCTGGCAGCCATGATGGTTGTGGTCATGGACGGTTTTCCTGTTCTCTTTGGCTGACCTTCTGGAGTCCTTCCTTAGCGGAGGATCACAGGAAGACGAGCACGAAGCCCAGGATGGCCAGGGCCTCAACCACGGCAAAGCCCATGAACAGCATGGGCTGGATGATGCGCTGGGTTTCCGGCTGACGGGAGACGGCCTGCATGTAAGCAGCAAAGATCAGGCCCACGCCGATGCCACCGCCGATGGCTGCGAGACCGTAACCGATGACGGAGAGGTTACCGGTGATGTCCATTCTTGGAGTTTCCTTTCATACTGCCCGTGAGGGGCCGTGTGCCACGAATGGCGGTTGACGTTTCGGAGAAGTTCTCCGTAGGTCGATCCAGCTTGCACCGGACCAAATCTTGAGTGGCCGTGAAGCCAGAAGGTCAGTGACCTTCCTTCAACGCCCCGTCCACGTACACCGCGAACAGGAGGGTGAAGATGTAGGCCTGGAGGACCTGAATCAGGATTTCCAGGAAGTAGATGAACACGCCCAGGACCATGGTCCCGGCGCCACCCAGGATACCGACCAGCCCACCGACTTCCGTGAAGAGGTAAGCCATCAATCCTGCAGCAACCATGATGGCCATGTGGCCGGCAAACATGGTGGCGAACACACGCAGTGCGTGGGTGACCGGGCGGATGATCAAGTTGGAGATGAACTCGATGGGGATCAGGAAGATGTAGAGCAGCTTGGGCACATCTGGCGGCATGGTCATCTTGGCCATGAAGTGACCGAACCCGTGGCGCTTGATGCCAACGCCTACCCAGGCCACGTAGGCGATGATCGCCAGGACATAGGCCGAGCCCGGGTGGGACAGGGTGGGCAACTGCAGGACGGGAATGGACCCGAACAAGTTGTTGACCAGGATGAAGAAGAAGAAGCTGAACAGCAGCGGCAGCCAGGGGCGGAATTCCTTTTCCCCGATGATGTCCCGGCCCAGGGAGTTGCGCACAAAGCCGTAGCCGACTTCACCCAGGTACTGCCCCTTGGAAGGAACCAGCGCCTGCTTGCGGATGGCCCACATGAAGAATCCCACGATCAGGATGACCGACAGGAAGATCAGCACCGTGTGCTTGGCGAATTCAAACGAGCCGATCTCAAAGAACGGCGGGAGGTGCATGTCCGAAACCGTGGGAGCCTGGAAGCCTTGTCCCTCAAGAACTGGGGCGACGATCAATGGCGGTCCTTTCTGGTTCCATCCCGGCAGTCATGACCGTGGCCATGAAGGTGTTGTGCTGCAAGGTGGTTTCGGGCGTCATCACCGGTGGTGCGAACCATCATTGGTCCCCAGTCCGGCTTGCAGGTGGAGGAAAGCGAGTGCGACCCCGGCAGCGAATCCAATACCCGCTCCGAGCAGGACCAACCACTGCGTCCCCACCAAGTAATCCAGCAGGTACCCTACCAGACTCCAGAAGGCCGTCCCAATCACCAAGTAGGCCAAGATCCCCAGCGCGGCGCGGTTTCCTCCGGCCTCAACAAGCTCCCCCACGGTGTTCAAAGTCCGCCGTCTGGGGGCATTCTCCTCAGCGGTATCTGGGCTTTCGGGCACGGCTCCGGTGCCCTGTGCACCGCCCTTGTCCTCGGAAGTCATGACAGGTTTTCCTTCCCGCGGGGTGCTGAACCGGGCGTGGTGTCGACGTCGAAAATGGGGATGCGGGTGCGCCGCGCTGCAACCGCTGTGCCGGTCAACCAGGCAATCACCTGCCCGATACTGGCTCCCGCGGCCCAGCGTGGCAGGACCCACCCGGGAGCCGTGGTGGAGAACAGAATCATGGCACCGGCAAAGACCAGGGCAACGTAGACCACCAACATGGTCAGACCCATGACAGCGGCAGGGTACTTGGCCGACCACCAGAGCGCGGCCAGAGACACCCCGAACACTACTGCCACGATGGCGGAGCCGATGGCCACGCTGCCGAGCCCGTCAACTCCCTCAAGAGCTGCGGCCACCAGGGCCAGGACCAGTCCGACCACTGCGCCGGCACAAGAGGCCTGCCACAGCATTCTGGCCCATACATTTCCCGGCCGAGTGATGCCGGTGGAACCCCGGTTCATGCGGTGGGTGCCGGGCTGTCACCGGCGCGCTCCACGCAGCCTTGCCTGTGGCGCCGCTGCAGAAGAGTCGGCAGAGCAAGGTAGGCCACCAGCAAGAGAATCACCGCCACCCCCGAGGCAACCACGGCCGCCCCGCTCAGCCGTAGACCGATCAGTGAAATCACGGAGACCAGCACCGTGGTTCCCGACACCACCAGGGCGGATTGCACGTGACTGAATCCCACGTCCGTGAGGCGCTGATAGGCATGTTGCCGGTGTGGGCGCCACCATGGCTCTCCCGCGCGGAATCGGCGCATCAGGGTCCAGGAGGTGTCTGCCAGGTAGACGGCCAGCGGTGGAAGCAGATACTCCACGTACACCCCGGACAGGAAGGCGGCAACGGCAATCAGGATGATCCCGCCCCCCAGCAGGTAGGAGCCCACATCACCCAGAAATACTGACCCGCGGCTGAGGTTCCACGGGAGGAATCCCGCAAAAGCACAGGCGATGGCCAGTCCGGCAATCATCATCCAGGGAAGATCGTTGGAAGCCCCCGCCCAGGCATACAGGCTGCCCACCACAAGCCCGTGCAGTCCGGAGATGCCGTTGATCCCATCCATGAAGTTGGCCACGTTGACGTAGACCACCACGGCACCGGTGCAGACAATCCACCACAGCACGCTGGTTTCCAACGCCCAAATGAGCAGACCGGAACACACCGCGCCAATGAGGATCTGCACGGCAAGGCGCACTCGCACGGACACGCCCTTGAAGTCTTCAACCCAACCCAGCGCAGCACAGGCCGCAGTTCCCACCAGAACCGTCAGCGCAACTGAACGGTCCGTGTAGACCACGCCGGTCAGCAGACCTGCAAGCTGGACCAGAATCACCGCGCCAGCCACGGCCAATCCCATGCCGCGGATCACGGTTCGGGTGTGAGAGGAACGCTCATTGGGGATGTCCACCACGCCCCACCGGGTGAGCAGCGGCTTGACCACAAAGGGCAGCAGGAGACTCAGCACCAAGGCGCCTGCGCCGAAGGTCAGAGTCAGATGGAGCAGATCAAGCAGTTCCTCCGGGGTGGGGGTGGAGCCCGGGTCTACGGACAGGACGCTGGGGCCATCGGTCATGATGCCTGCCCTTCACCCGCATCGACTGCCGAAGCCGGTCCCTGGTCAATCTTGCTGGAGGGCACGTCCCGAGCCCCGTGGAACTGGGTCAGTGCAGGCTGCGTGGCCTGCGGGACAGCCGGGAAGGAGCCGGTCAGTGGCATTCCGCCACGCTGTTTCCACTCGCGACGGTCCAGGTTTTGCGGGTCCAAAGTCTGGACTTTGGCGTGGGAGATCTTGGGGTGATACGGGCGGGCATCGGATTCGCCGTAGCCAATCAAGTCCTCATGCAACTTCTCCCCCGGGCGCAGCCCGGTGATGATGATTTCAATGCGCTCCTGACCAGACAGCGCCCGCAGCCGCTTGGCCACATCCAGGATGCGGACAGGTTCGCCCATGTCAAGGATCAAGACCTCTCCACCACTGGCAATGGCACCGGCCTGCACCACCAGCTGGCAGGCTTCCGGAATGGTCATGAAGTACCGGGTGGCATCCTCATGCGTGACGGTGATGG
The DNA here is from genome assembly GCF_030538595.1 of Kocuria sp. Classification (GTDB taxonomy): domain Bacteria; phylum Actinomycetota; class Actinomycetes; order Actinomycetales; family Micrococcaceae; genus Kocuria. The sequence continues at coordinate 160,761 of NZ_JAUNTS010000005.1, forward strand.
GGCCACCCTGCCGAATCTGCTCCGTGAACAACGGCAGCATGGAGCCCCGGGAGCCGAACACATTGCCGAACCGAACGGAGGAATACCGTTTGCCGGTCTCCTGCGCCATCCAGGCAGTCAACTTCTCTGCCACTCGCTTTGAATGCCCCAGGGCCGTGGTGGGGTTGGCAGCCTTGTCCGTGGAGACGTTGACAAACACCTCCACGTCAGCCGCTCGGGCTGCGGTCAGCACGTTGAGGGTGCCCAGAATGTTGGTCTTCCACGCCTCATCCGGATAGGTCTCCAGCAGGGAGACGTGTTTGAGGGCCGCGGCGTGAAAGACCACATCGGGGCGTCGTCGTTCAAAAATAGCCGCCAAGTTTTCGCCGTCGCGGATGTCCGCCAGAACGGTGTCCTGACCGTCCAGCAAACCGCGGCCCGTGATGGAAATCTGGGTGGCCTGCAAGTTGGTTTCGTCCCGGTCCAGCATCATCAACTCAGCCGGGTCAAAGGCCAACAGCTGCCTGCACAACTCCGAACCGATGGACCCACCCGCGCCCGTGACCAGTACTTTCTTGCCGGTGATGTAGTCGGCGATCCCCACGGCATCAATGTCCACCGGGGTGCGCCCAATCAAGTCCTCCAGGCTGATGTCCCGAATGTCCACCCGGGTTCCGGAGCCCGTGAGCATGTCCCGCACCGGCGGCACTGTCATCACGCGGGTATTGGTACCAGCCACCACATCAGAAACTCGCTGCATGAGTTTTGAGGAAGCGTTGGACTGTGCCACCAACAAGATGCTGGAGCGGGTTTGAGCCAGGACAGACGGGGCATCCGCAATCGTGCCCAGCACCGGTACGGAAGAGACCCGCAAGTGCTTCTTGGCGGGGTCGTCATCCAGCAGAGCCACGGGCAGGTATTCGGAATCCGGGTCTTGCATCATGCGCTGCACAATGAACGTGCCGGACTGACCCGCACCGTAAATCACCACGTGCTGGGCATTGGCCTGGGGCTTGGAGGTGGACTCCTGGTACATCCGCTTCAGATAGCGGAAAGCCGCCATGAACAGGGCCGCAAAGGGGAAGGCGATCAGAGCCACGGAGCGTGGAATGCCGATGGTGTTGCCTGCCACCAGAAGAACGATCTGGAGCACTGCCGTCACGATCAGCGTGACCACAATGAGCAGTTTGCCTTCATCAAAGCTGCCGTAGGAATACCGGCCCCGATACAGCGCAAAAGAGAATCCCACGGCCAGCTGAGTCACCACGGCAATCAAGCACACGATCAGCAGGCTGGAGAGGTTGATGAACTGAACGCTCAGTTCATACCGCAACACCAGGGCCACGCCCATGGCCGCAATCCAGGCAAAGGAGTCCAGACACATCTGGATCCACAACCAGGCTGTGGGTCGATCATTTTCCGCGCCGTTGCGGTCAGTGGCGCTGCTTTCCGCAACGCGTGGGTGGGCTCCCGTGGACGGCCCCGCAGACTCGCTACTGCGCGGGTGGTGCATGGTGGGGTCCTTCCGTGGGCGAGGTTTCAGCCATGATGGCAGATCATCTCACCCGTTGTGGGTGGAGTTGGGGTAGCCGCTGACCATGTTCCGATAGGCCCGTTCACGCACGAACCTGGGAACAAACCGGTATCCACCGCGCACCGCAACGTTGCGCAGCCATTCTAGGAAACTCAGATACCCGCTTCCGCGTAGACGCGATTGAAGCTGCATTTCCGCTTGGAAGACAGCCAGTCCCCCGCGCCTCTGATACGCACCACCGGAAACCCGGTACCCCACCAGCGGAGCCGCAATGTTACGAATGTCCGCCCCCGCTTTGAGCAGACGGACCCACAGCCAGTAGTCCTCCGCCAGCGGCACGTACTCATAACCACCCACGGCGGTCACGGCACTGCGGCGCATCACCACCGTGGGGTGGGACACAGGATTGCGCAATTTGGACACCCGCCGGATTTCGGCAGCGCCCACGGGGGCCTCGCGGCCGGCCAAGATGTGGGATTCGTCGTCGCCGATTTCGTTCATACCGGCACCCACCACGTCCGCACCGGCCTCAATGACCGGTAATTGGCGGGCAAACCGGTCCGGATAGGACACATCGTCCGCATCGGCCCGGGCCACCACATCGTGAGTGCATGCCCGCAGCCCGGTACGCAGCGCATTGGTCAACCCGGCATTGATCGGCAGGTCCACGCGAACGACGGCGATCGGCGGGCTGGCCTGTTCCAGTCGCCCAGTCAAAGCCTCCAGTTCCGCCTGAAGGTCATCATCCACCGGACCGTCACGCACAATCACCACCTCGCTGGGCGGCCGTACCTGCTCCAGCGTTGAGGACAGCAGTGCCCGGTGGAACCGTTGAGGCGTGTCTCCGCGGTAGACCGGCATGAGCAGGGAGAAGTCCACACCGGGCTCCAGGGGTGTGGAACCGCCAACAGCACCACCGCGGTCGGGGGTGAGCTCCCACAGGCCATCCAGAACCTGCCGGTTGGTCCGGGGGGCACGCAGAGCATCACGGACACCACGGAGGAAACGTTGCGTCACTGCTCGACGGTCATCGGTGGTCTTCAGGGTGCGCCACCACAAGCGTGCCGTGGCGCCGCCGTAGAGCACCTTCTCCCACGGCGCCAAGGAGGCGGAGCGGGTGAAAACCCACAGTTTGTTGCGAACATCGTTGTAAAACCTGGGCCCAGGATCGGCGTCGGTGTTACCGGCTTGTTTGGTGTGGTGCATCACCTTGGAGGCAGGCACCTGAATGGCGTCCTCCCACCGCGCCAGGCGGGTGGAGAACTCGAAATCGTCATCCCAGATGAAGTAGTCCGCAATGGGCAGGCCAGCTGCACGCACGGCGTCACCGTCCATCAGCAAGGACACGAATGAGCCTGAACGAATGCTGCGTCCACCCACGGCTGCCGCCCTGGCTTTTCGGCGGGGACCGGCACCAATACGCTCGATCATGGAGTTCATGGGGTGCTCGGTGCCATCGGTCCACAGGACCTGGCTGGCCACAAAGGCCGGCCGGCGAGCGCCATCGGCGTCGTAGTCGCGCCAAGCGGTCACGGCGGCGCTGAGCGTGTCCGGGAGAGGTTCGGTGTCATCGTCCATGACCCAGATCAGATCCGCGCCGTACACGTTTGCAGCTTGGTCGATCCCCACTGTGAAGCCACCGGCCCCACCCACATTGCGTTGCAGCTCCACCAGCTCAATGTGGCCCGGCTGACCCGTGGCTGCGTGGTCAGCGGCGAACTGTCGGATGAAGGGTACGGAATCATCTGTGGAGGCGTTGTCCACCACCACCACGGTCTGCGGAACCGTGGTACCGCCCAAGATTCCGCGCAGCGTCAATTCCAAGAGCGTGCGGCGGTTGTAACTCACCACTACGGCAACCACCCGCGGTGCAGGGTTCACGCCCACGTCCCATCCTGATCTCTGTGCGATGGCTGGTGCTTTCCAGCCCGACTGGTCACGTCCAATGTCCCGGCAGATCCAGTGTGATGGCCCGGAGGCTGGAGCATGGAGACCTGCCGAGATTAGCACCCGAGCATGAAAGGCCTCTTAAGGTTGACTCCAGGTGGTTCTCTGTACGATGTTCCAGAGCAGGCCGCGCAGTTGCCGCGGTCTGGCTCGGCCCAGCCCGATCGAGAGGAGAAGGTCTGTGACCTCCAGAGCATGGCGCGTGGTGGGATCCACGGGATTCGTTGGCTCCGCTGTTACCCGTGAATTGCGAGCACAAGGCCATAGTGTTCAAGCCGTCTCCGCCCCCAGGCTCTCCAGCGGCGCCCGCACCGTGCACCACTTGCTGGGGCGGGCCAAGGACTTGGAATCCGTGATCGACTATCTGGCTGATTCCTTTGCCGGAGCAGATGTGGTGGTCAACGCCGCTGGAATCGCCACACCGGATGGCACAGACCAGGATGCCTTGGTGGGTGCCAATGCCATGCTTCCGGTGTTGATTTTGGCGGCAGCCGAACGCACCGGCGTCAAACGAGTGGTGCACATGAGTTCCGCCGCAGTGCAAGGCAAAACTGCGTTTTTGGATGAAACCTCCCGCACCTCTCCATTTTCCCCGTACTCCTTCTCCAAGGCACTGGGGGAATCTGCACTGCAACGCCTGGCTTCCCGTGAGGACCGGCCGACCAACCCGGAGCTGGTGATTCTGCGCGCCACCTCCGTCCAGGGACCGGACCGTGGGACCACCCAGCGCCTGGCGGCCTTTGCCGCCTCCCCGCTGTGTTCCGTGGCCGGAGACGGTACTGCCCACACTCCCGTGACCTCCATTGACGCCCTTGCGGAGTTCACCGTGACCGTGGGCTCCCATCACCAATCGGTCCCTCAGATTGTGCTGCTCCCCTGGGAGGGAGCAACCACCGCGTCCATCCTGCGTGATGCGGGGCGGCGCCACCCCATCAAGCTGCCCACTTCCTTGTGCAAGGCTGCGGTGGCTTCCGGGTATTTCCTCTCCGGTCTGGCCAAGAACCGCTGGCACGGTGCCATCCGCCGCATTGAGGTCACCTGGTTCGGGCAGAATCAAGTACCGGGATGGGGCCGGGAGCAAGGCCTTCTGCCCGCCCCCAAGATCGGTGAGCTCTTGCGCGCCGTTCACGCCAAGCGCGGTTGAGCTCCGCTCAGCGGCGGCTCTGATCCGCAGCGAAGGACGCAACTTCCGAGTCCTCACCGCTGCTGGCCACAAGAGCCGCCGCTGTGGCACGGTCCACGGGTTGCGGTTGCCCCGCCACGCGGGAGCAAACCGTTCGGCGCCGATTCTGGTCCGGTCCAGGTTGCGTTGTCGACGACGGCCCCTCCTGATCCGGGTCGGTCTGCCCTGCGGTGGTGCTCACCGCCAGACCTGCACCGCTGAGCACCAGAGCTTCGGCCTGGCTGGGCTGCACGCGGGTGGCGGCCATCGCACGCGCACCCCGCTCGGTTTCCTGCTTGCGCTCAGCAGACACTTCCGCCGCAGACCGAGCCTCTGCTCGCTCGGACGGGGTGTGGGCCACTCTTGATTCGGAAGCCTCAGTCCGGGCTTCCGCCAGTTCATGTTCCGCTTCTGTTCCGGCCGTCTCACTCCCCGGGGATGAGGGCAGCGCTGCACCCTCATGGAAGTGCTCGCCCTGATCGTCACCGTCTGCCGCACCCACGGGATCGGTGGAGGGTTCTGGATCGCTGTGATCCGCCTGAGCCTGTTCGGCCGCTGTGGTCTCCGGGATCTGTGCCGGTGGCTCCTCACCTTCCACGCCGATCACAGAGGGCACCACTTCTCGCAGGCGGGCCAGGCCAATGGCGCCGTCGCGGACCACCACCGGAGTGGTTCCGGTGCAGTCCACGATGGTGGAGGGCTGTGCTGTGCGGGTCACCACCGGATGCGCCGATGATCCACCGGAAGTGGCCACACCGCGCCCCCCGGCGTCCAAGTACACGGACACCTTGTCCTGCAGCATCCGGCGCGCCTCCTGCGCGGTGGTGGCTGCTGGCAATCCGGTCTTGTTCGCAGAGGACACCGCCAGTGGCCCGGACAGGGTCAGGAGTTCGCGTGCCACCTCGTCGTCTGGAACTCGCAAAGCCACGGTGCCTTGGGTCTCCCCCAGATCCCACTGCAGGGAGGGCTGCGCATGGCAAATCAGGGTCAGGCCACCCGGCCAAAACGCCTCCGCCAAGGCCCTGGCCTCCGCGGAGACTTCATCGGCCAAACCGTCCAGAACCCCGGAATGTGCAATCAACACCGGAGGCGGCATGGTCCGGTTCCGGCCCTTGGCCGCCAAAAGTTTCTCCACCGCCGCGGCTGAAAACGCATTGGCTGCAATGCCGTACACGGTGTCTGTGGGGATCACCACACACTCGTCAGCGGCCACGGCCTGTTGGGCGTGTTTGAGCCCCACGGCGCGCTGGTTCTCCTGCGCGCACTGATACACGACGGCGGCCGGTTGGGTCTGCTCCTGCGCTTCCGTGGCCGCATCCTCCGCGGTGACGGCCTCCGGCGCGGCCGCCTCCGGTCCCGTCCGGTGTTCCGATCCGGTGCCCGCTTCAGGACCGATCTGCGGCTCAGCGTTCTCCTGTGGTGTCTGATTCACGCGGGTCATTCTTGCACTCCATGCTGCGGGGATGGGTCAGCTTGATACTGGCGCAGTTCAGATTCGGGCTGACACGGCTCAGATGTCCGCGGCGTCGCCAAGAATCCCGCGGTGGCCCGCGGACGCTGCGCAAGGTCGTGATGCAGCTCCACGTGGGTGAACCCGTGGGTGTGAAACGCCCGGGCCACGGCCTGAGCCTGTGATTCGGCGTGTTCCACGGCCAGGTATCCGCCTGGCCGCAGCCATTGAGCGGCGGCTGCAATGATGCGGTTGGGCACGGTCATGCCGTCATCCCCACCACCCCACAGGGCCATGGCTGGATCATGGTCGGCCACCTCCGGGGGCAGAGGGGCCTCCGACTCCGGGACATAGGGTGGATTGCTCACCACCACATCCACCGTCCCAGTACGTTCGGGTGGCACCTGGGTTGCATCTGCCAGGCGCAGTTCAACTCTCTTGTACGGGGCCAGATTGCGCGCGGCCCACACGTGGGCCTGCTCGCTCAGTTCCACGGCGTGGATACGAGCATGCGGGGCTTCATCAGCCAGGGCTGCGGCAATGGCACCGGAACCGGTGCACAGGTCCACCACCACGGGGTGAGCCCGGCCCTCGGCTTGCGCCTCCCGCAAACGCTCGGTGACCAACTCCACCAGAAGTTCGGTTTCCGGGCGAGGGATGAACACCCCGGGCCCCACCTCCAACTCCACGCGACGGAACGGGGCCTTGCCTATGAGGTGCTGCAACGGCACCCTCTGAGCCCGGCGCTCCACCAACTCCCGATATCCGGTTGGGGTGTCCGCGCCAATGATTGCCTTGGCCTGCACCTCGCCGCGGTCAAGGCCCGTGAGATGGGCGGCCAGCAGGACGGCATCGTTTTCTGCGGTCTCCACCCCCGCCTCAGCCAACAGGGAGGTGGCCCAGCGCAACCCCTGGGCCAGGGAGCGCGTGCCCGGGCCCGTACCGCTCGCTGAACTGACCTGTGAGGATGACGACTGTTCGGTGTTCATACGGTGTCACTGTCCATCGCGCTGGCCCAGAGCGGCCAGGCGTTCGCGTTCATCAAGCTCAATGGCTGAAGTCACCACGGGACCCAGAGCACCGTCCATCACCTGATCCAAGTTGTACGCCTTGTATCCGGTGCGATGATCCGCCACCCGGTTCTCCGGATAGTTGTAGGTGCGGATCCGTTCGGAGCGGTCCACGGTGCGCACCTGGGAACGGCGAGCAGCGGAGGCTTCAGCCGCCTGTTCCTCGGCTTGATGCGCCAGGAGCCGGGCGCGCAACACGCGCATGGCAGCTTCCTTGTTCTGCAACTGAGACTTTTCGTTCTGCATGGCCACCACAATCCCCGTGGGTAGGTGGGTGATCCGCACCGCAGAGTCCGTGGTGTTCACGGACTGTCCACCGGGACCGGATGACCGGTACACATCAATTTTCAGATCGTTGCCCTGGATCTCGATTTCCTCCGGGGCCTCCACTTCCGGAAACACCAGGACACCCGCTGCGGACGTGTGAATACGGCCCTGTGATTCCGTTGCCGGAACCCGCTGGACGCGGTGCACACCGCCTTCATATTTGAGGTGTGCCCACACGCCTTCCGCGGGGTCGTCCCCGCGGCCCTTGACCGCAATTTGAACGTCCTTGTAGCCGCCCAGGTCAGCAGGGGTCTCCCCCAGAACCTCTGTTCGCCACCCCTGAGATTCAGCGAACCGCAGATACATGCGCAAAAGATCACCGGCAAAGAGCGCCGACTCAGCGCCGCCTTCCCCGGCTTTGATTTCCAAAATTGCGTCTCTGGCATCGTCTGGATCACGCGGGATCAACAGCACCCGCAGCCGTTCCCGGGCCACCTCGATCTGCGGTTCCAGGACCTCCGCCTCCCGCGCGAACTCCGGGTCCTCCCCGGCCAGTTCCTGAGCGGCTTCACGGTCATCACGTAGCCGCTGGAGCTCGGTGTGGGCAGCCACCACCTTGTTCAGTTCTGCATACCGCCGATTGAGGCGCTTGGCCAGCAAGGGGTCTGCGTGGACCGCTGGATCAGCCAACCGCGTTTGCAGTTCAGCATGTTCATCAAGCAACGCCTGGATGGGGTCGGTCACAGACTGGGTGGAGTCCGCCACAATGCAGCTTCCTTTCGGTCAGAGGTGGAGCACAGGAGCAGCGCCCACGGACGCTGGTCTCCGGAGTCGGACAACGACGACGGCCCCGGGGGTCCAGCGCGGTACATCACTGCGGGCTGATGCCCGCAGTGACAGCGCCGAACCCTCCGGGGCCGCGGTCAGCCAACTAGCGGTCGTCGTCCGCCTTGACGTTGAGCGTGGTCTTCTGGACCTGCATCAGGAACTCGGCGTTGGACTGGGTGTCCCGCAGCCGGTTGGTCAGCAGTTCCAGGGCCTGCTGCTGGTCAAGGCTGGAGAGCACACGACGCAGCTTCCACATGATCTTCAGCTCATCGCCGGACATCAAGTTTTCTTCGCGGCGGGTGCCGGAGGAGTTGACGTCAACAGCCGGGAAGATGCGCTTGTCAGCCAGCTGGCGGGACAGGCGCAGTTCCATGTTGCCGGTGCCCTTGAACTCTTCAAAGATCACTTCATCCATCTTGGAGCCGGTCTCCACCAGGGCAGTGGCCAGGATGGTCAGAGACCCGCCACCCTCAATGTTGCGGGCAGCACCGAAGAAGCGCTTGGGCGGGTACAGCGCAGCGGAGTCCACACCGCCGGAGAGGATGCGTCCGGAGGCCGGCGCCGCCAGGTTGTAGGCACGGCCCAAACGGGTCATGGAGTCCAGCAGAACCACCACGTCCATGCCCAACTCCACCAGGCGCTTGGCGCGCTCAATGGCCAGTTCGGCCACGGTGGTGTGATCATCAGCGGGGCGGTCGAAGGTGGAGGCAATGACCTCACCCTTGACCGTGCGCTGCATGTCTGTCACTTCCTCCGGGCGTTCATCCACCAGCACCATCATCAAGTGGACTTCCGGATTGTTGGTGGTGATGGCATTGGCAATCGACTGCAGCATCAAGGTCTTGCCGGCCTTGGGCGGGGAGACGATCAGACCGCGCTGGCCCTTGCCGATCGGAGCCACCAGATCCACCACGCGGGGGCCGATCTTCTTGGGCTCATTCTCCAGGCGCAACCGCTCCTGCGGGTACAACGGCACCAGCTTGGCAAAGTCCACCCGGTCCGTGAGCTCTTCCGGTTTGCGGCCGTTGACGCTGGTCAACTGCACCAGGGCATTGAACTTTTGCCGCTGGTTGCGGTTGTTCTCCTCCCCTTCACGCGGTGCACGAATAGCGCCCACCACGGCATCGCCCTTGCGCAGGTTGTGCTTCTTGACCTGCGCCAGGGACACGTACACATCATTGGAGCCGGGCAGGTAGCCGGAGGTACGCACAAAGGCGTAGTTGTCCAGCACATCCAGGATGCCCGCCACCGGCAGCAGGACATCATCCTCGGTGGGCTCGGTGTCATCAACCTCTGGACCGTTGTTGCGGTTCCGGCGGTTGCGCCGGTCATTGCGGTCGTTACGGTTGCGGTTGCGGCGGTTGCGGCGCGATCCGCCGTCGTCATCGGGGCCGTTGTTGCCCTGGTTGCCGCCGCTCTGGTTGTTGCGGCCCTGATTTCCGGAGCCGTCCTGGTTGCCGGAGCCTTGGCCACCCTGCTTGTTCTTGTTTTGCTTGTTCTTGTTGCCGGAATCGTTCTTCTGGCCGTCCTGGTTACGGCCCTGACGGTTACGGCGGTTGTTGGAGTCGCCGTCTTGGCTGGACTGGCCACCATTGCCGGACTGGTCATCCGCACCATTCTGGCCGTTGGACCCGGAGTTCTCCCCGTCCTGGCTCTGGGCGTTCTTGCCGCCCTGACCGTTCTGGTCGCGGTTGCGGCCGCGGCGCTGGGAGCGGGAGCCCCGTTCGCGGTTGGAGTCGTTACCGCTGTTGTCCTCGGCGGAGTGTGTGGATCCGCCGTCTTCACGGTTCTCTGTTGTGGCGGCATCAGTATGCGCGGCGGAGTTGCTGTCCTGGCTGGGGGTGGTTTCCCCCGTGGACTGTTGGTTGTCCGCGGACCCGGCGCGGCGGCTGCGGCCCCGCCCGGTTCGAGCTGCCACCACGGGGGCTTCTTCAGCTCCCGCGGTTGTTTGGGCATCGCTGACGCCGGCCTTGGCGGAAGCACGCTGAGCGGTCTGTTCAATCTGTTCGGTGACCTTGCGGTCACGGTCGGCCACGCTGCCACCACGCTGGTGAGCCTCAATGGCATCCACCAGCAGGGACTTACGCATCCGGCGAGCGCCGGTGATACCGAGCTGTGCGGCCAGCGCTTGCAACTGGGCCAGTTTCAGACCGGAGAGGCCTGTGCCCTTGGATGCTGCGGTTTCCTGGTCCGTCCCGGTGTTCAGGTCGGTGGTTTCGGTCACGAAGGTTTCCTTTTCCCTCGAATGGGGCTTCCGGCACTCAGACGCCGGGAGCCTTGATTGGTTGTGCGGGCCGCTGACTGCGGGCCGCCCACACCCTCTCAGACGGGGTGTGGCTGACTGCGGGTTTCTTGTGCTTGAAGTGTGCAGCGGGGCTGCACGGGACTTCTGAGGCTGGTCTCTCTCCGTTGAAGAAAGGCAGACAAGGCGGTTGTGAGAACTTGCTCTCACAACTCATCAAGAGCCGCTTGATCCGTATGAAATGTTCAGTGCTGGAACGTAGGACGTCACGCAGTCATCAGGACATTCATGGGATCAGGGATGCACCCACACGTGGTCTGGATCAGACCTCTACTTTGGGATGCGTTTCTACTTTAGCACCCCGGGCGGGTACGACCAGCCGCAGAACACGCCACGTGACGTGTTCACGGTCTGGTTCCGGGTGGGCGGTGAACCGCATGATGTCGGCCTCCGCCTGCTCTGCCGCCTCTGCTGAGGGCGCCAAAGTGAGGACAGTGGGCCCGGCCCCTGAGATCAGCGCGGCGTGGCCTTGGGCACGTAGGTGAGCCACCAGCGCGACACTGGGAGGCATGGCGGGAGCCCTGAATGGCTGATGCAGCCCATCGTGAGTGGCAGGCAGCAACAGCTCGGGGCGGCGGGTCAGGGCCTCCACCAGCAGAGCGGCGCGGCCGGCGTTGACCGCTGCCGTTCGGTGCTCCACCTCAGCGGGCAGCAAGGAGCGCGCCAGGGCCGTGGAGACCTCGTAATTGGGAATGGCCACCACGGGAACGACGTCGGGGTGAACCGCCACCGGGGCACTGTGCCAGTGGCCGGGTTCCCCCCAGGAGATGGTCAGCCCGCCGTAGAGGGACGGGGCAACATTGTCCGGGTGGCCTTCCAGCCCTGCACAAACCTGCAAAAGTTCCGTGTCCGTCAGTTGCACCGCTGCGGGCAGCAATGCGTTGGCGGCCACCACACCCGCCACCACGCAGGTGGCGGAGGAGCCCATGCCGCGACCGTGCGGAATCCGGTTCCGGGTGTGCACCCGCAGCCCGGGCTGTTCCGTGAGCCCTGCGGCAGTCCACGCGGCGCGCACGGAGCGCAACAGCAGGTGGTCTTCGGTGCGCGGGACTGATTCGCAGCCTTCCCCGTTGAGATCGAACTCAAGCCCCGATTCCAGGATCTCCAGGCGGACGGTGTCGTAATGCCCCAGGGCCAGGCCCAAGCTGTCAAAACCCGGGCCCACGTTGCCGCTGGATGCAGGCACCTCAACTGTCACCGCCTGCCCCGGCTCCAAAACCTCACGCCACTGCATCAGGTGACACCTCTGCTGGTTCTTCTGGTTCCGGTCCCTGATTCAGGGCCCGGTCAAGCTGCTTGACCATCTGGATCAGTCCAATCCCAGCGCGGCGGCCACGGACACCACGTCAAAGTCCACGCGTTTGGGCTCGGCCGCTGTGGGGTCCTCCAATTCAGCACCCTTGACGGCCCACTGGGGATCTTTGAGGCCGTGGCCGGTCACCGTGATCACAATCCGCGCGCCAACGGGGGCGGCACCTTCACGGAACTTCTTGAGCAGTCCGGCCACACCGGCAGCTGAACCTGGTTCCACGAACACTCCGTCACGGGAGGAGAGGAAACGCTGGGCTTCAATGATCTGCTCATCGGTGACGGACTCAATGAGTCCACCGGACTCATCGCGGGCAGCAATTGCACTGTCCCAGGACGCCGGATTGCCAATGCGGATGGCCGTGGCAATGGTCTCCGGCTGATCAATCGGGTGACCTGCCACCAGCGGGGCTGCCCCCGCCGCTTGGAAACCCCACATGATGGGGGTCTTGGAGGCCACGGCCGGAAGTTCGCGGTCGGCGTCGTTGACGGAGTTGACGTAGGGCTGAGCGTATTCCGTGTAGCCCTTCCAGTACCCGGTGATGTTCCCTGCGTTGCCCACGGGGAGGATGTGGTAGTCCGGGGCATCACCCAGCGCATCAACCACCTCGAAGGCAGCGGTTTTCTGGCCCTGGATGCGGTAGGGGTTCACGGAGTTGACCAGGAACACCGGGTAGGAGTCCGAGAGCTTGCGCGCGATCTCCAGGCAGTTGTCAAAGTTGCCGTCGATCTGAATGATGTCCGCGCCATGGGCCACGGCCTGAGCCATCTTCCCCATGGAGATCTTGCCTTCAGGCACCAACACAGCGCAGCGCATCCCGGCCTGCTTGGCGTAGGCGGCAGCGGAAGCGGAAGTGTTGCCGGTGGAGGCGCACACCACGGCTTTGGCGCCTTCCTCCTTGGCGCGGGTGATGGCCATGGTCATCCCGCGGTCCTTGAAGGAACCCGTGGGATTCATGCCCTCAAACTTCACCCAGACGTGGTTACCCGTCAGCTCGGACAGGGCATGGGCCTTGATCAGTGGGGTTCCGCCCTCCCCCATGGTGACCACCGGAGTGGAATCGGTGACCGGAAGACGGTCCCGGTATTCGTTGATCACGCCTTGCCACAGATGCGCCATGTTGTTCTCTCCAGATTCTTGGGGGCCAAACGCTGCCACGTTCGGGTGAGGTCCAGGTGTGTCCGTGCCCGTCAGGGCTCGGGTGTCAGGTGTGGTTCTCCACGCGGATCAGGCCCCGTAGGTCCAGGACCACGTCCATGTCCCGGATGGCTTCAACGGTGCGGACCAGATCCGCGTTACGTGCCCGGTGGGTCACAAAGCGCAGCTCAGCCAAACGCTGGTCCGGGTATTCAGGATCAGCCGGAAGGTCACGCTGCTGCATGGTGGAGATCGACACCCCGTGCTCGGCAAAAACGGAAGAGATTTCCGCCAGAACGCCGGTTCGGTCAGGGCACAACAGGGTCAGTGAAAAGCTGGTGCGGACATCGTCAACGCCGGTGGCCGGAAGGTCCGCATGGAAGGAAGGACCCACTCCGGGGCCACCTGCCACGGAGCGGCGCAGGGCAGCCACCAAGTCACCCATGACGGCAGAGGCAGTGGGCGCCCCGCCGGCACCTGGGCCGTAAAACATCAGCTCCCCGGCATTCTCAGCCTCCACGAACACGGCGTTGAAGGCACCGTGAACGCCTGCCAGCGGGTGGGTACGGGGCAGCATGGTGGGAACCACCCGGAGGTTGACCTGCTCCGGCGCTTGCGGCCCGTCCGTCACGCGCTCGGCCACACCCAGCAGTTTGATCACGTAACCACCCTCACGGGCGGCCTCCACATCTTCCGCGGTCACGCCGGTGATTCCACGGCAGTAGACGTCGTCAAAGCGATAGGAGGAGTGGAAGGCAATTCCGCCCAGGATGGCCACTTTGGAGGCGGCGTCATGACCTTCGACGTCGGCCGTGGGGTCAGCTTCCGCGTATCCCAGGCGCTGGGCCTCCGCCAGGGCGTCGTCAAAACTGGCCCCGGTGGTGTCCATCTGGTCCAGGATGTAGTTGGTGGTGCCGTTCATGATGCCCAGCACGCGGTTGACCTTGTCTCCGGAGAGTGAATCCAGCATGGGCCGCACAATCGGGATGGCCCCGGCCACTGCGGCCTCATAAGAGATGCTGGTGCCGGCCGCCTCTGCTGCTGCATGCAGTTCAGCCCCGTGCTGCGCCAACAACGCCTTGTTCCCTGAAACCACCGGTTTCCCGGCTTGTAGCGCGCGCAAGATTCGCATCCGAGCGGGCTCCATCCCGCCGGTCAGCTCAACCACCACATCCGCGGCGTCGATCAGAGCGTCTGCGTCCGTGGTGAACAGGTCACGGGGCAGGTCCACGGTGCGGGGGGCAGTTACGTCGCGCACCGCCACACCGATCAATTCCGGCCGGGCCCCAATTCGATCCCCCAGTTCATCCGCTTCGTGGAGCAGGATTCGAGCCACTTCAGCCCCCACGTTTCCTGCTCCCAGCAAGGCCACGCGGACCGTGGGCACAACCCGATCGGCAGCATCGGTGGTGGTGGCAGCGGAGGGAGCAGGCTGCCCGGTGGGTGCGGAGCCGGCAGCGTTGTGGGCGGCAGCGTTGGTCACGGTGTACTCCAGGATGGTAGGGAACTCAGGCCAGGGGCGTGGGCTCGGAGGGTTCCATGCGGGCAAAAAGGTCGTCTTCGGTTTCCCCACGCACCATCACGCGCGCTTGAGGTTCACCGGATGTGGTGCTCACCGCAACCACGGTGGGACGCGGTAGCCAGTTGTAGTTGCTGGACAGCGCCCAGCAATAGGCACCGGTGGCAGGCACCGCCAGGAGATCGCCGGCCGCCAGATCTGCGGGCAGGTAGGTGGAGTTGACCACAACGTCCCCGGACTCGCAGTGTTTTCCCACCACCCGCGAGAACACGGGTGCAGCCGTGCCCTCCCCGGAGGTGGAATCAGCAACCACGGCGGAGTAGTCCGCACCGTAGAGAACGGGTCGCGGGTTGTCTGACATGCCGCCGTCCACGGAGACGTAGCGGCGGGACTGACCGGGCTTGACCGTCACTGCCTTCATGGTGCCCACGGTGTAGAGCGTGATCCCTGCGGGACCAACAATGGAGCGGCCCGGCTCAAAGGAAAGATGCGGCACCGGAAACTCCAGGCGTTGGCAGGTGTCCCGGACGGCTGCGGCCAATGCTTCTGCAATGTGCTGGGCTGGGCGCGGGCGGTCAGCTTCCGTGTAGGCAATTCCATAGCCTCCGCCCAGGTCCAGTTGGGGCAGCTGGACCCCGAATTTGGCCCGAACCTCAGCCATGAAGGTCAGCACGCGCTCGGCTGCCTGGGCAAAACCCTCAGCGGCAAAAATCTGGGACCCGATGTGACAGTGGATGCCCTGCAAGTCAAGGTTGGGGTGAGCTACGCAGGCGCTCACAGCCCGCATGGCTGCCGATGTGACCGACTCCCCCGCCGATGCAACCCCATCCCCTACGGGTGCGGCTGCATCCGATGGTGCGGAGGCCACATCTGCGATGCTGCTCTGCCCGTCAGCACTCAGCGCGTCCTGAGCTTGAACGTCCGTGGCCTGCGGCGGGGCTAGGGAGAGGCCGAATTTTTGGTCCTCGTGCGCGGTTGCAATGAAGTCGTGGGTTTCCGCGTGGATGCCCGGTGTCACACGCAACATGACGGGGGCGGTGACTCCCAGTGTCCGCGCCAGCCTGCCCACCAGTTCGATCTCAGGCAGGGAATCCACCACAATGCGTCCCACACCCGCGTCCAGTGCTCGCGTGATCTCAGCCGCTGACTTGTTGTTCCCGTGCAGTGCCATGCGCGCCGGATCCATGCCTCCGCGCATACCGCAGGACATTTCTCCACCGGAGGCCGTGTCCAGATTCAGGCCCTCCTCCCGCACCCAGCGCACCACCTCCGGGGTCAGGAAGGACTTACCGGCGTAATAGACGGAAACCTGGGTTCCAATGGCCTCAAAAGCCTGATCGAAGGCATCCCGGAACTCGCGGGCACGTGCCCGGAAGGTGTCCTCAGAGACCACGTAGAGCGGTGTGCCGTAGGTTTCGGCCAGCGCGGCTGCGCTCAGCCCGGAAACGGTCAGCTCGCCGGAATCCCCCCGCCCAAAGGCCTCCGGCCACACGGTGCGGTCCAGCTCCTGCCAGTCGCGTGGAACGCTGAGCCACTCGGGCGCCAACTCACTGGGGCCGGTTTGCCACGAGTCTTCCCGCGCCACATCCACCATGGGCACGGGGCGTAGACGAAAACCGGTGGTGACGACGTCGTCGTGGTCATCGAATGGTTCGGACTGCTCGAAATTGCTCACGGTCACATCCTTTCGGGAGCGGATACCCCCAGCAACTCCAGGCCGTTGGCCAGCACCTGACCCGTGGCGTCATTGAGCCACAACCGCGTGCGGTGGGTGTCCGTGACCTCCTGCTCGGCCATGGGGGTCACACGGCAGGCACCGTACCAGCGGTGGTAGGCCCCGGCCAGGGCTTCCAGGTGACGGGCCACGCGGTGGGGTTCACGCAGTTGAGCCGCCTCCGCAACCACTGACGGATACGCACCCAGCGCAGCCAGCAATTCGCCCTCGGTCTGGTGGGAGAGCAACCCTGCATCAAATGCCTCCCGGGTCACCCCGGCCGCTTCTGCATTGCGATCCACGGCGCAGGTCCGCGCGTGGGCGTACTGGACGTAGAACACCGGGTTCTCATTGGACCGCTTGGTCAGCAAGTCCAAGTCAATGTCAATGTTGGAATCCACCGAGTACCGGGTCAGCGAGTACCGAGCGGCATCCACACCCACGGCATCCACCAGGTCCTCCATGGTCACCACGGTGCCGGCCCGCTTGGACATTCGCACCGCAACACCATCCTTGACCAGATTCACCATCTGGCCAATCATCACCTCAACGGTGGCGGGGTCATCTCCCAGGCTGGCCGCCACGGCTTTCAGACGTGCCACATAGCCGTGGTGATCAGCGCCCAGCATGTAGATGCACAGATCGGCACCGCGGTCACGCTTGTTCTTGAAGTAGGCAATGTCCCCTGCAATGTAGGCGGCGTTGCCGTCTGACTTGATGACCACACGGTCCTTGTCATCACCGTGTTCCGTGGAACGCAACCACCAGGCGCCGTCGTTGAAGTACAGCGAATCCTGAGCTTTCAGCTGCTCCAGCAGGGTTTCCACAGCGCCGTCTTCAAACAGCGAATTTTCGTGGAACCAGACGTCAAAGTGCACACCGAACTGTTCCAGGGAGTCCTTGATGTCCCCGAACATGAACTCAACTCCCGCTGACCGGAAAGCCTCCTGGGGGTCAGCAGATTCCAGGGCGTTCGGCTCTGCGGCCAGCACCCGCTGAGCAATCTCAGCAATGTAGTCACCCCCGTAGCCATCTTCCGGAGTGGGCTGGTGCTCAGCGGCAGCCAGAAGGGACTTGGCAAAGCGGTCGATCTGGGCACCGTGATCGTTGAAGTAGTACTCCCGGGTGACAGCAGCACCTTGGGATTCAAAGACCCGCGCCAGCGAATCGCCGACGGCAGCCCACCGGGTGCCACCCAGATGGATCGGACCCGTGGGGTTGGCTGAAACGAACTCCAAGTTGATGGTGGTCCCAGCCATGGACTGGTTGTGCCCGTACTGGCGGCCAGCCTCCACAACGGTGCGCGCCAATTCACCGGCTGCGGCGGTGTCCAGGGTGATGTTCAGGAAGCCGGGACCTGCGATGTCAACGGAAGCAACGCCGTCGTGTTCCTGGAGACGCTGCTGTAGCACCGCGGCAACTTCACGCGGTGGTTTACCGACCTTCTTAGTCAGTTGCATGGCAATGTTGGTGGCCCAATCACCGTGGTCACGGTTCTTTGGGCGCTCGATCTTGACGTCAGGAAGCTCAGCGCCCTCCATGAGGGACAACTCCCCCTGAGTCACGGCCTCACGCAGACATGCGGATACAACGGCAGTCAATTCTTCGGGAGTCACCGGGACAGTCTAGCGGCTGTGTCCGTTCCAGCCGGTCCCGCACGTACGTTCGTGGGGTCCGGGATGTCCGGAGCACACCCGGCGTGGTGATACAGTCTTGGGGTCCGTCACGGCGATCCCGGGGCGGTCCCGCCCGAGTAGCTCAGTGGATAGAGCGCTTGCCTCCGGAGCAAGAAGTCGTAGGTTCGAATCCTATCTCGGGCACTTCTTGTCCCTGATTTCGCGCCTCGTAACCTTAGGCGAGCACCACGAACTCACGCCACACGGTGTCTGTCGCCTTTAACATGGCATATCCAGGTTCACCCCCAGCGTCCCGATGACAGCGCTGGAAACGCATTGAGAACAGGTCAATTGTGGAGTTCGGCAATCATTCACAGCTCAAACCAGGCACCACAGTCCTGGTGGTTGGCTACAATCATCAGGCATATATCGGCGAGACGTTAAAAAGCATCTCACAGCAGACATTGCCTGCTGCCGCCGTCCTGATCACTGATGATGCATCACCTGGGCAAAGTGAAACGGCCCGGGTGGTGTATGAATACCTGGCAAAGGCACCCAAGACCTGGCAATGGCTGCCCCAGCAGAAGAACAAGGGTCTCAACGCAACCCTCAACAGCTTGTTGGACATGGTGGACACGGAATTTGTCACCTACATTGCCGCTGATGACACCATGCTGGATCATCGCATCGAGGTGCACACGAATCTGTTGCAAAACAGTAGCCCCACTGTTGGGTTGGCCTATTCGGATGCGCAGGTGATCAACGAACTCTCAGAGGTGATCGCGGAAACGTCGCGCACTGAGTTTCCGTGGCCCGACGAACCACAACGTACAGAAGAAACGCTGCGGTGTTTGGTGAAGGCCAACTGGATCCCTGCAGCGTCGCTCTTCATGCGGACATCCACATTGCGGGCGGTAGGCGGCTACGCGGAAGACTTGTTCTACGAAGACTTTGAGCTACTTCTGCGAATGGCCAAGGACCACCCCTTTGTCTACGCAGATGAACCGTTGGTGCAGGTGCGTCGATTGGCGACGTCGTTGGGAGCCCAGGGTTTCGTTTCAGACAGCCCTCGCTTTCTGCGGGCTTCCTACGTAGCACTCGGCCACGCCATCAGCCCGGCCGATCCAAGATTGCGTGCACAGGCTCAGGCCCTGCGATGGAACCTGGCCAAACGTGCTGTCACTTCCAACATGCCGCGCCGCGAGGCGCTGGCCATGCTGTGGAACGCTCGCTCTGGAGCAAAAACACCACTTCATGCGCATTGGCACCTGATCCAGGGTCTCATCAAACGACCCTGACATCAACCAGCCTTTCCGGTATGAACTGCTAACGACCAGCCGCCTGGAGGCACCGAACAGTGTGTTCAACACGCTTCTGTACGGTCTTTTCAAAAGTGTGCTCCCCCATGAACTCCAGTCCACGCAATCGGGCATCCGCCAACGATTGTGGGTCCTCCATGATTTGAGCCAGGCGTTCCACCAGACCGTCCACATTCCCAGGTTCAACTGCCCATCCAAGCCCGTGATCAACGGCCAGCGGTGTGAGGGTGCTATTGCGGAACCCCAGGACGGGGCAGCCAGATCCTAAGGATTCAAAATAGGTGCAGGACGGATCCCCCTGTGGATGTGGCAACACCATCAGATCAATGCTCTCTCGGACCTCCGGCAACCACTCATCACGAAATGCGCGGAACCCGGCAAACCGAATCCCCGAGTCCTGGCTTCGACGCAACTCCTCCTCTAACGGCCCGGCCCCGAAAATCGTCAGTTCTACATTCAAACCACGGACTCTGGCGCGTCGCGTCGCTTCCAGCGCAAACTGCGGGCCCTTGATGGGGTCCAACCGTCCTGAGAAACCCAGACGCAATGCCCCCTGTCCATCCCAACCAGAGACATCCCGCGCAGCTTCCAGGTCAGAAGCCCGCACGCGATGGTCGTAGTAGGTCAGGCTCTCGTGAGTCAGTCCGCTGTAAGCGTGTGAAGCCGCAGGCCCATTGCATTGCAGGCCCGCTGTCTGGCCTGCGGCCCTCCGGATTCTGAGTTCCTGTCTACCCAATCCTGCGAGCACTCGCAGCGCGTTGATCCCGCGCGCACCCAATGCCCGCTGAATGCCCCAGCGGATCCGCCAATCCACTTCAGCGGTCAGGACGATGGGTGTCTGGGCCTGCACGAGATCGAGCATGTGAGGCGCCAACAGGCCCGTCACGATGTCGAATCCGTGGCGATCAACTGCCTCGGGTCCATGACCAGATTGGCGGACATTCACCGCCACGTCCGTATCGCCCACGACGGCAAGACCGTCTGGTAGGGCAGCGGAGGCCGGGACCTCCAGTATCTCGGGCACCAATACTGTCACGGCCCCGGGCCATTGACGGGCCGTGGCCGTAACTGCTTCAGCAGCGCGGGCTTCCAAGAGGAAAGCGCCACTGTCAGCCAAGCCTCCCCTAACCCAAGCGGGAGTCGGGGAAACGTACCCCAAGGCCACATCCAAACTGCTACTCACCCTGTCACCCTTCCAGGCCTACTCCCAGTCTTGGGCCGGTGTCGCGTTTGAGCAGACCATAACGCAACCGTCCTTCGACAAATCCAATCCACCGCGCAATCCGGTAGCCGAACTCCTCGCTATCCCACTGCCGACGTCCTGCAACAGCTGCCACAGGGAATGCGAGAATTTTGGCCGCTTCAACGACCGTACGTGGATAACTCGATTGGTTTCTGGCTCCGTATCTGGTCGCCAGCATTGCGTGAGACCTGGCGCTGCGCCGAGCCAGTCTGCGTCGTACAGATGGTTGCCATCGCCCACGATAGGCAAGGGTCACGCTCTCTGCATCGTAGATGTGGTGACCTACTTGCTGAGCACGAAAAGCGAAGTCGTTGTCCTCCCCATTGGAGGCAAAAGATTGGTCGAATCCCTGCAACTGCCCGAAGATTTCGGCCGTGCATCCAAAGTTTCCGCCCATGAGAATGGGAAAAACCGTGTGTTGCTTGACCAAGGGTTCACGGAATGGATAGCCGGTCGGAATGGCTGCTCGGATCACCTCAAGATCATTGGTGTCGTAAACGTCATCGCCCACGACCAACGCGCTTCCGGACCACAGATCAGTGCTGGCGAAGGACAGCAAGCCATGATGGACCCAGTGGGTGGAAACAACGTCGTCAGCATCGCAGAACATCAGCCGTGGCGCGCGCGCATGTGCCGCGCCAACATTACGGGCATACGATGCACCTTGGTGCTGATCGGCTGTTATGACCCGTAGATCCAGCGCTATGTCTTCACCACATCGGCTGGCCAGTGACGCAGTTCCATCCGTGGATCGGTTGTCGACCACCAGCACTTCAAAAACCGGGGCAGAGTCCTGTGCGGCCAGGGCCAGCAGTTGCAAACCCAGGGTGGCCTCGGCATTGTGTGCGGGAATGATGACCGAGACCTGCGGCTCAGGATCGCGGGGGGTCATGGAGGTGTGATCCTACTTTTCAGTGCGCTTGCCATTCGCGGTCTCCGCCGGCACCCGCTCGGGGCACACGGCAAGACTCTGCGTGTACCAATGGCAGACAGTTCCAGCCTTACATCATGAGACTACATGAAAACGATGGGTCCACCTGTTAGCCCTCGATCTGGCCACGGCGGGACCACCAGAGTGCTCGTGCCGAAGTCAATGGAGTCTTAGGGTGGTGCCATGCCCCCGCAGCCCCTCACACGACTCGCTCCGATTGTCCCTGCCCTCAAGAGCCTCCTGGGTGGGGCACGTGAACGGTTCGGACAACGCACCATCATCCTGGCCCCAGACGTCAGTCGCGGCGGAAACCTCCTGTATTCCTGGGCCTGGGCCCACACCCTGAACTGTCTGCACGGCGAAGGCACCGCGCTGGTAGAACAAAATCGCCACGCCACTTTGTGGCTCAACGAGTTCCCGGATTTGCAGCCCCTCACGGTTGACCATCAGCAGATCCGCCTTCTGGACAAGCGCCACACAGAATCTTTGATGTACTACGGCGACCCCTTGACCGATGCCAACATCCGCGCCTTTGTCAAGCAGCGCCTACTAACCTCTCCCACATTTGCGAAACGAATTTCCCGGGTCAGAGCAGCCATGGGCGAGAACCCGTTGGTGATCAACGTGCGCCGTGGTGACTACTACACAGATTCAAGTTTGACCGCTCGATACGGAATAGATGTCCGCAAGCATGTGCGTGAGGCTCTCACGCTCTTGGGATATCAAGATGTTGATAAGCCGCACGCGTTCATCATTTCGGACAATCCTCACTGGTGCCTTACACACCTGAGTGATCTGGCAAACCTCCACAGCGTTGCAGATGGCCCAGGACCTGGCATGTTCAACGACCTTGCGGCCATTGCAGTCGCATCCCAGGTGGTGCTGGCCAACTCGACGTTCTCCTACTGGGGCCAGTTCATCAGCAGAGGGCTTGGTGTCCAGCAGCAGGCGGTTGCACCCCACGGCCACGAACGTCATGTGGACACCGGACACATCGTGATGAACTTGCTGGATCCGACATGGGGCCGAACCACGGCAACCCCGGGCCTGTAGCCCACGAGGCTGCGCGGTTCACGCTTGACGTGCACCGCCCAAGGGCTACCTCAACGGGGGCCGGCATCCGCTGAGGGAGGGTCCACGGAGAACGTGCCCAGATCAACCAGGCTGGCGAACTCCGGCTCACGGGCGTAGAGCTCCGCCATGGAGCCCTGAGCTGCCAACTTTCCACGGGAGAAAAAGAGGATGGAATCCGCATCCTTGACGGTGGAGAGCCTGTGGGCAATCACGATGACTGTGGTGCTGCCCCGCAAGCCACTGATGGTGTCTGTGATCTGTCGTTCGGTGTGATTGTCCAAGGCGCTTGTGGCCTCGTCCAGAATCAGAACATCCGGTTGGCTGTAGAGCGCGCGGGCGATCCCCAACCGTTGGGTCTGGCCACCTGACAGTCGAGCGCCCTGGTCCCCCACCCTGGTGTCCAACCCATCAGGAAGTGCCGCAACTACATCGGCGAGCTGAGAACGCTTCAGCACGTCCGCAAGAAGTTGATGATCAACCCTCTCCAAGGGTTGGCCAAAGGTCACCAGATCCCGCACACTGGCGTCCCACAGGTAGACCCGCTGGGAGACCATTCCCACGCGATTCCGCCAGGAACGAGGGTGCGCCACAATGTCCACGCCCCCTACCGTGATACTGCCCTCTGTAGGCAGGTACAGTCCCGCCAGAATATCTGCGAACGTGGTTTTTCCCGCGCCTGATCCACCCACCAGGGCAATGGTTTGCCCTGGTTCGATAGTGATGGACACGTTACTCAGTACGGGTTCCTGGGCATCCGGATAGGTGAATCCGACATCCCGGACTTCCAGGGGGGCCTGCGGAATTACCACAGTTGCTTCCCGAGCGGAGGGGTCTTGGGATGCCTCTACGGCCAAGGCTTGAAGTTCCTCAGCAACACGGGCCAACGACGGCGACCCACTTCGCACCAGGTTGATCGAGGCAACGGCCCGATTTAGTGCTGGAACAATCCGCATGGCCGCTGCAGCAAACACGGCGAGAAGACCGAATGCCGTGGCCGTGTCTTGGGTGGCGAACAGCACAATGGCGACGGCCAGAATCCCCAGTATCATCACGACTTCCAGGAGGTACTTGGGTAGTTCTCCGACCACCACCTGGAATCGGGAGAGCCCAGCAGATTCCTGCCTATTCGCTTTGAACCCCTGGGTGAACAGCGCCTCCCGACCAAAGAGTTTCATCTCACGGAAACCCTCAATGGCCGGATGAATGTAACCAAATGACTCCTGCCCCAACACAAAGTTCCGGTGTGCGTACTTCAGTGAGTACGGCTTGAGAACACGTGAGATGAGCAGAGAGAAACCCCCAAAAATCAAGAATGCAGCCAAAGCCGCGCCAGGCGAAAATACGAGGAGCATACCCAGCAACAGAACCACTGAGACGGCATCCACCATGAGGGCCAGCAGGCTGGTGAGAACCAGGTCAAACGTGGCAGGGACTGCCACGGTGACCGCATTGGTCATGGACGCCTTGGACCGCTGTCGATATGCGCTGTAAGGGGCCGCGGTGTAGCTCGCCAAAAGTTCGGCTTGCACCGCAGCACTGGCTCGTTTGGCCTCCCCCACGCTCCACCACCGCAAAGCAATGGTGACTATGTTCTTGACCAAGAAAGCCAAGCCCACCAGTGCAGCTGTGACAATCAGCAGAGTTTGTTGGTCGTCCGTGCCCACTACGGGAACCAGGTACTGCTGGACCACGCCGGGCAAGCCACTTGTGTCCGTCAACAGTTGCATCAATGGCAGCATCATGGCCACGGCAACCAGGTCCAGCAAGGCGGAGGCCAAGGCAGCAAGGAACATCAAGATGATGCGCCCCCGCATTCGCCACGGCACGGCTGCGAACACGATCCTGAGGCGCTGAACATCCTGGCGAACGGATCCACTACTCGGGGAACTATCGGTGCCTTGGTTGCGGCGAGTTAAAAACTTGGTCACCCAGCGGCCTGTTCCGCACGCACCAGGCGCGCCAGTTGATCCCGTGCTTCAGGAAGGCGGATCTCAAGTTCCCGCGCGGCAACCGTACTCAACGCTGCGTTGATAGGACGCGGCGCGGCATCAGGTTTGTCCTGAAAGTACTCTTCCGTGCTCACAGCACTGATCCGCTGCGGATCATGGCCCGAGTCCTGGAACACCCAGCGAGCCACCTGCGCCCAGGACACCACAGGACCGGCGTTGGTCACGTGGTACGTGCCGTAGGGCTTGGCGCCCGTGACCATGTCCAACAAGGCCGCCGCCAGATCATCGGCAAAGGTCAAGCGCCCCAGTTGGTCATCAACAACGCTGGGGTCCACATCCTTGTCAGCCAGCATTTTCATGGTGCGGACAAAGTTCTTGCCGGCATGCTCACCGGCACCAATGACCCAGCTGGTGCGCACCATCCAATGGCGGGGAATCGAGCGCACAGCCATTTCCCCTGCCGCCTTGGACTGCCCGTACACTGACAGCGGTGCCACGGGGGTATCGACGTCGTACTCGGCTGGGGGTGCCAAGGTGCCGTCGAACACGTAATCCGTGGACACGTGCAGCAGCGGTACGGCAGCATGGGCGCACATCAGGCTCAGGGCGGACACCCCCGTACCATTGACTGCCCATGCTGTTCGGCGCCCCTGGGCAGTTTGGGCCTCATCCACCGCTGTGTAGGCGGTGGTGTTGATGACCGCACGGTAGCCGCGCAGGTTCTGCACGGGCCAGGTACCCGGTGCTGACATGTCCCATTCATCGCGCGCGTAAGCCTGGAATGGCACGTTCTTTTCGGTGCACAGTGTCACCAGGGCGCTGCCGAGCTGGCCGCTGGTACCCAGGATCAGCAGCGGCGCGGGCCGCATGGGCTCAACATCCTTCAAGGCCGGGTGCTCCAGATCCTTGGAGGACCGTTCGGCCTGCTCCAGCGGTATGGGCCATTGGATGCCCAGGGAAGGATCTGCCGCGTTGACAAAGGTGTACTGCTCTTGGGCCGCGCCTGACCAGTGGTCGGTGACCAGATAGGTGTAGGCAGTGGAATCTTCCAGTGTTTGGAAGCTGTTGCCCACCCCCCTGGGCACCAGGGCAGCCCGGTCCGGCCCCAGCTCCGCCGTGACCACAGTCCCAAAATCCGGACCTTCCCGCAGGTCCACCCACGCCGCAAAAATCCGTCCGGTGGCCACAGAGACGTACTTGTCCCATGGTTCAGCGTGGATGCCCCGCGTTGTCCCGGCGTCTGCGTTGAACGAGATGTTGTTCTGCACGAATGCAAGGTCCGGCAACCCGGCAGCCACCATTTTCTCCCGCTGCCAATTTTCTTTGAACCATCCCCTGTTGTCCCCGTGAACCGGTAGATCAACAATCAGCAGTCCGGGAATCTCGGTCCGGTGGACCTGAAGTGCACTCATTGGCCCACCTTTGCGTACTTGGCCTCAGTGGCTTCCTTCTTGGGCCGCCACCAGGATTCATGGTGGCGATACCACTGCACGGTGTTTTCCAAACCGGCGCGGAAGTCCTGGTAGGCCGGCTGCCATCCCAGCTCTGAGCGCAAGGTGGTGGCATCAATGGCGTAGCGCAGATCATGCCCGGCACGGTCCGTGACATGGTCATAGGCTTGCCGATCTTGGCCCATGATCTCCAAGATCATTTCCAAGACATCCTTGTTGTTGCGTTCACCGTCAGCACCGATCAGATACGTGCGCCCGATTTCCCCGGCTTCCAAAATGCGCAACACCGCTGAGGAGTGATCGTCGGCGTGGATCCAGTCCCGTACGTTGTGGCCTGCGCCGTAGAGCTTGGGACGCCGCCCGTCCAGAATGTTGGTGATCTGGCGGGGAATGAACTTCTCCACGTGCTGGAAAGGCCCGTAGTTGTTGGAGCAGTTGCTGATGGTCGCCCGAACCCCAAAAGATCGCACCCACGCTTTGACCAGGTGGTCCGAGCCTGCTTTGGATGCAGAGTAAGGACTGGAGGGATTGTAGGCGGTGCGTTCCGTGAAACGTTGTGGATCATCCAGCTCCAAATCGCCATAGACCTCATCCGTGGAGATGTGGTGATACCGCACGTCATGACGCCGTACGGCCTCCAGCAATGTGAACGTACCCACCAGATTGGTGTGCACGAACGGTGTGGGATCGCTCAGGGAATTGTCGTTGTGGGATTCCGCTGCATAATGCACCACGGCATCTGCCGTGGACACCAGGGAGTCAACCAGGACAGCATCACAAATATCACCTTGCACGAACTCCAAACGATCAGAAGGCAATCCGTCCAAAGAGTGGAGATTCCCCGCATAGGTCAATTTGTCCAAGACGGTGACCGAGCTGGATGTGTGGTGCAGCAGGTGGTGGACAAAATTCGCCCCGATGAACCCCGCTCCGCCGGTCACCAGCACGTGCCGCGACGGGTCCTCTGAAGACATGGTTACTGTTCCTTCCCTCCCGGGTG
The DNA here is from genome assembly GCF_030538595.1 of Kocuria sp. Lineage (GTDB taxonomy): Bacteria > Actinomycetota > Actinomycetes > Actinomycetales > Micrococcaceae > Kocuria. The sequence goes on from NZ_JAUNTS010000005.1 coordinate 187,562, forward strand.
CTCCCCGCGCACCGACGCTGCACCTGGCGTGAAGCCTGTAAGTACCCCTGGCGGATCGCAGACGTACGGCGACCATCATAGGTCTTCAATTGATTCACATGTAACATCATGGTCATGCTCGGGCAGGGTATGGGCTCCTGCCTAGGTCTGCATTCATCAGGGGCATTGACCGCACACGAATGAGGGGCACATGAAGGGTATTATTCTGGCCGGCGGCACGGGCTCCCGCCTGCACCCGATCACGTGGGGCACCTCCAAACAATTAGTTGCCGTTTATGACAAACCCATGATCTATTACCCGCTCTCCACCTTGATCTTGGCGGGTATTGACGACATTCTGCTCATCTCCACACCTGCCGACCAGCGGAACTTCCAATCGCTCCTGGGTGATGGCAGCCGGTTCGGCATCACCATCACCTACATGCAACAGCCATCCCCCGATGGCTTGGCGCAGGCCTTCATCCTGGGCAAGGACCACATCGGGGCGGATTCGGTGGCATTGGTGTTGGGTGACAATATTTTTTACGGTCCCGGCATGGGCACCCAGTTGCGGCGTCACACAGACCTGGAGGGAGCCACAATTTTCGGCTACTGGGTGGAGGACCCCACGGCCTACGGCGTGGTGGAGTTTGACGACGACGGCAGCGCCATCTCTCTGGAAGAGAAACCGAAGGCACCCAAGAGCAACTGGGCGGTACCCGGACTGTACTTCTACGACAATGCCGTGGTGGACATGGCAGCGGAGCTCAAACCTTCCACTCGGGGTGAGCTGGAGATCACCGACATCAACCAGATGTACCTGGACCGAGGTGATCTCACCGTCCAACAGCTACCCCGTGGAACAGCATGGCTGGACACGGGTACGTTCAATGACTTGAACGATGCCTCAAATTTCATCCGGACCATTGAATCTCGGCAGGGCTTGAAAGTCGGCTGCCCCGAGGAAGTGGCCTGGCGTGTGGGGCTACTCAGCGACGATGAACTCCGCGAACGCGCGGAGCCTCTGGTCAAGAGCGGTTACGGACGTTATCTCCTCAACATTCTGGGCCAGGGACGTTGAGCGAGCCCTCCCACCCCACCGCCGCGCACGCGCCGACCCATCAGTCCCAAGTCCTCGGGGAGTCGGCGGCTCAGGAGGTTCAGGTGCCCTTGGTGGTGCGGATCAAACTCGCCCACGGAGCAGTGGACCATGTGTTGGAGGAGGCGGGCATCCGGACTCTGCATTTCAAGGGGTACGCGGCCACGGAGATTTTTCCAGCGGATCGGGCCAGTTCCGATGTGGATGTGATTGTGGATCCTGCCCAGGCCCAACGATCGCTTGAGGCCCTGACTGCGCACGGTTGGACACTGGTCACCAACTATGCGGAGGGATCAATCTTCCGCCATGCTGCCGCCCTGTGGCACAACCACCTTGGTTACGTGGATGTCCACCGGTGGGTTCCGGGGTTCACTGCACCACCGGACTTGGTTTTCGATCGGCTATGGAGCAAGCACACCAGCCTTGACATTGCGCATTGGGGCTGTCCGGTCCCAGCCCGGTTGGATCACGTGATGTTGGCCCTACTCCATGCGGCGCGTGATCCCAACCGGGGAGCTCACGAAGCCCAGACCCTGTGGTCGGGACTGAGTTCGGCCCAACGCGACGAACTGCGATCCTCCGTCAAGGACCTTGGGGCCGAAGTTGCTTGGTTTGTGGCCACAGGTGAGGATTTGGGCGCTGACCGGGATCAAGCAAAAGTCTGGTCAGCCATTCAAGATGGTTCAGATCGTTCGGAGTTGCTCTCTGCACGACTGCATGCCGCCCGGGGAACTCGGCAAAAAGCAAGGCTGATGGGCGGTGCGCTGATTCTCAATCGCAGCCATTTGCAGATCGCGCTGGGACGAAAACCTGGCCTGTTGGACTACGCCCAGGAGTACCGAGTGCGCATTCGATCCGTTCTGCGGCATCTGAGGGCCCGTTCATGACGCGCTTTGGCCACCAACAAGCGGAATCTGGGGATGAGTCCGATCGGCATGGGCACCGTTGGGTGCCTCAACCGCACCTGACGTGGCTTCGGGACGGCAGCGGTCCTGTCTATCTGGCCATCTTCAACGACCTGCGCCCCAGGGTGCTGGCGGAGCCGACAGCTTCCATCTGGGAGATCCTGGCACAGTCCGGGACAGACCAGAATCCAGGTGTCACTGTGGGTCAGATCCTGTCCGAGTTGGAAAAAGCGGGCTTGTTACCCACTGACCAGCTTGCAGACCCAAAGGTCCAGGCGGATGTTGAGGGCGTTCTCACGCAGCTTCAGGACATGGATGCGGTCCGTAGATTGGACGAGTGACAGAGGGGTTCACGCCCGCTGAGCACCGCGCAATTGCTCCACCCACGTGCTGATCTCACCGGCAAATCGCCGCTCGGAGAACTTCTCTGCGTGAGACTTCAGCGCGGATGGATCCCAGTGGCGTTCCATGACTTGATTCATGGCCTGGGCCACGTCTGCTGCTTCAGGGCTGCGGGCAAACACACCATTGACGCCATCAACAATGGTGTCCAGGTAGCCACCGGCCGGAATGGCAATGGTGGGTTTACC
>NZ_JAUNTS010000006.1 GCF_030538595.1 Kocuria sp.
TGTAGCTCAATGGTAGAGCCCCAGTCTTCCAAACTGGCTACGCGGGTTCGATTCCCGTCATCCCCTCCAAATTTTCAGCAGAGGCCCGGTCCATTCGACCGGGCCTCAAGTTTTTGCCGCCACCCCAGCGCTGAGATCACCGGTTGTTGTTGAGATCACCGGTAATAGGCGGTGATCTCAACAACAACCGGTGATCTCACCTCGAGGTGCGGTCAGGATTGTGGCGCCTGGCACGTGGGGTTGCCCTGGGCCAAGGTTCGGTGTCAGCACGGAGTTCCGTTGATAGCAACTGGTCAGGTCTGCAAGGCCTGAACGAATCCGGAGACCATGCCGCGCATCGCCACCACGAATCCCTGAAAAGGAATGGCATGGAAGATGGCGCGTCCAAGGTCCTCCGGGGCGACCGGAGTGGTATCCACCCGGATCACGACGACGGCGGTTGGCAGCTCGGGCACCAGAACAAACTGCGCCCGGCCAATTCTGTCTCCCGCACCAGCGTTTCACAGTGCAGGCAAGGTTTACCCGTGCGCTTGTAGACGTAGTTTGCGTGCGCCGGCCATGCCGCGGTCTCGGGGACACCGGGACGATCATCTGCATCCGTGGTGATGATCCGACCCAAGCGCACCCCAATCTCCATCAACGCACGATTTTCCTCCCACAAACCAAGCAGCAACGCCTCCCCCGCACCTTTGCCAGCCAGGAATGGGTCTACACCGCGGCGAAACAAGGACTCGGCACGGAAAATATTGCCCACACCGGAAATAACCTGTTGCTCCATCAACAACGCCGCAATAGGTCGCGCGGACCGTCCGGCACGAGCCAGGTAGAGCCCAGGAGAGGCCTCCGGGTCCAGAGGGTCAGGACCAAGCCGCTTCTTGGCCGTCTCCGCTTCTGAGACCGTTTCCACCCTGCAGTCGGAGGGACCGCGCAGATCAGCCCAACCGTGGCGGCCCACCAACCGGGCGCGTACTGCCCCTACGGGCGGATCGGGCATCACGCGCCCGTCGTCGTCGCGGCTCTGGGCAAGGGAATCCCCCCTGGTCTCTCGTTCACCAATCTTGCGCGGGGCACCGATGCTGGAGGCTGCAGCGAACTGGGCGTCACCGGCAAAACTCCACGCCCCGTAGAGCCCCAGGTGTGAGCGCATGACCAGGCGATCTTCCGGGTCTGCCGGAGATTCAAACGTCAGGTGCAGCTGCTTGCCGTAGGCCCGCGCCGAGACCAGGCGGCGACCGTCCAACAACGCGGCTCCGCGCGCGAATCGGCCCTGGGGGCTGGAAACCGCAAGCTCCTCACCCAAGAACACGTCACCGATCTGAGTTGCCAGCCGGTGAATTGAATGGCCTTCTGGCACGATCAGGCCTCGGGCGACTCGGCCAAATACGGCCGTGCGGTCAAACCGTCCAGATGCCCGGCGACAGTGCCGGTGCGTTCGAACTCGGTGATCTGGTTGATGCGGCGTACGTGACGCTCGTCGAAGGAGAACGAAGTACTCAGGAAAGCGCGAACGATTTCCAGACCCTCGTCCGGTGTGTGCTGGCGTCCGCCCAATGCCACCACCTGAGCGTCATTGTGTTCGCGGGCCAATTGAGCGGTTGAGAGATTCCAAGCCAGGGCCGCTCGGACTCCCGGCACTTTATTGGCTGCCATCTGTTCGCCGTTACCCGAACCGCCCAGCACCACGCCCAAGGAGTCCAGCCCCCGGGCACGGTCCTCCATGACGGCTTGAGCTGCGTGAATGCAGAATGCGGGGTAGTCATCAAGGGCATCGTAGATCTCAGGCCCGTGGTCGATCATCTCGTAGCCATCGGCTGTCAGTTGCTCAACCAGATACTGCGACAATTCCATTCCGGCGTGGTCGGTGGCGATGTGAACGCGCATCCGCGCAACTCCTTCACGAGGTGGGCCGTGCCTCACAGCACAGGATTCACACTGCATCTCTCATGCAGCAGTACGCCCCAAGTCACGGCAATGCAGCAAGCCTGCAGAACCTGGGTACGTGCCAGCCTAATCCAGACTGGGTGAGCCATGGCATCATGGGGCGATACTCCCGCACGACTTCCCCCCGTCAAGGAATCTCCACCAGGATTCCGGTGAAAGGATCGCACCACAGTGCCCGGCAAAAACCTCACCCGAGTAGAAGCAGCGGAACGCGCTGCCTTAGTTTCCGTCGATTCCTACGATGTCGTCTTGGACCTCACCACGGGCAACACAACTTTTCACACGACGACGACGGTGAAGTTCAAAGCCAAACCGGGGGCTTCCACGTTCATGGATGCTTTCACCGCGGCGGTGAACTCGATCCAGCTCAATGGCCGTCAGCTCGATCCCGCCGAGGTGGCTGACGGCGTGCGCATCCAGCTTCCGCAGTTGGCCGAGGACAACGTGCTGGTGGTTGATGCCGAGATGTACTACACGAACACCGGCGAGGGCCTGCACCGTTTTGTGGACCCCGTGGATGGCGAGGTCTATCTGTATTCGCAGTTCGAGGTGGCCGATACTCGCCGGATGTTCCCGGTCTTCGAGCAGCCTGATCTGAAGTCACGATTCACGTTCACGGTCACGGCACCCAACTATTGGCAGGTGGTGTCCAATCAGCCGACACCGGAGCCCACCCCCGCCGGTGAGGGCAAAACCACCTGGGCCTTCGGTACCACTCCCCCGTTGCCGCCCTATATCAACGCTTTGGTGGCCGGTCCGTATGAGGTTGTTCGCGACGAGCTGACCTCCTCCGATGGCCGGGTCATTCCCTTGGGTGTTTTTGCCCGAAAGTCGCTGATGAAGCACGTGGATGCGGAGGAGATTTTCGATCTCACCAAACGGGGTTTTGCGTTCTACGAGTCCCAGTTCGACTCCCCGTACCCGTTCGAAAAGTACGACCAGCTCTTCGTGCCCCAGTTCAACGCCGGGGCGATGGAGAACGCCGGTTGCGTGACATTCGTGGAGTCCTATGTCTTCCGATCTCGCCCCACGTTGGCTCGGGTGGAACGCCGTGCGATCACGGTGCTGCACGAATTGGCACACATGTGGTTCGGCAACCTGGTGACCATGCGCTGGTGGAATGACCTGTGGCTCAACGAGTCCTTTGCCGAGTTCGCCTCCACGTTGGCTTCTGCCCAGGCCACCGAATACAGCAACGCCTGGACCACGTTCGCCTCCATGGAGAAGTCCTGGGCTTTCGAACAGGATCAGCTACCAACCACTCACCCGATCAAGGCCGATATCACGGACCTGGAAGACGTTCTGGTCAACTTCGATGGCATCACCTACGCCAAGGGCGCCTCCGTGCTCAAGCAGCTGGTGGCCTGGGTTGGGCAGGATCAGTTCATGGCCGGTTTGCGGACCTACTTTGCCAAGTACGGCTGGACCAATGCCGAGCTCAAGGATCTAATGGCCGAACTTGAGGCCGCCTCCGGCCGAGAGCTCAAGGACTGGTCCGAACGCTGGCTGGAAACCGCCGGCGTCAACACCTTGCGCCCGGATTGCGTGCGCAATGACGACAACATCATCACCTCCTTTGCCATTGAGCAGACGGCCACGGATGAATACCCCACGTTGCGCCCTCACCGGTTGGCCATCGGCTTTTACGACGTCGACGACGCCACCGGACAACTGATCCGTAACCACCGCGTAGAGCTGGATATCGACGGTCCTCGCACCGAGGTCCCCGATCTGGTGGGTCTGGAGGCACCCGACTTGGTACTGGTCAACGACGACGACCTCGCCTACACCAAGATTCGTTTGGACGAGTACTCCCAGGACACCGCTACCGAGCACCTCAAAGACTTCGCGGAATCTCTTCCGCGCGCTCTGGTCTGGCAGGCCGCCTGGGATGGTGTGCACGACGCCGTCGCACCGGCCAGGGGGTACGTGGAGACGGTGCTCAACAACATCGGGGAGGAGACGGATTCCACCACCGTCATGGTGCAGCTGCGGCATCTGGACACAGTTCTGGACAGCTACGTGACCCAGGCTGATCGCGGCCGGATCGAGGAGGATGCCGCTGAGCGCCTGTGGCACTTGGCCGCCGCTGCAGAGCCCGGCTCTGACAACCAACTGCAGTTCATCCGTGCCTACGCCCGCCGGGCCCGCACATCAGAGCAACTGGACCGTATTGACGGACTGGATTCCGGTGAGCTCATGCTGGACGGTCTGGAGGTGGACACTGACCTGCGGTGGGCGCTGCTGACTTCCCTGACCGCCGGTGGACGCCTCGGACCCAACGCCGTGGATGCCGCCCTGGAACGGGACAACACGGAGCACGGTGCGATTGCAGCCGCTCAAGCACGCGCAGCCATCCCGACCGCGGAGGCCAAGGCAGCCGTCTGGACAGCCGTGATTGAGGATGGTTCGATGCCCAACTCCCTGCAAGAAGCTGCCATTGTCGGTTTCCAACAGTCCAACGATGACTCCCTGTTGTCGCCCTACGTGGAGAAGTATTTTGCGGTGGTGACGGATATCTACCGCGAACGCTCGCATGAAATCGCCGAGCAGGTGGCCGTGGGCATGTTCCCGCGCCTTCCCGTGCAGGCCACCGTTGACGCCGCCGATACCTTCTTGGCCACTCTGCCGGAAGACCTCAATGGTCTGCGGCGTTTGATTCTGGAGGGCCGGGATCGCGTGGCACGCGCTGTGGCCGCACAGAAAGTTGATGCCGAGGCAGCACAATGAGTGACCGCAGGGACCGGAGCGCGAACGGGCCCGAGCCCACGGACCAGACCCCTGACGCTGACCAGACCAATCCCGCCGGTCAGATCAATCCGGAGGCGGCTGCTGCACCCGATGCGCGGATCATTCCCGTAGGTAGGCCGTTGTCGGCCATGCGGCGGCCCATGAAGCAGATGGGCGATCGCCGCGCCGAGGCTGACACAGCGCAGAGCGCTTCCTCTGAGGCGGGAGCGGGCCAGTCGGCGTCGTTCTACGACCAAGTGGGCGGCCACGAAACCTTCGCCAAGCTCGTGCATGAGTTCTACAAGGGTGTGGCAGCGGATGCGGAGTTCCGCGCCATGTACCCCGAGCAGGACTTGGCCCCCGCTGAGCGTCGGCTGCGGATGTTCCTGGAACAGTACTGGGGCGGACCGACCACCTATTCGGAGGAACGCGGCCACCCCAGGCTTCGGATGCGCCACGTCCCGTTCCACATCGATTCCAAGGTGCGCGACACGTGGCTCAAGCACATGCGCGCAGCCCTGGACACCCTGGACCTTCCGCCCCTGCACGAAGGCATCTTGTGGGACTATTTGGAGCGCGCCGCCCACTCCTTGGTGAACGCCCCGGACTGAGCCAGGCTGTCGCAGACCACCGCTCAGCGGGGCTTGTGGGTTAGCACGAAACCTCCGGGACAGGACAACCGCGTCCAGGAGCCATTGACGGCAACGGGAACCTCGGAATCGTCGTCGGAGCGCAAGAATCCCAGTGCCCAGGCGGCGAAAGCAGCACCGTCGGGGACCACGAAAGGCGACTCACCGTCGTCGTTGGCGCCCTGTCCCCACTCGGACACCCGGCTCCAGACTCCCGAGCGGACCCGTTGGACGATCTCCCGTCCGGCGTTGGTCGGGATGGTCTGGGCGACCTCCTCCGTACCGGCCTTGGCCGTGGTCACCAATGCCTGTGCCGGCACCGCGCCAACCGCTTCCCAGCCGGACAACGACGGCGAGACACCCGCCCAGGCGGCTTTCTCGTCATAGGGCGGCAAGCGCAACATCGAGTCACCGGTGCTGCGCAGACGTGGTATCCGGTCCAGTACAGCCCCCAGGCTAACAACGGCATCCAGCGTGGAGGGTTGGCCCAGACCTGCGGTGCGTAGGCCCAATACGGTCGGAGTGTTGTCCAACAAACCCGCACGTGCCAATACGCAGCTCCACATCCCGACCGCGCCGCCAACACCCTGGAACCGTACGGCACCGTCGTCGTCAATCGAGCGGGCACGGCTCAGATAGGTGCGGACGTCCTCCACGGAGGATGCGTCGACGAGTTCAAAGAAACGCGCCATCTCATGTACCCCGGACCGGCTCCGGGCGACGGTGGAACTGCACCGGCTCCTCGGAATACGCCGTCAGGAAAGCGATTTGTTGTTCCGTGAGGCGCTCGGGACGCCCCGATTCGCGGCCAATCTGCACGGTGGTGGACTGGGCTACGGCAAAGGTGGTTCCGTCGTCGTGGTCCTGAAGCTCGTAATTGAGCACGTAAGAGGAGGCGCCAATATTGGAGACCCAGATGCGGACTTGGATCGGGGCCAAGCGGTAGTGCAGTTGTGCGGTGTATTCCACCTCCTGGCGTCCCACCACCGTGAGGCGGGTGCCGGTCAGCTTGCGAAAACTCAGCCCATCCTCGATCCCATCGATGCCGTGGATGGGCATTTCGCTCAGGCGCACGCGAGCGTCCTCAAGGTACTGGAGTTGAACCACGTTATTGGCGTGGCCGTAAGAATCGATATCGCCAAAGCGCATGTGAATATCAACGGTGAGGGAAGTCATGGGTCCATGGAAACACACCGACGGCCCACACCTGGCCCGTAAAGTAACGGTCATGACCCCAGAGCACTTGTCCGAGACCGGCTACGACCCCACACAGGCCCTGATTGAGATGCTCAATGTGAGCAATCAAGGCGGGATTCGCACGTTGGAAGACATATTTGTGGGCCAGACCATCTCCTCCCTGCGCGGGTCTGTTTACGGCGGGCAGGTCATGGCGCAGTCCTTGCGGGCGGCGATGGCCACGGTCGAGGAGGACCGCACTATCCATTCGATGCACTGCTACTTCCTGCGTGCCGGGGACATCCACGAGCCCATCACCTTTGGGGTGGAGCGGATGCGCGATGGCCGATCATTTTCCACCAGGCGGGTGCACGCTTACCAGTTCGGGGCGCCAATTCTGTCCGGGATTTTCTCTTTCCAGACGGCCTCCCGGGGCCTGGAGCACCAGGATGATTGCCCCAAGGGGATGCCTGATCCAGAGTCTTTGCCCACGGCCAGCGACCTTTTGGGGCATCTGGACCTTCCGCAAGCGCGGGCAATCGCCAAGGAACGCCCGTTCGATATCCGCTACATCACCCCCGCGATCTATCTAGGTCCGACCGAACGGCGGGAACCGTTTAGCGCCGTGTGGGTTAAGACGCACCGCGCGTTGCCGGATGACCCTGGTCTGCATCAGGCGGCGTTGGCTTATGTCTCCGATTACGTTCTGTTGGAGCCTGCCCTGCGCAAACACGGCAAGTCCTGGTTGGAGAAGGGGATGGCGATTGCCTCTCTGGATCATGCGATGTGGTGGCATCGGCCGGCCCGTGCCGATGAATGGTTGTTGTATGTCCAGGCCTCGCCGTCGGCCTCCGGCGCTCGTGCCCTGGGTGAGGGGCGGATGTTTGACCGCGAGGGCAAGCTCGTGGCCACCACCATGCAAGAAGGCATGATCCGTTTGCCGGAGTTCCGCGACTAAAACTCCGCCGAGATCATGGTTTGGGTCGTTTTGAGGTGCCCTCAGGCGACCGAAACCATGATCTCGGCGGAGTTGAGGGGCACCACCGCGATGGCCGCGAGTAGCACCCCATCATCCACCACCCATCGGCCTTCGATCAGAGAAGAGGCGTTGCCCTCCGAGAACAGGGTGGTTGGCAACTGTGCACGGAAGCCCCCATCGGGCTTCGGGTAGACCGAGACCTCCTCAAAACCGAGCCATCGGTGCTTGATCGGGAACCAGGCTTTATAAATGGCCTCCTTGGCGCAGAAGATCATGCGGTCCCAATGCACGGGTGCTCCACCCCGCGTCTGCCGAGTCAGTTCAGTCATCCCAGTCAACTCGCGAATGTTCTCGGCATCCTGGTCGGTGAGGATCAACGGGCGCACCTCAGGAGGCAGCGGTTCATGTGGCTCTGCGTCAATACCGATGGCCTGCACCCGCTCCGAGCGTGCCACAGCTGCGGCCCGATATCCCCGACAATGCGTAATGGAACCCACCACCCCGCGTGGCCATAGGGGTTCGCCGCACTCCCCTTTGAGGATTTCCACCGGTTCCACACCGAGGTGACCGAGGGCACTACGGGCGCATGCCCTGCCCGTAGTGAACTCGGCCTTTCGCTTAGTCACAGCACGGGCCATTACCCGTTCCTCGTTGGGCCACAAAAGAGCCGTGACCTCGCAGCGTGAGGCCACCACGCTGACTTCGGACGGCAGGATCGAAGCAAGTGCTCCCCCCTGACTGACCTCCTCCAATACTGACGACGACGCCAGAGGGTCGCGACGTTCCAAGCAAGATCTCCCATCCGATTGTCGGCCCACCCGTCGTGGCCGCTAGGTTAGGTAAACCTCACCATGATAGAACGTGGCTATGCTCCAAACCCTTTCGGGGACCTCCCGCGCCCGCACTCAGGTGATCACCCTGGGTATTTTGGTGCTGGCCTTGGTGCTGTGCTGTGCTGTGAGTCTGTTCATCGGCTCACGCGGAGTCGAGCCCAGCGCTGTCTGGCAAGCCCTGTGGCATCCAGAGCAAGCACAGACTGAAATCACTGTATTGGTTCACGAGCTGCGCATCCCGCGGATCGTGATCGGTGTGGCCGTGGGTGCGGCTTTGGGCCTGGCCGGCGCCCTGACCCAAGGTCACACCCGCAACCCACTGGCCGACCCCGGCCTGCTGGGAGTCACCAGCGGTGCCGCGCTGGCCATCGTGGCCGCTGCCTTCTTCCTGGGAGTCACTTCCCCCGGCGTGCAAGTCTGGTTCGCATTCGGCGGTGCCGTGATCGGCGCCACTTTGGTGTTTGCGATCAGCGCCCTGGGTGGCTCCGCCACCAATCCGCTGACCCTGATCCTGGCCGGATCGGCCCTGACGGCCTTTCTGACCGCCATGACCACCATGCTCGTGCTCTCCGACCGCGGTGCTTTGAACGTGCAACGGTATTGGCAGGCCGGAACCGTGGCCGGCCGCGATCTCAGCGTGCTGACAGATGTCCTGCCGTATCTGGTGGTGGGCACGGTTATTGCCTTGTTGTCCGGACGTACATTGACCTTGTTGGGTCTAGGCGATTCCGCAGCGCGTTCCTTAGGCGCACGTCCGGGGCTGGCCCGCTGGAGCGGATTCGTAGCCATCGTCGTCTTGGCCGGTGCGGCCACTGCGGTGGCCGGGCCCATTGGGTTTGTTGGCCTGGTGGTCCCCCACATTGCCCGTCTGATCGGCGGTCCCGATTACCGATGGGTGATCCCCGTGTCTGGGTTGCTCGGCGCAATCCTGGTGGTTGTCGCCGATACCGTGGGCCGGATCATCGCTGCTCCCTCGGAGGTCCAGGCCAGCATTATGTTGGCGTTCATCGGTGCCCCCGTATTCATCCTGTTGGTTCGACGACGACTCCCGGTTGGCCCATGACCACGACGCTCAACACCACCTCACCCCAGCAACAAGCCACCCGCGAACCGGGCCACAGGATGCTGCGCATCGGCACCTTTGTCTTCCCACTGCACTTACGTTCTCTGATCGTAGTAACCGGTGCCATGCTGTTCGGCTGCGTAGTGTTCGTGGTGGGTCTTGGCCTGGGTGACTATCCCCTGACCCCCAGTGAAGTACTCACTGTGTTATTCGGCGGCGGCACGCGACTCCAGCACATGGTGGTTTTCGATTGGCGTCTAGCCAGAGCTTTGGTTGCCGTTGCCGTGGGTCTGGTCCTTGGTATGGCCGGAGCCATCACCCAGAGCATCGCGCGCAACGCCCTAGCCAGCCCCGATGTTCTGGGTATCTCCATGGGTGCTTCCGCCGCAGCGGTCTGGGTCATCGGCTTTGGCGGGCAGCTAGCGCAGATTCCGATGGTCATTCCGCTCGTAGCCACCGGTGGCGCTGCCCTGACGGCTGCGGTCATCCTGCTGCTGTCCCGCGGAACAGGTACGGAGACCTACCGCTTGGTTTTGATCGGCATCGGGGTCAATTCGATGCTCAGCTCCGTGGTCAGTTTTGTGCTCGCTTCGGCAGAATCGGACAGCGCGGCACTCGCTCTGGTCTGGTTGACGGGCAGCGTCAATGGACGTGGAATCACCGAGTTGATTCCGGTACTGGTGGTGTTGTTCGTGGTCGGCGTCCTGGTGTTACCGACGGCCCGGGACCTGCGGCCTTTGCAGCTCGGAGAGAGTTCGGCCTCATCGTTGGGGGTCAACGTCGGACGACGGCGCGTGCTGATGTTGGCGGCCGCCGTCGTGCTCACAGCCGCAGCCGTTGCGGCAGTCGGCCCCGTATCATTCGTGGCCTTCGTGGCACCCCAGGTGGCCGTGCGATTGCAACGCGCTGCCCACCCACCTCTGGTGGGCAGCGCCGTCTGCGGGGCGGTGCTTGTACTGACTGCCGATGTGATCGCCCGCGTGGCGCTGCCCTGGGAACTGCCCGTGGGAATCGTCACGGCGGCCATCGGCGGCCCGTTCCTGCTCTACGTCATCGTGACCAATCGACGAAGGATTACGTTGTGAGCCATCCCAGTAGCACCGACCGGCAGAGCAGCCTCTCTGGCAAGGGCTCATCGGGCCCCAATACCGCACCGTCCGAGAATGCACCCGCACCTTCAGAATCCGCGGGTGCCCGGCTCGTGGCTCGCGGTATTGATGTGGGCTATCGCAACACCAACGTGATCAGCGATCTCACCTTGGAGATTCCCGAACATGCCGTCACCACCATCGTCGGACCGAACGGTTGCGGCAAGTCCACATTGCTGCACACCTTGGCCCGGTTGTTGGCCCCGCGTGCGGGGGCCGTGGAATTGAACGGACGGGATCTCTACACCCTGGCGCCCAAACAGGCGGCGCAAACCATCGGCCTGCTCCCGCAGTCCCCGGTGGCCCCGGAAGGAATGACGGTCTCCGAATTAGTGGCCCTAGGCCGGCACCCACACCACACTTGGATTCGGCCTTGGTCGGTTGACGACGCCGATCACGTCCGCCGCGCGTTGGAGCTGACCTCCGTCTCCGATCTGGCCGAGCGCCCTCTGGAATCGCTGTCCGGTGGTCAACGCCAGCGGGTGTGGCTGGCCATGACCCTGGCCCAAGACACCGAAATCCTTCTCCTGGATGAACCCACCACCTACCTGGACCTGGCCCACGCTTTGGACCTTCTGGACCTGGTGGACACCCTGCACGAGGATCGTGGGCGCACCGTGGTAATGGTTCTGCACGATCTTGTGCTGGCCACCCGGTACAGCGATCATCTGGTGGTGATGAATCGAGGCAAGATCGAAGCCGCTGGCCACCCCGCGGAAGTCGTCACGGAGGAGCTTTTGGCCGAGGTTTTCGGTCTCAGCGCCCGGGTCATTGAGGACCCGGTCAGCGATCGCCCGTTAATCGTGCCCTTTGGACGACGCCACACCAGCGTGACCAACCGCTGACCCAACTGATCACCCGATCTGGGAGGCGTCCCACAAGGCTGCATAGCGGCCTCCACACCGCAGGAGTTGATCGTGAGTGCCGTCCTCAACCACCCGGCCACGGTCCATCACCAGAATGCGGTCACACACGCTGGCCTGCACCAACCGATGAGCGATCACCACGCTGGTGCGGCCACGACTCAGCCCGGCAACAGCCTCTCCCAACTCGGCAGCCTCATGTTCGGAGACCCTGGAGCTGGGCTCGTCCAAGATGACGACGGCGGGGTCCAACACCGCCGCCCGGGCCAGTGCCAACTGCTGCGAGCGATGTTCAGCCACCATGGGCGAACCCGCCTCCAGCGTGGTATCAAGTCCATCGGGAAGTTCACGGGCCCACTCACCGAGCCCCACCAGCTGTAGGGCTTCCCACAACTGCTCATCGGAGCACCCGGGTCTGCCCAGGTCCAAGTTGCCGCGCAAGGTGGTTGAGAAGACATGGCCCTCCTGGGCGATCAGTGCCACCCGACGGGCACGATCCGCTGCGGGAAGTTCATGCAGGAGTTCCATTCCGGTTTGGGTACTCCCCGTGAGTCCCGGCCCCACTTCGACAGTGCCGGTCAAAGGGTCTCGGACACCGGCGGCTACCGCCGCCACGGTGGTCTTGCCTGCACCTGATGCTCCTACCAATGCCAATGAGGTGCCAGCAGGCACGGTGAAACTGACGTCGTGCACCACTGCCTGGTCTCCATAACCGGCCCGCAACCCGGTGACGCGTAGCTCCGAACCACCCGTGCGGGTGTCAGCGAGGCCCGCTTCTGCAGCACCATCGACGACGACCGAAGTCCTCACGTTGCCCGCGTTTGCGGTACTTCCCATCATGCCCACGATGCGACTCAACGAAGTGGCCGCAGACTGAAGCTTGTCCAGCATCATCAAGGCCGTGCCAATGGGATCGTACAAGCGCATGAAGAACAGGATCGCCGCCGTCGCAGCCCCCAACGTCACAGCTCCTTGGCCCAGAAGCACCAGAGTGGTTCCCAGCAAGGCCACCATTCCCAAGAACTCAGCCAGATTGACACCGGCGAAAAGCCGAGTGGTCGCGATCTGAGTCAACACAATCATGCGCGCCACCACCCATGAAGGGCGCACCAGACGAGTTCGCATGAATCCAGCGGCGTCGTAGGTACGGATTTGGGTAGAGCCCTTGACGACGTCGAGCACCACCCCGGCACGACGTGCCCGCTGGCTGCGTTCCGTTGCGTATAGCGGCGGCGCCTCACGCAAATAGCGTCTCACCACGAACCCGTAGACCGGGACGGTAACAACCATCAAGGACACGGCATACGACCAGTGGATGGCGACCATTCCCACGGCAGTCACCAAGATTCCCGTGACGGCAGCCACCGCAGACGGCAGGGCCGTGTTAATCGCGGAGGTGACTGCGGCGACGTCGTCGGTGGAGCGGGAGACGACTTCCCCGGACCCTGCCGCCTCCGCTTCCTCCTGCCCCCGGCTCAGGGCAGCGGCCATCGTGTCCTCGCGCAGGGAGGCGATCACACGATCGGCAACACCTGCGGACCAAACCGTACCGACGGCGTTGAGCGATGCGCCTAAGATCACAGACCCCAGCAGGACCGCCACAGCCCAGATCAGTCCACCGTTCCCGATCAACCAATGAGCCCCACCCTGACCCGTGCCCAAATCAACGAATGCTCCCAATACCGAGGGCAGCACCAGCCCGCAGCCAGCCGAGGCCAACAGGGCCAGCACCGCACCGGTGGTACGCCAGGGGTAACGGGCAGCCTTGCGTCCGAGGGCGCGCAGGACTTGGCCGCCGCTGGCCCAAGGAATCGCAGCGGACCCGTGGGTTGCAGCCCTCGGAGGATTCTGCACGGTGTCACGCCCCACGATGTCCTCCTACGTTTTGGGTGGAGCCAACACTGAGCTCATCGAGGTCCCGGTCCCCGATCCTCAGGTGTTGATCGGCGATTTCGCGCCACACAGACGATGAGGTGAACACCAGCGTGCTCTGGCCTCGTCGGTGGTTTCTGATCCCTTGGGCCACAGCAACCTCGGTCACGGTATCCAGAGCCGATGTAGGTTCGTCCAAGACCAGAACCTGGGGGTTGGCCGCCAAGGCACGCGCCACGGCCACACGTTGCCGCTGGCCACCCGATAGTTCCCCTCCGGCCTCACCTACGGTCACACCTTCTCCCGCCGGATGTTCCTCCAGGAAATCGGTACACGCTGCCGCCTTCAACGCACCGGCGATGTCTTCAGCCGCAACCCGGTCGAAGCCCACGTTCTCAGCCACATCCCCGTTGAGCAGGAAATCCTGTCCCGATCCGACCAACCATCCGTTCGGTTGTCCGTGGATCGTGTGCTCGCGCAGACCGTCGAGCAGTGTTTTCTTGATCTCGGAGGAAACCTCCACCATCACGAGCTCACCAGCCCGGGGTGCCTCCACCGCTTGCCACCAGGCCGCCGAAGGGGCAGTGCATGGGCTCGGCGGGGATTGGAGGACATCCAGCACACGCGCAGCCGATGCCAGCCCTGTTGCCCACACCACGCCCACGTTGCGTCCTAATACGGACATGGGTTCCACCAGCATCTGTGCGATGGCAACTACCACCACCAACTCCCCTACACTGAGCCGTCCGGCCATGGTTTGTTGAATCGCCAGCACCGCCGTGGCAACCACAAACAGTCCACCGGCGATGTGAGTCAGCGCCCCCAATTGGGCGCGGGCAACGTTGGATCGCAAGGCTGCTGCAAGGGCATTCCGGGAGGCCAGGCGGTAGCGTCGTCCGGCCTCCGCGCCCGCACCCAGGCCCGCAACCACCCGCAGTCCGGAGAGATGGTCGACGGCGACGTCGGCAGCGGTGCCAGCCTGGTACTGAGCCTGCCGTTGCCGCACCGCTAACGGGCTGGCCAAACGGTCGGCCACTAACGCGGTGATCGCAGCCCCAAGGAGAATGCCAACGCCCAAGGGCCACCACACCCAGATCAGGACACCGCCTCCGACCACGACCGCTGCAATCTCTCCGATGGGTAGAAAGGCCAGCAGCTTGGTCATGGACACCGCTTCGGTATCCGTACCGGCAACCGTCAAAAGGTCTCCGGCAGATCGTCGATCTGCCCCCATGCCACGGCGGTCCGTGATCCGGTCCGTGACCATCATGCGCAGTTCATGCTGGACAAAGCTGGCGGCGCTGTGTCCCAAGCGTGCACCGAACCGATACGCGGTGGACAACAGCAAGAAAGCAAGACCAAGTATGACCACCGCCCACACGGTGCCTGGTACATCGCCCGCTGCCAAGGGACCGTCGATAGCCCGCCCCACGATCAAGGGCACCAGAATTTCACCGATCTGGTGAGCTACAGCCAGAACCGCTGCCCCCAATGTCATCCAGGGACGTGACTTGATCACCTGCCAGATCAAACCGACCGGTGTGGTGTCGGCACCAACGCTCAGGGTGCTGCGGCCATCTTCTGTGTCCGGTGGAGTCAGTAAGGCACGCACCAAGGACTCAGAGCCTCCGTCCGGATTTCATGGCGGCAAGCTCAATGGCCCACAAACCCCAACCGACGGCATTGGACTTGACCACGATCCCGCCGGCATCCGCGGCGAGCTGTGCCAAGCGCCGCCGGGTTGGCAAAAGACCACCGTGCAAGCACAGACGACGCACGTCTTCCTCGGCATCGAACTCGTCCGGAGCGTCTGCATCGACCAGAGCCGAAACCACGATCACCCGTTCGGCTTCCCGTAGCAGAGCGCTCAGCAACGCAGTGGACTGCGGGGCCGGTTGCGATCCGAAGGGGTCCACGGCCACCGCCGTCGTCGTACCCTCAGCCACAACACGCTGGAAATCAGACTCCACGATGAGGGCCTGAACCTGCTCGCGTCGCTCCGGGCTGATCTCCGCAGTTCTGCGCTGTAGTTCAGGCCCCGAGCCTGCAACCGCTGCCCGCAGTCCCGCTACACGCCGCAAGGCCTCGTCAGCGTAGACTCCGGCACCCGGACCGGTGAACGTCACCGTCTCCTGCTCACCCAAGCCCACCACGCCGGGCAGCGCCGGGGCGGTGAACCATGCCTCCTCCGCAACCTGTTCCGCCACTTCCTCGGCCACGCCGGAGTCCTGTGCACAGACCTCGGCCCAGCTGCGACCCTGATGATCGACGGCGACTGGTCCACCTTTCGTCAGCGCCTCATACAGACCAGCCAAGGACAGTTCCGCGATCGTGGCCGAGCGATTCAGCGAGCGCACCATCCGGGAGTCAGGGTCGGCCAGTAGCTGCCCCATTTCGGTCAGTTCCACGCGACCGCCCTGCAGCCTCTCATCCTCCACGCTGCTGCTCTCAGCGCTGTCTTTCTCCACTTCGGTGCTGCTCAGGTTGAGCAGGTCGTGCACGGCTAGCAGACGCAGCAACCGAGTCAGCCCCTCGGGCTGCGTGCCCGTCCGCTCTGCCAACTCGGCTACAGTGTCAGCCCCGTCGTCAACGTGAGCGAAGAGGTCCATGGCGCAGGCCGTTCGGATGGCCAGGGCCGGTGCCAGTTCCGTCAGTTCGTGCAGCTTCGCCTCCGCGCTGGGGCCGGTGGCTGCAACGTCCAAAGTGTGGGCGTCATTCTCGACGCTGATCACCTCGCGGCGGCGCCAGTATCCGGAGATGTCGGTGTGTTCGCGCGGTACCGAACGGTCCTGTTTGAACCAGCGCCGCAGGGGTTTGATATCCGTAGCTTCACCAGCCACCCAAACGAAAGGGTTTCCCTCCCACCACTCGATCTCTTTGACGGTTTCCACCAGGTCATCCCCGGCATCGCGGATCACCCAGGTCACCTCAAGCTCAGCCTGGGTGTCCAACTCCTGCTGATCGTGGACCGTTGGGATTTCAACAACTGCGCGTACCCGCGTGCCCGCCGGGACGTCCTCCAAACAACGTGCGATGGCGGGCAACGCGGTGTCGTCACCCACCAGCAGCATCCAATCGGTGTCCGTGGGCAGGGCGGCAGAAACCTTGGGGCCGGCTACGTAAATGCTCTCCCCGGGGCGGACCGTCCGCGACCAACTGGAGGCTAGGCCCGTTCCGTGCAGGACGAAGTCGATAGCCAATTCACCGGTCTCTGGGTCAAACGAACGCACCGTGTAGGTCCGCGCCAATGCCACGGCGTCCTCGGTCCAGGCCACGGTGCCGCCGGGCTGGGGCTGCGGGATGGGGCACAGCCCCGTCACGGGATCGGGCACGATGATCTTGATGTCATCGTCAAAGCCCGTGCTGCGAAACGCCGGGATACTCACCCCGTTGCGTTCGTGTTCTTCAAGCCCCGCCCCGCCCAAGACGATGCGCCGCATACCAGGGGTGAGCTCCTGTACCCGCAGCACCTCCAGCTCCCTGATAGTGATCGGGTAAACGGTCGTCTCCCGGCTTGTTCGTTGCATTGCCTACCTTCCACTTGTCTCACTGCCTACAAGGCCCCGGCCAATACTCCGGCATCGTCAGCTCACTCCATGGCCAGACTTCAACGTGTCGGAGCGAATCTCTTTCCCGCTTGTTCGGAAATCACACCGGTTTCAGCGCCCGCTTCCTCGTCCGCCGCACTGTGTTCCCGGACACTGTCATTCGGCAGGTTTGCTGCTTGCAGTTCGATCAGCCGCTCCAGGATTTCCCCGCTCCGCACCGCCAGATTCGACAGCAGCGAGGAAGTCAGCCCGTGACTGTGCTCAACGCCTCCGTTGAGAAACACGTCCGGAGCGCCGTCCTGCTTGGGAGACCAGCGGTAATCGCGCAGTACCTCGGGCCGCACACCGTCGTGCCGATACCACTGGGCGTCATTCCCAAAGAGCTCGATCGGGTCGGCCTGGCGGTAGCCGGAACCGAAGACTACGAGGTCGGCTCGCAGCGTACTGAGCTCGCCCGTCATGAGATCACGAACGGTCACGGTCACACCGTCGTCATCCTCCACGCATTCCAGCATTTCGGTGCAGTTGTGCATGAAGAGGCGACGACGCCCCGTTACCCGCTCCTCGTACTCACGGTTGTACAGCGACTCGATCAGTTCCGGGTCCACCGCTGAATAGTTTGTACCCCGATGGTAGGCGAACATCCGGTCCCGAACCCCCTGCGGGGCAGCGTGCCACCGGTCAACCATCTCCGGGTCGAAAATCCGGTTGGCAAAGGGGCTGTCATCCGCCGGGGTGTAGCCCACTTTGCTGAACACGGCGTGGACTGTGGTTTCGTCGTCCTGAGCGTGAAGGTACTCGACAACCTCGGCGGCACTTTGCCCCGCCCCGATGACGACGACCTGACGTGGTGAAAGTAACCGGTGAGCTGCGACGTCGAGAATCTCATGGGTGTGGACCAATCGTGCTGAGCGCTCGATACCTTCCGGCAACCGGGGTTGCAGGCCGGGTGCGTGCACCACGGCGCGAGTGTGCAGCTCTTCGCCGGAAGCCAGCTTGATCACCGCTGCCCCCTCCGTGGGTTCCACCGTCACTGAGATGACCTCAGCCCCGTACCAGACCTGATCAGCGACCGCTTCAGCTGCCCAGGACAGGTAATCGGAGAACTCCTCGCGGGAAGGGAAGAACGTCTGCTTATTCACAAAATGTTCCAGCCGGCCTCGCCCTTGCGCATAGGCCAGGAAGGAAAGAGGGTGGGTGACATCCCGGAAAGATACCAGATCTTTCAGGAAAGAGATTTGCATGGTCACACCAGGCAGCATCATGCCCGGATGCCAGGAGAATACCTCTCGCCGCTCCAAAAAAAGCGCCTTGACTCGCTCCTGCGGAGAAACCGTTCTATTGTAATCATCAATGGCAATCGCCAAAGCCAAATTAGCCGGGCCGAACCCAATTCCAACAACATCGTACATGAAAGACCTCGATTCACATTTCTAGGGAGACTACGTGAACACGTAAGCGAGAGAAGCGAACTATTGTCGCTGATGTTTCTTACTTACCTTTCCGACACCCGTTTGGGGGAATTTTTCAACAACACGAAAATCATCGGGTATAGCGAACGATGCCAGACCGCGATGGCGCAAGAATCGACGTAGCTCACCGGGGCCGGGAATAGCTGCATCCGCCCCCGGACGCGCGATCAGGTAGGCGCAAACCCGTTCACCCAAAACCTCGTCAGGCAATCCCACAACCGAAACATCATGGATGGATTCGTGAGCCAACAGTTCGTTTTCAACCGCCTCCGGGGCGATCTTCTCTCCACCCCGATTGATCTGGTCTTTGTCTCGCCCAACCACCACTAGGTGGCCGCTAGGACGCTGCCGCACGATGTCCCCAGTGCGGTAAAAACCATCCTCGGTAAAGGACCGTGCATTGTGCTCGGGCGCCCTGTAGTAACGACGGATGGTGTACGGACCCCGGGTGTAGAGCAAGCCAGGTTCCCCCTGCGGTACGGGATGACCGTCGTCGTCGAGTACCTTGACCTCATCGTGCTCAGACATGGGCTTACCCTGGGTCTGCACCACAGTCTCTAGGTCATCATCCAAGCGCGTGTAGTTCACCAACCCCTCCGCCATACCGAAGACCTGCTGGAGCTGGCACCCGAGGTCCGGACCCACCCTTCTGGCTGCTGTATCACTGAGTTTGGCCCCACCCACCCACAACGTCCTGAGCGAGGACAGGTCGTGGTCCCCGCGGGTTGGAGAGTTGAGCCAGGACAGTAACAGCGGGGGCACTAAAGCCACATGGGTGACAGCATGGCGAGCGATGGTACGCATACACGTCGTGGGACTTGGGTCGGCGGCAATGACCACGTGCGCACCCGTATAAAGGGCACCCAGAATCCCCGGTGAGCTCATAGTGAAGTTGTGCGCACAAGGCAGGACGACCATCATGACGTCATTCCGGCGCAGATCACAGATCTCCACGCTGCGGCGCACCGAATATAAGTAATCATCGTGGGTGCGCGGGATGAGTTTGGGAATCGCCGTCGTACCACCCGAGAGCTGAAGAAATGCCAAAGCACTTGGCTCAACCTGAACTGGCTCTACGTCCTTCACTGATGAATCAACAACCCACGGTTGTGGCAAGGATTCGTCAATCTCGATCGTCGCCACCTGGGGAGTTTCGGTATTGAGTGACTCAACAACCGATTCGCCCTCGGATGGTTTCGGTGGTGAACCGAGGTAGGCCACGGCCCCGGAAATCTCACAAAAGTGCCGGATTTCCAGCGCCCCGTGCGCGGGCAGGGCAAATACTGGTACCGCCCCTAGGGAAAACAGTGCAGCAATTGCCTCGACAAAGGCCACCGAGTTGGGCAATTGCACGACCACTTTGTCACCTGGCGCAATTCCCTTGGCAGCTAATGCCGCGCGGGCTGAACTGATGGATGCCCCCAGTTGCCCGTAAGTCAAGCTGCGGTAACGGTCCGTGGCTGCGGGTAACTGGGAATGCCGCAAGATCGCTTCCTCGAGGAAGTCCCAGTGGGTTTGACCGACCCACAGCCCCAAAGCTCGGTAGCGTGCGGCTGCGTCAGCGGGCACCCCGGTCGCTAGCAAGGTGGTGCTGTCTTCGCGAGCAAGGTCCACTACTGACTTAACCAAGTGTCGCTCCTAGCCGGGCTGCATACCTCATGGATTCGAGCACGTTCTCGCTGGACACGGATCGCCCGCACCGTTTGGCCACGTAGTCGACGGCACTCAGGTGCTCGGCGGCTGAGAAGTCGGCAACGGCGTCGTGCACCAGAAAGGACTGAATGTCCTGCATAAACGCCTCGGCGGCCGTCATCTGGCATCCCATGTGCGCATATACGCCAACGATGATCAGCTGATCGCGACCCGCTCGGGCCAGTAGATCCCGTAGATCGGTGCGCTGAAAAGCTGAATAACGCCATTTGGTGACCACAATGTCCTGGGCGGTCGGCCGCAAGGCATCGATCACCTCTGTATCCACGCCCGCGGCCATGCCATCACCCCAGAAGTCGCGCAGCAACCCCCGTCGGGCGGGATGCTGATCACCGGGCTGCACGGAGTAGACCACGGGCACCTCAGCGGCCCTGGCCGCGGCCACAATCCGCTGCATGTTCGTCACCGCTGTGGCCACCGGATCTTGATCGAGGTCATAGGCACGCAAGAAGTACTTCTGCATGTCGTGAACAAGCACGGCACTGCGAGCCGAGTCCACAACCCAATCGACCCGGTCTGCCTCCGAGGGCGAAGGAATCAAGTAGCTGTCGATCTTTGGAATGGGCATCTAGGTCCTCTCCAGATGTTGGGGCTTGGATGCAAATATTAGGTTAGCCTACCCTTAATTCATCGTCGTGTAACCATCGGACCAGTTCAGGAGCCATCATCACCACCTCAGGCCAGACTCCAACGTTCGTACTCACGGACAACACCCGCACCGTGGTCGGAACCGGGGTGCGGCAGGAATTGACCACCGCCGATGCAGCCCTGCGAGCGCTGAGCACGCACCGGGCGCAGGTTGTGGCTGGCTGTATCCCGTTCGATACGCACGCACCCACCGCCTTGTTCGAGCCAAACAGGTGGGAGACCTTTGACCGTGGGTGGCTCGAACATCGCGGGGAACAAGCCTTGGCAGCCCTTGACTCCACGAGCCTTTCCGCGCCAAATCGGAGTGGATTGCCGGGGGAAATCCAATACCGCGAGCTTCCTGGTCCCGATGAACATCTGCGCCGCGTGCACGATGCGGTGTCGAAAATTCGTGCGGCTGCCTCTGTGACCGTGGCATCGGACTCCGAGGCAGCGGACACTCCCGCGCCAGAAGCTATGTCAGCAGAGCCGATCGCGCTCGAGAAGGTGGTGCTCGCCCGGGCTCTGGAGATGCACTTGCCATCCCCCGTGCAGCCCATGTCGCTGCTCGATCGGATGGTGGCCCAGGACCATCACGGTCGTGGCTTCCTCTCCGCACTCAGCGCAGCCGGGGAACGCTTTACGGGTACGCACATGGTGGGCTCCAGTCCAGAGATTCTTATCGAACGCCGCGGCAACCAAATATTCACCCACCCCTTGGCGGGCACGATGAGGCGCGAGCCCGATGACCGGCAGGCCGACCGCAACGCAGCTCTAAGCCTTCAGAACTCGTTCAAAGACCTGGACGAACATCGCTTCGTCGTCGAGGCGATCGAACAGACGCTGCGCCCTCTGTGCTCTGACCTAGACGTCCCGCCCCTTCCCACTCTCACCCACACCCCGCATGTTTGGCATTTAGGAACCCCGATCACGGGAACCCTCAAGTCACCGACGACGACGGCGCTGGAGCTAGCCCTTGCCCTACACCCCACTCCAGCTGTGGCCGGCACCCCGCAAGCCCAAGCGATCGAGCATATCCAGCAAGTGGAGGCGGACCGGGGCTTTTATGCAGGAGCTGTTGGTTGGTCAGACGCTTCCGGGGATGGCCACTGGCGAGTTCTGCTGCGAGCAGCCCACATCAGCGACGACGGCAGCACAGTAATCGCCCAAGCCGGCGGCGGAATCGTTGCTGACTCCATCGCAGAGGACGAACTACTGGAAACCTATCTCAAGCTCTCCCCCGTGGTATCGGCTTTGGGCGGGCAGCAATGGCTCAAGGCGCATGTGGATGCGGTTGCCGCTGTGGGCCGCAGGTGAGCCAATCCAGAGATCTGGTGCAGATCTCTGGATTCGGGTACTGAGCGTAAGCGAGGCGCTCCAGTCCTAGATGCGTCAGTCATAGGTACGAAGAACGGCGCACGGGTACCGGGACAGGCCCCGGCCCCCGTGCGCCGTCGTCGTCACCGAATCGAACGCGGCCTCATGTCCGTCCAGTGTTGTTCGACGTACTCAAGGCACTCCGCTCGAGAGGCACCGTCACCGGTGCCGTGAACAACCTTCCACCCCTCAGGTACCTCTCGAAATGTCGGCCATAGGGAGTGCTGGTCCTCATCGTTGACCAGGACACGGAACTTGCCGTCTTCATCGTCAAACGGATTGGCCACGGTTGATCTCCTCTGCTGTGATTCTTATGTAGGTGAACTGATGGTGGACACGCAGTCCAGCGGGTTTTCAGATCAGCTGAACATCTCCTCGATCTGATCCAAGGTGCCCATCGCGCCGTCGTAGTCCGGGCGGTAGCTAGCCGCAGGCAGCTCGTACACCTGATCGTCTTCAAAGGCCGGCAGCTGCGAGTAGACGGAATCTTCCTTGAGTTCATCCGCAGTCTTGCCACCCAGGTTGATCACGAATGCAGTCTGCGCATCGGCCACCGTAGGTAGAACCTCGGTGCTCACGTTGAACGAATCACCCGAGCCGTAGAGCTCCGGTTCGCCGGCCTTCGTGTAGACGTCAGAGGCAGTGAAGCCCAGGGATTCCAGCTGCTTAGGGAGAGCCGCATCCGCGGGGATGAGGCTGGGCTCGTCGGTGGACAGGCTCAGCAAAACCTCGAACTCACCTTCAGGCACCGTGATGGCTTCCTTGACTTCTTCAACGCGCTCGTCATAAGCGGAAATCATCTCGTTGGCCTGGTCTTCCTTGCCCAGGGTCTCTGCAATCATGTTGAGCTCACCCTGCCAGTCGGTCACCGAGCTGGGGACCAGGACCGTGGGGGCGATCTCTTTCAGATCGTCGTAGGCCTCTTCGGCCTGGACGGCCGTGATGCCCTGACCGCCACCGATGATCAGGTCAGGCTCGGCTGCAGCCACTGCTTCAACGCTGAGCTGCTCTCCACCGGGAAGGGCTTCGGTGCCCTGCTCCTCTGCCTCATCCGCCCAGGCTTCCGGGAAGTCACTAGACAAGTCGGTCACGCCGATCACACGGGTGTCGGTGGCCACCACCGGAGCATCCAAAGCGAAAACGTAACCGGCCAGGCTTCCGGAGAGCACGACGATGCGTTCGGCATCTGCGGGGACCTCAATGTTGCCCTGGTCAGTTTCAATCGTGCGGGTCGAATCACCGGCGGCATCGGTAGCCGAATCATCGCCGAACCCGCCGTTACCGCATGCCGCAAGGGCAAAGACGGCGATCATGGCAACCGCGATCATTTTCAGGAACCCCAAGGGGCCCCACTTGTGGAGGGTGTTTGTGTTCATGGAGTATCTCCTCATTTCCATGTCATTTCGCAATGACGTCAGCTGCTCGGCTACCGCCGAGACTCTTGGATCCTGCCCGGGGACGGGGAGGTCTTGTGGGCCGCTTCAACTCCGTCGAGATCATGGTTTCGGTCGTTTTGAGGTGCCCCTGGGCGACCGAAACCATGATCTCGGCGGAGTTTTGCGTGGCGGGGTGGATGTACCCACTGCGGGAGTTCCCGCGAGCAAAGCGGCAATTCGATCCCAACCAGCCGGTGCGGCCAAGCCGGAATGGGTGAAAGGTATGTGGTGAACGGTCAGGGCATCGCCGTGGTACTGGCGCCAGTGCCGCTCGGGTGCCCAGCTGGCGTGCCCGGGGCGAGCTACGACACCCCGACCGGAGGATTCACCCTGCGCATCCGGTGATGGTGCAGGTATGTCGTCGGCGACCACCAACGTGACGTGACCATCGAATGCACACGGTTCGGAGGTTGCCAACAGCTCAGTGCAGCGCTGCAAGTTCTTGCCCAACTGCTCGATCAACTCGGGTGAACGCTCATGAAGGCCTTCGACAAGACCCGCAAGTTCGGTTACCTCCGCTGTGGACAGCTGCAGTCCGGCATGGGCAACAGGCTCACCTTGGTCGTCGTTGTGCTCGGTCGGGGGCTCCCCTGTCCAACGACGCCGGTGTCCGGCTGGTTCGGCATCTAGGATGCCGAGGAAGGCGACGTCGTCGCCTTCCTCCCTGAAGAGCGCGGCGATGTGGTGAGCCATCGTTCCACCGAAGGAATAGCCCAGCAGATGGTAGGGGCCATGCGGTTGAATGGACCTGATAGTTGCCGCGTACTCCCTGGCAGCGGCGGCCATGGTGTACGGCCGCACATCAGCATCGAGTGGGTTGTCCGGGAGTTGGAGGCCAACTATTGGACGACTACCCGGCAGCCTGGTGGCCAGCGGGAGGAACGGCCATGCGAACCCGCCACCGGGATGGATGCACACCAACGGTTCGCCGGTGCCTTTTCGGAGGCGAAGAACGGGTTCGTGTCCCCACGCAGCCTGGGCCGGCTGCGCTGCGGATTCTGCTTGTGGGGCAGAGGCCCATGATGTTGCAGATGCCAGTTGCGCAGCAGATTCGGCATGAGTGGCAGTTTCGGCGCGGGTGGTAACTAACTCAGCCAGCGTCTTGCCTGCCAGGAGATCGACTGCCGAGACATCGATTCCGTGGCGTTGACTGGCCAAACCGGAGGCCCGCATGGCGGTCAGGGAGTCTCCGCCGAGGTCCAGGAAGGACAGTTCCGGGTCCACGGTGCCTGCCTCCAGCTCCAGGAGCTCTTCGACCAGCGAACACCAGGAACTCTCCAGGCCAGGTTTCGGGGCGCGGGTGCGTTCATTGTGTCCTGCCGTGGCCGAAAGTGCCGAGCGATCCAGCTTTCCGTTGGGTGTCAGCGGGAACTCGTCGACCAGCTCCACCCGGGAAGGCACCTGATGTGATGCCAGACTCTCGCGCAGCCGGGCTCGAATCCACCCAGGGTCCGGTTCGGCCCCGTCTTCGGGCAACACCCAGGCCACCAGGCGCGATCCGCTGTGCCCTGCCCCGGTGCCACCGCGGACATCGACAGCGCACGCGCTGACTCCATCCAATGCAGCCGCCGCGGCCTCAGTCTCGCCAGGTTCCACCCGCATTCCGCGCACCTTCAGCTGCCGGTCGACGCGCCCAAGGTAGGTCACGACGTCGTCGGCTTCCCGGCGAACCAAGTCTCCGGTCCGATACATCCGGGCCCCAGACTGATCCGGATCGGCCACAAAGGCGGCAGCCGTGATTCCGGGCCTGCCCACATATCCGTGGGCAAGGCCGTCCCCGGACAGGTACAACTCGCCGGCGGCCCCCACCGGCACGGGGCGCAGACCGGAATCCAGGATGCGCGCTTGCGCATTACGAACCGGTTTGCCCAGACAAGGGCGAACATTGCCGGTAACAGGCGACCCGAAGGCGTTGATGGTGAACTCGGTGGGGCCGTAGAGATCGTATCCATCCACGTCCGGACGGTCTCTGAGCAGCGTCCACAGCTCTTGCGGCACGGCTTCGCCTCCGAGCATCACCAATGACGGGCGTCCGGGGCCCTCGAGCAGCTCCACCGCTACGAGTTCCCGCGCGTAGGAGGGGGTCACGTTGAGCACATCAATGCCAACGCGGTGGTAGTGCTTAACCAGGGCTACGGGGTTGATCCGCAGGTCCTCGTCGATCACGTGCACTTCATGGCCGCGCAGCATCCAGAACAGTTCTTCCCAGGACATGTCGAAAGCGAAATTGACGGTGTGGGCCACCCGTACGGATCGCTGCAAGCGATCCACAAGTGGATCGAAAATCTCCTCAACATGGTTGTGGTACATACTGGTCAGACCCCGATGCCCCACAAGCACGCCCTTTGGCATGCCCGTGGAACCGGAGGTGTAGATCACGTAGGCGGGCTGATCGCTGTCGACAGGACCGCTGACCGCTTCCTCATCCACCAACGGGGCTGAAGAGCGCCCATCCAAGATCGCTTGGATCTCAGCATCCTCCAGATCGACCACGGCACGCGGCCCGGTAGCACTCTGCGGCAGGCTGGCCGCAATCCTGGCGGTTGTCACCAAACCGGCCGCACCGGCGTCATCGAGCAATTGGGCGCTGCGTGTGGCCGGTTGTCCGGCTTCCAAGGGGAGGTACGCCGCACCCGTGCGCATGACTGCGAAGATTGCCACCACGTGATCGGCGGTGCGTGGCAAGCAAATGCCGACGACATCCCCCGCCCCCAACTTCCTATCTGCCAGGATGCGAGCCATGCGATCCACGCGCTGCTCCAGTTCGCTGGCAGTCAACGAGAAATCTGGCCCCACCAGGCTGGTCGCATGCGGCAAGTCTGCCGCGAGTTGCCGCAGCAGCATGTCGACGTCCCCTCCCGGCTGGCCTGCGGCAGGTACGGGGCGCCGGGCCGGTTCCAGCGCGGTATTGGCGTGCGGGGTGACAGCACCAACCGGAGGTCCTACAGCCGTTCCGTGCACGGCAGCCACCGGTGTGGTGGCCGGGTCCACAGTGGCCAGTTGCTCCAGGACCCGGTTCAGACGCGACAGTACCTCGCTGGCGTATTGGGTTGCGATCCGCTCTTGGTGGTACTCAACGGCAATCCGTCCCGGCCCCGAACCGTCGCCAGGATCGACATCCAGAACCAATCCGTAATGGGTGGCGTCTATCGCATGAGCGTGCGTGACCCCTGCACGCCGGAACAGCTCGCCGCGAGCCTGCGCGTCCCTGGGTGTGTTCCGGTAGACCACCAAGGTGTCAAACAAGGGCGTCATCCCCAGCGTTCGTTGAATCTTGCCGAGTCCCACCGCGTGGTGAGCCGTGAGCGCACCCTGGTGGCGGAACGTCGTGGTCACGAGTTCAGCGATGAGTTGGTGAGGACGCGAGTTGACGCGGAACGGAACGGTGTTCAGGGTCAAACCGACCATATCCTCCACACCGGAGACCTCGGGGTCCCGTCCCGACACGGTGGTACCAAAGACGACGTCGTCGTTGCCGGTCAGCTCCTTGAGCACCAGCCCCCAGGCCAAGTGGACGAGCGTGGCACGGCTAACGCCGAGCGAAGCTGCCACCGATTTCAAACCACTCTCTGTTTGCTCGCTCAGCTCGCGTTCCAGCATGGAGGGCACGGGATGGACCAATGCGGTCTGCGGCGCGATCAGCGTCGGTTGGTCCAACTCGGCCAGGTAACCGCGCCATGCCTCAAGACCGTCCGTCTCGCTTGCGCCGTCCAGATGACGCAAATAGCGCTTGAAGTCCGGGGCCGGTGGCAAAGGCGGCCTAAGAGCTTCGGTCGTGGCTTGCGCCGCACCAGGACCGGTGGCGTTGGCGGCACGCGGGTGCTCAACGGAGGGATCGCTGCGGTGCATTAGGAAGAGTTGGAACAGTTCCTCGAAGAGCACCGATTGCGACCAGGCATCCGTCAACAAGTGGTGCTGGGTGATGATCAGTTCCCCGGTGCCATCGGGTAAAACTCCCAGGAAAGCGTTGATCAGCGGCGGCCGTTGGGGGTCGATCCCGCGTTCGAAGGATGCTTTGGCTTGCGCGTCCAGTTCTGCTTGATCCTGAACCTCCCGTTGGGTCCAGGGCATGGGGTGGACATCCAATAGGAACTGAATGGGCGTACCTGACCCACGGTGGGTGAAGCCAGCGCGCAGCATGGGGTGGCGCGTATACAGGGCATCGCAGGCCCTGCGCAGTGCTTGCACGTCCACGGGTGCTTCCAGGCCGAACCGGTGCTGGACCACGTAGGCATCCGAGCCGTTGGCGCGGTCCAGCACGGACTGTAAGTACATGCCTTCCTGCAGAGGTGTTACAGGCAAGACTTCGACCCAATTCGGAGCTAATTCGTCCAAGACTTGGGCGAGCTGGTCTGTGACCTCGACTCCCTCGGACGCTCTCGCGTCACCGGATGGCTGTGTGTCTTCCCCTACCTCCTCGCCGGTCGACTCAGCCGCAGCCGCCAGTGAGGCCAACTTGGGATGGGCAAAGACCTGGGCAACAGACAGCTCGAGTCCACGTTCGCGGGCCATGGCAACCAGACGCACGGACATAATGCTGTCTCCGCCCAAGGCAAAGAAATCGTCATCTGGACTAACCGTGTCCAGGGCCAGCAACTCGACAATAACCTCGCACATCGCCTGCTCGGCCCGAGTGGCGGGGGCCCTGCCCGAGCCGGTTGGAATGTGCGCCTCGGGCAGCGCGGCCCGATCAACTTTCCCGTTGGCGGTCAATGGGATGGCATCTACCGCAGTGATGACCGACGGCATCATGTACTCCGGCAGGCTGCGGGCCACGTGCTCCTGCACCCGCCCAACCTCACCCGCGGTAGCCACCTCTGAAATGGCAACCTGAGCGGCGGCGTCGCTGCTGCCATCGCCGGGTCCATGCTCCGGGTCCCCACGGCCACGACGATCCTCGGCCAGGACGATGTAGGCGAGTAATCGAGCCGTGCCCTGAGCATCCTGGCGGACTACTGCCGCTGCCTGGCTGACGCCATCCACGTTGCGCAATGCCGTTTCGACTTCACCGAGCTCCACGCGATGACCGCGAACCTTGACTTGATCATCTGCCCTGCGCAGGAAGTACAACATTCCATTACGGCGCACCACCAGATCGCCTGTCCGGTACATCCGCTGACCGGCCCTCTGAGGATCGGCCACGAATCGTGCTGCGCTCAGACCGGGCTGCCCCAGATAGCCCCGTGCCACCTGCGCACCACCCAAATAGAGTTCACCGGCCACCCCGTCAGGTACGGCACGCAGTGCCTCATCGAGCACCCTTACGCGCACATCCGTCCAGGGTGCGCCGATGCTGACTGGACCAGTTCCAGTCACGCCAGCCGTAGTTGCCCAAATAGTGACTTCAGTAGGTCCGTAGACGTTGTGCACCTGAGCGCAGTGCTCCGTCATGCCGACGGCGAGATCGTTGGGCACCGCTTCGCCGCCGATCAGTGCTCGCACCCCGGTCAACGCCGGTGAGCCCGAACGCAAGGCGGCCTCCAGGAGTCCACGCCAGAGTGTCGGGGTGGCCTGCAGCACCGAAGCCTTGGCCAAGGTCAATTGCTCGAGCAGTAGCTGCGGGTCAAGCACGGTGCCGCGGTCCGCGATATGGACAGTGGCGCCGACGAGTAACGGGGCAAACAGTTCCAGCCCCGCGATGTCAAAGGAGGCTGTGGTTACGGCCACCAGCGACTCCTCCGCACGCACCCAACCGAGTTCGATGGCCGAATGCAGGAAGGCGGCCAGATTGGCCCGCGTGACCATCACGCCTTTGGGGCGCCCCGTGGAGCCCGAGGTGTGCAGGATGTAGGCCAGGCCGTCGTCGGCCCGCGGAACCGGTGCCAAGTGCGGCGCCACCCGCTGGTTCCAAGCGTCTTCGATCAGCACAATTGGCGTGCCCTGAACGGGTAGCTGCTCCCGCAGGGAGCATGTAGTCAGCAGGCAATCCGGCTGCCCGTCCTGCACAATCACGCTCAACCGTGAGGCCGGGTGGTCAAGATCCAAAGGTAGGTAAACCGCACCCAATCGCTGAATAGCCAGAAGTGACAAGGGCAAGGTGCGGTCTCTGGGGGCAGCTACCGCAACAATGCTGCCCTCCCCCACCCCATGGGAGGCGAGGTGGGCGGCAAGGCTGGTCACGGAGTCCGCCAGTTGCCCGTAGGTGACCTGGCCCCCGTGATCCGTGACGGCTATCCGACCCGGGGTCATCATCGCCTGCAGCTCGAAGGCTTCTGGCAAGCTCAGTAGCCGCCGGTTCCGCACGGGCGGATCAGCGGGCTCTTCCAAGCCCAGGGACAAGTCGGTGAGCCTAGCCTGCGGTCCGCTCAGAATCTGCTGCAGCACTGTTTCAACGGTGTCGGCCAGCAGGGCCACGGTGTCTGAGGTAAACACGTCAGTGGCTCCGACCAGCCGCAACGCGGTCGATGATCCGTTGTACTCCGTCCCGCTCCCCTCCGCGTTGTCCACCAGCCAAACTCCGACGTCGAATCTGGCGTTAGCCGTACGAACTTCCAGTTCTCGGGTAGCCAAGTTCCCGATGTTCGGCACGGGAGCCTGCGCCTCGTAAGACACCAGGGTTTGGAACACGGGGTGTCGCGCGCGGTCGCGGGTGGGGTGCAGCAACTCCACGACTCGTTCGAAGGGCAGCTGCGCATGTTCTAGCGCGTTTAGAGAACTCGTGCGGATCGCGTCCAGGGTCTGTTCAACCGTAGCTGTGGGGTCCAGTTGGCACCGGACAGCCATCGTGTTGACGTGATACCCAACGCTGCGCTTGTCATCAGCAAGGTCGTCGCGCATCGCTACGGTGCTACCCAACGGGAGGTCGTGGCCGGCACCCAGCATGGACCAGGACACAGCGACGGCGGTGCGCAGCAGCATCAGCGGCGTGACGCCGTGGCGCGCGCAGGCCTGTGCCAGCTCCCGGCTCAGGTGAGTTCCCAGCTCCCTTATCTCTGTGTGCCCGCGGTAGGTCGGGTGAACTGGTCGGGGGTGATCGAACGGCAAATCGAGTGCCTCGGGTAGCCCGGATAGTTCCCGGGCCCAGAACGCCTCGTCCCGCTGCGCCTGCACCTCATCGGATGCGACGGCGGAACTGCGCTGAGCACTTGCCTCCCACCGTGGCGCTCTGCCCACCACACGGTGGGTGTAGGCCGTTGAAAGATCGGTGAGCAGCGGTTCGATAGATTCTGCGTCGATCGCAATGTGGTGAAAGTTCAACAGCAGAATCGAGCGGTGATGCCTTCCCGGCTCTGCGGCGGGCACCGCACCGGATGCCTGGGCGCGCTCGGGGGATTCAACCTGCAGTAACGCTGCCCTCGCCGGTGCTTGCTGGGTGATGTCCACAGCATGCTGCGGGTCGGTGAACCACTGGCTGATGTGATCCTCCACCGGCCAGGATTCACCGCTACCCCACGGTGCCCGCATCGAAGATGTCCAGCTGCTCAGTCCGGGAACCTCGTCAACCGTGAGCACCTTGACCCCGGGGGTTCCTCCGGGGAGTTCGGGGTAGATCGTACGCAGAATCGGATGATGCTCAAGGACATCCAGCCACGCCGTTTCGAGTGCTGTAGCGTCCACAGGCCCTGTCAGTTCAAGTGCGACAGGAACGTCATAAACATGAGATGGCCCCTCCAATTGGTGGAGGAACCACAGCCGTTGGGCCGCCTCCGAAAGTCCCGAAATCCCGTTGTCGCGGGCAGCGCTCTCGTTGTTTTGCGCTGTGCCGCTATCGCTGTCGTGGGTCGCGCCGTCGTCGCTGTCGTGGCCAGCGCCATCGTTGTGGCGGGTCGCGCCCTCGTCGTCAACGTGGGTCACGCCGTCGTCTAGCGCGTTCTGTTCGGTCTGAGCTGCAGCAGCGATGCCCGCAGGTGTGCGTTGCTGCAGAATCTGGGTCAGTCCCACGGAGACCCCCCGATGCCGAAGCCGCCCCAGCAACCGCATGGCAGTCAGGGAGTGGCCGCCCATGGCGAAGAAGTCGTCGTCAGCCGCCACGGCGCCGCGGCCCAACAGGTCCGCCATCTCCGCAGACACGGTGGCCACCAATTGCTGCGACGGTCCGGTTGATGACGCGCCTGCACCTGCATGGGTCAGTGCACCTGGCCCAACCTGGTGGCCCTGTTCGGCAATCGTCTGCGGTGCAGATGTTGCATCAATTGCCAGTTCTGTCGGTGTACCCTCCGTGGCCAGGTCGGTCACAACATCCAGGTCATCGACTGTTCCAGCTGCGGTCTCAATGTCCGCGAAGGTGGCCTGCGGGTTGGTATACACCGTTTCTATGACTCTGGTGAGCTCTTCACGCAGCATCTGGGCAACCCCCGGTGCGATCCGGGAGGGATCATGTTCCAGAATCACCCTCTGGCCATCTCCCGGAGGCACCATGACATTGACGGGATAGTGGGTGCCGCCCGCGCTGTGGATGTTGACCACACGCGGCAATTGGGTGCTGTCAAACCGTGCGGCCGGAGCGTTTTCGTAAACCACCAAAGAATCGAAGATGGGCCCGAGCCCAAGGTCGCGCTCGATCTCCGCCAGGGACGCAGACTCGTAGTCGCTCATACTGGCCTGCTCGGTCTGTAGCCGCGCGAAGCACTGCAGCAGGGCAACGTCCCGGGTGACCGTGAATCTGGCGGGCAATGTATTGGCAAACAAACCCACCGTGTTTTCGATGCCCGGTAGATCGGTGGGCCGCCCGGAAACTGTCACACCGAAGACAACGTCGTCGTGCTCTGTGGTTTTACACAAGACCGTGGCCCAGGCCCCCTGCAGCAACGTGTTGGCGGTCAGTCCGTGCTCGCGTGCAAAGCGAGCCATGTTCCCGGCCATCTCAGGGTCCAATGAGAGAACTGTGCGGACGGGTTCGACGGCGCTCTGCGCGTCCTGTCCTTTGTCGGCCGCAATGTCTGCTTCACACAGCTCCGTCAGCAGCGTGGGTGCAGTCAACCCGTGAAGTCGTGTCCGCCATGCCCCAAGCACTGAAGTACCCGTTGCAGAGTGCAGTTGGGCCAGATACTCGGAGAAGGGTGCTGCGTGGGGCAGGTCCCCGCCCTGGTCATGGTAAAAGGCCATCAGGTCACGAACCATCAAGGGCGTAGACCAGCCGTCCGTGACCAGGTGGTGGCCACCCAAGACTAGAACCGAGGCTTCCGCGGAAAGTTTGAGGTGGGTGGCTGCGATCAACGGCGCTTGAGCAACATTTACGGCGCGTGTAGCCATGGCCTTCAAGACGCTGTCTACCGAATATCGTGCAGCCTCAGGAGGCAGCGCAGATAAGTCCACCACTTCCCACGCGATCTGCACATTGCGGGGAATCACTTGGACGGGCTCGCCCAGCGTGTCGACGTCGAAAGCGGCTCGGAGCACGGGGTGCCGGGTGAGGACTGCGTTGAATGCTTCCTGTAACCGATCCGGATCGAGCTGCCCCTGAATCTCCAACGCGGCGGCTAGGACATAAGCATCGTCCGCGCCGTCGGCCAACGCGTGAAAAAGCAAGCCTTCCTGCAATGGCGAAAGCGGCAGAACGTCATCGACGCCACCATGACATTGGTCCAAGGCATTGATCTGCTGTTGGTCCAGTTCCAGGAAGGATAAATCGGATGGGCTGGTGCCACCCAGAGTTTCCGCGCGAGTGGCATGCGTGCTCAGGGCCGACAGGGCTTGCTGGAAACTCTGCTGCAACTGCGCCAGGTCGTGCTCAGAAAAGATCCCGCCCGCGCAACTCCACTCGACCGTCAGACCCGGATTCGCCCCGGAGGATGGGAACACGTTGACGGTGAGGGGCTCCGTCAAGCGACGGTGGGGAGATTCGATAACTCGGAACGCCCGTTCGCTGTCCAAGGCCCAGAAACCGGCGGAGGTTGTGAAGTCGGTGAGGACATTGAGCACGACTTCTGGTTCGGGTAGCGCCTTCAGTTGCTGGCTCGGCTCTCCGTCGCCTTGCCGCAGCAGACCGTACTGCGTGGTGTCTGTCACTGCGCGGCGGGCCTCTTTGGCAGCCAACAGCAGTGCCGCTGCGGCCGAACCCCCCTCCAATACGGATTGCAACGTCTGATCATCGAGTACGCGTCGTCGATCGCCGTCATCCGGACCCTGAACGGGCCGCCCCAGAGCGGGAGAGTTCACCTGCACGGGGAACTCAGTTGTAAACCAACCCACCGTTTCAGAGAGGTCAAGGTCGGCGGAAGGCAAATCACGACCGTGGCTTTCCAACGTCACGGGGCGCACCATGGGCTCGCAGATTCCCCGGTCCCGGTCGAAAAGCGCCAACGACAAGTTCAGTCCTGCCAAGAGCACTTCCTCGGGCCGCATGCGGTAAGCAGCCGCTAGTTCCTCGGTCAATACACGGGTGGTGTTGGGATCGATCCAACTCAACGCGTGCCGGGCCGTTGCCACGGTGTCAAACTCGGGATCGAGTCGCCTTGCACCTAGTGGTGCGTCAGGACCATCACTTAGCATTCGGCTCCAAGTCTCAGCGGCTTTCGCTGACCCGCCCCGCTCAACCTGCGCTTGCAGTGCAAGTGCGGCGGTTCGCCACGATGCACCAACCGGACGTTGTTCCAAAACGATGCCGTGCACAGCAGATTCATAGAAGCGCTGCAAGTCCTGAAGGATGATCCGCCAGGACACAGCATCGACCGCCAGGTGGTGGATCACCACCAGCAGGCGATCACCGTCAACGTCTTCACCGTGTTGGTGCTCTCCCTGGGACTCCAAACCGGAGAAGCCCTCACCGGGCAGGATCGTCATCTGGATGACGGTGCCGGCTTCCGGATCGAGCCGACCGGTCAGTTCGTGGGCCCACCGCTCGGCGACGTCCCCGGCGTCGCCGTCGTGCTCCCCCTTACTTCCCGCAGCATGACCCGGCACAACTCGCTCAGTCGCCCCTTCGTGCTCGGCTGTATCTACCAGCACGTCCCGGGCCTGCACGGCACCGGCTCGTCTGATGTAGAGCCAAGGACGAGGTTCACCCGAGTCGGTGGAGAGCACCAGGCGCAGAGCATCATGGCGATCCAGCAACGTAATCACGGCGTGCTCAAGCGCAGCGCGATCCAGCCGGGTCCCCGTGTGCAGAACCGCCCATTGCGCGTGAGTGCGCAAGGACTCGCGGGTAGGTGCCGCAGCCAGCTGGGTTTCAACCACTGCAGATACCGGAAAGGAGCCAATGGGCAGATCGGCGTTATACCCATCGTCGTCAGTGACCGATCCCGTTTCCGTGAAAGATTCTGTAGCAGCCCTGGTCGAATCCGTGACCTGTGCTGCCGCGCCTTCGTGTGCCAACGGCCGCGCCCGTGCTGCAACACCGGACAGTGGTGTCGCGCCTAAAAGGTCCTGGGCAGTCACACGCAGACCACGTTGTCTGGCCTGGGCAACCACGGTCAGGGCAGCAATACTGTCCCCACCCTGACTGACAAAGTCGCGATCCATGCCGACGGCGCCCGGCAAGGTTGTCCCGGACCGGTTCAGGGTCTCTGTAATGACCTCCGCCAGGATCATCTCCGCCGCGGTTTCCGCTGTTCGCTGGCTGGGACCGAGATCGGGGGCAGGTAGAGCGGCGCGGTCGACCTTGCCGCCAACGGTGGTGGGCAGTGCCTGGAGGACTGTCACGTGGGCCGGGATCAGGTATCCAGGGACTTTCTCCGCCAGGTCCGCGCGGATGGATTCTGGGCTGGGTGCGCTGCCCTTGACGGGGACGATGTAGCCCAGAAGCGTCGCATCATGACTCTCGCCGGCAATGGTGACGACGGCGGTGGCCACATCCGGAAGGGAATTGAGTGCCCCTTCAACTTCTGCGGGTTCAACCCTTTGACCGCGAATCTCTACCTGCTCATCAGCCCGGCCCACGTGGACATATCCAGTTCTAGGTTCCCATCGTGCGAGGTCACCGGTACGGTACAAGCGTTGACCGGGATTAAAGGGATCGGCCACAAACCGTGTGGCCGTCTCCCCCGGTCCATTGAGGTATCCCCGGGAAAGTTGCGGGCCACCCAGATACAGCTCTCCGATTTCACCGTCCGCCACGGGATGGAGATCAATGTCGAGGATGAACGCATCGGTTCCGTACAGGGGTCGTCCGATGGTCACTGTCGGCCCTTGAACGCGAGCGGCGATGGCGTCCACGGTAGCCTCGGTAGGACCGTACAAGTTCCATGCCTCCTTACCGGAGGCGATTACCGCGCGCCACAGATTCTCTGGCAGTGCTTCCCCGCCGAAAATCAATGTGGTCGGGGTTCCTTCAGCTTCCAGCAGCCCGAACTCCACCAGAACTGAGGCCAACGACGGAGTGGAGTCCAAGACATCGATCTCGTCCTGACGCAGAGCGCCCAGGAAGGCCAAGGCGTCACCGGTGATCTCGGCGTCGTAGACGTGAACGGTATGCCCCCCGAAGATCCACGAAAGCTGATCCAAGGCCGCATCGAAAGAGAACGATGCAGTGTGAGCGACGTTCAGCTGTTGTTTGCCAGCCTTGGCAACGGCCCGGGGGAACAGCTCGTCGAGGTGATGGTTGATCAGATGAGCCAACGACCCCCTCGAAATCTGCACCCCCTTGGGCCGCCCCGTGGTCCCGGAGGTGTGCAAAACGTACGCCAAGGTGCCGTCCTCGACCTCCCGGTAGGACGGATGGCGGCCTTCTTCCCACGCGATCTCCTCCCAGATAATCCGCGGCGCCAGCGGGCAAGTCTGGGGATCACCTTGCCGATCCGTGATGACGACGACCGGAGCTGTTTGTTCGGAGGTCTCCCGCCGACGGGCGGTCGGGTGTGCGCGGTCGAGCATCTGAAAGGCACCCCCGGCCAGCAGAGTGGCCAAGGCGCCGAGCACCATTTCGTGCCCGCGTGGCAGGTCCAGCAGCACCACATCTTCAGGCCCAACGCCGAGGTCTTGGAGCAGGGCAGCCATGTGCTTGACTTGCCGCAGAACTTCGGGACCGGTGAGCGACGCGCGGGAATCCACCAGCGTGGCGGCATCCGAACGTGAACTACCGATCCGAGTGATGAGCTCCGCCAGATCATCGGTTCGGCGGGGCTTGGACCGCTCGACTCCACCCAAGCTGCGGTTAGCCATGCCGGATGCGTTCTTCGTTCCGTCATCGACTGTGGCCAGGGCGTTGATAGGTGCGCTACCGCAGGCCCCCGAGCGCCTGGTTCGCATCCGGTCAATCTCGCTCGGCTCTAGGGCAGCGACCCGCCCCAAGGCCGGTAGCGCCGGGTCCATGAGGCCGCGCAGAAATCGGGTGAAACTTACCAACCGGTCAGCGGCCCTCTGGCGCGAGACCCTAGCAGGATCGGTCTCAAAGCTGAGCTGTAGCCATGTCCTGGGTACCCCGGAAACCGAGGTGTCATGGTCGTCGCCCGTGGTCACATCTGGCTCAAGCCTTGGAGTCACCGTGATCCCCAGGTCTTCGGGTGGGCCACCAGCCACGTTTCGAAGCACCCCGGCGACCCCTGCAAAATCTAGTTCCGGGTTGAACACCTTGATATTCGCCCCCACGCCGTGCAGCAACGCACCAGCACCCGGAACTCCTAGAGCATGGGGAAGCTCCTCGCCCCGATACCTCTGGTGCTCCCGCATGGACGCCACGGTCGCCGAGACCATGCGTGCCAGATCGGTCAACGTGTCCGCGGGGTTCACCGCAACCCGCAGCGGCAGAATATTGACCGCCATGCCCGGGGTCTTCAGGGCAGCCGATCCTTGGCGAACCATCATGGGCAATGCCAGGACGACGTCGTTGCTTCCCTGCAGCCGGCGAATATACGCGGCGTAACCTGCCAGGAGCGTGTCCACCCATGTGACTCCAGCATCGGCGGCCATCTCCTTGAGCCGATCGACGTCATCGGCGTCAAGATTCGATGAAATGAACACCGGCCGCGCACCGGGATCCTTGGGGCCCGCGTCACGGGAGCGGGTACTGGGCGGGGGCGTGAACGTGTCCACCCAGTAGTCGCGATCGCGCCGGTGACTTTCGCTACTTCGGTAGCCCAGGTCTTGCTCCACGAGTTCGCGGACGGCGTGCTGGCCAGATTCCGGTAAGGATGCGCCAGAAATTTCTGCACGATAGCGGGCTGCGATACGGCGGGTGAGCATGGCCGCGGAGTAGCCATCAACGATCAGGTGATGGTAGAGCTGCAACAACCAGACAGTCTGATCATCTAAACGCAGGATGAGGTACTTATGCAGGCAGCGATTCGTCATGGCCGCGCATTGCTCGGCCATGCGGGTGCGTTCGTCGTCGACGATGGCGTGGGCAAACGCGTATGAATCAGCGGCTTCAGATAGGTTCCGGATTTCGGGGTCGGCCACGGGCTCGTGCGCCACGCGCTGCTCGGGGCCATTATGGCCCTCGCGAAACCGCAGGCGCAGGGTCTCGGTCTCCTCAACCGTTGCCCGAACGGCACGCGCCAACGCAGCTGTGTCCACCCGACCCGCGCCGATTTCGACCACCTCTCCGACCACGTAGAAGGGAGATGCTTGCTCTAGCCGCTGTGCATTCCAGATGCCCAGTTGCGCTCCCGACAAGGGGAACCACTCACCTACTGTGCTGGCGGCCATCGTTGGCATCGTCTCCGTCATGCTTTCCTTCCACGTCACAAGACCTGAACCTGAATTAGGTTAGGCTAACCTGTGTTAATTGACGAAATCGAATGACGCCGGCGAGTTTCCGGCGGAGATGAGGGACGATGCCGGAAATCCTCGAGAAGTTGCAACGCGATGTGGCCGACGCGCTGGGAGTGACCCCCACGGAGGTCGATACTCACGCCGACTTGATGGAGCTGGGGTTGGACTCAGTGCGCATCATGGGTCTGGTCGAACAAATTCTG
Source organism: Kocuria sp. (assembly GCF_030538595.1). GTDB lineage: Bacteria > Actinomycetota > Actinomycetes > Actinomycetales > Micrococcaceae > Kocuria. The sequence continues at coordinate 38,197 of NZ_JAUNTS010000006.1, forward strand.
GCCGCTGGCCACGACGTCGACTATGCCGATCTGGCGTCCAACCCACGCCTGGCTTCTTGGGCGCACCTGCTGGACTAATCGGAACGAATCCGCACTACCCGGCGGTGTTGAACCTCAGCCATGGCGGGGTCGAGTCGCTCACAGCAGCTCCGCCGTCGTATTCATTTCGGAGGAAACTCGCATGATCCAATTGCGCAACCCGCTGCCCACTACAGTCCCGGAGCTCTCATGACGTCCCGGCCCATCGTGGTGGTCACGGGGGCAGAGGGTGGCATTGGTCGAGCCGCGGCCAACCACATGGCCGACATACGTAGCGCTGCGGGCGACTCAAAGTTCACTGTCGTCAGAGCGGACCTCGGTGAAGTTGCGGGCCCCCAGACCCACCCACTAGATGTCACCGACTCCGCGGCCTGCAGCGCACTGTTCGAAGACATCGCAAGATTAGGCCCGCTCCGAGCCGTGGTCCACACAGCCGGGACACTCATCAGTGGTCCAGCAATGTCGGCCGATCCAGCAGAAATCGAGCGCGTCATTCGCGTGAATCTGCTGGGAACCGCGCACGTTCTCACCGCTGCCGCGCGAGTCATGGTGGCTCAGGACCCTGTTGGTGCCGATCGGGCTCGCTGCCTCCTGACGGTCGCCTCAAACTCCGCGCGTCGCCCGAGGTCCGGCCTGGCCGCCTACTCGGCCACAAAGGCTGCCGCATCCCAATTCACCCGCAGCCTGGGCTTGGAGCTTGGTGACAACGGAATCCGCTGCATGGTGGTTTCCCCCGGAACCACAGACACCCCGATGCTTCGGGCCATGTGGGAGGGCGAGGACCACCGGGACCAAACTGTGGCGGGAAACCTTGCCACCTACCAGCCCGGCATCCCGCTACAACGCATCGCCGCTCCGGAGGACATAGCACCGCTCATTGGCTTTCTCCTCTCTGAGGGGGCTGCGCACATGACGCTGGGCGACATCGCCGTCGACGGTGGCGCCAGCCAGTCCTAACCCCCGCAACTCCGCCGAGATCATGGTTTTGGTCGCTTTGAGGGCTCCGAAAGCGACCAAAACCATGATCTCGGCGGAGTTGAATAGGGGGCAGGTCAGTCGCGGGTCAGGCGGCGGTGGGTCACCCGCTTGGGGCGTGCCGCCTCCGGGCCCAGGCGCTCCACCTTGTTTTCCTCGTAGGACTCAAAGTTTCCTTCAAACCAGTACCAGTTGTCCGGATCCTCCTCGGTGCCCTCCCACGCCAGAATGTGAGTGGCCACTCTGTCCAGGAACCACCGGTCGTGAGAAATGACGACGGCGCAGCCTGGGAACTCCAGCAGCGCGTTCTCCAAGGAACCCAACGTTTCCACGTCAAGATCGTTGGTGGGCTCATCCAGCAGCAGCAAGTTGCCGCCCTGCTTCAACGTCAACGCCAAGTTCAGGCGGTTGCGCTCACCGCCGGAGAGCACACCGGCCTTCTTCTGCTGATCCGGGCCCTTGAAACCGAAAGCGGAAACATAGGCACGCGATGGCATCTCCACCTGGCCCACGTTGATGAAGTCCAGACCGTCGGAGACCACCTGCCACAGGGACTTCTCCGGATCAATGTTCTCTCGGTTCTGATCCACGTAGGAGATTTTCACGGAGTCGCCGACCTTCAGCTCGCCGCCGTCTTTCTCCTCCAGACCCACAATGGTCTTGAACAGCGTGGACTTACCCACACCGTTGGGGCCGATCACACCCACAATGCCGTTGCGCGGCAGCGTGAAGGAGAGATCGTCAATCAGCACGCGGTCGCCAAAGCCCTTGCGGAGATCTTTGGCCTCGATCACCTGGTTGCCCAGACGCGGTCCCGGGGGAATCTGGATTTCCTCAAAGTCCAGCTTGCGGGTCTTCTCTGCCTCCGCAGCCATCTCTTCATAACGAGCCAAACGGGCTTTGGACTTTGCCTGACGTCCCTTGGCGTTGGAGCGCACCCAGTCGAGCTCGTCTTTCAGGCGCTTGGCCTGCTTGGCGTCCTTTTTGCCCTGAACTTCCATGCGCTTGGCCTTGGTGTCCAGGTAGGTGGAGTAGTTGCCTTCGTAGGGGTAGAGGCGGCCGCGGTCCACCTCACAGATCCATTCAGCCACGTGGTCCAGGAAGTAGCGATCGTGAGTCACCGCCAACACGGCACCCGGGTAGGCAGCCAGATGCTGCTCCAACCACAACACGGATTCGGCATCCAGGTGGTTGGTGGGCTCATCCAACAGCAGCAGGTCCGGCTTTTCCAACAGCAGCTTGCACAGCGCCACACGACGGCGCTCACCACCGGAAAGGTTGGTCACTGGAGTGTCACCCGGGGGGCAACGCAGAGCGTCCATGGCCTGCTCCAGCTGGGAGTCCAAGTCCCACGCGTTTGCGGCATCAATGTCAGTCTGCAGGCTGCCCATTTCCTCCATGAGGGCATCAAAATCTGCATCCGGCTGGGCCATTTCCTCAGAGATCTGGTTGAAGCGGTCCAGCTTGGTCTTGATCTCGCCAACGCCCTCTTCAACGTTGCCGCGTACGGTCTTTTCCTCATTCAACGGGGGTTCCTGCAGCAGGATGCCCACCGAGTAACCCGGGGACAGACGCGCCTCGCCGTTGGAAGGTTCGTCCAGTCCAGCCATGATTTTCAGAATCGTGGACTTACCGGCACCGTTGGGGCCGACCACGCCAATCTTGGCGCCCGGGTAGAACGACATGGTGACGTCGTCCAGGATGAGTTTGTCGCCCACTTTTTTGCGGGCCTTGTTCATGGTGTAAATGAATTCCGCCATGACCACCAGGCTACCTGCGGCCGCCGGTGCCCAGGCAATCCGCGCCGCCTACGCACCGGCGGTTTTCCTCACCGCGTAGAGGCGCTCATCACATCCGCCCCTTCCTCCGTATCCGCCTCAGACTCGTCCAGTTGAAACTCCACACGGGATTCCTGGTTCAGATCAGCAACTTCCCCCGGTTGCAGGCCCACTCCACCCGTCATGGAGTCGCGCTGCGGGGACCATCCGGTCATCCGATCGACGACGCCGCCCTCCCCCTCACCAAACACCTCACCGGTGTCCTGGTCGTAGGACACATCCGCTTCACCGTGGACACTGTCTGCATCGTAAGGCTGCGTGCGGGACTGGTGCTGGGCGTCGTCGTGATGATCTCTACTGTCCCTGGCATCCCGGGCTGCCGCGCTCTCCTGAGTGACCCCGTTGTTGCGGCCGCTACCAGCTCGGGTGTATTTGGCCGAGCCCAGGGCAAGATCCGGGCCCACTGATGTGGCTTCAATTTCTACGGTGAGGCGTTTGTGACCGGCGTTGTCCATCCACTCACGGATCTTCAGCCGCCCGTGGACCAAAACCGCGTCTCCCACGGCCAATGAGGCCGCCACGTTGTCCGCCAAGTACCGGTAGTTGGTGACCGTATACCAGTTGGTGGCACCGGCATCCACCCATTCTCCCTTGTCAACGTCGTACCTTCGGGAGGTTGAGGCAAGGCGGAAGTCTGAGACATGGATGTTGTTGAAGGTCTGGCGCAGTGAAGGCTGGGTGGCCACAAAACCGCGCACTGTGATCGTGTCAGTCATGAGTGCTCCTGATCAGAGGGCCGCACCGTGATGGCCGGCCGGTTGATCCCTGACCCGGGGCGGATCCCCGGAGGGTTCACCCCCACTGTGACGCGCCTGGTCATGGCCCCGCTGAGGATTCCCGACCAAATGGGCACAACCACCAGGCACTCCAAAAACTTTCATCGCTGTGGAGGGTCCACTCCGGGAGTCAGGACGTCACAACGCAGTGCGGCGGGTTGGTTAGACTGTCTCGGTCAGCCTCGGTAGCTCAGTGGATAGAGCAGGAGCCTTCTAATCTCTTGGTCGGGGGTTCGACTCCCTCCCGGGGCGCTTTCACCCCATCTGGCGCACGTTGCCCGTGCGCCAGATGGGGTGTGCCGTGTCTCCCACGCTGTTCCATCTGTAGTCTTCCTCGGTGATTCCAGCGACTCGCAGCAGTGGCAGGGCAATTCGTACACTTGGCAGCTTTGTTCGGGTCTCATCAGTGCCACACTGGAGCTCATGGGACAGGATTCAGCCGCTCGCCTCCGCAAGATTCCGTCTTTGACGGGCACAGCGCCCCCTCTTGACTTCAACCGCCTTCCATCCGATCCAGTCACCATGTTCTATTCGTGGCTGGATGCCGCACTGGCTGCGGGGGTGGCCGAACCTTTGGCCGCCATGCTGGCCACAGTTGACGACGACGGCGTCCCCGACTCTCGCACCCTTCTCCTGAAAGACGTGGATGAGCAAGGATGGGCCTTTGCGGGGCTGGCCTCCAGCCGAAAAGGTCAGCAGTTGGCACGCAACCCATCCGCGGCATTGAATCTCTGGTGGCAACCCATGGCAAGGGCAGTCAGGGTGCGGGGCATCGTGATGGAAGCGACTCCAGCAGAAAGTCATGCTGATTTGGCGGCTCGCAGCCCAGCCGCACAGGCTGATGTGCGCCCGAGTGACTGGCGATTGTGGCGGATTCGTCCCAACCGGGTTGAGTTCTGGCAGGACGCAACCGATCGGCGCCACATCCGCATCACGTACACCCGGGATTCGGAAGGGTGGACACTTGAGGAAGCCCCACCGGGTGGAGCGCAGGTTCAGCGGCCGTAGAAGACTCGCTCGAACACGGCGCGGGCTTGCCGAGTGATGCGCAAGTAGTCATCTTCCAGAGCCCCGGCGTGGCCGGGCGGGTACCCGCACCAGCGAGCCACGGCTTCCATGTCCAGTCCAGCCTTGGGCAGAACATCTGAGGCCCGTCCCGTGCGCAGAACGTTGTAATTGCGGATCTGCGTGCACAACCGCCAGGCACGGGCCAGGGCCTGCGCATCCGCTTCTTCCAACAGGTCTTCCTCCACGGCTGCTTGGAGGGTGCGCAACGTGCTGGTGGTGCGCAACGCGGGGTGATCGTGAGCATGTTGAAGCTGCAGCGTCTGCGCCAGCCACTCGACGTCGGACAGTCCACCCCGTCCCAGTTTCAAATGGCGAGTGGGGTCGGCACCTCGTGGCAAACGTTCATTCTCCACACGGGCTTTCATCCGCCGGACGTCATTGAGCTGCTGCGCACTGAACTGCGCCGGGTACCGGTGGGGGTCAATGACCTCCGTGAAGTGGCGTGCCACCTTGTCCGAACCCGCCATGGGCAAAGCTCGGGTCAAAGCCTGGAACTCCCAGGTCTGCGCCCAACGGTCGTAATACTCGCGGTAGGACTCCACGGAACGCACCATGGCCCCCTGCTTGCCCTCCGGTCGAAGATCGTTGTCGATCTCCAGGGAGCGTTCAGCCACGATCACGGGATCACACGGGGACTTCAAGAGTTGCACCATCCGCTGAATCACGCGCAGTGCCTGGTCAGAAGCGCACTGCTGATGGTCGCCGTCGCTGGCCTCCGCAGCCAGAGCATCCGGTCCAGTGGGCAACGCGCCATCGTCCATTTCCTGATGCCCGTGGTCATGATCACCGGTACACGGCTGGAAGGCATACATGACATCAGCATCGGAGCCGTACCCGATCTCCCGGCCGCCCTGCCTCCCCATGGCCACCACCAGAACATCTGCCATGCAGCCGGACTCCTGGTGCACGTAAATGTCGCGTTCGGCCACGTGCAACGCGCCCAAGATTGTGGCTCGGTCAATGTCAGACAGCGCCGCCACCACCGCATCAACATCCACCAGACCGCAGGCATCGGCCAGAGCAACCCGCAATCCCTCACGACGACGCAGCACCCGGATCATCCGGATGGCACCATCGGCATCGCTGTGGCGGCCCATTTGCGCCTGGATCTCATTCCAGAGATGTTCAAAGCTGCGCGGCACAAGGTCGTCGTCGCGGCCCAACCACGCCACTGCTTCCGGCTGATTTTCCAAGGAATCCGTGATGTACCGCGAAGAGGCCAAAATCTGACACAGACGCTCTGCGGCGGTGTTCGAGTCGCGCATCATGCGCAGGTACCACGGGGAACTTCCCAAAGCCTCGGAGACGCGACGGAAACCCAACAACCCGGCATCGGCATCCACCCCCCGGGCAATCCACTCCAGCAGCACCGGCAACAGGGTGCGCAAAATCTCCGCTCGGCGGCTCACCCCCTTGGTGAGAGCTTCCAGATGCCGCTGCGCCGCACGCGGATCCCGGTACCCCAGGACTTCCAGGCGGTCGCGGACCTGCTCGTCACTGAGCTCCACCCCATCCAACGGGGTGTGAGACAACGCTGCCAACAACGGCCGGTAGAAGATCTTTTCGTGCATTCCCCGCACGGATCGCTGCACCTGATGCCACTGCTCCACCAGGGCATCACCGCGCATCCGCTGCTGAGCGTCCGGGGCCTGCATGGCCACCGCAATCACCGCAAGCTCATGGCTTTTGGTGGGCATGAGATGGGTGCGCCGCAACCGGAACAGCTGAATGCGGTGTTCCAGCAGTCGCAACCAGCGGTAATGGGCGCCGAACTGCTCTGCATCGCGCCGAGCAATGTAGCCGCAATCGGAAAGTGCCTGTAAGGAGTCAGTGGTGGACTGGGTTCGCACGCGGTCATCGCTGTGACCGTGAACCAGTTGCAAGAGTTGAACCGTGAACTCCACGTCACGCAGGCCACCCGGTCCCAGTTTGATCTGACGTTCCCGCTCCTCAGCGGGGATGTTGTCTGTCACCCGACGCCGCATGGCCTGCACGGACTCCACGAATCCCTCGCGCTGGGAGGACTCCCAGACGAACGGGGTGATGGCTTCCGCATACTGGGACCCCAGCTCAGCATCTCCAGCCATGGGGCGGGCTTTGAGTAAAGCCTGGAACTCCCAGGACTTGGCCCACTTCTTGTAATACCGCACGTGGGAGGACACAGTCCGTGAGAGCGGGCCGTCTTTGCCTTCCGGGCGCAAGTTGGCGTCCAGTTCCCACAGCGGTGGCTCAGCAGAGGTTGCCATGATGGCGCGTGCCGTTCCGGAAGCCAGTTTGGCAGCGAGCACGGAGGCGCACTCCTCTTCTGCCATGGAGGTGGCAGCCGGTGCAGTCTGCGCGTCAGCTCCGGAGGAGGTACCGGGAATCTGCGCCAACAACTCGTGAACGTAGATCACGTCCACGTCTGAGATGTAGTTCAGCTCGCGGGCACCGCATTTGCCCATGCCGATCACGGCCAGACTGAGCCTGGGCAGCAGGGCGGATTCGGCGTCGTCAACGGTTTGGGCCAGCTCAGCGCGGGACACTGCAAGGGCCGCATCAATGGCGGCCGCTGCAAGATCGGCCAACTGACGCCCGACGGCGGGCACGTGGTCAACCGGGCTGATCGCACCAAGATCTCCCACGGCAATCCGGGTCAGCTCACGGCGGTATGCCACACGCAATGCCTGATAGGCCTGGTCCCCCGTGGCGGTGGCAACGGGCAACCGATCGGAAGGTGTGGCCCCCACGGCCGCCAGCAGGTGATTGCGGAACTCGGTGGCGGGGATCTCCTGCGGCTCGGCCTCAAACGGATGTTTGACCAGATCAAGCTGATCCGGGTGACGGATCAGGAACTCCCCCAGCGCCTCGGAAGCTCCCAGCAACCGGACCAGTGGCGCGGCAGCCTCCGTGTCACCGGTGAGCACCTCCGCAGCAGACGGGTGGGCCTCAATCAAACGCACCAGCGAGCGCACTGCGGTGTCCGGGCTGGCGGCGTATTCCTCCAGCAGCTCCAGCAGAGCCCCCAGGTCGGCGGAGGCCAGTTCCGGGAACTGCAGCCAGCGCCGAGCCTGTTTGAGATCGGCAAAACCCACGTGGATGAGCTGCCCGTCGGTGAGGGTTTCCACGGTTTTGGGTTCCATCTGCTTGCCAAGCCCCGGGGGCACCATCTCAGAGCAAACCCAGGTTGGATTGCAGTTCGTGGCGGGTGACCACCGTGCGGTAGCTCTCCCATTCGGCACGTTTGTTGCGCATCAAGTGGGTGAAGACCTGTTCGCCCAGAAGATCTGCCATGAACTCAGAGTTTTCCGCTGCCCGGATGGCATCATGCAGGCTGGCAGGCATGGGTTCGTGGCCGGCCACCTGCCGTTCGGCTGAACTCATGGAAGCCAGGTCATCGGATTCCACGGCGGGGAGTTCGTATTCCCCTTCCACGCCCTTCAAGCCCGCGGCCATGATGGCGGCGTAGGCCAAGTACGGGTTGGCCGCTGAATCCAGCCCTCGGTATTCAATCCGGGCGGACTGCACCTTGTCCGGCTTGTAGAGCGGCACCCGCACCAGTGCGGAGCGGTTGTTGTGTCCCCAGGAGATGTAGGACGGAGCTTCGGCACCGGACCACAGGCGCTTGTAGGAGTTCACGAACTGGTTGGTCACAATGGCCATTTCAGCGGCGTGCCGCAGCACCCCGGCAATGAAATGCCCCGCGATCTTGGACAGTTGGAACTCCGCGCCAGCCTCAAAGAACGCGTTGGTGTCCCCCTCGAAGAGGGAGAAATGGGTGTGCATGCCCGAGCCCGGGTGGTTGGAAAACGGCTTGGGCATGAACGTGGCGTAGGAGCCGTGTTCCAGTGCGGTCTCCCGCACCACGGTGCGGAACGTCATGATGTTGTCCGCGGTCTGCAGGGGGTCCGCGTAGCGCAGGTCAATTTCGTTCTGACCGGGTCCGGCTTCATGGTGAGAGAACTCAACAGAGATGCCCACGTCTTCCAGAGTCAGCACCACGTCACGGCGGAAGTTCTGCACCACCCCACCCGGGGTGTGGTCAAAGTAGCCTTCGCGGTCCACCGGCACGGGTTCATCCGTCACCCGGTCCAGTTCCGGGGATTTCAGGAGGTAGAACTCGATCTCCGGGGAGGTGTAGCAGGTCAACCCATTGGCTGCGGCCCTCTCCAAAACACGTTTGAGCACACCGCGCGGATCAGCCATGGACGGTTGTCCTTCCGGCGTCAGGATGTCGCAGAACATCCGCGCCGTGGGCTGATCTTCACCGCGCCAGGGCAGCAATTGAAACGTGGAGGGGTCCGGCTGCAACAGCATGTCGGATTCAGTCACCCGGGACAGACCCTCAATGGAGGAGCCGTCAAACCCCAGGCCCTCCTCAAAAGCGCTTTCCACCTCCGCCGGGGCCAACGCGACGGACTTCAAGGTTCCCGTGACATCCGTGAACCACATCCGTACAAAACGAACATCACGCTCTTCAATGGTGCGCAGCACAAATTCTTGCTGACGGTCCATGGACAACTCCTCACACCGGTACTGACTCTTTGAGACCACCCTATCTTCCGGCTCACACACAGCAGGCTGCGCGGAAACCCCGGCGGAAGGTTTTACGCACTGCTTACACGGGCGGGAATGCGTTGTACACACAGTCAGCGGTTTCTCCGAGGGCAGCTGGCCGGAGCCGTCCAGCCACCACCCACAGTCCGGTCACCCACTAGATCCGGCCGCACGGCACTGTCCGGCCACGCTGCACACCTCCCGCCACCCTGCTCCCTCCAACCACGCTGGAACGTGCCCTGCGCGCCGATAGGCTGGGACCATGAGCAACACCTCCCCCGCAGCGGATCAGTCTGCCTTCCAGCTGTCCGCCATCAAACGAGTGCGCACTCACCACTTGGCCCAGGCCAAGGACACCGGCGAGCGCTTCACCATGCTGACCAGCTACGACTTCATGACTGCCGAGCTCTTTGACGCCGCAGGCGTGGACACCCTTCTGGTCGGGGATTCGGCCAGCGCGACGGTACTGGGCAATGCGTCGTCGTTGCCGATCACGGTGGAGGAACTGCTGCCCATGTGCCGCGCAGTGGCGGCCGGTGCCTCCCGCGCGCTGGTGATCGTGGATCTGCCGTTCGGTTCCTACGAAGAATCCCCGGAGCATGCCGTTCGCACCGCAGTGCGGTTCATGAAAGAAGGAGGGGCACACGCCGTCAAGATTGAGGCGGATGCCAGCACAGCGCATCACGTGGCGGCTGTGGTCCGGGCCGGAATCCCGGTGATCGGCCACGTGGGTTTCACCCCGCAGTCAGAGCATGCCCTGGGCGGCTACCGCATCCAAGGCCGTGGTGCCGCGGCGCAGAAAGTCCTGGACGACGCCCTGGCGCTGGAAGCCGCCGGAGCCTTTGCCATCCTCATGGAGATGGTGCCGGCAGAAACGGCGGCCGCTGTGGATCAGGCGCTGGGCGTCCCCACCATCGGCATTGGCGCCGGCGCCGTCACCACCGGACAGGTCCTGGTCTGGCAGGATGCGCTGGGTCTCAACGGGGGGCGCGTGGCCAAATTCGTCAAGCAGTACGCGGACCTTCGCGCCGTCATGAGCCAGGGCGTGACGCAGTACATCCGCGAGGTCAAGGACGGCACCTTTCCCACGCAGGAACACACCTACTGAGGTGCGCTGAAAGCGCTGAGCTGTCCCAGCAACCCGTCTCCACCACTACGACGACGGCGCAGCGCACCTCCGTGGGTGTGCTGCGCCGTCGTCGTGGTGGTGGTAGCGGCGGTGGCGGATGATCTAGACGTTCAAGTCGATCTCAACCGGGCACGCTGGTGCTGATGCTGTTCAGTTGTCCTGACGGTATTCGCGTTCGTTGTCATCCCAGCGTTTGGTGTTCTCTGCGGCGGTCTGCAGGGCACGCTGGGCGTCCTCACGTGAGGTGTAGGGCCCCATCAACTGGCTGTAATCGGACTGCGCCCCGACTTCGACCTCGCCGGTCTTCAGGTTGTACCAGAACTCCATGACGTCCTCCGCTGGTGAGTGGTGAAACTTTTGCTGTGGGCCCGTAACCGGGCGCCCTGCTGGTTACCCTACGGCACGGAGCCAATTAGGCTTGCGGAAGTTTCCGCCGTCGTTTGAATGCCAGGAGCGCCACTCACGTGAGTACCAGCCGTACCTCCGCCACCACCACCCACAACGCCCCGGCCCAGCCCGGACGGGCACCCGTGGGCCGTTTGACCCCCGGTGTGCTCAGCCCGTGGCGTTCAGTGCCCGCTGCCATCACGCGCCCCGAGTACGTGGGCAAGGCTGAAGCGGATGAAGGCAGTGACTCCAACATGTACACGCCGGAGGAGATCGAACGCGTACGCGCCGCCGGGCGGATTGCGGCCAATGCTCTCCAGGAGGCGGGCAAGGCCTGTGTTCCCGGCACCACCACCGATGAGCTGGACCGGATTGCCCATGACTACATGTGCGACCACGGGGCCTACCCCTCCACCCTGGGCTACCGGGGATACCCCAAATCCCTGTGCTCCTCCCTCAATGAAGTCATCTGTCACGGCATACCGGACTCCACGGTGCTGGAGGACGGCGACATCATCAACTTGGATGTGACCGCCTACAAGGACGGCATGCACGGAGACACCAATGCCATGTTCCTGGTGGGAGACGTGGACCAAGAATCCCGCCTCCTGGTGGAACGGACCCAGGAAGCCCTGAACCGAGCGATCAAAGCGGTGCGTCCGGGACGGCAGATCAACGTGATCGGGCGCGTGATCGAAAAATACGCTCGGCGCTTTGACTACGGCGTGGTCAGGGACTTCACCGGCCACGGTGTGGGCCGCGAATTCCACTCCGGTCTGATCATTCCCCACTACGACGCCGCCCCCGGCTACTCCACAGAGATCCGGGCGGGCATGATCTTCACCATTGAACCCATGCTGACCCTGGGCACCATCCAGTGGGATCAGTGGGATGACGACTGGACCATCACCACCCGCGACCGTCAGCGCACCGCCCAGTTTGAACACACCATGGTGGTCGCCGAAGACGGTGCCGAAATCCTGACCCAACCCGACCCTGCCTGAGGGCACTGCTGCCCCAGCGAAAGGACCACACCGTGAGCAACCAGCAACCGAACACCACCGGCCACCGCGAAGGCGACCCCGTCCCACCCGTGGCCACGGGATCACCCACCAGCTCCCGCCGAGTGATCGGAATTGACGTGGGCGGCACGGGGGTCAAGGGCGGCATCGTGGATCTGGAGGTGGGCGATCTGGTGGGCGAACGCTTCCGCATTCCCACCCCGCAGCCGGCCACCCCGGAAGCCGTGGCGGAAGTCATCCGCCAGATTGTGGCTGAGCTACAGTCCCGCGAAGGCGCCCCGGCACCGGATTCACCGGTTGGTGTGATCGTGCCATCCATTGTCAAAGACGGTGTGACCCTGCTGGCCGCCAACATTGACCCCACGTGGGTTGGGGCCAACATTGCCGGCCTGCTGGCGGAGATCCTGAACCGCCCGGTGGCAGCTCTCAACGACGCCGACGGCGCAGGCCTTGCCGAAACCCTCTACGGTGCGGGCAAGGACATTGACGGGACCGTGCTGGTGATGACCTTGGGCACCGGTATTGGCTCTGCACTGATCGTGGACGGCAAGCTGGTTCCCAATGCCGAGCTGGGCCACTTGGAACTGCACGGACACGACGCCGAAACTCGGGCCTCCGCCACCGCCCGCGAACGCGATGACCTCTCCTTCAAGAAGTGGGCCAGCAAGCGTTTGCAGCCCTACTTTGAGCACGTGGAAATGCTGTTCACACCCTCCCTGTTCATCATCGGGGGCGGCGTGTCCAAGAAGGCGGACAAGTTCCTTCCGCTGTTGGAGTTGAACACGCCCATCAAGGTGGCGCAGCTGCGCAACAACGCCGGAATTGTGGGCGCTGCCCTCTGGGCCGAGGGGGATGCGGTCTCCACCACCGGGGAGGCCTGAGCCCCCATCTGGTAGTGCAGCGCTCTGCTGGGAGTCCGGCGCCCAGCTCCCATCTGGTACTCCCATTCCCCATCCAGCCGTGAGTCCCCACGTCATGACGTGGGGACTCGCGGCTTTTTGATGATCTCGACCGTCAGATGGGAGCTCAACCAAAAGTCTCACGTAAACGTTGAATCGAGTCTCAACGTCCAGGTCGAGCCATGGCGGTCCCTGCAAATGCGTTTCAAGTCTTCTGCTGGAAGTGAGACTTGATGTTTGACCCCACTCGACCCAGGGCATGAATAAAGCCCGGTAGGTGTCGCGGCTTCCCCTCCGCAACCCCTACCGGGCTTTGTGGTTTCAGTTTAGGACCACAATTCCGGGATGTGCAACCCAAAGTGCCCCAATTTTTTTGAATCGAGGCAAAATCCACCCGTGATTGGGGTTCCCGTTCCACCACGTTCACTCACCGGAGCCCCATCAGGCCCGTCAATACGCGGGTTTAAAGTAAACGTTCCTGTCCAGGTTGAGAGTTTGAAGATTTTTCAGTTCGACTTGGAGCAGATCGAGTCTGACTCTTGGGTTGAGAGTTCAATCCGGGGCGTCGTGACCTACGTGGGGCATGGGCGCCATCCTCCACCAGCGCTTGCTGGCCCACGGTCTGGACTTGTTGCTCTTGACGCAAGACCTCAATGGCCGACTCAAAGTCATTGAGATCGTCAAAAGCCTGATACACGGAGGCAAACCGCAGGTAGGCCACCACGTCCAAGCGGCGCAGAGGTTGCAGGATGGCCAGCCCCACTTCATGGGCCTCAATTTCGGCAATACCTGCCGAGCGCACGGACTCTTCCACCTCCTGAGCCAATTTGGCCAGGTCATCCTCCGTGACCGGCCGTCCCTGACAAGCCTTGCGGACACCGGAGACGATCTTGGAGCGCTCAAAGGGTTCGGTGACCCCGGAGCGTTTGATCACCGAAATGGAGGTGGTCTCCAGCGTGGAGAACCTGCGACCGCAGGAACCGCACTGCCGACGCCTGCGGATCGCGGCGCCGTCGTCAGTGGTGCGAGAGTCCACCACCTTGGAATCCGGGTGACGGCAGAAAGGGCAGTGCATGGATCAAGCCTCTCCGCCGGGGACGTTGACCGTGCGCTGACCACGAAGAGCGACTGCCACACCGTGATTGGGCAGGTTTTCTTCCTCTGCCAGAGCAACAATGTCATCTTCGAGCTCCCCCAGGGCCTCCTGGGTGTACTCGATGACTTGAACGGCCTTCATGAAACTGGTGGTGCACAGCCCTTGGGCGTACACCGCTGAACCGCCCGTGGGCAACACGTGGTTGGAGCCAGCAGCGTAGTCACCCAGCGGTACGGGGCTGTAGGGGCCCACGAAAATTGCACCAGCATTGCGGATACGCGCGGCCACGTCGCGCGGGTGTTCGGTGTGAATCTCCAGGTGCTCGGCGGCGTAGGCATCGGCTGCCTGGATGGAGGCCGCCAGGTCATCGGTGAGAATCACCCCGGACTGCGGGCCTTCCAACGCGGTCTTGATGCGCTCGGCGTGACGGGCCTGCGGAGCCATTTGCGCAATGGCCTCTGCCACCCGCTGAGCCATCTGGGGGTCATGGGTGATCAGCACGGAGCCCGCATCAGGGTCGTGTTCGGCTTGCGACATCAGATCTGCGGCAACAAAAACGGGATCCGCGGTGTGATCGGCGATCACGGCGATCTCTGTGGTTCCAGCCTCCGCATCCACGCCCACCATCGAGCGCAGCAATCGCTTGGCCGTTGCCACAAATATGTTGCCCGGTCCGGTGATGGTTTGCACCGCTTCCAAGGTGTCACCGTGATCGGAATCTGTGAGCCCGTAGGCCATGGCCGCCAGCGCTTGGGCACCGCCGATGGCCCACACCTCGTCCACCCCCAGCAGTCCCGCGGCGGCCAGGATGGTGGGGTGCGGCAGACCGCCGAACTCCGCCTGGGGCGGGGTGCACAGGACCACGGAGTCCACCCCGGCGGCCTGGGCAGGAACCACGTTCATGACCACTGAGGACGGATAGACGGCCAATCCGCCGGGTACATACAGCCCCACGCGAGCCACCGGGGTCCAGCGGTGAACCAGCCTGGCACCAGGTGCCACCTCCACGTGGGCATCCGCTGGCCGTTGGGCCGCAGCGAATGTGCGGCACCGTTCGATGGCGGATTCCAAACCGTGGCGAACCTTGGGGTCCAACTGATCCACCGCAGCACGAATGGCTGCCGGATCAACCCGCAAACGGTCCTGTTCCACACGGTCAAACCGTGCAGCATATTCACGTAGAGCCTCAGCGCCGTCAGTCCGCACGTGATTGATGATGCCTCGCACAGTCTCTTCCGCTTGCCCCAAGGACTGAGGGGTCTGCCGCGGGACGGCTGCACGCAGCTGAGCCCAGGTCAACTCACGCCCACGCAGGTCAACGGTGCGCATGGTGGGAGCCCCTCCACCTGCCTCAGCGGTGACGGGGACATTGTCCGCACCTGTGGACGGTTCGTGGGTGGGCTGGCTGCTGGAATTCACGCCATCCATTCTACGGTGGCGTACGGGCAGCTTCTCAGTTGGCCACTTCCAGGCATGCCGGGCCCAGCAGCACCTTCAGATCCCCGAACAGCGCCGGAGAGGCAGAGACCCGGTACTGCGGCGGCAGGGACCAAATTTGCAGGGAACGCTGGGTCTCCAGGTGCACCCGGACTTCCGAGTCTCCGCGATGATTGCGCAGCACCTCGGCCAGAGCATGCACGGTGTGTTCGGTGGCCTTGTGCTCGGCCAGCGCAATTTTGACCGGACCGGAGTGCCCGTCCGGATTGATCTCCGGAACGGTCAGTTCCATGGCGGACAGGGAGGTGGAGCCGTCGTCGCGCTTCTGCAGGCGCGCCTTGACCGAGCAGATCAGGTCTTCGGCCAGGACTCCCGCAATGGGTGCGTAGGTCTTGCCGAAGAACATGATCTCCACGGAGCCCGTCCGGTCCTCCAGTTCAATGCGGGCGTAGGCATTGCCGGAGGACTTGGCAATCCGGCGCTGTACGGAGGTGATCATCCCGGCAACGGTCACAATGGCGCCGTCGGGCTTCCCGCCGTCTTCTGCCAGCAACGCTTGGACGGTGGTGTCCGAGTACTGTCCCAGGGCATCGTCCAGCCCGCGCAGCGGGTGATCGGAGACGTAGAGCCCCAGCATTTCGCGCTCGAACGACAGCATGTCCTTCCGCTCCCACTCGGGCACATCAGGAACGTCCACCTGGGTGCCTTGCGAATCCTCCGCTCCGGAATCATCCCCGCCCATGGCGAACAGATCAAACGTGAACTCACCTTTGGCTTCGTTCTTCTTCTGGGCGACGACGTCGTCAATCGCCTGCTCGTGGCACATCACCAGGGACCGCCGTGTGTGGCCCAACTGGTCGAAAGCACCGGATTTGATCAGCGATTCAATGGTGCGTTTGTTGCACACCACCACCGGCACTTTGGAGAGGAAGTCGTTGAAGGAGGTGAAGGAGCCCTTTTCCTCACGGGCATCCACAATGCCCTGGACAACGTTGGCACCCACGTTGCGCACAGCGGCCATGCCAAAGCGGATGTCACTGCCCACCGGGGTGAAGGTGATCACCGATTCATTGACATCCGGGGGCAGTACCGTGATGCCCATGTGGCGGCATTCATTGAGGTAGAGCGCCAGCTTGTCCTTGTCATCGCCCACTGACGTGAGTAGGGCGGCCATGTATTCGGCCGGGTAGTGGGCCTTGAGATAAGCGGTCCAGTAGGACACCAGACCGTAGGCGGCCGTGTGCGCCTTGTTGAAGGCGTAGTCGGAGAAGGACTCCAGCACGTGCCACAGGGTTTTGGCGGCGTCCTCCGAGTACCCGTTGTCCTTCATCCCGCCAAAGAACGCGTCCTGCTGCTTGTCCAGCTCGGACTTCTTTTTCTTGCCCATGGCCCGGCGCAGAAGGTCCGCTTGACCCAGGGTGTAATTGGCCACTTTCTGGGCCACGGCCATGACCTGCTCCTGATACACGATCAGGCCGTAGGTGGTGTCCAGGATCTCCGCCAGGGGCTCTTCCAGCTCCGGATGGATGGGGGTGACTTCCTGCTGGCCGGTCTTGCGCAGGGCGTAGTTGGTGTGCGAATTCACGCCCATGGGGCCGGGCCGGTAGAGCGCCAGCACAGCGGAAATGTCCTCGAACTCATCGGGCTGCATCAAGCGCAGCAGGGAGCGCATGGGGCCACCGTCCAGCTGGAACACCCCCAAGGTGTCCCCGCGAGCCAGCAGCTCGTAGGAGGCTTTGTCGTCCAGTTCCAGGGTTTCCAGGTCCAGCACAAAGCCGTCCCGGTTCAACGTGATGTTCTCCAGGGCATCGGAGATGATGGTGAGGTTGCGCAACCCCAGGAAGTCCATCTTGATCAGCCCCAGGCCTTCACACGTGGGGTAATCGAACTGGGTGATCACCTGGCCGTCGGCCTCGCGGCGCATCAGCGGGATGATGTCAATGAGCGGGTCCGAGGACATGATCACACCGGCCGCATGCACACCCCACTGCCGCTTGAGCCCTTCCAGCCCCGTGGCGGTCTCAAATACCTTGGCGGCTTCCGGGTCTTCCTCCAGGACCTCTCGCAGCTCACCGGCTTCGTCATAGCGCTTGGCGTCCTTGTTGTAGACATCGGCCAGGGAGATGCCCTTGCCCATGATGTCCGGCGGCATGGCCTTGGTCAGCTTCTCCCCCATGGAGAACGGATAGCCCAGCACCCGGGAGGAGTCCTTGAGCGCCTGCTTGGCCTTGATGGTGCCGTAGGTGACAATCATGGCCACCCGTTCGTCACCGTATTTTTCGGTCACGTACTTGATGACCTCTGAACGACGGCGATCGTCAAAGTCCACGTCAAAGTCCGGCATGGACACACGTTCCGGGTTGAGGAACCGCTCAAAGATCAGGCCGTGTTCCAAGGGGTTCAGCTCGGTGATGCGCATGGCGTAAGCCACCATGGAGCCCGCACCCGAGCCACGGCCCGGACCCACGCGGATGCCGTTGTCCTTGGCCCAGTTGATGAAGTCGGCCACCACCAGGAAGTACCCGGGGAAACCCATCTGCTGGATGATGCCTTTTTCATACTCAGCCTGGTCCCGGGCATCCTGCGGCACCCCGTTGGGGAACCGGTAGTCCAGTCCCGCATCCACTTCCTTGGCAAACCAGGAAGCCTCGTTCTCGCCCTCCGGCACGGGGAACACGGGCATGAACTTGCCGATGGATTCATCAAACTCCACGTGGCAGCGTTCAGCGATTTCCAGAGTGTTGTCGCACGCTTCCGGGTAGTCGCGGAAGAGGTCACGCATCTCCGCAGGCGATTTCAGGTAGAACTCATCGGCGTCGAACTTGAAGCGCTTGGGGTCAGCCAGAGTGGAACCGGACTGTACGCAGAGCAACGCAGCATGGGCTTTGGCATCTTCTGCGTGCGTGTAATGGAGGTCATTGGTGGCCACCAACGGCAGGTGGAGGTCCTTGGCCAGCTTCATCAAATCCTGGTGGATGTTCTTCTCGATCCCCAGGCCGTGATCCATGATCTCGCAGTAGTAGTTTTCCGCACCAAAGATGTCCCGGAACTCAGCAGCAGCCTCCACCGCCTCTTTGTACTGCCCCAATCGCAGGCGGGTCTGGATCTCGCTGGAGGGGCACCCCGTGGTGGCAATCAGCCCCTTGCCGTACTGATTCAGCAGCTCCCGGTCCATGCGCGGCTTGTAGAGCTGCCCTTCCAGGGAGGCGTAGGAGGAGGCCCGGAACAGGTTTTGCATGCCTTGCGTGGTTTCAGCCAGCAAGGTCATATGGGTGTAGGCGCCACCACCGGAGACGTCTTCGCGGCCGCCTTCGTGAAACTTCACCCGC
The DNA here is from genome assembly GCF_030538595.1 of Kocuria sp. GTDB lineage: Bacteria > Actinomycetota > Actinomycetes > Actinomycetales > Micrococcaceae > Kocuria. The sequence continues at coordinate 56,728 of NZ_JAUNTS010000006.1, forward strand.
GAGCGATCCGTGCGGTGCGTGCCCGGAGTCACATAGGCCTCAACGCCAATGATCGGTTTGATTCCGGCTTTGTTGGCCTTGGCCCAGAAGTCGTAGGCACCGAACACGAATCCGTGGTCCGTGGTGGCCAGGGAGTCCATACCGTTGGCGTGACAGGCCTCAAAGAGGTCGTCGAGTCGGGCTGCACCGTCGAGCATTGAATACTCGGTGTGCACGTGCAGATGCGTAAATCCCTTGCCCTTGGTCACCGAAAGAGTCTAGCGGTCCGCTCGGACAGCCACGGGTGCAACCCACCCGGCGCCCACGTGAGGAAAGACTCTGGAATCCGCTCAGGGACCGCCGTCGCGCAGGGTCTCCAGGGCGTAGTCCAAATCTTGGGGATACGCACTCTCAAAGGTGACCTGCTCCCCCGTGGCGGGGTGTTCAAAGCCGAGCCTACGGGCATGCAACCATTGTCGCGTCAGGCCCAGCGCAGCCGACAATCCGGGGTCTGCCCCGTAAGTCAGATCACCGCAACAGGGGTGACGCAAGGCGGAGAAGTGCACGCGAATCTGGTGTGTTCTCCCGGTCTCCAAATGGACCTCCACCAGGGTGGCTCGGCCAAAGGCTTCCAGGGTTTGGTAATGCGTCACGGAGTCACGGCCGTCATCCACCACGGCAAAGCGCCATTCATAGCCGGGGTGGCGCCCGATGGGGGCGTCAATGGTGCCTTCCAGGGGGTCCGGAAGCCCCTGCACCACCGTGTGATACACCTTCTCCACCGCTCGCTCTTTGAACGCCCTTTTGAGGGCGGTGTACGCGTGCTCTGTGCGGGCCACCACCATGAGCCCGGAGGTGCCCACATCCAGGCGATGCACAATGCCCTGGCGTTCAGCAGCCCCGGAAGTACTCACGGACACCCCGGCACCTGCCAACGCGCTGACCACGGTGGGGCCTTTCCACCCCGGGGAGGGGTGTGCTGCCACGCCTGCGGGCTTGTCCACCACCACAATGTGGTCATCCAGGTAGACCACCTCGAATCCCGCCACCACCTCCGGGGTGATCGCCGCCAGATCCACCGGCTCCGGTAGCAGTACGTCCACCTGCATACCGGCGGGCAGCTTTTCCGATTTGGCCACAGCGCGTCCGTTGACGCTCACCGCACCTTCCCGCAGCAGCTTCCCGACGACGGTCCGGGACAGTCCCGCCATCCGGGCCACTGCCGCATCGGCACGCTGGCCCTCCAACTCTGCGGTGACAATCAGCCGCTGCCTCACCCGCTCCGTCATGCCTGAGTGGATTCTGCGTCCGGGTGCTTTTTCTTGGGGCTGTAGCGCGTACCGTCTGCCTCCCGGCCGGTCAGCAGCAGCAGGGCGATCAAGGCGATGCCGACCACCACACCGCAGTCCGCGATGTTGAACACGGCAAAGTGCTGAACGTGAATGAAATCCACCACGTGACCGTTGGGGAACCCTGGCCAGCGGAACAGGCGGTCGGTGAGATTTCCCAGCGCACCCCCCAGCACCATGCCCAGTCCCAGAACCCAGGGCCAGCTGCGCACACGCGGCAGGTAGATCAGAATCCCCACGGAGACCACCGCCATGATGGCGGTGAACAGCCAGGTGTAATTCTCTCCCAGGGAAAAGGCCGCACCGGGATTGAGAATGTAGTGCCATCGCAGCCAGTCACCGAGCACGGAGATGGATTCGCCCAATTGCATGGTGCGTTCCACAAAGGCCTTGGTGGCTTGGTCCAGGACGTACACGGTCAAGGCGGTCAACGCAGCCCCAAGCAGGTAGAGCTTGGGGCTGCGGGCGTTTCTTCTAGGCACTGGCTGAACGGTGTGCTGAACCGGTTTCAGGCCTGGTCGGTTTCTGAGATGACAGCCGGTGCGGTCTCAATGTCATGCAGCTGACGGGAGATGAACTCCTTGAGGCTTTCACGGTAGCGAGCCTCAAAGCCCTTGAGGTCATTGACCTTCTGCTCCAGGGTGCCGCGCTCCTGCTCCAAACCGGCCAGGACTTCATCCTTGGACCGCTGGGCGTCAGAAACCATCCGCTCCGCGTTGCTCTGGCCTTCGGCCACCAGGCGATCATGCTCGGCACGGCCCGTGGCCACGTAGTCATCGTGCAGCTTTTGTGCCATGGCAACCAAGCCGACAGCCTGCTGGGAGGCATCCGATTCCGCCGGCTGGGCCGGCTCAGCGGCCGCTGCAGCCTGGACGGGCTCCTCCACAGGGGTGGACTCCGCAGCTGGGGCAGCCTCATCCGCAGTGGAGGACTCCGCAGCCGTCTCCTGAGTGCGAGCGGGCTGCTCACCGGCAGCCTCAAGCTGCTGGGTCAGACCTGCGATCTCCTGGTTCAGATTGCGCAGTTCCAGGACAATCTCATCCAGGAAATCATCAACTTCATCCTGGTCATAGCCCTCGCGGAACTTGGTGGGCTGAAACCGCTTGTTGATGACGTCTTCAGGAGTCAAAGCCATGGGGTGTTTTCTCTCCTCGTGCAGGTCATTGCGAGGGCTGGCGCCCAAGGTGGTGGACCGGTTCAACAGATGGATCAGTTCTACGGGGTCACTGCTGACTCCCCGAAAGCCAGCCCGGCCACGGTGAGTTCAGGTGACCCTGTGCAGGTGTGGTCCACCGACGCAATGGTCTTGGTTCTCCCAACACAGTACATCCTCCGGCGCGGTTCCCCACTGTTGGGTTGCCCGGCTGTCCACCGGAAAGCCCACGACTCACCGCGGCCAGCTACCGCACCTGATGCCTCACTTGAGACAACGTCCGGGTCAGTTGAAAAACAAGGTGGCCAGCACGCCACGCAGAACCGTCAGACCAAAGATGAGAATGATGGCCGAAAGGTCCAGGGCAATGCCCCCCATGCGTAGCGGAGGAATCAAGCGACGCAACGGCTTGAACACGGGGTCCGTCACCGAATAGATCACGGTGGCAAAAACCAGCATGAACCCGCGGGGACGCCAGTTACGCGACCAGGAGGTCACCATCTCCAGCACAAAACGGGCCAGAACCGTCAACACCAGGAGATGGACCAGCACATACAAGATGCCCAGGATGATCTGCACGTCTACCCTCAGGCCGGTTCGGCGGATTCATCCGCGGCACCGGCGGTGTTGTCCACCACTTCCACGTAAGACGGGGTGAGGAGGAACACCGTGGTGGTGACCCGCTCAATGGAACCGTGCAGGGCGTAGACCAGACCAGCGGCAAAATCCACCAGACGTTTGGCTTCCGCCTCACCCAGATCCGTCAGGTCCATGATCACGGGGGTACCGTCCCGGAAGGACTCCCCCACGGACTTGGCATCGTTGTAGGAGCGCGGGTGCACGGTGGTGATGGTGCGCATGTCGTCGGCATTCTCTCGTGAAGTGGAGGGGGCGCGCTTGATGGGGGTCACCGGAGCGCGGTATTCGGCATCCCGCCGGGATTGCTGTGTACGGCCGCGGGGCGCAGACTGTGCCGCCGGCGCTGACCGAGTGTCCTCCGGTCCGCGCTGGGTGGAGGAAGCACGGCCTGCGGGCTCGGTGCTGTCACGGCGGGCAGAAGCCTGCTGACCCACCGGAGCCTGCGAGCGTTGCGAACGCTGGCCGGAGTCCGGGCGATCTGATCGAGCGGGGCGATCACGCGGACCAGCCGACTGGGCGGAACGTTGTGGGTCGCGGTCTTCAGGCACGCGGGATTCAGCGGGCGCATCAGGCTCTGCCAGGCCCAGCGCAATCATGGCTCGGCGCATTGACTGGCCCATGGATGGCTCTCCTTGATCTGCAGTGAAACGCGTGAGTTGGGGGGTCTCAGTTTTGACCCACCGGACGCGCACCGAGAATACCGGAACCAACTCTAACGTGGGTGGAGCCCCACCGGATGGCGGCCTCCAAATCGGTGCTCATGCCCGCGGAGATTCGATCCGCGTCCGCCTGCACTGTACGCACCAACTGCGAATATTCATGCAGGCGCTCAAACGCGGGGTCTGCCGCTTCACCCAGCGGAGCCACGGCCATGACCCCTTTCAATGCCAACCCTTCTTCCTCCACCACAGCCGCGGCCAATGCCTCCAGATGAGCCGGAAGCACACCTCCGCGACCCTCCGTACCGTCCAGGGAGATCTGAAGGAAACAATCCAAGTCACCCCGCACACACGGACCTGGATCAGCCAGCCCGTCAGCCACGGCGCTCCGGTGATTCCGCACGGATTTTCCCAGGGCGGTCACCAGGGATGGTCGGTCCACCGAGTGGACGCAGGAGGCGTAACGAACCACCGAGTTGGTTTTCTTGGACTGCAATTGACCAATGAAATGCCAGGTGGCTTCCGGGACCTCCGCGGCTTTGGAAGATGCCTCCTGGTCGCGGTTCTCCCCCATCTGAGTTTGCCCCAGAGCCAGCAGCCTCCGGACATCGTCAGCCGGGAAAAACTTGGTCACGGCAATCAGTTCGGCCGGTCCTTGGCCCACCTGACGGTCCAGCTCAGCTGCATCAAGGCGTTGCCTCAGCTCGCTGAGCCGCTGATCGAGTTCGGCCATCCTGGCATCAGCACTCACTCTTGTCCCGTCCCCTCACTCTTGCTGCCCTCAGTCGCTCGTGCCCCTACCGGCACGGTTTTTGCCCCCGCAGGCGCTGCGGCTGAATCCTCCGTGGGTGCAGTGGTGACCACACCCACGATTCTTCCGCTCCCCGGGTCTCTGCGGTGGGACGACAGCCCTGGATTCTCCAGGGTGCACGCCGGCGAATCCGCCACCTGTGGGCGTTGCACGCTGGCACCCAAGGTCTCCAGGCACTGCACGGCCGCAGAAGGCAGGTCCAGGGAGGTGGTGCCCCAGGATGTGGTGGACCTGATTCCCGGTCGTATGGCTTCGGAGTCCTCCGCCATCTCGGGCGGAACCTCGTAGCATCGCCCGCACACACTGGGGCCCACCACCGCGGTGATGGTTTCAGCACCGCGGTCCTGCATGGCTGTCACGGTGGCTTCCAGGACGCCGTCGAGCAATCCGTTGCGCCCGGCATGTGCCACGGCCGTCACGCACAGAGCCGGATTCTCCGGTGTGGTGCCCACCAGGACCACCGGAACGCAGTCGGCCACCATGACCGCCAGGGCGCGTCCGGTCACGGACACCGCGGCATCGGCCACGGGCACCTCACCGGGTTGCAGCGCATCCGCATCCGCAACTGCCACCCCGTGCACCTGGTTCAGGAACAGCATGCTGCCCGCAGCCACCCCAAGATCGGCCTCCAATGCCGTACGACGACGACGCACCGCGTGTTCGTCGTCGTTGACGTGCAGCGCAAGATTGCCTGCTTGGCGGTTGGTGAAAGCAATCTGGGCTGCACCCACGGTGGTGCGGTACCAGTACATGACGCCTCCTGGTCGATCCGGTCGGTGGAAATGCCGCAGCCGGGCATCCCTTGCGGGACGCCCGGCTGTGATCACGCGCGGGGACTCACTTCAGGAAATCAGGGAAATCCAGGGAGTCCTTGCGGTTGGCGGAACCCTTGACCGAATCCTGTTCGGCTGGCAAATCGACATCGAACCCGGCGTCGTCCGGGACATCGTCATTGGACTGCTGCGACCAACCGGCAGCAGCACCCGAACGAGCCGGTGCGGACTGGCCGCCACGCTGCGGGGCACGGCCGATGTTGGCCGGCTGGCCCGCTCCGGAGCCGAAAGCGGCGCGGGTGGAGGCGGCCTGCTGGGCTGCGGCGGAGGTGTTGTTCGCGTTGGTCTCCGGGGAGACCGAGTCGAAACCAGCGGCGATCACGGTCACGCGAGCCTGGTCGCCCAGGGCGTCGTCAATCACGGCACCGAAGATGATGTTGGCCTCCGGGTGGGCAACTTCCTGCACCAGGCGGGCGGCCTCATTGATCTCGAACAGGCCCAGGTCCGAGCCACCCTGGATGGAGAGCAGCACACCGTGGGCGCCGTCGATGGAAGCCTCCAGCAGCGGGGAGGCAATGGCCAGCTCGGCAGCCTTGACGGCACGGTCCTCGCCCTGAGCGGAGCCAATGCCCATCAGTGCGGAACCGGCCCCCTGCATCACGGACTTGACGTCTGCAAAGTCCAGGTTGATCAGACCCGGCGTGGTGATCAGATCCGTGATGCCCTGCACACCGGAGAGCAGCACCTGGTCGGCGGACTTGAAGGCATCCAGCATGGACACGTTGCGATCAGAGATGGAGAGCAAACGGTCATTGGGGATCACAATGAGGGTGTCGACTTCATCGCGCAGGGTTTCGATCCCGTTCTCGGCCTGGTTGGAGCGGCGACGCCCCTCAAAGGTGAAGGGGCGGGTGACCACACCAATGGTCAGGGCACCCAGGGAGCGAGCGATCCGAGCGATCACCGGAGCGCCACCGGTACCGGTGCCACCGCCTTCACCGGCGGTCACAAACACCATGTCTGCGCCCTTGAGGACTTCCTCAATCTCTTCCTGGTGGTCCTCAGCCGCCTGACGACCAACATCAGGGTTGGCGCCCGCACCGAGCCCGCGGGTCAATTCACGGCCAACATCAAGTTTGACGTCAGCATCAGACATCAACAGCGCCTGGGCGTCCGTGTTGATGGCGATGAACTCTACGCCGCGCAGACCTTCTTCAATCATGCGGTTGACGGCATTGACGCCGCCGCCGCCGATGCCGACGACCTTGATGACGGCCAGGTAGTTCTGGGGAGTCGTGGTGTCCATGATCACCTGTTTCACTTCGGGGGTCCGCCCGCCTGGGGGACGAACGGGCTGCTGTTGCGCCAGCCGCACAACCGGGACTCCGATTCCTTAACCTTCAAGCTGCGGTTCAAGAATGAGTGACCTGCGGATACGGCTCAGCTATTTCTTCCACGCAAAGACTAGCAACGGCCGTGAGGCGATCTGTACGCAACATGGTGTGTTGAGCAGCGCATCCGGGAAAATTTACGGACAAGCCTTCAACGTTCAGGCAAAACTTGAACAATGCAGCGCTGTGGCGTCACTCAATGTCACCGGGGTTATCACTCCAGGACAGGATGCTCAGGAGAAGAAACGTCATAAACGCTCACGGCACCCGTGGCTGCGCCGGCCTCCACCAGCTGTGCCAGCACCTCAGCTTTGAGGGCGCCCCGGGAAGAGTCCCCCCACCGCACCGTGATCCCACCGTCCAGTTCAAGAACCACCGTGGAGTTGGACTCCGCTTGCGCAGAGCTGACTTGTTCCAGCAAGGCTGAAGGCAAGGTGGAAAGTACATCCGCCACAAACGTGAAGTCCTCCGATCCCAAAATCTCCGTGCCACCTTCAATCACGGGAACGTTGAGATCAGCGGGATCTTCCACGGTGCGCAGCACGGTGCCCTCATGATCCACCAGGGCCCAGCTGGCGCCGTCTTGCACAGCGGCCACCGGCACACGTTCCGTCAGTTCCACCACCAACGTGTTGTTGGGCATGGTCATCACATGCACGGAACGCACCTGGGGTAGATCCCCCAGGCTGTCCATCACATCCCGTTCTGAAATGCGGGTCATGGGGACACCTTGAAACTGCTCCAGGTGTTGGGAAACTTCCTGGGAATCCGTCAGCTGGGCTCCTTGGACCTCGATGGAACGTACTGCCAGGAGCGGCGAAAAGAAGATCACCCAGGCCAATACCAGGGCCCCTACCAAGGCTCCGGCACTCCCCCAGAGGGCGCGACGACGTCGCCGTGTCCGGCGCTGCGCTGCTGTGAGTTGGTGCGAGCTCCGGTGGCCCGATCTGTGCGGCCCGTCCGGTCCCTCACCCTGTATGCGACGGCGCCAAGCACTGAACTGTCCACCACCCGAAGGGACTTCTTCATAGCGAGAGGTGTCCAGGTCCGAGACTTTGGAGTCGTCATTGACCAGAACGCTGCCCGGTTCCTGCCCAGATTCCGGCGGCGTGCCGTTCTCTGCGCCGTGCTCAGAGGGAGCCTGCGATTGGCCCGCGGACGAGGAATGTTTGCGGTTGAGCCGTGGCTGATGAGGGCGTTGCCCGGGAGCCATCAGACGGCGACTTCCCCGGCCAGTGCAGCCACCAGCTGCGGACCGTAAACCGTCACGTCCCCCGCGCCGATGGTCATGACCAAATCCCCCGGTTCTGCCTGGGAGAGCACAGCGGTGATGGCTTCCTGGGCATCCGCCACCGCACGCACCCGCTCATTGCCGGCCTCCGTGATCAGCTGCGCGGTGACTCCGGGAACGGGGTCTTCACGCGCTGCAAAGATCGGCAGCACCCACGCATGATCTGCCAGCTCCAAGGCAGCGGCAAACTCCCCGGCAAAAGCCTGGGTTCGGGAGAACAGATGTGGTTGAAACAGGGCGTGAACCTGATGCCCGTTGGCCACATTGCGCGCCGCTGTCAGGGCAGCCGCCACCTCCGTGGGGTGGTGGGCATAGTCGTCAAAAACTCGAATGCCGTTACCTTCGCCTTTGAGGTCAAAGCGCCGCGCTGATCCGTGGAAGCCGGTCAATCCACGCAGTGCATCTTCCGCTGGAACTCCGGTTGCCCAGGCGACGGCGAAAGCCGCCGTGGCATTTTGCACGTTGTGTGCTCCGGGGACGGAAAGACTCAACCGGTACCGGTGGGCATCCGCACCGTCACCGACCACCAGCGTGGCGGTGGAGCCAAGACCGTGGCTTTCGATCTGGTGAATCTCAATGTCCGCCGTGGGGTCCGTGCCGTAAGTGAGCACCTTGCCCCCGCTGTCCCGGAAACTCTGGGCCAGCGCGCGTGAGCCCGCATCATCCTGGCAGGCCACCAGTGTGCCGCCGTCACGAATGGTGGCGGCAAAGTCGTCAAAAGCCTGGAAGAAAGCCTCCGTGGAGGGGTAATGATCCAGATGGTCCGGTTCAATGTTGGTCACCACGGCCACGGTGGGGGCGTATTTCAGGAAAGAACCGTCTGACTCATCGGCTTCGGCCACAAACCAATCGCCGTGACCCAATGCGGCGTTGGAGCCCAAATCTGCCACGTGGGCACCGATGGCCCAGGACGGGCGGCGCCCCGCTGCTTCCAGCATCACGGCGATCATGGAACTGGTGGTGGTCTTCCCGTGGGTTCCGGCAACCGCCACCACATGTGAACCGTGCATGGTCACCGCCAGGGCATCCGACCGGTGCAGAACAGCAAGCCCCAGCTTCCGAGCAGCCGCCAACTCCGGGTTGGTCTCCCGAATGGCGGTGGAGATCACCACGGTGTCCACGTCATGCACGTTCTCAGCACGTTGCCCCACGGTCACGGTGGCACCTTGCTCACGCAGCTGCAGCAAGGCGGTGGATTCCTGGGCGTCGGAGCCGTGCACCGGGACGCCGTGGGCCAGCAGCAACCGGGCGACGGCGGACATGCCCGCCCCGCCTATTCCGATCAGGTGCGTCCGTCCCAACTCCTGCGGAGGGGTGTGGACTCCCACCTGTGCAGCACCGTTGTGGGCATCTCCACTGGCATCCTGTGTGTAATGGTTCACGCTCGCGCCTCCTGCAAAATCAACTGGGCCATGGTGGCTGCGGCATCACGCACGCCGGCCCCCCGGGCTGCTTGGGCCATCTGCGCCAGCGCCTGAGTGTCGGTGGCCAGGGGAAATACGGTGTCCCGGACGTACTCCGGGGTGAATTCGGCGTCCTTGACCACGTGTGCTGCCCCGGCATTCACCAGTGACCGTGCGTTGAGCGCCTGCTCTCCGTTGCCGATGGGCAAGGGCACAAAAATGGCAGGCAAACCCACTGCGGCCACTTCCGAGACCGTGGCCGCCCCGGAGCGCGCCACCAGAAGATCTGCCGCTGCATAGACCTGCTCCATACCATCCACGTATTCCACCTGGTGGTAGCCCTGGGCTGTGACCAGTTCGCCACGAGCATCCATCAGTTGTTTGCCGTGCCCGGTGACGTGCAACACCTGGATGCCTGCTGGGCCGATCTCCTGCACCACTTGGCTCATGGTCTGGTTCATGCTTTGTGCACCGGATGATCCACCGGTGAGAATCACCGTGGGCAGCGCCGGGTCCAGGCCCAATGCCTGCCGGGCCTCGGCCTGCCGTGCAGCTCGGTCCAGACCAGCGATCTCCGGGCGCATGGGCATACCCACCGTGCGCGCCCCCGCAATCGGGGTGTCCGGAAATGCAGTGGCAACCACAGCGGCAAACCGGGCACCCACCCGGTTGGCCAGCCCGGGGCGCGCATTGGCCTCGTGAATCACCACGGGGATTCCGCGCCGCTTGGCAGCCAGATACATGGGGGTGCTCACATAGCCACCCACGCCCACCACCACGTCAGCCGCATGACGGTCAATGATCTGACCGGCTTGTTTGACGGCGCCCCGCAGCCGAAGCGGCAATTTGAGCAGGTCCATGGATGGTTTGCGCGGCAGTGGCACGCGATCAATGGTTTCCAGCGGCAATCCGGCTGCCGGAACCAGACGGGTTTCCATCCCCGTCGTCGTACCCACCGCTGTAATGTCCGCGGAGGGGTCGGCGTCCTGCAAAGCCCGCGCAATGGCAAGCAGAGGGGACACGTGGCCGGCCGTACCACCGCCGGCGATCACCACGGACACCACACCCGCTGTGGACTGCGCTGCCGAGGAGGGGGTGGGTTCCTGCTGCCCTGCCCCGGGTACCTGGTGATTCATGATGTCCTCTCCGGACGGGTCCCAATGCGGTGCACATTGTGGGGAAGCTCCGTCTCCCCGTCCCATGCCGCCTCGGGAGCGGGGCTCGGTGTTGTTCGTGCAGACGGCCCGCGGAATCGGTTGATCAGCCGGTCCAACCAAGTGGGTCCGGCCAGTCTGGTGAAGGACATGACCACCCCCACTGCCGCCAAACACATGAACAAGGAGGACCCACCGTAACTGATGAATGGTAGGGGAACCCCAATCACGGGCAGAGCACCCGTGACCATTCCGATGTTCACAAAAGCCTGACCGATCAACCAGGCCAAGATCCCACCCGTGGTGATCCGTTCAAAGGTTGAGTTGCTGCGCAACAACACACGAGCCATGGCCACCGCCATCACAGCGAACAAAGCCAAGATGAAGACCGTGCCAATGAGCCCCAGCTCTTCACCGATGATCGCAAAAATGTAGTCATTGTGTGCTTCCGGCACATAGCTGTACTTGGACCGGGACTGCCCCAGCCCAACTCCCCACCATCCTCCGGTGGCCAAGGCACCCAAGCCTTGCTGCGCCTGCCAGCAGGAGCCTGCGGCGTCGCAGTTGCCGGTGATCCAACCGGTCACACGATCCATGCGGTGGGGAGCCATGACCACGGTGAACGCGCTGATCACCAAGGCTCCCAAGCCACCCACGGCAAAAAGTTTCAGTGGTGCTCCGGCCAGGAACAGCGCCGCAGCGTAGATCAGCACAAAGATGATCGCCGTTCCGGCGTCCCCGCCTGCGCCCACCCCGATCAGCGGGACCAACAGGATCAGCCCGGAAGGCCACAAATAGCCCCATCCGTGCAATTGCCGGGAGTACTTGGCAAAGTACCAGCCCAGCATCAAGGCCACCCCGAGCTTTGCCGCCTCCGAAGGCTGGGCGGTGAATTGCCCGATTTGAATCCAGTTGCGGTTGCCGTTGATCTCAGTGCCCCACAGCAACACGGTGGCCAGACCCAAGCTGGTGACCGCAAAGGCCATCACGGCACATCGTTCAAACAGTTTGGGCGGCAGCAGTGACAGGACCACCATGGCAAAGATGCCGCCGCCACCAAACACCAGCTGGCGCCAAAAATACTGGTACGCCGACTGATCGGAGGAGATGGACTCCACGGAGGAGGAGGACAACACCATCATGACGCCTACGGCGGAGAGCAGAACCGCACTTGCCGCCAAGGCGTAATAGGAATGCAGCAGCGGACCGTCATGGACCCAGGTCCAGACCCGCCGCAACAGCCCGGTCCCCGCGGACTGCGCTGCAACCAAGTCGGGACGGGAGGCACCGGATTCAGCACGGCGCATGGCGCTGACCGTGCTGTTGCGGGTGCGTCCGCGCGGACTCATGACAAACGCTCCACCAAATCGGCAACGGACACCGTGAACGCCTGGCCGCGGTGGGCATAGTCCTTGAACTGATCCATGGAGGCCGCAGCCGGCGCCAACAGAACCGTGTCACCTTCCACTGCCACCCGGTGGGCCGCTGCAACGGCAAGGCGCATCACGGCGTCACCGTCTGCTGCATCAACCGGTGCCTGTCCAGCGTCCTGGACTGCTGGAATCACCGGGACATCCGGGGCGTGCTGGGCCAGTGCCGCCGTGAGATTGGCGTTGTCTGTGCCAATGAGCACCACCGCCCGCAAGCGGTGGGCGTGCTGGGCCACCAAATCGTGGCTGTCCGTGCCCTTGGCCAGGCCACCGGCAATCCAGACCACCGGATCAAAAGCGGACAGGGAGGCGTTGGCGGCGTGCGGGTTGGTGGCCTTGGAATCGTTGATCCACACCACACCGTTGGTCTTGGCCACGGGCTGGATGCGGTGGGCGCCTGGCTCAAAGCGGCGCAGCCCTTCCCCCACCTCCGGTGCGTCAACACCGGCAGCTCGCGCCAAGGCGGCAGCAGCCAGGGCATTGGCCACTCCATGCACGGTGGGGACCGGCTTCAACTCCGTCACGGAAGCCAGCTCCAAGGCCTGATGGCGGCGATCGTCCAGGAAGGCGCGATCCACCAGCAGATCTTCCACCACGCCCAGCATGGAGGGTTGCGGATGACCGGCGGTGAAACCGATGGCGCGGCACCCCTCCACCACGTCGGCCTCCTCCACCATGTGAAGCGTGCTCTGATCGGCCACGTTGTAGACCGCCGCCACCCGGCAGTTTTCATACACGCGCGACTTGTCCGCAAGGTAGTTCTGGAAGCTCCCGTGCCAGTCCACGTGATCTTCTGCAATGTTGAGACACACCGCAGCCAGCGGGGAGACTGAGTACTGCCAGTGCAGCTGGAAGCTGGAGAGTTCCACGGCCAGAACGTCGTACTCCACGGGGTCACGCAGCGCGTCCAGAACAGGGGTGCCCACATTGCCCACGGCAATGGCTTTCAATCCCCCGGCTTGGAGCATGGCTTCCGTCATCTGGACCGTGGTGGTCTTGCCGTTGGTACCCGTGATGCAAACCCATTCCGCGGTTTTTCGGCCGGCACGCTCACGGATGCGCCAGGCCAGCTCCACATCCCCCCAGATTTGGATGCCCAATTCCCGTGCCTGCGCCAGCAGCGGCTGATCCGGGCGCAAACCCGGTGAGGTGACCACCAGTTCAGCCTGCTGGCCCTCCACCAGCGGTACGGAGGACATGAACTCTTGCCCCAGCAGGACCTCTTTGGCACCCACAATTTTCAGCGTTTCCGCCTTGTTGCGGGTTTCCTCAGACACTTTGCCATCCACGACGACGACGTTGGCGCCCAGCTCAATCAACGTGTCTGCTGCGGCGAATCCAGCCACCCCGATTCCCACAACCACCACGGGCAGACCGGACCAGTCCGCATCCCAGCTGGTGAGTTCTTCAAGGCGGGGCGAACCCAAGACGGGGTTGGCGTTGGTGGATGCGATCACCGGAAAGTTCCTCCATTGGAGATCAGCCACTCTCCGTAGAAAATGGCCAGGGCAACGGCCACGAACAGTCCGGCGATGATCCAAAAGCGGACCACAACGGTCACTTCCTGCCAGCCCTTGAGTTCAAAGTGATGTTGCAGCGGTGCCATCTTGAAGATGCGCTTTCCACCGGAGAGTTTGAACCACCCCACCTGGAGGATCACGGACACCGTGATCAGCACGAACAGTCCGGCAATCAGAACCAAAAGCAGTTCCGTACGGCTCAGGACGGCAAAGGCCGCCAAGGCACCGCCCAGGCCCAATGACCCGGTGTCACCCATGAAAATCTTGGCCGGGGAGGTGTTCCACCAGAGGAAACCGATCAAGGCGCCGATCAGCGCAGCTGCCAACACAGCAAGATCAGATGGATCGCGCACGGTGTAGCACAGTCCGGAGGCGGAGGTGGTGGCGGGATCACCGCAGAGATGATCCGTCTGCCACATGCTGATCAACAGGTAGCCGGAGAACACCAGAATGGCGGCTCCCGTGGCCAGACCGTCCAAACCATCGGTCAGGTTGACCGCATTGGTGGTGGCCGTGGCAATCAAGTTGACCCACACCACAAAGAGAATCAGTCCCGCGATCACCAGGAGCACATTGCGTTCGCTGGTGAGAGCTTCGATCAAGCCCCCCTGGAACTGCCCAAAGCCCATGTCCAGGGCGGGAAGATCACGGGTGATGGACACCGCCGTGGAGCCGGGAGTCTCCCCCCGAGGATCAGGGAACAGCAAGGCCAAAACACCAAAAGCGGACCCGATGAGGCCCTGCAACAGGATTTTGCCCTTGGGAGTCAGCCCCAGGTTCTGCTTCTTGGTGATCTTGGTGAAGTCGTCAATGCCACCCACAAATCCCATGCCGAGCATCAGGAACAGCGCCAGGACACCGGACACCGTGGGGCCCGTCCAGTTGCCCGTGGTGATCCCCACACCCAGGTGGGAGATCAGGTAGGCCACCGTGGCGGCCCCCAGGATGGCCACGCCACCCATGGTGGGCGTGCCACGTTTGGTTTGATGGCTGGACGGCCCGTCTTCACGAATGAACTGGCCGTAGCCCTGTCTGGCCAAGAATTTGATGAACGCGGGGGTACCGAAAATCGAGAGTGCCAGGCCCAGGAAGCCCGCTACCACAATCTGAATCATGCGTGCGCTCCTCCTGGCTGATCGCGGTCCGTGTTGACAAAGTCACCTGCGGAGAGCCAGTGATCTGCCTCCGCGGGGGCATCATTGGCTGCGGCCGGCGCACGTGAGTCCGTGACGGGGGCGGCTGCCACTTTGTCCCCCAGAATCTTCATTCCTGCGGCATTGGAGGACTTGAACAACACCATGTCTCCGGGAGCCAATTCCTGGGCCAAAAGCTCTTCGGCGGCATCGGCATCCGGGACCCAGGTGGCCTCATTGCCCCACGAGCCTTCCAGATGCGCGGCGTTGTAGATGGGGCGTGCGGTCTCCCCCACAGCCACCAATTTTGAAATGTTCATGCGGACCACTTGCCGGCCGATGGCATCGTGTTCCTCCACGGAGAGGTCACCGAGTTCCAACATGCCGCCCAGCACCGCCCAGGTGCGCCGCGCCGGACGATCACCAGAACCCCGCCCCAGTTCGGCCAGCGTTTGCAGCGCGGCGCGCATGGACTGGGGGTTGGCGTTGTAGGCATCGTTGATCACGGTGACGCCGTCGCCACGTTCCGTACGTTCCATCCGCCACCGGCTGCCCGCACCGCGGTGCTGTAGCACAGTGGCAATCTGCTCAGCCGGGACACCGGCCACAAAAGCTGCGGTGGCAGCGGCCAGGATGTTGCTCACGTGATGGGCACCGATCAGTCCGGAGACCACACGGTGCTCGGAACCATCCGGGAAGTGCAAAGTCAGGGTGGGGTGGCCGTCGTCGTCCGTGGTGACGTCACTGGCCCACACTCGTTGGCCGGTGATCGGATGAGCCGTGCAAGCATCCCCCGCGGTGAAAAACACCACCGGTGCCTGGGTGCGGGTGTGCATGGTACGTACGCGGGGATCGTCCTCGTTGAGAACGGCCACCCCATCCGTGCCCAGCGCCTCCACCAGTTCGCCCTTGGCCACGGCAATGTTGTCCACGCCGCCGAACTCACCGGCGTGGGCGGTTCCCACACACAGCACCACACCCACATCCGGGTGGACCATGTTGCACAGGTATTCGATGTTGCCGATGTGGGTGGCACCCATCTCCACCACCAGGTACCGGGTTTGTTCCGTTGCGGTGAACACCGTCAGCGGGACGCCCACCTCCCCGTTGTAGGAGCCCTGGGGAGCCACTGTGGGACCCACGGACTCGAAAACAGCGCGCAGTAGGTCCTTGGTGGTGGTCTTGCCCACGGAGCCGGTGATGCCCACAACTTTGACGCCGCCATCGGCCGTGCCGTGGGATTCCCGCAGATGAGCCACCACCCAGGCGGCCAGCGCTCCCATGGCTTCCACCACGTCGTTGACCTGAACGGATGGATAGACGGAGGTGGTCTCCAGTGTTGCAGGTGCCTCCGTCAGAGTTGCAGGTGCTTCCGCCAGGGGCACCGGCCGCTCCACCAGGGCCAGGGTTGCCCCGGCCTCGAATGCCGCGGGGACAAAGTTGTGACCGTCGGTGACTTCGCCGGGTTTGGCCACGAACAGCGTTCCCGGGCCAACTTCCCGCGAGTCAGTGGTCACGTGCTCCACCACGGGAACCTGACCCGCGCTCACGGCGTCTTGACCCGCTGCTGCGGTGTCCAATCCCAGCACGGTACCGCCCGTGATCTGGGCAATCTGGTGCGCGTCCAGTGCGATCACTTGGCTTCACCCCAGCCTTCCTGCGAGCTGCTGCCCATCTCGTCCAAAGCCGCGCGTAGTTCCGCACGGTCATCCAGCGGGTGGTCCACACCCGCAATGTCCTGCACTGTCTCATGTCCGCGGCCGGCCACGATCACCGAATCATTACGTCCGGCCATCCGCACTGCGGAACGAATGGCCACCGATCGCGGTGCGATTTCGTGAATCTCCGTGGCACGCGCCTTGCCGGACTCCATCAGCGCGTGAGCACCGGCAAGAACCTCACCGCGGATGGCCGCCGGGTCCTCACCGTGGGGATCGTCATCACTGATGATGACCACATCCGCCTCACGTACCGCAATTTCACCCATGAGCGGTCGCTTGGTTTTGTCTCGGTCCCCGGTGGCGCCGAACACCAAGATGACTCGTCCCTCACCTTCTGGCGGGTCCACGGCGTTCAGTGCCCGGGCCAGGGCGTCTGGATTATGCGCAAAATCGACGACGGCGGTGGGTTGCGTACCGATCAGCTGCATACGCCCGGGGACATCCGTGGTCAGAGGATCGTATTCATCCAGAACTCTCTGCAGCCGTTCCAGTTCCACCCCGGAGGACAACACCATCAACGTGGCCAGAGCGGCGTTGGCCACGTTGAACTCACCGGGCAAACCGGTGCTGACCCGCAACGTACGTCCGTCCCGGTGCACCAGACGGAAAGCATGTCCAATGCCGCGGCGCGTCATCGAGTGCAGAGTCCAGTCCGCGCCACGGCGTTGCGGACCGGATTCCCGGTCTGCCACCACTCCGCCCCGCATGGCAAAAACGTCAACGTTTTCGGCGCCAAGCTGAGCACGGGCATGGCGAGCCATGTTGATGCCCCAGGTGTCGGCGTCGTCAGCCACCACCACCACGGCACGTTCGGTGCGCGCGGGTGTGAACAGTTCAGCCTTCACCTCAAAATAAGCCTGCATGGTCCCGTGGAGGTCCAGGTGATCCTGAGTCAGGTTGGTGAACCCGCAGACGCCGTAACGCACACCGTCCACGCGGTGGAATTCGATGGCATGGGAGGACACCTCCATGGAGGCCGCCGTCATGCCGGACTCGCGCATGACGGAGAGCAGCGCGTGCACCGTGGGGGCTTCGGGTGTGGTCAGGGTGGAGGGGATCTGCTGGTCTCCCGCCAAAATCTCAATGGTTCCAATCAGCCCCGTGGTTTCGCCCAGCGCGCGCAGAATGGAATTCACAAAATACGTGGTGGTGGTTTTGCCGTTGGTGCCGGTCACCGCGAACAGGGACAGCCCGGAACCGTCAACGGGCTGAGAAGCATAGATGTGAGCGGCCAGGTCCCCCACGGCGGCACGGGGATCTTGGCTGAGCACGATGGGCACCGTGACCGGTGGTTGCGCATCCGCTACGAGTTGCCCCCCAGCGGCATCGGTGAGAATCGCGGCCGCACCGTTGTTCACCGCCGCCGCAGCAAAGCTCGCCCCGTGGAATCGGGCACCCGGCAAAGCCGCGTAGAGATCACCGGGTTGAACGGCCCGGGAGTCAATGCTGATGCCGGACACTTCAACCTGCTGGAGATCCGTGGTTTCCGGCACCTGGAGCAGTTGCCCATCCAGCGCTGCGGCCATGGACCCCAGGCTGATGGGGGAAACCCCACCGGGACGCAGCAACGCTGCATCCGTGGTGATCTCCGGTGCGTTATCCATGTTCTCCACGTCATCCTTCCTGTGCCTGGCGGACACTTGCCCACCACCCCGTGCCACCACGGCCAGGGGCACGGTTGCGAACCGGTGGAGTTCCCCAGAGCGACCAGCAGAGAACCGCTACGGTCTGAACGGCGGGGAAGAACCGTTCCGGATTCGTCCCGAGTCTAGCGGTTGCTGTGTTCATTGCGGTCGGCATCCTTGCCGAAGAACTTGTCCAGGGCCACTGGCTCCGTGGTGGATGGGCTCACCCCGTAGTGTTTGAGGACATCGCCCATGATCTGGCTGAAAACTCCCGATGCCCCAATGGTTCGCACCTCACCCTGCGGCCGTTGCAGTGTGACAGCCACCACGTACTGCGGGTCCTCCATCGGTGCCATGCCCACAAAGGATGTGGTGTAACCGTCATAGCCGCCCTGGTCCCCCGGGGCCTCGGCCGTGCCTGACTTGCCGCCGGCGCGGTACCCGGGCACTGCGGCATCCGGAGCACCGCCTACGGTGATCACGGTCTCCATGATCTCCAAGACCTGCGCGGCCGTTTCACTGCTCACAACACGGCGCGGTTCAGGTGGTTCCGGGATGGTGGTGGTGCCATCGGCGTCCGTGGTGGAAAGCACCACGCGGGGTTCAACCAACACGCCGTCGTTGGCCACGGCCTGGTAAATGGTGGCGGTGCGTAACGGTGATTGGGAGAGCCCCTGGCCAAAGAGCACGGTGTACTGCTGGCGGGTGTCCCATGCAGTCCAGTCAGCCAACAGACCCATGGTTTCACCAGGAATCTCGATGCCCGTGAGTTCCCCGATCCCAAAGTTCTTCAACCAGGTGTGGCGTTGCTCCGGGGTCAGCTCCTTGCCCACCTCCACCGTTCCGGTGTTCATGGAGTCCGCAATGATCCCCGCGAACGTCCGGTCCTCCGCCCCATGGGTGAAGGAGTCCGTGAAGGTCTGACCGTCAATGGTCAGCTCTGGAGGAACTGAAACCTCACTGAGAGGTTGAATCTTTCCCTCTTCAATGGCGGCTGCCGCTGTCAGCGTCTTTTCCGTGGAACCAGGCTCCACAGCTGCGGCCACGGACCGCGGGGAATAGTCACCTTCATTTTCCGTACGCCCGGGATCGTTGGGGTCCACCATGGTGGAATCTGCCAGCGCCAACACCTGGCCGTCGGAGACGCGCAGGACCACAGCGGTCCCCCATTCGGCGTCGAGTTCCTTGACCCGTGCGGCAACCGCCTCCTGCGCGTAGTACTGGACGTCACGGTCCAGTGTCAGGGTCACCTGACCACCATTGACCGGGGAGGTCTCATCGTGCGGGGCCACCGGGATGCGCACGCCATCGGCACTGATTTCAAAGGTACGTATCCCGTCCTGACCGCTCAGGATCTCGTCCTGGGACAGTTCCACGCCCGCCAGGGCATCGCCGTCACCGCCCATGAAACCCACGACGGACCCGCCCAATTGCCCATTGGGGTAACTGCGCTGGGAGACCGGCTCTGCCGTGACAAAGCCCAGTTGCAGGTCACGGACGGCGTTCCACTGCTCCGGTGTGGCCGAACGGTACAAGTACTGGAAATTGGCCTCCCCGTCCAGCGCATCCTTCACCTCCTCATCTGAGATGTGCAGGATGTCCGCCAGGTCTCGGATGATGTTCAAGACCGTGCGGGTTTCGGTGCTGCCGTCAGGATTTCGCACCGTCAGGTCACGCACCAGAGTCTGATCCACCGCAATGTCGTAGCGCTGGATGCTGCGAGCCAGAATTGCCCCGTTGCGGTCCAGAATCTCGCCACGCAGTGCCGGTAGAGACTCCTGCCGCAGCCGATCATTTTCAGCGCTGGCGGCACGCCCACTCAAATCCAGTCCTTGGACCCAGACCAACCGCAGCGCCAGCAAGGTCAGCGCAATCAGTCCGAGCGCCAAGCCCACGAATTCACGCCGAGTGGCCGGGCGCTGCGGCTGCGCCGGCTCCTGATCTGGACCCGGTGCATCGGTGGGCTCCGTGGGGTCGAATGGCCGATCACTCATTGGCCACCCCCGGCATTCTGGTCTGGCGTCGGCTGGGATTGATCGGGGTTGGCCTGACTTTCAGTTCCCGCTGAAGCAGGGGCACCCGTGGGCACAGCGGTGGGCGACGGCGACGCCGTTGCGTCCGCGGGCTGGCGCTGCTGCGGCGCCGGCAGTGATCCCCCGTGCAAATTCACATCTGATTCAGCCTGATTGGCTGCACGCAACTGGTCGTTGACCTCGGTATCGGTGTCCGGTAAAGCGTCGCGGCGTTCCCGTGCCAACGACGCCGCTCGGTCGGCTGCCGCTGATCCGCGCTGGACCGGTTGCGCCACCAACACTTCTCCGTCCTCGGACTGCGCAGCAGGCTGCGGGTCGCCGGTGACTTCTTGCGATTGCAGGTCCACCAAGCCCTCGGAGGTGGTTGGAACCATGCCGTCATTGGTGGCTGCAATCGCCAGATTTTGGGGCGCCTGGTAGAACTCCAGATCTTGGGTCAAAGCCTCGGACTCCTGCGCCAGAGACCGCTCCTGGGCACGCAGTTCGACGAGCCGGTACTGGCCATCGCTGATCTTGATGTTCAAGTACAAGATTCCAGCCAGCGTGCTGACCACAGCCACCACCGCAATGACCAGTGGCAGTAGTCGGGACCAACGGCGCCACTTCCGGTTGGTGGTGCCTGCCTGCCCAGATGCCCGGTCAGGTGATGGGTCGGCACCGTCAACCGAGCTGGTTGGGCGCCTGCGCCACGGCAATCTGGCGCCCGCTCTCAAACGACCCCGCAGACCCCGGGGCGATTCGTCTGAACCGGTCATACAACATGTCCACTTCTGATCCGTTGGGCGGCCCGCAGCCGGGCCGAAGCTGCCCGCGGGTTGTCCTCGATCTCCTGCGCTGTAGGTGTGTGGGTGCCGCGAGTCAGGATCTTGAACGTTGGCTTGTGCTCTTCCAACTCCACGGGCAAGCCCTTGGGCGCGGTGGACACCGAACGGGCGGCAAACTCTTGCTTGACGATTCTGTCTTCCAGCGAGTGGTAGCTCATGGCAACGACTCGCCCATCCTGGCTGAGAACATCCAGGGCACGTGGCACAGCTCTGCGAAGAACCTCAAGCTCCTGATTAACTTCAATCCGCAGTGCTTGGAAGGTCTGCTTGGCGGGATGGCCCTTCTTGCGCTGAACTGCCACGGGAACGGCTGAGCGCACGATCTCAACCAGCTCGCCCGTCGTCGTCAAGGGACTGTTGGCCCGGGTGGTCACAATGGCTTGGGCGATTCTGGAGGCAAAGCGCTCCTCCCCCCAGTCGCGCAGGATACGGCGCAGGTCAGCCTCCGGGTAGGTGTTGACCACTTCCTGCGCCGTGAGCTGGGCGGTGGAATCCATCCGCATGTCCAGCGGGGCGTCATAGGAGTAGGCAAAGCCACGTTCGCGCTCATCCAGCTGCATGGAGGACACGCCCAGGTCAAAGAGGATGCCATCAGCTTGATCAAAGCCCGCTTGCTCCAAGGCTTCGGGGATCTGATCGTAGGTGGTGTGCACGGGGTGGAAACGATCACCGAACTGTTCCAACCGGGCTGAGGCAAGTTCCAGCGCGGTGGGGTCTCGGTCCACGCCCACCAGGTGAAGCGTGGGGAACCGGCTGAGCAACGCTTCAGAATGTCCCCCCATACCCAAGGTGGCATCCACCGCAACGGGTGCGGAGCGCTCCAACCCCGGAGCCAAGAGGTCCAGGCACTGCTCCAGGAGTACGGGGACATGCCGCTGCGACGTGGGGCGCGGTGCATCCGACATGGTGACTCCTCATGTGGGTCATGACCGGTGGCAGGGTCATGGGTGATACTCATGGCCACCATCTGACGGCCTTCAATGATTCAGGGGGGCACGCGCCGTTGCATGCAATGTTTTCGATCCCTCAGCTTACTGGGGGTGCTCCCCACACAGACGAACACCGCACCGTGAGCTACGTGACCAGAACCCCGCCCGCTGGCCATCCCTCGAATCCGGCCTGGCTCAGGGGAAGTTGAGTCAGGACGGTGACGGCAGTGCGGGTGGAGATCTCGCCGCGGAGATCCCGGTGCGGTGTTCAACCGCTCACGTGACAGCTATTCGATTGCGCAGCAGGTGACTGTCAGAACAGCCCTGGGATCACCTCGTCCTCCGTGTCGGAGAACGCCGATTCCTGTTCCGCCAAGTAGGACTCCCAGGCTTGGGCGTCCCAGATCTCCGCACGAGAACCTGCGCCTACAACGGCCAGCTCCCGATCAAGACCTGCGTACTGACGGAGCGGGGTGGGAATGGTGACCCGGCCCTGCTTGTCCGGCACTTCATCCGAAGCACCTGAGAGAAAAACGCGGATGTAATCACGAGCCTGCTTGGAGGACAGCGGGGCCGCCCTCATCTGCTCATGAACCTTCTGGAACTCCGCCGCACTGAATACATAGATGCAGCGCTCCTGGCCACGAGTGAGCACCAACCCTTCCGACAGTTCCTCACGAAACTTGGCCGGGAAGATCAGGCGCCCCTTGTCATCCAGTCGGGGTGAGTACGTCCCGAGGAACATGCTCACCACCTCAGTTTGAAAGGTTCCTCCTACTTCTCTCTCTGCTCCCCCACTTTACTCCACTTTCCTCCCCGGTCAACCGCGATCCGCCAGAGGTCGGCGATCATGGGGCTTTTTCGGGATCAGTGGTGTGCTGTGCGAGGTGTGGTGATGGTCTTATTTCAGCTAGTCAGAGCAGCTATAGGCTCGTGGTGGAGGCTCAGTGGAGGGCAGTGGAGCAAACGGTGGAGGACAGTGGAGCACGTAGTGGAGGCCACGGAACGTCCGGTGGAGCTCGGTGGAGGGCCTCACCGCGCCGCACACCGCCCGGCCCGCCATCGAGTTCCCACTCCACCGTTCACCTCCCATCCGACTGCGACATCACCGCCCATAACGTGGGAAGTCGGCGATTGGGTGGGAAGTCGACAGCCACGGGGGAAGTCGGCGATTGGGTGGGAAGTCGACAGCCACGTGGGGAGTCGGCAACCCGCGGATGCTCCACCAGCTCACTACCCCGGTCTGGGCGCCCGGTCCCGGGCATGCCAAAGGCCCCAAACGCAAACCGTTCGGGGCCTCTGAAACGTGGTCACCACAACAAAGTGATCAACCACAATGTGAAAGCTGGAGCTGCGATTCCCGGGGAGTTCGGCCGGTACACCACAAGCAGCTGAGGTCAGTAGCTCTCAGCTGGAGTCATGGCTCACTGACCGCTGGAACGGCGTTCATCCCACTTGTTCTCCAGGTTGCGCATGAATCCCGACGACGACTTTGCCGCCTTGGGTGCCGGACCTGCACTGGGTTTGGGGTCGCCGTCTGCGGTGGCCTTGAGCTTACCCGCACCTTTGGTGCTGGCCCAGTAGACACCGAGAGACATCACCAGGAATCCAAGAACTCCCACGATGATCTGATTGAGCATCACGCCCCCGATGACAATTCCGAGGCCAATCACTCCGATGACCGCGCCCAACACAATGGCGCGTGTGGAGAACGTGGGCCGGACCGGCCGCGTTTCCATGGTGCTGGCGAACTGGGGATCGTCAGCATTCAACTGCTGCTCCAACTGCGCCAGCAGCTGTTGCTCTCGCTCGGACAGAGCCACGACGTCCCTCCTGGAAGGTGATGATGTCAACCGGCAGGCAGAGTTAATGGCAGCACTGCTCACCGTCTTTGGGACAAGCCTACCCTCCAAGTCCCGTGGCCGATACGCCCGGATTACGCCTGTGGGTGACGCCGCTGCCTTCCAGACACCTGGAATGGGGCAACTTCACATACCCGGACGCCTTTTGTCTTCGCCTTCTCGACGGTGCCCCGTGCCTTGGTGGCCCAACATGGAGGCAGGCCCCAAGCCAAGGTCTCCAAACCGTTTGCGGGCCCGATCCATGGCCGTCTCCACCGCCGCCCAGTCTTCTTCACGGCCGTCCAAACTCAGCTGTACCGCATTGTGATCGGGCTCCAGATGTTCGGCTCGAATCCCGATCAGTCGCACCGGAGCGGCCAGCGGCAATTCCTGGTCGAACAGATCCCGGGCGTGGCCGAACAGATCGTGACCGGAGGAAAACGGCTGTGTCACCGTTCGAGAACGCGAAATAGTGGTGAAATCCGCCCACCGCAATTTCAGACCCACCCGCTTGGCCCGTAGCCCGTGTGAACGCAGCCGTGCCGCAGTCCGGTGCGACAAGCTCAGGAGTTCACGGCGGATCTGGCCCACATCCGTGACGTCTTCCTCAAAGGTGCCTTCCGCTCCCAGGCTCTTTTCTTCCCGGACGGGTGTCACGGGGCGCGGGTCCTGGCCGTTGGCCAGGGCGTGCAAATGAGCACCCGCAGCCGGACCCACCAACCGGGCCAATGCCGCGGGGGTTTGGGCGGCCAACTCCCCCACGTGCATCAGACCGGCGGCTTGCAGCGTCTGAGCTGTCTTGGCTCCCACGCCCCACAGTGCACTCACGGGTAGTTCCGCCAGAAATGCCACCGTGTCCTGATGATCCACCAGGAGCAATCCGTTCGGCTTGGCCCGCGTTGAGGCAATCTTGGCGATGGTTTTGGTGGCCCCGATCCCCACGGATGCGGTCAGCCCCGTACTCTCCAGAATCCTGTGGCGCAGCATGCGCGCGATGGCCACGGGCGGACCCAGCCGACGCACGGCCCCGGAGACGTCCAGAAAGGCCTCATCCACGCTGATCTGTTCCACGCGGTCTGTGACCTCGTGAAAAATCCCCATGATGGCCGTCGAGTACTTGGGATAGACCCCGTAGTGCGGCGTCAGCACAATGGCCTGTGGACACATGGCACGCGCCCGTGCAAGGGGCATCCCGGAGCGCACTCCGAACGGGCGTGCCTCATAAGAAGCGGAGAGCACCACGGATCGGTTGGATTGTGCGGCCACAATGATGGGGCGCCCCACCAGCTCCGGACGTTCCAAGAGCTCAACAGCCACAAAAAACATGTCCATGTCCACATGGAGGATGGCGGTACGCCGCAGGGCAGCGATGTCCTCCTGTGTGCCCATGGCCTTGTTCCACCTTTCCCATCCACCGGGGTGCGCCAACCTGGCGTCCCCCGTAACGGCCGGGTTCATTCACGAACTCGGCAACCTCCCGGGTCACGGGGCTCGTCTACGCTGGGCAGGGCACCGACCGCCACAGCCACAACTCACCCAAGACTCACCGGGAGCCTTCCGTGCCGACCTCCAGCATTCCATCCGCCTCAGACAGCACAAGCTCGGGCGGCACACCAGCCCAGAACGCAGGGGCGATCCACACGCAGATCGCCCGTGAGACTGAGGCATTTCTGTCCGCGGTGGAGTCCGACCTGCAGCAGTGGTTCGCGGAGCAGGAAGAGGCGGCAATCCGCATAGATCCCGCTGCCCAAGACCTGGTAGCTGCCATTGCCGCACTGTCCACGGGCGGTAAGCGCACGCGCGCGCAGCTGCTCTACTGGGGTTGGCGTGCAGCCGGTGGCCCACCCACCTCCGTGATTCCCGTACAGGCTGCCGCGGGGCTGGAACTGTTCCAGACAGCGGCGCTGATTCACGACGACGTCGTTGACCGTTCCGACACCCGCCGCTCCATGCCAAGCGTGCACAAGCGGATGGAACACCTCCACGTGACTCACGGGTGGGAGCAGGACCCGGCGCATTTTGGGGTCTCTTCGGCCATTTTGATCGGTGACTTGGCACTCACCTGGTCCGAACAGTTGTTTGGGCGGGCGTTGGCGGAGGCGGGGCACCCATCAGCGGCGGCCGCAGATTTCAACCTCATGCGCACCCAGGTGATGATCGGGCAATATCTGGATGTCCATGCTGAAGTCGCTGCCGCGAATCTTCCTGCTGACCAGGCACATCACCGCGCTCTGAATGTGCTGCGTTACAAGTCCGCCAAGTATTCCGCCGAACACCCCGTGGCCTTGGGGGTTCTCTTGGCGCAGGGCCAGGAGGCCACCGAAAGTGCCGTGGAGGGATTCCGGAGCTTTGCGTTGGCGTTGGGAGAGGCGTATCAAATTCGTGACGACATTCTGGGCATCTTCGGTGATCCCCAGACCACCGGCAAGCCCGCCGGGGACGATTTGCGGGAGGGCAAACGCACGGTGGTGATCGCCGTGCACCTGGAACGTGCCACCGCGGAGCAGGCCGCAGCAGTCCTTGACGTCTTGGGCGAGCCGGACTGCACGGAAGCCCACATTCTGGCCGCCCGCCAGGCCATCACGGACAGCGGAGCCCTTCAGGCCGTGGAGGAGACGGTGGATGACCTCACGGCACGCGCAGCCGACGGGATCAATGCCCTTGACCTTGATCCCGTGGTGGCCCAGGCCTTTCACCGCATCCTGCAGGCGGCAGTTCGGCGCAACCGCTAACGGCCAGGAACAGCGGGCAATGTCACCGGGGTCAACTTCACCGGAGCCGGATCACCAGGCCATGGCCTGAGCACGACGGCGAATCTCGGTTTTACGCCCCGCGTGCAAGAAGTCGATGGGTCGCCCGGGCAGCGAGTCATCCTGGCTGAGCAGCCAGATGGCCGCTTCCAGATCGGTGAAGCCGGCATCGCGCAGCACGGAGACCGTGCCGTGCAGGGCCTCCAGCGGGCGCCCGTCCTGCGTGGTGAAGTCGGCGGGGATCCGGCGGACACCGTCGGCGGGATCGCGGAAGGCGAGCACGGCGCCGTCGTCAACCAGGGAATGCACCCGCGTCACAATGACGTCCATGGCCTCGGCGATGTCGGGGATGGTGGTCCATTGCTGGACCAGTTCGCCGAGCTGCGCAAACTGTTCGGGAGTGGGGTTTTCGGCACGGTTGCTGGAAGTCTTCACGCTCCCAGGGTGCCATGCGCTGCCGATGCGTGGCAGGTGACACGACGCCCCAGACGCCGGATGTGGCGAGACTCGCTCCCTGACCTGCTAGGGCAACGTGCCCACGGCAGGTAGCCTCTGGGAAGCGGCCTCACCTTCCCCAGGGTCGTTTCCCCCAGTCCCTTGAGGTCATCTCGATGAACCGCACACCCGAGGGCCACGATTCTGCGCGCCGCACTGAGCGCGCAGGTGTCGAGGCGCGCCCGCATCTTCGCAACGCCACCCGAGCCGCAACGGCGGCAGCAGCCTTGGCTGCACTGGGCATCACGGGCGCCTCCGCAAGTTTTGCGGCCCCGCAGCCCGATCACCCCACACCCACACAGGATGAGTCCAGGCCGGACGGCCCGGTGCGCACGGTGCTCCCCGGGGACTCCCTGTGGTCGGTGGCAAACGCCAATGGGATCTCCGTGGACGATCTGATGGAGTTCAATGACCTCCACGGCGATGCCCTCCTCACCCCGGGTCAGCACTTGCGATTGAGCGCCCCGACGGAGCCTTCACCCGAGTCGGCCACCGCGGATGCTGGCTCAGTTCAAGATCCCGGCCACAACACAGCCGAACCGGCCACTGACACCGGAACCGATCCGCAGCACGACGACGACGCCTCCGCCACCGAGCACACCGTGGTGACGGGTGATTCGCTGTGGGATCTGGCGCAACAGCACCAGGTGAGTGTGGCTGACCTGGTGGAAGCCAATGACCTGGACTGGTCAGCGGGGTTGCGTCCGGGAACCGTTTTGAGCGTCCCCGGTGGCACCACTGACAAGGCTGAAGCTGCCGGTGACACCGCTGATGATGACCCTGCCGGTGACCCACCGGTGACCAACAACTTTCCCGGCCATGACTACGACGATCACACGATCCGGGCAGCCAATGACTCGCTGAAACAGCTGCGCGAACGCCCAAAAGTCTCCGATGAGCAGTTGCAGGACATGGTGCGCAACACTGCCCGGGACATGGGTGTGGACCCGGCCCTGGCGTTGGCTCATGCCGAACAGGAATCAGGTTTCAATCACCAGGTGGTCTCCCCCGCCAATGCCATCGGCACCATGCAGGTGGTGCCCTCCGCCGGTGAATGGGCCGAGCACCTGGTGGGGCGCGACCTTGATTTGTTGGACCCCCAGGACAATGTGACCGCCGGGGTGGCGATCATCCGGGCCAATACCCAGCGCGCGGAGAACCGCGATGAGGCCATTGCGGCCTACTACCAGGGGCTGCACGGTGTGCAGGAATACGGCATGTTTGACGACACCAAGGACTATGTCTCTCAGGTGAAAGCCAAGACCCGTTCCTGGGCCTGAGCCTTGATCCGAAGATCAGCGGTGGATCACGCCGCTGTGCCGTGCACCGGCTCCAAGCGAGAGCCCAGGACCCTGACTTAGGGTTGTCATGTGCAAAGAGCTCAAGAAGATCATTTGACCGGTGCCGTCCTGGAGGGACGTTACACCGTGGGTCCACGCATGGCCCGGGGTGGTACCGGCGGTGTGTACCGGGCCGTTGATGAACGTCTTGACCGGACCGTGGCGGTCAAGATCATGCACCCCCATTTGAGTGAAGATCCAGATTTTGTGGGTCGCTTTGCGCGGGAGGCGCGGGCTGCCGCACGGCTGTCCCATCCCAATGTGGTGGCCGTCCTGGACCAGGGCCAAACCCCGGAGGGGTTGGTGTTCCTGGTCATGGAGTACGTGGAGGGCGGGACACTGCGGGATGTGTTGAACCGCAAGAATTTCCTGACCCCCGGACAGGCTTTCCAGATCATGGGCCCCATGCTGGATGGGCTGGCCAGCGCGCACCGGGCCGGACTGATTCACCGGGACATCAAACCCGAAAATGTGCTCATGCGCACGGATGGCACGGTCAAGGTGGCTGATTTTGGGCTGAGTCGCGGAGCCGATCAGCACACCACCACGGGGGCGGTCCTGGGCACCGTGGCCTACGCGGCCCCCGAATTGGTCCTGGAACAACCGGTGGGAACCCGGTCGGATGTTTACTCGGTGGGCATCCTGCTGTGGGAAATGTTGGCCGGCCGCCGCCCCTTCACGGGTAACCCGTGGGCGCTGGCGCGTGCGCATGCGGAAGAAACGGTGCCCTCCCTCACTGAGGTGGTACCCGGAATTGATTCTCGCGTGGCGCACATGGTCAGTGAGTGGACAGCAAAACAGGAGGATCAACGGCCCGCTGACGCCGGTGCGTTGGCAGCGGAACTGGGTACGCTGCGGCGCGAGCTGGATTCGCAGCAGTTGGGTCACGTTCCGGAGGGTTGGCACCAGGGGCCGGGGCCGTTGGCACCGGTCACCGCAGATCCGGGGGCCTCCGTCCTTCCCGCCTCCGCACCCGCCACGGGACCGGTGGAGGAATTACGGACCGGTGGCAATCTGGCCGTGGCCGAGCAGGATCAAACTGTATCCCCACACCAGACCGCTTCCGCACAAGAGACTGAAGCGCTGGCCGCCGGCTCCGCGCCAAGCTCGTCCAGCCTCTCTTCATCTGGCCGCCCTTCCTCTGAACAACTGACGGAGGCCGTGCGCACGCAGGAACCGTGGGATGGGCACACCGCCAGCGCACAGACAGAGGCCATCAGTACCACCGGACCGTGCGCCGAAGCTCCCACGGAGGCCATCACCAGCGCCACGTCCGGGGGCCGGCAGGGTCCGGCACCCCGTGATCTGGGGGTTTTTGATGACACCACCAACATCACGGGATTGCACACCTCCGC
Source organism: Kocuria sp. (assembly GCF_030538595.1). Classification (GTDB taxonomy): domain Bacteria; phylum Actinomycetota; class Actinomycetes; order Actinomycetales; family Micrococcaceae; genus Kocuria. The sequence goes on from NZ_JAUNTS010000006.1 coordinate 86,326, forward strand.
CACCCCCGTGGGACTGGGCACTACGGCAGCAACTGCCGCCGATGATCACACTCGGCTAGCTGACGGCAGGGGCACCACAGACTCCGACGACGCCGCTCCCACCAGATCCGCCGACCCGGAGCCCTTGGTGGAGACACCGCAGAGTGATCCCACCAAACCCACGGTGAAACTGATGCGCTTCCCGGCGCTGAAAGTCCTGTTGGCCCTTGCCGTGACTGTGCTGCTGGTCTGCTTGGCAGCCTTCCTGGGCTGGCTGTTCGGCTCCGGGAGTTTCAGGACTGAGGTGGTACCCGCCGTGGTGGGGACCAGTGCCGAGCAGGCTGAATCCGTAGCGGCTGACCAGGGCTTTGGCAATGTCCGGGTTTACGAACAATCAAGCACGGATGTTCCCGCGGGCTCCGTACTGGGTACCAGCCCAACGGAGGGCACCAGTATGCGGGTGGGTGAACAGCTCTCCATCCTGGTTTCCAGTGGCCCAGCCCAAGTCAGCGTGCCATCCATTGAGGGTGTCTCCCAGGATGAAGCAACCTCACGCCTGGAGAATGCCGGATTGAGTGCCGGTCAGATCACCACTGAGTTCTCCGATTCCGCCGAAGGCACCGTCATTGCCGTGTCCCCCGTCGTCAGCACCAAAGTGGATGAGGGTTCCTCCGTGGATCTGACGGTTTCAGCCGGTGCAGAACCAACGGAGGTGCCAAGCGTGGTGGGCTCCTCGATTGACGATGCCACCTCCCAGCTGGAGGACTTGGGCTTCACGGTCCAACGCGAAGACGTGGCCGGTGGCCGGCTGGGGCGTGTGATCAGCCAGTCTCAGGACGGCACCACCATCACCTTGCGCGTGATCTGAGTGCCCTGCGGCGCAGGACGCGCCGCTGGGCACTCAGTGATGCTCAGTCCCGGGCCAGGTAACCCGCCACCAGAAACGCGATCTCCAACGACTGCATGTGGTTCAGCCGGGGGTCGCAGAGGGTTTCGTAACGATCCGCAAAATGGGCTTCCTCCACGGCGGAGGCACCGCCCAGGCATTCTGCGACGTCGTCCCCGGTCATCTCCACGTGCAAACCGCCCGGGTGCGAACCGATGGCCTGGTGGACCTCAAAGAACCCACGGACCTCATCCACGACGTCGTCAAAGTTACGGGTCTTGTACCCGGACGGGGTGGACACGGTGTTGCCGTGCATGGGATCAGTCACCCAAACCACCTTGGCCCCGGAGTTCTCCACGGCTTCCACCACCCGCGGGAGGTTTTCGCGGATCTTGGCCGCGCCCATGCGCGTGATGAATGTCAGACGACCGGGAACACGCTCGGGATCGAGCTTGTCGATCAGAGTCAGAGCATCCTCCGCGGTGGTGGAGGGACCCAGCTTGACGCCAATGGGGTTCTGCAAACGGGAGAGCAGATCCACGTGGGCGTCCTCCAGGCCGCGCGTACGCTCACCGATCCACAGGAAGTGCCCGGAGGTGCCGTATGGCAAGTGCGTGCGCGAGTCAATGCGGGTCAGAGCGCGTTCGTAGTCCAGCAGCAACGCCTCATGCCCGGTGAAGAGTTCCGTGGTCTTCAAGGCGTCAAAGTCCGCGCCGCACGCCTCCATGAACTTCACGGCACGGTCGATCTCCCGCGCCGTGGATTCGTAGCGTGAATGGGCGGGGTTGGAGGCAAAGCCCATGTTCCACGAGTGCACGTGGCGCAAGTCGGCAAAGCCACCGCCGGTGAAGGCCCGGATCAGATTCAATGTGGAGGCAGAGGTGTGGTAGCCGCGCACCATGCGGTTGGGATCGTGAACCCGGGATTCTTCCGTGAAATCAAACCCGTTGACCATCTCCCCACGGAAGGTGGGAAGGGTCACCCCATCGCGGGTTTCATCATTGGAGGAACGCGGCTTGGAGAACTGCCCGGCCATGCGGCCCATTTTCACCACGGGCATGGAAGCCCCGTAGGTCAGCACCGCTGCCATCTGGAGCAGGGTCTTCACGCGGGCCGTGATCTTGTCAGCGGTGGCGCCCTCGAAGGTTTCGGCGCAGTCACCGCCCTGCAGGAAAAAGGCCCGACCCTGCGCCACCTCGGCCAAACGGGCTTTGAGGGTGTCCACCTCACCGGCAAAGACCAGGGGCGGCACGGAGGAAAGTTCCTGAATGCTGGCGGCAAAATCTGGGTGCTCGGACCAGGTTGGTTGCTGGTCGGCTGTCAGGTCACGCCACTCGTCCAGCCCATACGTGTCAGCGGTGGGCTTGGGGCCGGGCTGGAACGGGAGCTGGGAGGTGTCTACTGAAACCTGAGTCACGGTGATGCGTCCTTGAGTTGTTGCCCCGTTGCTTGGGGCCGAGATGTGTTGATGGTGCACAGATGTGCTGGATGCGGCCACAACCTGGCCGTACCAGTCAGCACAGCGTGGACACGGCAGCCACGGCCAAAACAGCTGCCGGCTCCAGGTGGCACCGGCAGGCCCCAAGACCGCAGTTGCGCAGCCTCTACGCTACCGCAGCTGGGCAGGTGCCCGCGGCCACAACCACGCTGGTCCGCATCAGGATTCGGCACCATTGCGCTGCGCCGCGGCCCGTTTGACGTCCGCAGCGTAGGCCGGGACGTATTCCTGGCCGGAGAGTTTCTGGATGGCAGCCACGATGTCATCGGAAATTTGCCGGGCCACGTCCTGGTCACCGGCACGTTCACGCAGATGGGAAAAGTCCATGGGCTCACCAAAAACAGTGGTCACCCGGAAGCCGTTTTTTTGCCGCCAGGGTGCGGGGAACAGCTTGCCCAGGGGTTGCACCACGTCCGTTCCGATCATGGCAATGGGAATCACGGGAGCCCCGGACTCCAAAACCAGACGCGCCACGCCAACTTTGCCGCGGTACAACCGACCGTCCGGCGAGCGCGTGCCTTCCGGGTAGATCCCCAGGAGTTCGCCCTCGGCCAGTTTTTTGCCACCTGCGGAGAGGGACATGGCGGATTTTTTGCCACCGGAGCGATCCATGGGGATCTGGTTGATGGCACGGAAGAACCAGGCCACCAGGCGTCCTGTGACGCCCTTGCCCGTGAAGTAGTCAGATTTGGCCAGGAAAAAGATCTGACGCTCCACCGCAATGGGCATGAAGATGTGGTCTGCCGCCGCCAGATGATTACTGGCCAGGATGGCGGGGCCACGTGCCGGAACGTGGTGGGCACCTACCACTTTGGGGCGAAAAAACAGGTTGATGAACGGGGCCACCACCCAGTTCTTCAGGAACATGTAGACCATGTGGTCCGCACTCCTCCGGCTTACCTCTGCTGGCCCGCAGACGCTGTGGAACAACGACGACGGTTGGAACCGTGAGTGATTCCGCTGAAGTATCTCATGAAGTCCAGCTCGGCCGTAGGGAGTCCAGTGTGGCCGTCGAGAGTCCAGGTCAGTCGCAGAGAGTCCAGTGCGACCGCAAGGAGTTCAGTCTCACCGCAGAGAGTTCAGTGAGACGATGGTGCCATGAGTGCCAATGTTCATCTGCCTTCCGGCGTCGTTCTCCCCAGTGAAGAAGACCCGCGGGTGGCCTTCCGCATCCCGGGTACCGGACCCCAGTCCGTGGGTGTGGTGGTGATTCATGGGTTCACAGGTTCCGTCTACAGCGTGCGGGACTGGGCTTTGAGTTTCACCCCCGAGCACTCCGTGGTGGTTCCGGCGTTGCCGGGGCATCGGGAGCCCGGGTGGGAGGCGTTGGGTGCCAGCACGTGGAAGGACTGGTACCGCCACGTCCACGCATTGGTCAGTGACCTTGCCCAGTCCCACACCCGTGTGGTGGTGGCGGGTTTTTCCATGGGTGGTGCCCTGGCGCTGAGATTGGCGGAGACCATGCCGGAGGTGGTGGATGGTGTGGTGCTGGTGAATCCGGCGCTGTCCTTGCACAACCGGGCGGCACCAGCGGCTTTTGTATTGCGCCATGCGGTGACGTCCACGGGCGCTGTGGGCAGTGACGTGGCCAAGGCCGGTGTGGACGAATACGCCTATGACCGCACTCCGGTGGCGGGGGTGGCGCAGTTGAATCAGCTCATGAAGCGCACGTCACGCCATCTGGGGCAGGTCCGTGCCCCGGTGTTGGTGCTGCGTTCCCGGCAGGACCACGTGGTGTCCGACTCCTCTCACGAACGCATCATGGCCGCTTGCAGCGGCCCGGTGGAGACCATCATGTTGCCGGACAGCTACCACGTGGCCACTTTGGATCACGATGCTCCCGTGGTGCAGGCACGTTCCCGCGCTTTTGTGGACCTGATTGGCCAGGGGAAATGTCCGATCACCGGGAAACCGTTGGATGCCACGCGCGGTGGGTCAGCATGAGCCAGTCCCCACGTGATCCCCGTGCCGATCAGCGCGCCTGGGAAGACTTGGTCCAACGGCTCACGGAATCTGAGGCACCGGATGACGCGGAAATCTCGGCGCCCGAAGCCCCTGACCCCGAATCCCAATTCCCCGAGCCCGACGAGGACTGGCATCCGCCGGACCCCGGTCACGTGACGGCAGGATTACGTCTTGGCACACTCGTGGCGTGGGCAGCCATTATGGTGGTCCCCGTTGTTCTGGTGATCCTGGGCTTCCTCATGGACGGGCTGCCATGGTGGTTGTGGTTCCCCGGTCTGGCCGTGGTGATTTCCTCTGTCATCACATTGCTGGGCCGATTGCCCGAACACCGTGACGACAACGACGACGGCGCCCGAGTCTGAGCAATCGCTCACCTTGCCCGTTGCCATCCAACCCCTGGGAGACCCCCGTGCGCCAAGCCACCATGCCGCCGATCCACCCCACCCTGAGCCAACAGCGCATCACCGATCTGCTGCAGCGCCAAGCTGATTCAGCCGCGGACCCGGTGCTGTACGAACGTCTGCCCGCGGTGGGCCCTGGTGTTCCAGTTCGGGCCTCGGAGTTCCGCCGCCAAGTCATGGCAGTGGCCAAAGGACTGGTGGCAGCGGGCCTGGAGCCGGGAGATCGGGTGGGCATCTTGGGGCGCACCCGCTACGAATGGACCCTGGTGGATTTTGCCATCTGGTGGGCGGGATGCGTGTCAGTACCGGTTTACGATTCCTCCTCCCACGCCCAGATCGCCTGGAACCTCACGGACTCTCAGGCCAAAGCCATCTTTGTGGAGAATCAAACCCTGGAAGATGCCGTACGCGCCACGGCTTCCGGGCTGGCTGACGGCAGTCTGGAAGGACTCGGCGAAGGCCGTGCCCCGGCTAAGTTGGAAGCCGCCGACCGGATGTGGCGTCTGGACGGCACCGGCCACAACCTGGACACAACTGGCCCTAACCTGGACACAACTGGCCCCGATCTGGAACCTACCGACCACACTCTGGAGCAGCTGATCTCCAACGGCGTGGGGGTTTCAGACCGGGAACTGGAAGCGCGGCGAACCGCGGTGGGGTTGGACCACACCGCCACCATCATCTACACCTCCGGGACCACCGGCGCCCCCAAAGGCTGCGAGCTGACCCACCGGAACTTTGTGTTCCTGTGTGAAAACGTCCAGCCGTATCTACCGGAGGTGGTGCACACCGGCGCCAAGACGGTGCTCTTCCTTCCGCTGGCTCACGTTTTTGCCCGCATGGTGGAGGTGTTGGCCGTCCACGCCGGCGTCACACTGGCCCACACCCCGGACGTGAAGAACTTGACGGCAGATCTACAGCGAGTCCAACCGTCCTTCATTCTTGCGGTACCCAGGGTGTTCGAGAAGATCCTGATTGGCGCTCGCATGCGCGCTCAGGACGGTGGCAAACTGCGCGCGGTACTGTTCCACCGGGCGGTGACCACCGGCGAGCGCTGGTCCCGGGCTCACGCCACCGGGCGGATCAGTCCAATGCTGGCTGCGCGTCACCATCTCTACGATCGCCTGGTGTACGCCAAGTTGCGGGAAGCAATGGGCGGTAACGTGCAGTGGGCCATTTCTGGCGGGGCCGCTTTGAGCGAATCTCTGGCGCATTTTTTCCACGGCATTGGCCTGTATGTGGTGGAGGGTTACGGCCTGACGGAAACCACGGCCCCGATTGCTGCCAACACCCCTGGCATCAATGCTCTGGGCACTGTGGGCCTCCCCCTTCCCGGGCACCAGATTCGCTTGGCTGACGACGGCGAAATCCTGGTCCGTGGCCCCCACGTCCTGGCGCGGTATCACGGCCGTGCGGACCTGACCCGGGAGGCCATTCACGATGGCTGGTTTGCCACGGGCGATCTGGGTGCCATGGATGAGCGCGGGTTGCTGCGGATCACTGGTCGCAAGAAGGAGATCATTGTGACCGCCGGGGGCAAGAACGTCATCCCGGAGGCCCTGGAGGGCCCCATCCGGGCCACCGCCATGGTGAGTCAGTGCATGGTGGTGGGCGAAGGCAAAAAGTTTGTGGCTGCTCTGATCACCCTGGACCCCGAGACCCTGCCCAAGCAGTTGGAGTTCCTGGGCCTGGACACCACGTTGAGCCCGGAGCAAGCTGCCCAGCATCCCACCGTGGTGGAGCACATTCAGTCGGTTGTGGATCACGCCAACCGCAAAGTTTCCGTGGCCGAGAGCATCCGTGCTTTCACCATCCTGCCCGGAGATTTCACGGTGGATTCGGGCCACCTGACGCCGTCGCTGAAACTGCGGCGCCCGGAGATCCTGCGCGATTACGCCCACGTTGTTGACGACCTGTACTCCCGTCCGGCACCTCCTGCCCGCACCGCGCAGGATGCTCGGGCCCGCCTGGAATCTTCCTTGGAGAACTCCATGGAGAGATTGCGGGAGCTGGCTGAGTTGCCCGTGCTGGACCGTGGTTTCAAGGACATGAAGCAGCGGCGGGACCGAACCTGATGCCCGATCAGCAACCAGCATCTGCGCCGGTGCCTGCTGCCGAACTGCGCAAGGCCAGGTGGGCCACGGGTGGGTTTTTCCTGGTCAATGGCGCGGTGTACGCCAATCTCTTACCGCGTCTGCCGGAAGTCAAAGAAGCATTCGAGCTGACCAACACCCAGTTCGGTTTCCTGGTGATCGCCTTGCCCATTGGTTCGCTGCTGGCCGGGATGGCTCCCGCTCCGTTGTTGCGCAGGTTTGGCTCCGCCAAGGTGGCGGGCATCGGGTCTGCGTTACTGGCAATGGTGGTGGCCTCGGCAAGTGTCAGCGTGGCGCTGGCCGGCACGGGAGCCGGCTCCTCCGCTGACCCCTCGTCCGCAGCTGTGCCCGTGGTGGCACTGGTGGTGGCCTATGTTCTGGCCATGCTGTTGGCGGGAACTGCGGACGCCGTTGTGGACACCGCGCAGAACGCCCAGGCCATCGACATTCAGAAGGCCATGGGGCGCTCGATCCTCAACTCCATGCACGCGCTGTGGAGTCTTGGCGCCATGGTGGGCGGAGTCATGGGTTCCACCGCGGCTGCCCTGGAGCTTCCGCTGCCCCTCCATCTGACCGTCAGCGGGGTGATTTTTGCCGCCGTGGCTCTGATCGCCCAGCGCTTTGCCTTGACCCGGAATCAGGTGGAGCAACTGCGCACGGCCCGGCTGAACCCCGCTTTGAGTTCTCCGGAGCCGACGACGCCGGAGCGCGCCACCTCCGCGAACTCAATTCCGGGCGCTACCTCCCCCGGCACCTCCACGAGCACCAGACGTGCCCTGGCGCTGGTGGTACTGATTTCCACCATTGCCATCTCCGGTTCCATGGTGGAGGACCTGGGCATGAACTGGTCCACCCTGTTCCTGGCCCGGATTTTGGACACCCCCGCCGGTCTGGCAGGAATGGGCCTGGTGGCGCTGATGGCGGCACAGTTCATCGGCCGTCTCCTGGGCGACACCATGACCAATCGACATGGCCGAATCTGGATGACCCGATTTGGCGGAAGTCTGGCCGCAACGGGGCTGGCTGTGGTGGCCCTGGCCCCGTCCCCCGCCGTGGCCATTGCAGGATTTGCCGTGGCCGGCTTTGGAAGTGCCACCCTGGTGCCCTCGGCCTTTCACGCCGCGGATTCCGTGCCCGGGCTCAAACCCGGAACGGGCCTGACCTTGGCAGGCTGGCTACTGCGGGTGGCGTTCCTGACCGTTTCGCCATTCGTGGGTTTCACCTCGGACATCCTGGGCTTGCGCGTGGCCATTCTGGCCGTACCCGTGGTGGCGATCTTTGCCATTGTGGTGGCTGGGGTTCTCAAGGAACGCGACCCCCACCAGTCCTGATCGCACCTCACTGAGACCGGTCCCAGTTGGAATCGCCTGGGACCAGTCCTGGTCAGGATCACATCATCAGTCCTGGGCTTGGATGTCCAGGCCCAGCAGCGCGTTCTCCACGACCTCTGCCAGCGACGGGTGAATCCAGTACTGCCCGCGCGCCATCCGGTGCGCCTCCAGCCCAAAGCTCATGGCCTGGATCAGCGGTTGGATCAGCATGGAGGCGTGGGGACCAATCAGATGGGCTCCCAGGAGTTGCCCCGTGGAGCGATCAGCAATGAGCTTGCAGATACCCGTTTGATCCTCCATGGCCCAGCCATAAGCCACATCCCCAAAGGCTTGAGACTTCACCGTGATCTGGGTGTTGTGTCCTGCAGCCCAGTCCCGGGCCTGTTCCTCGGTCATGCCGACCGTGGCGATTTCCGGGTGGGTGAAGACCGCCGCAGGAATGTGGCGGTGGTCTGAGACGTGAAGGTCTTGCGGGTGCATCACATTGTGTGCCACCACGCGGGCTTCCTGGTTGGCCACGTGTTTCAGCTGCGCCGGGGAGCAGATGTCCCCCAGTGCCCACAGCCCATCCAGAACCTTGCCGTCAGCGTCCAGGACGCGCTGGTATTGATCCACCCGTAGGAGCTGCGTCTGCGGATCAATGCCCAAGCCCGCAGCGGAGGGATTCAACAAGTCCGTATTGGGCCGCCGCCCCGTTGCCATCAGCACCACATCGGCCACGTCCTCACGAGTATCCGCAGCGTGAGTGGCCGTGGAGACCACGGTGACCGAACCGTCGTCGTTGGGCACAATGCGCTCCGGGGACCAGTCCATGGCCAGCTCCCACTGCTGTTCAGCACATTCCCGGAAACGCTGCGCAATCTGGGCATCCTGCCCGCGCAGCAGGCGCTCGGAACGGTTCAACTGGGTGACCTGCGACCCCAAACCGTGAAAAATGTGGGCAAACTCAGCGGCAATGTAACCACCGCCCACAATGACCACGCGCTGGGGCAGCTGCGGGATACGCATGACCGTGTCAGAGGTGTGGACCCGGTCCAGATCAATGCCAGGAATCTGGGGAACGGTCACCCGGGAACCAGAGGCGATCACAATGGTGGGGGCACTCAGCTGCTCCCCGGAGGCGGTCTCCAAGATCTTGGGACCCACAAAGTGGGCATACTCCTGGAAAACCGTCACCCGGGCCAGCGACTTCCGGTACTCCAGACCACCCTGGGAAATGGCGTCAATGCGACCAAAAATCCGGTCCCGGATGGCAGGCCAGTCCACGTCCTGGGAGTCGACGTCGATCTTCACGCCCAGTCTCTGTAGTTCACGGGCCGATTGACTGATTTCTGCGGGGTACACGTACATCTTGGTGGGAATGCACCCCACGTTCAGGCAGGTACCGCCAAAAGTTCCGCCATCAATGATGGCCACATCCAAAGCGTCGTACTCGGGGCCCAACAGGGAATTGCCGGAACCGGAACCAATGATGATCACGTCAAAACTGCGCATTGCACCATCCTAATTCGGCCCACACAGGCCAGGTGCAGGCCGTGATGGGGAGTCAAGCTCGTTAAGATGGCCAGCGCAACCTCTCCCTGATCCCCGAAGGACGTTGAAGGACACCGTGCAGATTGTCAGTATCTCCAGCCTCAAAGGCGGAGTGGGTAAGTCCTCCGTCACCTTGGGCTTGGCTTCAGCAGCCCTGCTCCAAGGCATCCGCACCCTGGTGGTGGATCTGGACCCGCATGCGGATGCTTCCACGGGTCTGGGCGTCAAAGCCCAGCCGGAGCGCAATGTGGGCAAAGTCCTGGGACGGCGCGGTAAGCCCGGCGCATTGCGCACGGTGACGGTCCCGTCTGCCTGGGTGGAGCGCGAGCGCCGCGAACATGGCCGTGACAGTCTCCGGCTGGATGTGGCGCCGGGCTCCTCCGCGTCCTCCCTTTTTGACCGTGCGCAGTACAAACGCTCCGATCTGATTCGCCTGGACCGAGCCGTGGATGGCCTGGAAACGGATTATGACCTGGTGATCATTGACTGCCCACCCAACCTGAACACGCTCACGCGCATTGCCTGGGCCGCCTCAGAAAACGTGCTGTCCGTGGCGGAGCCGTCCCTGTTCTCCGTGGCCGGCACGCAGCGCACCATGACAGCCATTGCCCAATTTGAACGGGACAGTGCCTGGGCGGTGAACTCCGGCGGAGTGATTGTGAACAAGGTTCATCCGGACTCCGTGGAACACCAACACCGCGTGGCAGAGCTGGAGCAGTTGTTCGGGGATCTGCTGGTGGCCCCCGTCCTGCCTGACTATCAAGTGTGGCAGCGTGCTCAGGGCGCTGCCTGGCCCATCCACCGCTGGCCGGGGGAAGACGCCGCCGAGATCGCCAGCCGCTACACCCAGATCTTGGACGGTCTGCTGGCCAAGGAGTCCTGACAGAGTCCTGACCCGGGCAGTTTGGGTCAGGAAACGTTTTGCTGCCGGCGGGCCCGGCGCGCGGAGAGTTCATCCCCGGGGTATTCCTCGGCCTCTGCCTCACCGTTGGCTTCGGGGAGGTTAGCCAAGCTGCCTTCCACCTCACGCCACACGCGGCCCACGGCAATGCCGAAAACACCTTGACCGCCCTGGACCAGGTCGATCACTTCCTGCTGGGAGGTGCATTCGTACACGGAGGCGCCATCGCTCATCAGGGTCAGCTGCGCCAAGTCCTCAATGCCGCGCACCCGCAGGGCCACCACGGCCGAGCGGATCTGCTGCAGTGAAACCCCCGTGTCCAGGAGGCGCTTGACGATTTTGAGCACCACGATGTCGCGGAAACTGTAGAGCCGTTGGGACCCGGAGCCTTTGGCGCCGCGCACGGTGGGTTCCACCAACTCGGTGCGGGCCCAGTAGTCCAACTGCCGGTAGGTGATACCCGTGACCTTGCAAGCCGTGGCACCGCGGTAACCAACGGTGTCATCAAGCACCTGCCGCTCGTCGTCAAAGAGCACACCCTGAGTACCCCCGGACAGGGAGGTGAACACAGGCAGTGTCAGTTCTTCGGCAAGCGGGGCATCGACGTGATCGGTGTCCTTCACGCAGGTCCTCCCGGCTTCTGGTGCCACTGCTCAGTGCAAGGTGGCTACATGGTCTTGTGATGATGGTCCTCAACACCCCGCCCTCCACAGGGGAGCACCACCGCACTGTTGTGCAGGGCCCTGCGGACCTGGGCAACACATTTGAGGGGCATGCGGTGGGTGGCTGAAACCAACTTGGACATGACGGTAGACGGGCGGGGGGCCCGAATCAAAGACCCCGCCATATACGCGAATCGTGTCGCGGGGGCAAACCACTGATCTCAACGGGGCGCAACCGCGGATTCATGCCGATCCACGGCCCAGACTGCCCGGGTGACGCGGTCAAGATCACGTCATGAAGTCATCGGGATCCACGGTGTCCAGGAAGTCACGGAACTCTCGCAGTTTTTCTTCCGCGCCGTCGCGGCGGTCTGGGTCCGCCGCCGATCCCGAGGCACCCGTGGACTCCCGGGCATCAGGTTCACGCAATTCACCGTCCCCGGTCATGATCAGGCCTGCAGCGTCCAACACCGCATCCGAACACAGCACAGGGCAGTCCACCCTCGCCGCCAGGGCAATGGCATCCGAGGCCCGCGAGTCCACCACCGATCCATCATCGAACACCAGAGCCGCATGGAACACCGTGCCCTCCACCGTGTGAATCCGCACCTTGTCCACGCTGCGGCCAAACGTCCTTGCAACCTCCAGCAGGAGATCATGGGTCAGCGGGCGGGGAGGCTCAATGCCCTGCACGGCGAACACAATCGAGGTGGCCTCATTGGTACCCACCCAGATGGGCACATGTCTCCCACCGGCGGCCTCCCGCAAAACCACCACGGGCTGGGAGGACGGAACGTCCAGGCGCACCCCGGCAATCTCCATCAGATGTTCGCGTTGCATGGTTGCTTCTTCATATCCGTGCCCCGAATTGGTCGGGGAGCAAGAGGTCAGTCGTCTGAGCTGAGCGCGCTCAACCGCTGCTGGACGGATTCCAACTGTCCCACAACCAAAGAGGCATGGATGCTCAGGCACAGCTGAGTGATTTCCCCGGCACGTTCGGAAGCACGCCGCGCTGCCACAGGACTGCGTTTGGCAACATCCGGTGCAATGGCCTGCTCCACCAGGCCCATTTCCCGGTCGGCTGCCTGCCGCAAGGTCCGCAGATGCCGCGGTTCCACACCGTGGTCCCGTAGAGCGCGGGCAGCCCCTGCGATCACCACATCGTGGCGGTCAAACCCACCTGGGCGTTCGTGGATCAGACCAAAACTGATCAGCTCCCGTACCAGCGGGATACCCGCGCCGGACTGGCGGCACAGCTCCCGCATGGTCACTGGACCCGCGGGCTGCGGTGCGCTCTGGGGTGGTGGGGACTGCGACGTCGTAGTGGCTGCGGCACCGCTGTCTTCTACAGTTCCGGTGTGGCCCGGCTGAGGCTGCCCTCCCCCACTTTCCGGGGATGCTGCGGTGGACTCTCCTGCGGCAGCACCGTTGAGGGTGGTGGACCCCGCATGACCGTCCGCCGTACGTTCCGGTGCCGCCTCCGCGGCGGAGCCGGAGGTCTGCGCCAGCAACTGCTCCAAACGGCCGTTGTCTGAGAGCTCCCGAATGACCTTCAGCGGGAGATAACGCTCGCGTTGAAGAATCAGAACCTGCCGCAAGCGCTGGACGTCCTCCGGGGCGAACTTGCGGTATCCGGAGGGTGTGCGGGCGGGGTGTAGGAGCCCTTGGTCCTCCAAAAACCGCACCTTGGAGGCGCTGATGTCCGGGAAGTCGGGCTGCAACTCTTGAAGCAGCGCGCCCATGCCGATTCGGCGAACCCGGGCTTTTTCCGTCATGGACGCCCCGGGCGAATCAGTGGACCCGCTGTGACCTGATGTCACCACTTCAGGAAAACACCTCTGGGGTGCGGCTGGAGCGGTAGAACACAAAGCAGAACTTGCCCAGGTGCACCTGATCGCCGCTGTCCAGCTTGGCGGAGTCAACCCGGTCATTGTTGACGTAGGTGCCGTTCAGCGATTTGGAGTCAATGACTTCATAGGTCTTGTCCCTGCGCACAAAACCCGCGTGACGCCGGGAGACCGTGACGTCATCCAGGAAAATATCCGCTTTGGGGTGGCGCCCCACGGTGACCTCATCCGTGTTCAACAGGAACCGCGAACCGCGGCCGTTGACCTCCACCAGCAGGGCTGAGTTGGGAGGTAAGGCATCCACCGCCGCCTGCTCTTCCTCAGACAGCCGGTGGCCTGCCACCTCAGCGAGGATGTCAGTGACAACTTGAATGGTGGTGGTTTCCGGGCCAGCGGACGGGATGTTGCGCTCAGACGGCGTAGTCGTCATTCCCGTGCTCCTCCTCTGGTGCTCATGTGGTGATTGTTCGGCGACCCCGTGGGGAAGGGAAGGACCGAGCCGGCCGGACGTATAGCTGGGGTTGCCCGTGAAAACCCTGGACAGTGCATCAGGACAACCTCGCAACAGTCTAGTCATGACCGCAGACAACTGACGGGCCCGTGAATGATCCGTCATGAGGTTAGGCTGAATGCATGACTGAGCGCCCCGTGATTTTGCTTGTTGCTGACCACAACGCAGAGGTGATCCAAGCCGAGTTCCAGGCCCGGTACAACCGCGATTACGCCCTGGAATGGGTGCGGACCGGCGCTGAGGCGGTGGAACGTGCCCGGGCGTTGTGTGCGGGTATCGGTAGAGCTGCAACCGCAGACCCAGGCTCGCCCACGGCCACGCCGCAGTTGGCCATGGTGGCCTCAGAGTTCCATCTTCCGGACACCAATGCCATTGAGTTGCTACGCACCATCCAGGTGGTCTCCCCTGCCTCCCGCCGGGTTGCCCTGGTGCCCATGGAGGATTTCCGTGAGCAGTTGGACGCCCTGCAACAGGCAACGTTGGAGCGGGACATGGACACGTTCCTGCTGATCCCCCGCGGGCCACGGGATGAGGAGTTCCACACAGCACTCATTGAACTTCTCTCCGAATGGGGGTGGTCCGTGGCTCAGCCGCTGGTCACCGCTGTGGATGTGGTTGACCAGCAGCCTTCAGCCGCCGCAGCTGCCATTCGGGACATGTTGGAGCGGATGGGTATCCCCAATCGGTACCTGAACCTGGATGAGGAAGAAGCCCAGGCCATTGTGGAGGAAGCTGGACCGGAGGCAGCTTTCCCCCTGGTGCGGGTGTTCAACGGCACCGTGGTGCAAGCAGCCACCCCGCAGTCCGTGGGCCAACAGCTCTACGGGGCCTATGACGAAATCCCCGAGGGTGAAATCGCGGATGTTCTGGTGATCGGTGCCGGCCCAGCGGGGCTGGCAGCAGCTGTGTATGCAGCCTCAGAGGGGCTTTCCACCATTGTGCTGGAGTCTGATGCCATTGGTGGTCAGGCAGGATCCTCCTCCATGATTCGCAATTACCTGGGCTTCCCCCGCGGCATCTCCGGCATGCGGCTGGCGCAGCGTTCAAGGGTCCAAGCCAGCCGGTTCGGTGCACAGTTCTACACCGGACGGCCCGTGTCCTACGTGGAAGCCGGCCCGGCTGATGAACCCGAACACCACCACGTGACGGTGGATGACACGCACCTGTGCGCCCGCACCGTGGTGCTGGCAACCGGTGTGGCCTACCGGCGCCTGGACATCCCCTCCGTGGATGAATGGATTGGCCTGGGTGTCCATTACGGCGCGGCCACCTCACTGGCCCGGGAAATGCAGGACAAAGAGGTGTACGTGGTGGGTGGCGGCAACTCCGCGGGTCAAGCTGCGGTCCACATGGCCAAATTCGCCCGGTCCGTGACCATCACGGTGCGCCGTGATTCGCTGAGCTCCACCATGTCCGACTACCTGATCCGGGAAGTGGAAGCCACCCCCAACATCTCCGTGCTGACAGGTACCCGCGTGGTCAAGGGTCGCGGCGAAGGCCGCCTGACCGGAGTCACCCTGGAAGAGATCGCCACGGGCGAGCGCCGAGAGGCCGTGGCAGATGGCCTGTTCTGCCTGCTGGGTGCCCAGCCCGCCTGCAACTGGCTGCCCGCCACGGTGGCCCGTGACGACCACGGCTTTGTGCTCACCGGCAGAGATGTCCCGCAGGAGAGCTGGCACGATGGAGTCCCCCCAGCCAGCTTGGAAACCACCACACCTGGAATCTTTGCCGTGGGAGACGTCCGCGCCGGCTCCATGAAACGCGTGGCCTCAGCCGCCGGTGAGGGCGCCTCCGTGCTGCCCCTGGTCCACGCCCACCTGGAAACACTGCGTCAGCAGGAGATGACCGGTCAGGGGTAGGCAGCGGATCAACACTGGATGATCACGAACGGCGTCGTGCAGGATGTTCCTCCTGCGTGGCCATCTGCGCCTCCAACTCGGTAATGATGGTCCGCGCATCGTGCGGACCCAGGTGCCGGGAGCCGTTGAGGAAGAACGTGGGCGTCCCGCGAGCGCCGCTCTCCAGTGCGCTACGGGCGTGCTTGGCCACGATCTTGGGCAGAACAGGGTCTTGCAGATCGGATTCAAATTGATCCATGTCCAGGCCGATTTCTTGGGCAAGTGTGCGGTAGGTCTGTTCGCCCAACTGCTCTTGGTGGTCGAACAGCGCGCGGTGCATGGCCCAGAACTCTCCCTGGCGGGCGGCGGCCTCTGCCACCACCGCGGCCTGTTGGGCGTGCGGGTGGAGGTCCGGGATGGGGCAGTGGCGGGCAATGAAGCGCACCCGGTCGCCAAAGTGTTCCACCAGGTCATAACCAATTCCGGTGGTGTGGGAGCAGAACGGGCACTGGTAGTCAAAGTACTCCACCACGGTGCATTCAGCCTCAACGGAGCCGTAGATGTGGTCGTGTTCGTCATTGACCGGTGGCGTCAGGGTGACCGGCAGGTCCGCGGAGGTTTCGCCAAAACGCACACGTGCCACGTAGAAGATCAACCATCCCAACAGCCAGGCCAGGACCATGGCCAGCAGCACTCCCACCGTGGCGGAGCTGATGTGGTGGGCATCCGTGAAGGCCAGGCCGATCACCAGCAGGGAGACGGTGAATCCAATTCCAGAGAGCGCGGCACCGCCCATGATGGAACCGGGGCCAACACCATCGGGAAGTCTGCCCAACCCCATCCGGATGGCCAGCCACGTACCCAGGGAGATGCCCAGCAGTTTGCCCAACACCAGGCCACCCACCACACCCCAGGTCACCGTGGAGGTCATGGCGGTGTTCAGAGTGTCCCCGCGCAGATCCACGCCGGCATTGGCCAGGGCAAAGATGGGCACGATCAGCAAGGACGAGGGGCTGCGCAGAGCGGCATGCAGCCGCTCATTCACGGAGATTGACTGAGCCAGTCCGCGGGAGGCGGAGCGGGCGACGTCGGCCTCCGGTGATTGCCTGAAGTCCCGGAACAGGTTGCCCACGCTCTCCACGCTGCCGCGGTGCGTGGCGTAGGCCGGCACCAGCAAACCTGCCACCATGCCTGCAATCGAGGGGTGAATACCGGATTCCAGGGTGGCAAGCCACAGCACAATGACCAGGCCAACGTAGGGCGCGGAGCGCCACTGACGGGTTCGCCCCAAGAAGTACAGAGCCACCAAAGCCGCCAGAGCAATACCGAGCGGCAGCAGTTTGAGGTCATCCGTGTAGAACACACCGATGATGGACACCGCCAGGAAATCATCCACCACGGTCAACGTCAGGAGGAAGATCCGCAGCTGGTTGGACATGGCTGGCCCCACCAGAGCCAGGGCTCCCAGCAGGAAGGCGGTGTCTGTGCCCACCACGGCACCCCAACCGGCCGGTGATTCACGCCCCGCAATGGCCAGGTAAATGGCGGCCGGGATGGCCACCCCCAGGGTGCCGGCAACCAACGGCACCAGCGCCCGACGCCGATCCCGCAGCGAGCCCACCGCCAGCTCCTGGCGGACTTCCAAGCCCACCACAAAAAAGAAGATCACCATCAGGCCGTCATTCACCCAATGGTGCAAGCTCAGATTCAACCCCCAAGCCCCCAGGGAGATGTCCAGGTGAGTTTCCCAGATCTCCGTGTACAGGGGTGACCACGGTGAATTGGCCCACAGCAACGCCAGCACGGTGACTGCCACAAGTAGCAGCGCGCTACCTGATTCGCTGCGTAAGCGCTCCAAAAGACTTGGCTGCATGGGTCTTCCTGTTCTCACGGGGATACCCCCACCGAGTATTGGAGCTGGTGGGGGTATCCCAGGGTGGTGCCCCGCAGTGCGGCGTTGAACCTGGGGTGTTGAGTGAGGTCATTGAATCAGAAATTACCCCCGGGCTCACAACCCCTTGCCGCTGGGTGAAACCAGAATCTTCACAGCGGTCTCATTCCGGTTGATCAGAGTGTCAAAGCCCTTGTCCACCAGGTCCTCCACGGCGATCTTGCCCGTGATGAACGGTTCCAAGTTGATCTTTCCGGATTCCACCAGCTCAATGGTGGCCGGGTGGGAATTGACGTAGGCAATGGTGCCCCGTAGATCAATTTCCTTCATCACCAGCTTGTGGATATCGAAATTGGAACGCTGCGCCCAAATCGAGACCACCACCAGGACACCCGTGGGGCGCAGCGCATCCATCAAGGTGTCCAGAACCACCTGAACAGAGGTGCACTCGAAGGCCACATCCGCTCCGCGGCCATCCCGGGAGAGTTTGCGCGCTTCCTCAGCCACGTCCACCTGGGTGGGATCCAATGCGTGATCGGCCACCCCGGATTCCAAGGCCTTTTGCCTGCGCAGCGGGGAGAGTTCTGAAACCACCACGGTGCACCCGATGGCTTTCAAGACCGCCGCGGCCAACAAACCGATGGGACCGGCGCCACCGATGATGGCCAAGTCCCCCGCGGCAGCACCCGAACGTTCCACCGCGTGATACCCCACGGACAGCGGTTCAATCAGTGCCGCCTGATCCAACGGCAGGTCCTTGCTGATGGCATGAACCCATCGGCGGCGCACGGAGATCTTCTCCCCCAGACCGCCACCGCGACCAGCCAGCCCTATGAAATTCATGTTGTCGGACAGGTGGTAGTCCTTGGATTCAGGGCCTGTGTCCACGGAGTCATCAATGATGTAGGGCTCCACCACCACGTGATCCCCCACCTGGAGGTCATCCACGCCCTCACCCACCTGGTACACCACGCCGGAGAACTCATGCCCCAGGGTGATCGGGGCAGTTTCCCCGGAAATGGGGTGCGGGGTGTCATGCGTGGGACAGAACACGGGACCGTCCTTGTACTCATGCAGGTCCGTTCCGCAGATCCCGCACCAGGCCACGTCAATCCCCACTTCCCCCGGCCCCACCGTGGGTTCTGGAATCTCCTCGATCCGGATGTCTTGGCGGTCGTAAAAGCGTGCGGCCTTCATGTGATCCAACTCCTCCTGGATGCTGATGCTGATGCTGAGCGCAACAGTGCGTTCACCACAGCACCGTAGACACACCCTGACCAGTTCGGCGCGGTGTTGCCTGGCATTACCGCCAGATGCACTGAGAGGCGCTGCCTGCCATCAGGTGGGCTGGTCCATTGCTGGGGCCCGGTCCATGGTTGGGGTCTGGTCCGTAGCTGAAGTCTGGTCCATGTCCACAAAGGCATTCCACGTGGCGGTGATCAGCCGCCGTCCGGTGCCGTCCTGAGCGGTGAGTCGGCGCCCGGTGCGCAACAGTTCACCGTCCCACACGGCCAGCAAGATGCGGGCCAGATCTGGCTCCGGAACGCGGTAACTCACCCCACGTCGTCGTACCCGCAACAGCATTTCCGCCACCGCGCTGACCAGACGTTCGTACTGGGCGTCCACGGCGCTGCGCAGCAGTGGGTCTCGGTCGGCGGCCAGATGCAATTCCATGCGGAATCCTTGCCAGGCGCCATCCTGAGCCAGCCCGGAGACAGCTTCCAACACGAAAGCCAGCATGGTGGCCACCGGCTGATCCGTGCTCAGCTGCCGATCCACCTCCGTGTCCAGCAGGGCCACCAGCCCATCCACCCGAGATTCATAGACCGCCACGGCCAGTTCCGTCTTGGAACTGAAATTGCTGTAGAAGGCCCCGCGAGTGAAACCGGCAGCCGCGCAGAGCTCGGCCACACTGGCTGCCTCCAATCCTTTGGCCACGAACACCGGGACAGCTTGCTCCACCAACTTGTGCCGGGTGGCCACGCGGGAGCGCTTGACCGCATCTGTGTCAGAGATCTCGCTCATACTCTCCATTTCCCCTCGACCAGTTCAATACACGAGTGTATCGTCATGCCTCAGATTTCAATACACCAATGTATCGAGGACTCCATGGCACAAGAACTCTCCACCCCCGGCAACGCCCATCAGCGGGCAACTCTCTGGGAGCTACCCAAAACTGTGCGGTGGCTCCTGCCGCCCGTGGCCGTGATGGTGATCGGCTTTCTGGGCATCCTGCTGTACCTGGGCGGCTTGGGATCGCCCGCCGATCACATGGAAGACATGCCCGTGGCAGTGGTCAACCAGGACACCGGCACCACCGTTACCCAGGCGGACGGCTCCCAGACCCAGGAGAATCTGGGAACTGATCTCAGCGACTCCCTGGTGGAAAAAGTCAATGACAGCGGCGAGTTCAAGCTGACTGAAATGTCCATGAGCGATGCCGAGGAGGCACTGGCCAGCGGAGAGGTCTACGGCGCCATTGTGATTCCGGCAGAGTTCAGTGAGCAGTCCATGGCTTTGGTGCCGGCCGCCGTCGGTGGAGACGGTGATGGCACCCAGCCGGTGATCGAGCTGCTGACCTCACCGCAGGCCGGTTCCATGAGTTCACGGCTGGTGACCGAAGGCTTGACCCCGGCCCTGGAAAGCGGCTCCACCTCCATCGGGGATCAGCTGAGCCAAGCGGCAGATCAGCAGGTTGCTGCCCGTCAGGCTGCCGGTCAGCAAGTCCCGGAGGTCACCACAGTGGCCCAGGACGTCCTGAAAGATCCCGTCAAGATCAGCACCCAGGCCTGGCAAGACCTGGATGACGGCACCGCTTTGGGCATGGGCCCCTTCTACTGGTCCATCGTGTTGTTGGTGGTTGGCCTCTCCGGCGCTGTGGCGGTGTCCACCCTGGTGGACGGCATTCTGGGCATCATTCCCGTGGAAATGGGCTCCAGCTTCCGTAAATACCGGACCGTGGCACTTTCGCGGTTCACCTCCTTCTTCCTGAAGTGGGGCATCATGGTGGCGGCCGGCGCTGCCACCGCAGGACTGATGATGCTGGCGGCATCCATTGCCGGTATGCCCATGCCACACGGCGGTCTGCTGTTCTTGATCAGCTGGTTGGCCATCAGCACGGTTTCCGCGGTGACTTTGGCCTTGCTGACGATCGGTGGCAGTCTGGGGCTGATTCTGGCCATGATCTACCTGATCTTCTTGGGTCTGCCTTCCGCCGGGGCCGTGGTGCCCATTGAGGCTCTGCCCGGGTTCTTCACGTGGCTGGCGCGGATTGAACCGCTGCACTACACCTGGCTGGGCGTGCGCGATGTCCTCTTCTTCGGTGCGGAACGTACCGCCGGTCTGGGCACATCTGCCCTGGGCCTCTCGGTGATCCTGGTGATCGCGCTGGTGCTCACCAGCGCACTGGCCCCGGTGTGGGATCGCCTTTCCGGACGTCGCGGCTTGGCCCACGGCTTCCACAACGCACACACCTCTTCCGAGCGCGACAGCTAGGCGTCATCCATCCCTGGCGGTTTAGGGTGACAGCATGAGTGAACAGCTGGGGGAAACGGGCCAGATCGGCGTCGTCATGGGCGACGACGGTCTGGCCCGCCCCGCGTGGGCTACCGCAAGCGATCTGATGCGCACCTATTACGACACCGAATGGGGCATGCCCGTCACGGATGAACGCGGCCTGTTCGAGCGCTTGAGTCTGGAGGCTTTTCAATCGGGGCTGTCCTGGTCAACCATCCTGGCCAAGCGGGAGAACTTCAGGGCAGCCTTTGCCGAGTTTGACCCGGACACGGTGGCGGCGTTCACAGCGCAGGATGTGCAGCGGCTTCTGGCCGATCCTGGGATTGTGCGCAATCGCGCCAAGATCACGGCCACCGTGGCCAACGCTGCCGCCACAGTGCGTTTGCGCCAGCGCGGTGGGTTGTCCGAGTTCATCTGGTCTTTCCGCCCGGACACCACACCGGCACCGCGCACCATGGCCGAGGCTCCCACGGTCTCCGCAGAATCCACGGCGCTGTCCAAGGCGCTCAAGAAGGAGGGCTTCACGTTTGTGGGGCCCACCACCATGTATGCGCTGATGTCTGCAATTGGAATGGTGGACCTGCATCTGGTGGACTCCCACAGGCGGGGCTCCTCCGGCCTCTGGCCCTAACCCCTCCGTCCCCTCCGCCCCTCCGCCGAAATCATGCTTTCTCCAAGAAAAAGTGCCTGAAATTGGGTCAAACCATGTTTTCGGCGGAGGGGTGGGAAGTTGGCCTGTGGATAACTCCGCCGGGGTCTCTGAGCTGACTTAACGTCAGGCCATGAAGACCTCTCACCCGCTCCTGGACCGACCTCGACCGGAAGCCCACCGCACCCGGAACTGGGACCGCAGCCCTTACCAGCTGGATGCAGATCCCACCATGCAGCAACTTGCCCACGGGCACTGGGTTCACGATCCACTCACCCCGACCCACGACGACGTCGCTCCCCTGCCCGCTTGGCAACGCGCAGCCCTGATGCAACCAACCCTTGGGCCCGATGTGGCCGTCGCTCACATCTCTGCGGCACAGATCTGGGGCATTCCGCTGTCCGCGGGCATGCGGTGGGTGGATGAGCTGCTGGGTGAGTACCCGCCGTCTAAGTTTCCTGATGACGTGCCGCATCTGGCTTACCGCGGTGCGCGACGCAATCAGGTGACGCGCAGCTTTGCCATGCACAAGAGCTTTGGTTTCCCGCTCTCCACGGGTCCGTGGGGATGCCAGCTGACGCACGCGTTGGAGACCGTTCTCTCCCTCCAAGCGCTTTTGGCCGGGTGGCGGTGCGTGGCCGCCCTGGATCATGTGCTGTCCACGGGGTTGAACTACGCCAATCCGGGGGAACCTTGCTCCCAGGAGGAACTGGCGCGGCTGCTGACTCGGCTGCCGGCGGGGACCCGCGGGATCGCCGTCGTACGCCGGGCTCTGGAGCGCAGCGAACCCGGGGTGTGGTCGCCCATGGAAACGGTGTTGCGGTTGGCGTTGTTGCACCACGGAATACCCCCGGCGCAGGCCAACGTGTCCGTGCGATTGACCCGCGGGGGCCGGGTTTTCATTGATCTGGCCTGGGCAGATGTGAAAGTTGGTCTGGAGTACAACGGTGCAGTCCATGCCCAGGATCGGGATGTGTACGGGGACGAGATGGACCGCCTCAACCAGCTGGCCGACGACGGTTGGAAGATCCGGGTGGTGGTGCTGGAGGACTTGCGCGATCCCCAACGGTTTGCAGCACTCCTGCGCTGGCTGAAGGCCGCCCTGGCCTAACCTCCTCCAACTCCGCCGAGATCATGGTTTGGCGGGAAAAATCGCTGAAAAATTAGGTCAAACCATGATCTCGGCGGAGTTGGAGGAGGTAGGAGTCAAAGGTGGCGGGGGCACGGCCGGTGACCCGTTCGACGTCGTCACTCACGCGGGAAAGATCACCGGAGGCAATGGCTGTGTAGGTGGAAACCCAGGCATCGTATTCCCACTGTTCAGTAGGCCACGCGCGGCGGGAGGCATAGGCTTCCGCAACGGTCTCCGCGTGGTAGGTGATCGACCGGCCCAGCACACGCGTCATGGTCGCCGCGGCCTCTTCCAGGCTCAGGGCTTGCGGTCCCGTCAGTTCATAGGTCTGCCCGGCATGCTCGGACGGTGCCATCACAACGGTAGCCGCCACGCGCGCCACGTCCTCCCGGGCCACAAACGAACACCGGCCATCGCCTGCGGGGCCGCGGAGGACGCCGTCGTCCCCGATGAAATCCGGGAGAACGTCCATGTAAAAGTTGTCCCGCAGGAAAGTCCAGGACATGCCGGATTCCTTGATCAGGTGCTCGGCTTCGTCGTGGTCACGCGCATGTGTGAACACAGCATCCGGGGCCGCTGCAAAGAACGATGTGTAAACCACGTGCTGCACTCCCGCGTCCGCGGCCGCGCGAATGAAAGTGGCGTGGTCCCGACGGCGGGTGGGACTCTCCCGCCCGGAGACCATGAACAGCGTGCTGACCCCTTCCAACGCGCCGAGCGCAGCGCCGCGATCGCTGTAATCCGCTTGCCGGGCCACGGCGCCGTGCAGTTGCGGTGCGCGCGCCAGTGATCGCACGATCAGGCGCTGGGCAATACCCGCGTCGGCCAGGGCGCTGGCCACCTGTCCGCCCAATGCACCCGTGGAACCCGTGACAACCACCTGCGGCAATGTGGAACTCATGGTCGCCTCCCACCCCTTTTACAACTGCGCCGAAAACATGGTTTGACCCAATCTACGCACCACATTTCCCGCCAAAGCATGTTTTCGGCGGAGTATTAGGGTGGGAGGATGCGCGACCTCACGGCACTACAGCAGACTCTCCGAGACCTGGACGGCCAGGGATACGGCAGCTACAAGCGCCTCAAAGGTAGCTATGACATGGGCGGATTCACCCTCAGCGTGGACCACACGCAGGTTGACCCTTACGCCCCGCCCTCCAAGATCCGCGTTCTGCTGACCCCGGAGCAGATCCAGTTACCCACCGGCTGGACCCGCACCCGCGATCAGCGGATTGCCGCAGCAGACTACTTGGCGCGGCGCTTCAACGACGCCGTGTCCGGCCACCAACCGCGCGACTCCCCCAATGATTCCGCCTCCCGCCCGCAACATCGCGGCCGATGGGGCAACGCCTCTTCCAGCGGAGACGCCCACGCGCTGAAGTCCTACACCCACGGCCAGGAAGTGCTGGAACGCAGCTCCGTGGTGATCACGGACCACCGTGTTGAGGTGCGCCTGGAGGTGGCCCTGCCCGCGGCCGGGCGCCGGATCAAAGGACGCGCCGCGTCGCGCATCCTCACGGAGTCGTTACCGCAGGTGGTGGCCGCCTTGGCCCCCGAAAACCGTGACGACGACGCCCTGGCCGCCCACGTCCGCCTCTACGAAGATCAACTGTGGCTGGCCCAGCAGCTTCCGGCCCGCGGACTGGTGGCCTTTGTGGGTGACGGCGCCGTGCTGCCCAGACGCTCCGGCGACTCCCAACTGCCGTTGCAACGCGGCGCCGTACCGTTCGCCTCCCCGGAATCCTTGGCCGTGGACTTCACCCTGCCCAGCGGAAACACTGTGCACGGCATGGGCATCCCGGAGGGCATCACGGTGATCGTTGGTGGCGGCTACCACGGTAAATCCACTCTCCTGGCGGCCCTGAGCAGCGGCGTGTACCCGCATGTGGCCGGGGATGGCCGCGAATGGGTGATCTCCCGCCCGGATGCGGTCTCCATCCGCGCCGAAGACGGCCGTTCGGTGACTGGCGTGGACATTTCTCCTTTCATCACGGGCCTCCCCACGGGCGTGGACACCCGCGAATTCACGACGACGAACGCCAGCGGCTCCACCTCACAAGCCGCCAACCTGGTGGAAGCCCTGGAATCTGGCACCTCCACCGTGTTGATTGACGAGGACACCTCCGCCACCAACTTCATGATCCGCGATGACCGCATGAAGCGCTTGATCCCAGCGCACAAGGAACCCATCACTCCCTTTGTGGAGCGGGTCAAGCCCATGCTGGAGAACACCGGGGTGTCCACGGTCCTGGTGGCTGGTGGGTCGGGAGCCTTTTTTGACGTGGCGGATCACGTGATTGCCATGGAGTCATACCAGCCCAAGAACGTCACCGCTCAGGCGCGCCAGATTGCCACGGAAACCCCCTGGGGTGATGAAGCAGACAGCGCAGAGCTCAGCCCCCGAGAGGTATCGCCGTTTCGCGCCAGGACACCGCGCATCATCCACACTGGCAGCTTGAACCCACCCTCCAAGTCCAAGCCCAACCGGGCCCGTGGCCGCACCGAGATTCAAGTGGGCAAGGAGTTGATTGACCTCAACGCGCTGGCGCAACTGGTGGATGCGGGGCAAACCGCCGCGATTGCCCAAGCGCTGGATGACATGGCCGCTGGCAAGCAGGAGAACATTGCCTTGCAACGCGCGGCCCAGGAAGTCATGGCCACCATTCGTGACCGCGGACTGGATGCGCTGAGCCCGCGCGATGGTCACCCCGGTTACCTGGCCGCCCCGCGGCAACAAGAACTTCAAGCTGTCATCAACCGTTTCCGGGGCCTTACCCTGGCCAATGGGTCCAGGCAGCGCCCCGCCGGCTGAACCTGTCACCTGAGAACTGCAGAGCACAGTCCTTGACCACAACGACGACGGCGGGCGGGTGAGCGTCGTCGTTGTTGCCACAACGCTGGTGGGTCAGAGGATCCGATCAGAAGGGAAACGTCCATGCACGTACGAACTCTGGGACAGGGACTGGAAGTTTCAGCGCTGGGAATGGGCTGTATGGGCATGTCCCAGTCCTACGGACCCAACCCGGGTGACCGCTCTGAGATGATCGTGGTTCTGCGCGGGGCAGTGGAGGCCGAGGTGACGTTTTTTGACACCGCCGAGGTCTACGGCCCGTACCACAACGAAGAGCTGGTGGGCGAGGCTCTGGAGCCGCTGCGGGATCAGGTGGTGCTGGCCACCAAATTCGGGTGGAACATCACAGATGGACAGGTCACCGGGTTGAACAGCCGCCCCGAGCAGATCCGCACGGTGGTCGAGGCTTCCTTACGCCGGTTACGGACGGATCGGATCGACCTGTTCTACCAGCACCGTGTGGACCCGGAGGTCCCCATGGAAGAAGTTGCCGGTGCCGTGTCCGAACTGATCGCCGAAGGCAAAGTGCTGCATTTTGGTCTGTCCGAACCCGGTGCCGAATCTTTGCGGGCTGCCCACGCCGTATGCCCGGTGACGGCCGTGCAAAGTGAATACTCCCTGTGGACCAGAGATCCGGAGCCGGAGATTCTGCCGATTTGCGCTGAACTGGGGATCGGCTTTGTTCCGTTCTCCCCCTTGGGCAAGGGCTTTTTGACCGGTCAGGTCACCAGCTCAATCTTTGCCGACGGGGACATCCGTGCCACCATTCCCCGGTTTGAGGCGACCAATCGCGCTGCCAACCAGGCCCTCGTGGACCACGTCAAGGCAATGGCACAGGCCAAGGCGGTGACCGCCGGACAGGTGGCTCTGGCATGGCTGCTGGCCCAACAACCCTGGATTGTGCCCATTCCAGGCACCCGCAGCATGACCAGGATTCGGGAGAATGCCGCCAGCACAGGGGTGGCCCTCAGCGCCGATGAACTGGCAGATCTCAATCACTTGGCGGCGCGCATTGGCGTCCAAGGGGATCGGTACAACGCCGCCCACATGGGCATGGTGGGGCGCTGATCTGGCCCGTTTTCAGGATGCAAGGTCGCGCGGTGGCCGGTAGTGGCTGTCATCGTTGACGTAGGCGTAGTACAGCCCAATCATGAGACCACCACCCACAAAGTTGCCGACCAGGGCCACTCCCACATTGGCCAGGGCCGCCAGTACATCAATCCCGTGGTTGAGTCCCACCACCGTGAAGAGCACGGTGTTGGCCACGGAGTGCTCCAACCCCATGAAGGCAAAGACGAACACGGCGGCAATCATGGCCAGTGCCTTGGTGATGTCGTCCTTGATGTAGCCGTTGTAAATGAGCAGCATGGCCAAATTGATCATGAAGTTGCACAGGATGGCACGGACAAACAGATCCCCGTAGCCTTCCCACCCTCCGGTCACATAGGCCAGCTTGTGCTCCACCGCCGCCAACATGGCCTCCCCGGCCATGCCTTGGGGAATGGTGGACATGGTGTAGAGCAAGGCAATGAGCAGCCCACCCAGGAAGTTGCCGAGCAGGCACAGGCTCAGGATTTTCAGTCCGCGCCAGGCACTGATTTTTCGGTAGTACCCGCCGATGGAGACCACCATCATATTGGAGGTCAACAGCTCTGACTTGGTGTAATAGATGAACACCAGTGCCCACCCAAAGGCAATGCCGCCCAGTGCGCGGCCAATGCCGATCAGGGTCTCATCCCCCACATTGATGCCGTCAAAAATGGCGATCAGGCCAAAGTTGGTCACGTAGAAAATGGCCACAATCATTCCGGCCATCCCCGCGCGCATGAGGTAGCGCTGCACCAGGCTGCCGGTCATCCGGTTTTTGGTGTCCAAAGCCTCCAATACGGTGGAGATGAAGGCTTTACCGGGAAACAACGCGGAGACGGTTTGAATCTGCGCGGTGTTCGGCCCCGTGGACGGCTCCCCCGTGGAGTCACCGGGGTCCGGCTGGGAATGAGGTGTGCGATCTGAGGTCACCGGAAAATCGTGCCATGCCTGCGGCTCGCCCGGGGCCGGTTTCTTGATGTTTCTCAAGTGCAACGCTGGAATCAGCGCCTGTCCCCTACCCTGGCTGTCACCACTCCTTGCCCGCACTGTCACCATCACAGGCCAGGAGCGCCGCTGCGCGAACCTGTTACAACCCCCTTCACAAGGTGTGTTCCTCCATGACGGGCGGGGTCACGCTGACATCAACCCACCGCATCCAGCGCGGTTGCAGCCCCACCACACACAGGTAATCCGGCTCTCCACCACCTTCCGGATGGGCCACGGCAAGAACGTCTGCGGCGTGTTCAGCGGCATCACCACCGAGCACATGCGCCACAGCTTCCACTTGAATTTCCTGCCCGGCGCCGGAGACCACCACCAGGGAGACTTCCGGACGGGAACCGATGTTCAAGGCCTTGCGGGAGCGTCGATCGGTTCCGAAAACCACGGTTCCAGAGCCCGTCACGGCCAAATTGACCCAGGCAGCCTCCGGATATTCTCCTTCCACGGGGTGGGATGCCAACACCCCACCCGGATACTCGCTGACAAACGTAGTGAGGGTAACGGCCGGTTCCAAATACTGATGCGTCACGAGTGCTCCACTGATGCGTCGCGGATGGTCAAAGGTTCTGATGGCGTTTTTTACGGTGGCACCGCTGGCCCGAATTGCCCACACCGATGGTTCCGAACCCATCCGAGCACACATACTGCGCGTATGACAGCCCCACCCCGGGATTGACTGGCAACCGAGGCCACTAGCGGGGACAGGTGTCAAAGTATGACGACGGCGCCCTCCCCCACCTGGTGTCTGATGCTCAGTGGTGGAAGGCGTGAGTGCTGGCCTGCGACCGCGGGAGAGGTCCGGGCAATTCATCCAAAAATTTCACGCAGTTGCGAATGGTGTCCATGAGCTTTTGCGCCAAGTCCATGGAGAGCCCGTTGCGCACCACCACGCGCTGGACTGTGAGATCAGTGAGGTCATCCGGCATGGGGTAGGCAGGCACCAGCCATCCGTGCTGGCGCAGTTGGTCGGAGAGATCATAGAGGTCCCAGTTCTTGGTGTACCCATCCTTCAAACTCCACGCGAATACGGGGATGTCTGAACCATCGCTCACCAGCTGAAAGGCGTCCATGCTGGCTATTTCCCCGGACAGATAGAGGGCAACCTTTTGACTGCTCTCCTGAACCTCAGTGAAGCCAGCCCTACCCAACCTCAGAAAGTTGTAATACTGCAAAAGCACCTGCGCGCCGGGCCTGGAGAAATTCAAAGCAAACGTGGGCATTTCACCACCCAAGTAGGAAACCTTGAACACCAGGTCCTCTGGCAGTTGGTCCGAGTCACGCCACACAACCCAGCCCACACCAGGAAAAACCAGTCCGTACTTGTGCCCGCTGGTGTTGATGGAGACCACTCGCTTCAAACGAAAATCCCATTTCACCTCCGGCTGCAGGAACGGTGCCACAAAACCACCGGAGGCAGCATCCACATGGATGGGGATGTCCCACCCCTTGGTCTCTTGAATCCGGTCCAGCGCGGCAGCAATCTGATCCACGGGCTCATACATCCCGGTGTAGGTCACTCCCATGATGGCCACTACGCCAATGGTGTTCTCATCAACGTAGGATTCCAGGTCATGCCCGTCCAGACTCATGTGTTCGGCACTCACGGGGACGTAACGCGGCTCAACATCCCAGTAGTTTGCAAACTTCTCCCAACACACTTGAACAGCGGAACTCATGACAATGTTGGGCTGCTGCGTGGACTGACCCGCCGCCCGGCGCGCGTTTTGCCAACGGCGCTTCATGGCCAGGCCACCCAACATGCACGCTTCAGAGGACCCGATGGTGGAGGTGCCAATGGCTCGCTGCGGCGCTGGAGCATTCCACAGATCGGCCAAAATCCGCCAGCACCTTTCCTCGATTTCGGCCGTGGCGGGATATTCATCCTTGTCAATCATGTTTTTGTCGTAGGTTTCGCCGTACAACTTTTGTGCTTCCGGATCCATCCACGTTCCCACAAAGGTGGCCAGATTCAACCGGGCATTACCATCCAGCATGGCCTCGTCGTGGATGACCTGATAGGCAGTTTCCGGCAACATGGCGGAGTCTGGAATTTTGAATTTTGGCAGCTGGGTGGTTTCTCCGGGGCGGGCAAATAACGGATTGATGGTGAGGTCGTCGTCGTGAGTGGTCATGCTGTTCCTCCTTGTGGGGGGTGGATGCAATCGTGTGCAGGTGTTGCACTCAAATCAGGTAGCCAAGCGGCCTTCCAAACCGTGGCGAACAGACGGCCACTCGGTGTTCAAAATGGAAAACACCACGGTGTCGCGCATCGTGCCATCGGGCCGGATGCGGTCGTTACGCAGTACTCCGTCCTGCTTTGCGCCCAGCCGGGCAATCGCGGCGCGGGATTGATGGTTGTGCCAATCAGTGCGGAACTGAACGCAGAGACAGTCCAGGTCTTCAAAGGCGCGCTGCAGCAGAAGCAACTTCATGGCCGGGTTGACCCCGGCTCCTTGGGCGTAGCGCGCCAGCCAGGTGTAGCCGATCTCCAGCCTGCGATGCTCCGGCTCCAGATTGCAGTAGGTGGTCATCCCCATGGCTTTGCCACTGCGCGGATGAACAATCGCCCACGGCGCCATCCTGCCTTCACTGTGCAGTTGGAGCCTCCGGTCGATTTCGGCTTCCATGGTTTTACGCCCCGGCACAGCGGTGTACCAGGTGCGGTAGAGCTCATCCACTTCCGCGGCGGCCACCAAGTCATCATGGTGGGTATGGCTCAGCGGTTCCAGGCGAACTGCAGGATGTTCCAACACGGGTACGGTGGCAAAGTTCACTCGGCCACCGTACCCCGGTGCTTGTCTTTTGAGAGGACAACGCGATTGACGCCCACATCCATCCCGAACGTTCCGCTCTCTGCGGCCGTACCCCAGCGATCATCGCGCACCGGTGTGGCTCCGACCGGGTAGCCGAGCAAACTCACACCTGGCACGTTGTCACCTCTGTAAGCCGTCCAACCAGGCATTGACCGTGGCTTGCATGGCCCGCTCCAAGGCAGGGCCGTGATGAGCTGCCTCATACCTGATCACTTCAGGCGGCACCCCGGCGCCTGACAGTTCCACCGCATGCCCAATGAGCCACTGTTCAATGCGTCGGTAATCGGCTTCCAGATGAAATTGCAGCCCCAGCACATTGGGGCCCAGCTGAAAAGCCTGGTTGGGAAAGCCGCGAGTTTCTGCCAGTCGGGTGGCGCCTAAAGGAATCTCGAATTGGTCCCCGTGCCAATGCAACACAGGTGTCTCCTGCAACTGCGCCAACACCGATTCAGAGCCCTCTTCGGTGAGGTCAACGGGAGCGTAACCAATTTCCTGGTGAGGTGCAGCAGTGACCTCAGCGCCCAGCGCATGCGCCATCAATTGAGCCCCCAGGCAAATACCCAGCGTGGGGCGATTGGCGCTGAGCCGCGCCGCCAGAACGGACCGTTCCTGCACCAGGAACGGGTAGGAATCCATGTCATAGGCCCCCACTGGCCCACCCAAGACCACCAGAAGATCGGCGTCCATCACAGTGTGCGGCTCCAACGGGTCCACCCCGGCATCCAGATACCGCACTGCGTACCCGCGCTTGCCTAGGACAGTTTCCAAGCTGCCCAGATCCTCAAAGGCAACGTGTCGGATTGCCACAGCGATCATGACCGATCCCCCTTGGTGGGTATCCACAATGTCCAGCTCATGAAACCCGCACGCTCAGCTTTGGGGCAACCCCTGTTACCGGATTGATAGTGCTTTGACATGAAATGCCAGAGATTACCGTCCGGTATTCAGGGTCATTCACCAGAAATTGACCAGCACCACATACGTCAGGGTGCCCAGTCCAACACTGAGCAAGGTCCGCCGTCCGCAACTGAGATGGACCACCAGCGTCACCAGAGCTGCCACCACCGCCTTACCCAGTTGCCCACCGTGAGCGGACTCCGCAAACGTTGCAGCCGCCAGCACTGCCAACACCCCCACGGGCATCCACACCGCCAGCGTGAGAACAAATCTGGATTCACGGAGTGGCTTCAACAGCGCGAATGGCAAGGCACGCAGGCAGAACGTAACGGCAAACATGATGGCCATAACGGCCAGGATGTAGCCCGTGGATGTATCGGTCTGCGTCACAGTCAGTTCACCCCCGGTGAGGGCTCGGGTCCACGTCGCCCAAAGCCAGGCTCTGAGTTCTGTTCCGAACCTCGGTCTGGCTCCTGGCCCGGACCCGAGTGTGTCTTGCTGCCTGGACCGCCGTTACCGAACCGTCCACGGCGCACCGCAATGACAAACCGCAAGACCAGCAGGAGTACAAAGATCAGCAATGCCACGAACAGCGCCGATTCAGGAACCACCAAGTAGGCCACCGTAAAACTCAATCCCGCCAAGATCAGGGACGGTACGTGTTCACGTGAGCGCAGGGCGTCCAAGGTCAAGGTGATGAACAGCGCGCAGAGTGCGAACTCCAGCCCTTGGATGGGCGCCGGAAGGAGGGACCCTGCGGCAACGCCCAGTAGACCACCCGTGATCCAGTAGAGCTGGAAGGAAATTTGCATGGCAAGCAGTCGAGGTCCTGTCCAGGAACCTGGGTTTGCCGCTGTTACGGCGTAGGCCTCATCAATCATGGCGTACACCGAATAGAACCGTGCCAACGGGTGCCGCACCACGCGCAAGGGAAAGGAAAAAGCGTAAAAGACGTGCCGAAAGTTCACCAGAAATGTGGTCAGCGCAATGGTGGCCAGTGGTGTTCCGGTCGATATCAACCCCACCATCAGCAGCTCCAGGGAACCCGCAAATCCAGCGATGGACATGGCCGGAGCCACCCACCACGGAAGACCGGCCTGTTGCACCAAGAGCCCGAATGCCAGCCCTAGCGGAAACAACCCCAACCCAGCCGCCAGGGACAGGCTGATTCCTCGCCTGACCTCCTGCCCCGTACTGTTCATGGCTCCATCATGGGCCACTGAGTGAAGGGCCACCAATTGACGCCCAGCCCACGCCGTGCTCGCCCCTTGACCCTGACGCAGCGTGAGGCATCACGCTGCGTGTATGAGCACCTTTTATGACGCTTTTGAGCACAGTCCCGTTCCAGTTCCCGGCCCAGATGCACAGCCCCCGGAAGTTTTCCGGGGTATTTACGGGATGCCGATGTTCGTTACTGTTCCCACACCGGACCTGGACCGGTCAGCGGATTTCTGGACCCGAGGTTTGGGCTTTGTCAATCTGTTCTGTCTGCCCCAACAGCTCATCCACTTGCGCCGGTGGGCGTTTCAGGACGTTCTGCTGGTACCCGGGGAGGCGGACTCGCGCGCAGCCAAACTTTCGGTGAGCTTTGCGTGTGTGCGCTCACAAATCGAGTCCCTTCACAGCGATTGCCAGACTCTGCTCCCAGGAGCTTCCTCCGGTCCGTTGGAGCGACCCTGGAATTCCACGGAGCTGGAGATCACCACACCGGAGGGCACACTGGTTGTGATGACTGCCGCCAATGCTGTGGAGCAGAAAGCCTGGCCGCTATGACAAGCTCCGATCAGATCAACAACCACCTCCGAACCAACGCCTGGGAGACACCCACCGGACTCACGGTGGGCGCCGTGGCAAGCGCACTGGGTCTGACGGTGCGGACTCTGCATCACTGGGATCAGCTGGGATTGGCCAGTCCATCGCAGCGGTCCACCACGGGCTATCGGTTGTACTCCGCACAGGACATTGGGCGTCTTCAGAGGGTGGTGATTTATCGGGATTTAGGGATGGACCTGGAGCAGATCGCGGAAGTTCTGGAGCAACCTGGCATGGCAACAACCGATGCTCTCCGTGCTCAACGCCAGAAAGTGCAAGAACACATTGAGGTCATGACTCAGCGGCTGGACAGCATTGACCGAATGCTGCACACGCAAGAACACGGAATCTTGCTGACACCGCAGCAACAGCTGGAAATCTTTGGAACGGGCTGGGACCCGGAATGGGTGGAGGCAGCTCAGGACCGCTGGGGCACCACGAGCGCATGGCAGGAATACTCCGAACGCAGCTCCACACGGACTGAAGCAGACTGGGCAAGCATTGCTGACACGGTGCAGCAGTTGGAGCGTGAACTTGCCGCGGCTGCACGCCACGCCACGGGCCCAACGGACCCGCAGTGGGGCAATCTGGTGGAACGTCACCGTGCTTCCATCCAGCAGTACTTCACGTGTTCCCATGAGCGCCACGTGCTGCTGTCCCGGATGTATGTGGCCGAACCCGCGTACCGGCAACACTATGACGCCCTTGCACCCGGCCTGGCGCTGTGGCTCAATCGCGCCGTGGAGGCTCACGCACACCGCAACGGTGTAGATCTGCAACACGTGCACTGGGACTGAAAAAGCCCGTGACGTACCTACATACCATTGCATGATGATCGCCGCGGGCATCATTCTCTTGCATCAAAAGTGGTGATGCGCACAGCATCAATTCTGCCGAACAACGCCAGGAACGTATGATCGCCGTGACAACTACTCGCCACAGACAATCCCAGACAACAATTCCTCAGTCACCAGTTCAGCAGTGAGGAAACACTGAATGGCCCACAGAAAAGCCACTGCATCACGCAGCAAGACTCCCAGAGGACAGCGTGTCCTGCTGGTTATTTTTGTGACCTCACTGACTATTGTCGGAATTTTGACCATCGACTACATGGCGGACGGACAATCAAATGTCCTCCAAAGTATTGGCATTGAAGATCGTCCACTGGGTCCAGCAGACATGGCAACATCTCCCGGCTCCGCCACCGCCCCCGCGGCGGAGCACATCACCGCCACGGGAACCCCCGCCCCGGATTACAGCGCCAATGCAGACGGCCTCCCAAACAACGGTATGGAGGGTGTGGATCTCAGCGGAATTTCACCGGGCGGCGGCCAGGGCCCCCCGGAGCATGACTGGGCCACCATGAACAGATCAGAATTGGCAGTTCCACAAGCAAACTTGATCATCCCGGTCGTACCGCGCGACCTGGTCAACCTGGATGGCAACTCTCTGGAAATGGACCTACCCGTGTCCTTCCAGGCGGGGTGGTTGACGTCGTCGTCGCCAGTATCTGCGCAGTCCGGGACAACAGTGGTGGCCGGGCACGTCAACTGGGCGGACGGTTCGTGGGCGCCCATGTCCAACCTCTACAACACCACGCCAGGCATGACCGTACTGACCAGTGATGATTTCGGTTCCGTTCAAGAATGGACCGTAACCCGCAGCGAAGGCGTCCCCCAAACAGAACTTTCACATTTATTTACATTGACCGAAACCTCTGGACCTCGCCAACTAATTCTCATCACCTGTGAAGCCACCGTGGACAGTCAAGGAAACCTGGTTTTTGACAAAAACCACGTGGTCACTGCTTCGCCGAAACAATAGCCAAACCGAATCGTTTTACTGTTAGGCTCCAAACACATATCTGACCCCTTTGCAGATATGTTGTCATGTCACCGGTTGTTGCTCTCAGGGGATCGGGAGCACGCCGACGCGACGCAAGGAGCAACGCAATGCCCTTTTCCATGCACCAAAAACGCCGAGTGCGCGCTACGGGACTGGTTTCTGTCCTGGCTTTGGCGGCATCACCTCTGGTTTTCGCAGGTCCGGCCTGGGCGGCTGAGATTCCGGATGCCGTAACCTCCGTGGAGACCCAGGGGAACATCAGAGTTGGCGATTCGCTGACTCTGGTGGCGCAGTGGTCCGTACCCGATCATTCCCAGCCCGGGGACACCTTCTCCCTGGCACTGCCACCGGAACTATCACCCATGCAGACGGAGTTTGATGTCCTCAGTGAC
The DNA here is from genome assembly GCF_030538595.1 of Kocuria sp. Classification (GTDB taxonomy): domain Bacteria; phylum Actinomycetota; class Actinomycetes; order Actinomycetales; family Micrococcaceae; genus Kocuria. Next base: position 121,660 of record NZ_JAUNTS010000006.1, read on the forward strand.
ACCGGGGCCGTGGTGGCCACAGCACAGGTTCAAGACGGCAGCGTGGCGGTGACGCTCTCCGATTATGTAGCTCAACATCCCATGGACCTCCAGGGCCAGCTACGGTTCAACGCCACCGTCAATGAGACTGCTGTACCGGGACAGCCCATTGTGATCGCGTGGGGTGAGTCCACCACAACCATCACGCCGGGTGAGCCCTCCGGCATCGGAGACATCACCCGGCCCTCCAAGTTTGGCTGGGTCAATCAATCCGGGACCAATTCCTGGAGTGTTCAGGTGCCCGGCCCGCTGACCAACGTGACGGTCACGGACACCCCGGTAGGCCACCAGATCGACTGCGGAACCTTGCGGGGACTGGTGGGTGAATCCATCGACGGCGCCTATCCCACCTCCTGGGAACCCCGCGAGATTCAGGTGCTCACCTGTGATGATTCCGGTTGGACCGTTTCCGCGGGTGATATTGCTGCCGGCCAGTTGGTCTTGGTCCTTGGGGACGTTGACGTTGCCGCGGGGATCACCCCCGATACCGACGGTCTGCTACGCAACGGATGGAGTGTCACAGCAGATCAGGGATCGTCGGACGGCTCTGGGGTCTCCGTGCTTTACGGTGCGGACGGCACCGGCGGCGGCAACCCGCCGCCACCCGCGCCCAGCCCGGAGCCAACGCCCGAACCAACGCCGGAGCCGACTCCCGAACCAACTCCCGAACCGACATCAGAGCCAACTCCGGAACCGACCCCCGAACCCACTCCTGAGCCCAGCGAGACTCCCTCAACAGAACCAACCGCTGAGCCCAGCCCGGAGCCTACTGTGACTGCGGAACCATCGACCACACCGGAACCGAGTGCAACACCTGAGCCATCGGTGACTCCAACTCCCACCACCTCCACTGAGCCATCGGTGTCCCCTACTCCGGAGGAATCGCCGTCGCAGGAGCCTTCCGCTACGCCAAGCCACACAGCTCCCTCTGCGTCGCCATCTCACTCCCCTGAGCCCACGGATTCGCATCCGCCGGTGGCTTCCCACCCGGAGCAAGGCCCCACTGAGCAGAAGCCGATTCTGGTGCGGACCGGTTTGGCCAACTCGAACGGTGGTTTTGGGCCCACCGCGTGGGTTCTGATGAGTACAGCGGCGGTAGCTGCAGCATCGGGTGCGGTACTGGTGTACCGGCGTCGTGCCCAGGGCTGAGTAGCCCCACGGCCCAGGGGTGGCCCGGGCGAGGTTTTGCCCAGGCCACCCCTGAGCGCCTGAGATAATCCTGACGCACCACTGTGAACTGCAAGAAAGGATGCCGTGTCCACCGTCACGCCTGCATCTCGCGCGGACATTGATGATCTGTCCCGCCTGTTGGCTTTGTCTTTTCAATTCGATCCGCCGTCGCGGGCTGTGCTGCAGCCCCGAGATGACCAGGACATGCTGGTACGTGCCTTCCACCTCTTCCGGGCCATGCTGGCCGCAGGACCCGTGGATCGCGGAATGGTGGACACCATCCGTGACGGGGAGGACATCTTGGGGGTGGCCGTGTGGGAAGCGCCGGGTGACAAAGCGTCCTCCTCCCCGCGTTCCTACCTCAACCACCTGCCCGATTACGTGAAAGCGATAGGCTGGACGGGGCTGCCACGGGCCATCGGCATCCAAACCTCGATTGCCCGCCACAAGCCGGGGGTTCCCGCCTGGTACCTGCACGCCATCGGTGTCAGCCCGCAGGCACGTGGCCGCGGTGTGGCCTCCCAATTGCTGGAATATCGCCTGGCCACCGTGGATCAGCGCCGGGAACCGGCCTACCTGGAGTCCTCCACGGCACTGACCGGCAAGCTCTACCGGCGGCACGGCTTCCAGACATTACGCCCCATCCCCATCACCGCTGAGGCCAAACCCCACGCCATGTGGCGGCCCGCCCGCACTGCATGACCACTTCCGGGTCACGGACTTGTCCCCGGGTACCCGGTACCTGGCCTTTAGACTCGATTCATGGCCCATGTCAACGCAGTGTTGGAAGCTCGCAACCTCTCCTGCGGCTACGGCGGTGTCCCCGTGTGCGGAAGGGTCAATTTCAGCATTCAGGCGGGCGACATCCTGGGTGTGGTGGGGTTCAACGGAACCGGAAAGTCCACGGTGTTGCGCAGTGTCGCAGGCCGACAGGAACCCTTGGAGGGACACGTTCAGTTTGATGCCAGGCCGCGGTCAGAGGGCTCCACACGGTGGCGCCGAGCCGTGGCCGCTGTGTTCGACGACGACGCTTGGTTCCCCGGACTGACCGTCACCGAACACCTGAACCTGGTGGCAACCGCGCATGGCATTGCTGATCCCATCAGCGCTGTGGAACACGAACTGGACTTCTTTGGCCTGGCCGAGCGTTCCCATGCCTTCCCCGAGGCTCTTTCCTCCGGGCAACGCCGCCGCCTCCTGCTGGCCGCTGCCATGATCCGCCCAGCCCGGCTGCTTCTGTTCGATGAACCAGAGCAACGTCTTGATCCGGCCATGGTCTCCGCCCTGGGAGAGCGCATTCTGACTGCCCAGGCGCAGGGCTGCGCCGCTGTGGTGGTCACCCACGATCCCGATTTTCTGCGGCAGATTGCTCAACGTTGCCTGGTGATTGACGACGACGTCCGCCAAGTCACCCCGCATGAAGGTGCACTCGTGATTCAGACGCAGCGCCCGTGAACGCCGAGCACCAAGAGGGCCAAGATGCCAGTGAATTTGATCCCTGGCTGCACGCGCATGATCTGACACGCAGGCGCAACGTCCCACCGTGGACTCATCGGCTGGAAGATCTTTACACCCAGATATTCGCTTTTCTGGTGGCCACGGCCATAGCCGCCAGCGTGGTGCACTTCAGTGAGGCGGCCTTTTCCGGCGTCGCTCATGTGTTCCTGCCCGTCTGGGACACCAACCTGGGGCTGCCTCCCTGGGCTGCGCTGTTCCTGTATGCCGTTGCAGGGTTGTGCCTGGCCATCTGGACGGTGCTCTCCACGGGTCCTATGTGGGCAACCCGCCCCGAATTGGTCTGGGGCTTTCAGCTGCCAGTGGATCGTGCACCTTTCCTACGACGGCGGCTGGTTGCGGTCATTCGTCGTTCCGGAATGCTCAGCATGGTCAGTGCCGCAGCCCTGACTGTGATGATCTGGGCAGGTGCTGCCTCACCATGGGCATGGATGGGTTGGGTCCTTGCAGTGGCATTTTCCGGTCCCGTCATTGCTTCCTTGGCGGTACGAGCCCAGTGCCGACAAACCGCAGAAACCGCACCCAGGACTGCCGGGACTTTTGCCTATACGTCTTGTCTTCTGTGGACTCCTGTCACGGTGCTCACGGTGGGATTGCTCAGCATCGCCGTGTGGCAGTGGATGCCCACCCCACTTCCAGCCCTGGGGAGTTGGAGCGTAGGGGTGTGGAGCGGCGTCGTCGCCCTGGTGGTGGGGCTGGTCGTGACTGCTGCAACGCTCAGATGGGCTGCCAGAGGCATCCACGTTCTGGGCTGGCCTGCGCTGGAACGTGCTGGAGGTAGGGCCCAAGTGGCCCAGGCTGCACGGATGAGCCTGGACATCCAGGAGATGTATCGGTCGGTCTTGGGCCCCGGACAAGCCGGGCGCGGTGGCTGGATGCTGCCCCATGCGTCCGATTGGCCCCGTGCGCCCCATTGGCTCCATGTGTCCAACTGGCCCACTGCCGCTCTGGCACGGGCTGAAACCGTGGCCTGGCTGCGAATGAGCGGGCCGTTGCCCCTGTGGGCAGCCTCTGCAGCAGCAGCGCTGCTTTTCCTGGCCGTTCCACAGTGGAGCGCACCGGTGCTCGTGGTGACCGCCCTGATCGCCTTGCTGTTGGCAGCTGCGGATTTGGCTGCCAGCTCTGCACGAACCTCCGCACTCAATCCCCATGTCGAGTCCGTGATCCCCGTGAGCGCCACAGCTGCGCGCATGGTTCGGACAGCAGTGCCGTGCACGATCATGGCCGTGTGGGGCGCCGCTGTTTTCGGCGCGCTGTCTCTGCTGTTCTCAGCCCCTCTCCTGATGCTCATGGGAGTACTGGCCGCAGTTGGTGTTGGCGCCACTGCCACCGCCGGAGCTCGCAGACCCCCGGTGGACTGGGCCGGGGCCACCATCATGACGGATGCCGGCCCCCTACCTATCGGCGTGGGCTCCCAAATTGCGGGCGCGCACCTGGCAGGTCTGGTGGCCGTGGTTCCCACCGGGGTTGCAGTGGCCCTGGGCAACGCATTCCCGGACGCCCAGTGGTTATTGCTCGGCATCCAAGCAGCGCAGACCGCAGTGGCCATGGGGTGGTCGCTCCATCAGCAACGCCGCACAACGTGATGGCGCAATACCGGCCCGCCCGCACTGCATGACCGCTTCCGGGTCACGGGCTCAAAAGCTGTTCGATCCGGTACGGAATCAGCTCCCGCAGGACCAGGGTGGTTGACGTTCTGCGGATTCCCGGACAGCTGAGCACCGCCTGGTTGACCTGGTAGAGATCGTCGGCATCCCGCGCCACCAACTGCATGAACAGATCTGTTCCACCTGTGGTGGCAACGCACTCCAGGACTTCAGGTAGTTCGCGGAGGGCGGCCACGGCGTCGTCGAAAAGTTCCTGTTCCACCTCCGCCACACAGATGGCACGCAGACCGTACCCCAGCGTTTCCGGGGGCACGGTGACGCTGTGGGCGCGTAAGACTCCTGGCTCAAAGAGTTGACCCATGCGACTTTGGACGGTGCCGCGCGCCAGACGGAGTTTCTGCGCCATCCATCCCACGGTGGCGCGGGGGTGGGTGTCCAATGCTCGTAGTACCCGGCGGCTGGTGTCATCCAACTGAGTCACCGTTTTGCTCATGCCAGCCTCCTGAGTGCCGGGTGTTTTGATCAGTTTGACCAATACATCAGTCACCTATTGACCAGATTGGTGATCTTTCTACAAATAGTCTGACATGAACACTTCCGTTGACACAGCTCACACCGCGCCCACCGTTGGCCAGTACCTGGCCCAGCGCTTGACCCAGTTGGGCGCCACCAACCTTTTTGGGCTGCCCGGGGATTTCAACCTGACCCTGCTGGATCAGATGCTCACCGTGGAAGAGCTCCAATGGGTGGGTTCCACCAACGAACTCAACGCCTCCTATGCCGCAGACGCCTATGCTCGCGCAGGACGTGGTGTGGGGGCCTTTGTGACCACCTTTGGGGTGGGGGAACTTTCCGCCGTCAATGGGATGGCGGGCAGTTATGCCGAGGACGTCCCGGTGGTGCACATTGTGGGGATGCCGTCCCGTGCGGCCATGGAGCAGGGCGTCCCGCTTCATCACACACTGCTCGACGGGGACTTTGAGCACGGCCTGCGCGTGGCCCGCGAATTCACCGTGGCGGATGCCGTACTACGTCCCGAAAGTGCCGCCCGGGAGATTGATCGTGTCCTGACCGCAGTGCTGTCCGCCTCCAAACCCGGGTTCATCGGTGTGCCGCTGGATGTTGCCGCCGCCATGGTTCAGGACGCCAGCGACCCCCAACCGCTGACCGTGGCCTCCACCCGACCGGATGTTCTGGCAGCCTTTGAGCGCGCCCTACGGGATCACGTGGCACGCTGCTCCCAGGCAACGCTGTTGGCCGGACCCCGCATTCACCGCCGCGGCTTGGAGTCCGTGGTGCGCCAGATTGCCGAACTCCCCGGGGTCCAGGTGGCCAGCCAGTCCGCTTCCAAAGCGATCCTGGATGAACGTCACCCTGCCAGCCTTGGCACCTACCTGGGCAAAACGACGGCGGACCCCGCCACCCGTGATGCCGTTGACCAGGCGGAACTTCTGATCATGGTGGGCACCATCACCAGCGACTTCACCACCGGGTTCTTCTCCCACAAGTACGTACCGGAGGAAGCTGTGGAACTGGCGCTGGACCACGCGCGGATTGCACACGCCCACTATCCAGGTGTGATGCTCCACGATGCACTGGAGGTGCTGCAGCGGGTGATCGGCCAGGCGGAGTTTGCTGCGTTGGAGGGCGGGGCGTCGTCGTCGGTGCCGTCTCAGCTGAGCACAACCCATGCCGCTGAGGATGCCGCACTGACCCACGAACTGTTCTGGCCGGAGATTCAGAACTGGATTGCGCCGCAGACCACCGTGATTGCAGAAGCCGGCACCAGTTTTTACGGGGCGCTGGATTTGCAGTTGCCCGCGGACAGTGACCTTTTGGGACAGCCGGTGTGGTCCTCGATCGGTTACACGCTGCCCGCTGTTCTGGGTGCAGGGTTGGCGCAGCCGCAGCGGCGGCCGGTGCTGTTCATCGGTGACGGATCAGCCCAACTGACCGTGCAAGAACTGGGGACCATTTTTCAGCGCATCCCCAACTCCGTGACCTTCCTGATCGAAAACCGGGGGTACACGGTGGAGCGTTACATCCAAAGCCCGGATGCGGTCTACCAGGACGTCATCACCTGGGACTGGCCCGCCATTCCAGCAGTTTTGGGTGCCCCGCACGTGCACACCCCGCGTGTGGGTACCGTGGGCGAGCTGCGCGCGGTCCTGGCCGAATCGGCTGCGAACCGGGATGCCAGCTACTTCATCACCGTTGACTTGCCGGAACGGGATGCTCCGCGCCTGCTGAAGGTGCTGGCCGAAGGCATCGCCGCCACCAACACCGCCACCTGACCCCTTTCCCTCCCACTGCCGAGTGTGTGGTTTTGGTCGCTTCAGGTGTGCTCAGGCGACCAAAACCACACACTCGGCAGTCGAGTTGGCGGGAGGGTGGTGTGGGTCAGATGTTCTCCTTGATGACCCGCGCCGGGTTACCCACGGCCACCACATTGGCCGGAATGTCCTTGGTCACCACGGCGCCGGAACCGATCACCGAGTTCTCCCCGATACTCACTCCGGGACACACAATGACTCCCCCACCGAGCCAGACGTTGTTGCCAATGGTGATGGGCTTCCCAGCTTCCAACTTGTCCCGGCGCTGCGTGGGGTCAATGGGGTGTGTGGGCGCCAGCAGTTGCACGTGGGGGCCTAACTGGCAGTCCTCCCCGATTCTGATGGGCACCACGTCCAAGGCCGTGAGACCCATGTTGATGAACGTGCGGGCTCCCACGGAAATGAACTGCCCGTAGTCCACGTGAACCGGGCCGCGGATATGAGCGTGCTCGCCCACCTCACCGAACAGTTCCCGCACAATGGACTGACTGCCCTGCGGATCACGGTAATACTCCGTGTTGAAGCGGCCCATGAGCTCTATGGCACGGGCGCCGACTCTTGCCAGTTCCGGGTCCTCGGCCACGTAGTCGTCTCCAGCCAGCATGCGTTGATAGTTGCTGCGATCATCCCCCGCAAAGAACTCCGTCAGACGTTGCTGACGGTCCTGCTCCCAAGCATCAGACTCGGACAGAGGGGGCTCAACGGGAGAATGCTGGTCAGTCATGACGTAACTCCTTGCTGCATTGTTGTGACTGTGCCGGACCCTACCGGACCGCTTGCCCCCGCATTGCCGAATTGCTCCCTTGCATCCCACATTTCGAGGCAGCGGTGAAGCCTGCTGCACAAGATGGAACGCGTAGGCGTGAACTATTTGGTGGCCTGCGGGCAATACAGGGTATGAACACCGAAAATGAGACTCCATGAGCACGGACAGTGATGTCATCAGAGGTTCGTTGGAGACACCGGAGCAATTTGCCGTGCTCTACGACCGGCACGCCACCCCGGTGTACCGCTACCTCACGCGCCGCTTGGGCCGGTTGTCTGCCGAGGACATCACCTCCGAGACGTTTTTGGCCGCGTTCGATTCCCGCACCACCTTTGATCTCTCCCGTGAATCAGCCCTCCCGTGGCTGCTGGGCATCGCCACCAACCTGGCAAACCGGCATCTACGGCAGTCGGTGCGTCAAGAGCAGATCCAACAGAAAGCCGCGCGACTTGATCCCGGGCATCCCGCAGACCTGCTGGAACCGATCACGGAGCAACTGGATCACTCGCAAGGCACGTCACAAGTCATGCGGGCGCTCGCGCACCTTTCCCCCACCAACCGCGACACTCTCCTCTTACATGTCTGGGGCGAGCTCACCTATGACCAAATCGCTGCCGCCACGCATGTGCCCGTGGGCACCGTTCGGTCACGATTGCATCGGGCACGGCTCACCTTGCGCTCCCACCTTTCTGCACCCGCTGATTCCACACCCACGCAGCGAATAGCCGAGCGCCTCTCATCACCGTCTTCGGCTTCACCCGAAGCCACCGCCACGCAGGAGCCCCACCATGCATGATCTAAAAATCTTGGAGAACGCCGGCCGTGAGTCCGTCCACGCCCCCCAAGAGCAGGCACTTGCTCAGGGGCGAACAAAACTTCTCACACATATTCACGCCCAACAGGACGCCACTGCGCAGTCCACTGTGGTTCCCGTGACTCCACTGCCTGAAGTCTCGCAATGACGACGTCGTCGTGCCCCCTGGCTACTCACCGCAGCTGCCGCTGCGGCGGCGGCTGGTCTCCTGGTACTCAGCCAGATCGGTGGGGATGCCGGTGCTGGTGCCACACCTGCGGCTGCCGCAACCCTGGAGGAAGCGGCGCTGAACAGCATGGAGATCTCTGACCCGCCGGTGGAGCCGGGGCAGTACCGCCGTGTGGAAACAACATCCCACGGTATGGCCACGGCCACGGTGGAGTCCGGTACCTACACCGTGTTTCGGGAGGCCACCACGGACGTCATGTACATCCCGGCGGACCCGGGAGATGCCTCCGACCTCTGGTACTGGGATCAGCGTCGGGAAGGTCAGGAGGGCCAAGTCCTCAATGCGGATGATCTCCCTGCTGACGTGGTTCAGGCCTTTGATCCGGTGGGGCATGGGGACGCCGGAACAGTGTTGGAAGCTCCGCAAGGCCGTTGGTACGGTTCGCCCGCACAGTTCACCGCCGAGGATTTGGATGCTCTCCCCCGTGATCCCCAGGCGCTGATGGAACACATCCACCGGGTCAAAGCAGGCCAAAGCGCGTCTGAGGACGAACAAGTATTTACGTTCATCACAGATGCCATGCGTACCGGGCTGGTGGATGCAGAACTGCGCGCAGTGTTCTACAAAACCTTGTTGCTGGTCCCCGGTGTTGACGTCACAGCATCCTCGGTCACCGTGGATGGACACAGCGGTGTGGCCATCGGGCGGTGGGAGTCGGTGCGCAGTGAGCGGCAGGAAGTGATCATAGACCCCACCACTGGTGCCTGGATCGGCGAGCGCACGGTTGCCACGCAAGACATGGACGGGATCACGGCCGGGACAGTTCTGCAATCGGCGACTTGCACCACCGTGGTGGTGGACCAGGTTCCTGCAGATGTGATTGCAGCCGCGGTGGACGTGCCGGAGGGGTATCCCCAGGGCTGACTTCACCGGACCGCCCACGTCAGGTCGTAGCCTCGCCCTCCGCCTTCTTCTGCTGCGCCAACTCCTGGGTATGCGCTTCCCGGTCTTTCATCTCCCGGGGCCGGAAGTACAACAGCCCGGAAAGCACTGCGATCAGGAAGACCACCAGCATCACAAAGAACAGGGGCCACGGCCCGGTCAGATAAATGACTGGAATTGCCAGGGCCGTGACCATACCGCCGCCAAAGAACGGTTCAAAGAGCAACTGCTTGTAGCCGAAGGCCTCAAAGGCCGGGGACTCACCCTCCGGGTCCACCACGCGCATGAGGATCAAACCTGTTGCCGTGACACCCATGGACTGGCCAAAGTCACCGATGCCGCGCTCAAACCAGTACCGGCCGATGATTCGCGGCGCCAACCACAGGAAGATGAACACGTTGAAGGTGATGCCGGCAACAGCCAGGATGGCGAAAGTTGCCAAGTTGTCCCCCACAGCTTGCAGAGACAGGGTGGCAATCGCGGAGACGATCAAAAAGTCCAGAGCCCAACCTTGAATACGCAGCATGATCTGGTGGTCGATGTAGTGATCGGCACCCACCGCGCGGGCAATCAGCTGCAGGATCACACCACCCAGCAGCGCCATGGGGAACAGCGGAACGTAGGCAAAAATCTCCAACGGGGTGGTGTCGTCCAACATCACGGAGGCATAGGTCATCTGCTCAATCCAGCGCAGCCCTTCCAGGATCAGCCAGCCGATCAGGACGGCCACGGCCATGATGGCCATGTGCAGGGACAACGGCTCCACGGAGGATGGGCGGCTGGTCATCTTGCCTGCCGAATAATGTTCGTCAGCCCGGAACAGGCCCTTTTGCTCAGCAACGGACATTTTGACGTCGCCCTTGAGGATTTCCGTCTTACCCGTCCGCACGCCCCAGTTGATCAGACCGATGCCAATGATCACACCGCCCACAATGCCCACCGTGGCCAGGCCAACGGCAAGGTCCGCGCCGTCGCCAAAACCAAGGTCTTCCATGACACCGCGCATGCCCGCTGCGGTGCCATGGCCACCCTCGAAGGCAATTTCGATCAGCGCCCCGGTCATGGGCGAGGCCGCAAAGATCGGTACCAGAACCAGTGCCGCCAGCAGTAGACCGATCACGTACTGTCCGGAGCCAAACGCCACACCCAGGGAAAGCTGTGGCCCCACCAGCTTGGCGGCTCGTTTGGGCGATGGCAGGTCTTGACCCAGGAACATGGTGGCAAAAATGACGCTGATCAACAGCCCGGGCAGCGCTGCCCAGGTGGTGATCATGGGCTCGGTGAACAGCCCATTCTCACCCCACGGGCCGTTGAATCGCCCCAGAACTTGGGGGCCCAACAGCAGCAGGAGCGCACCCGCAATGATGGAGCTGGGCAGGAACAGACTTTGAATCCACCCCACCTTCACGCGAATGACCTTGCCGAGCAGCAACGCCGCCCCCAAGATCAGTAGGGCAAAGCCAATGGCGTTGGCAGACATCAGTACCACCTCGTAATTCATGGGTGCGGGGCGGGTCAGTGCGGACAGCACCACACGGGATGCTGAGGTGTACGACGTCGGGTGCGTTGCGCCGTCGTTGTGGATCCCCTGAGCGCGCGTGGAGCCATCAGTCTAAGCTGAGTGCTGGCTGGGAACTACTGAAGGGTTGCCGTACGGCCTGTGACACCAGGCTGGCGTGTGCATACCGTGGGCGTATGAGCACTCAGAATTTGACCCTGAACAATGGCGTAGAGATCCCGCAGCTGGGGTTTGGTGTTTTTCAATCTGAACCGCAGGAGACCGTGCAGGCGGTGTCTGATGCGTTGGATGTGGGTTATCGCCACATTGACACAGCAGCTGCCTACTTCAATGAGCGTGAGGTGGGGCAGGCCATCCGCGATTCTGGGGTGGCCCGTGAGGACGTTTTTGTTGAAACCAAAATCTGGATTTCCGATTACGGCTATGAGCAGACCTTGCACGCTTTTGATAAATCTGCGGGCAAACTTGGCCTGGACCAGATTGACCTTCTGATTCTCCATCAAGCCCTGCCTGAAGCGTTCGACCGGACCATCGCCGCATATCAAGCACTGGAGAAGTTACTGGAGGACGGCAAAGTCCGCGCCATCGGTGTCTCCAACTTCATGCCGGAACATCTGGACACACTACTGGCTCAGACCACAGTGATCCCTGCTGTCAATCAGATAGAGGTCCATCCGTACTTCCGTCAAACGGAACTGCTCAACAAGAACCGTGAACTGGGGATTGTTTCCCAGGCGTGGTCACCCATTGGCGGGATCACTTTCTACCCGGGATTTGGCGAAGATCGGAAATCCACCTTGGAAAACCCGGAGATCCTGGAAATCGCTGAGGCGCACGGTAAGACTCCAGCGCAGGTGATGTTGCGCTGGCATCTGGAGCAGGGGCGTCAAGCCATCCCCAAGTCAGTCAAGCGCCACCGCATCCAAGAGAACTTTGAGGTCTTTGACTTTGAACTGACCAACGATGAACTCACCCGCATTGATGCCCTGGACACCGGTGTGAGGGGTGGCCCGGAGCCAGAGGACGTCACGTTGGAGGCCTTCGGCCGGGAAATCCCGGAGGCATGAGCGACACGGTCCTGCGGGAGAAGTACGGGGCAGCCCAATGGTAGGGAGTGGGGCCGATCGGCTGTCTCCCGTAGGCCGCTAGTCGAGTGCGCAGTTGTGTGGCCCCTGAGTCAGTCAGGGGCCACAAACTTGGCAACTCGGCGGGTGGATGGCGGAAGCGGCCGCACAACTGCGCACTCGGCGCGGGTGACCACTTGGAACCCGATCACCCGTGCCAAGTCCCCTGCCAGGCGCGCTCTCGACGCACCCGGGCCCACTGGATCAGCAGGCCGCAGACCAAAACCGCCAACTGGCTCAGTAGCACCAGGACGGTCATGATCAGCACTGACATGGCAGAGCTGGCCTGCACAGGATTAGCTTCTGTCCAGATCACCATCCAGATGACACCGCCAACGATCACAGCCAGCCAAGGCACGATCAACAACAGCTTCAGGCCTACCGATGGCACCTCCGCAAAAACCGGGACCCCGAACGTCAGCCCCAGGTTGACCAACACCCAACACGCAAGGCTCAAAACCAGGATCCCCATGGGGTAGGTACCCAAGCTGCCCGTCAGGGTGGACGGATCAGCGTTTTCCCCCAGAGCGACTGGCCACACCATGAATGCCGCGCCTGAAACCACCGCGTAGGTAGGGCCGCACAGCATCAGCAACGCCACGAGCCCCCGACGTGGGAAGCCGTGGTCCGCACGGTCTGAGTCGAACAGAAGCCACGCCCACAGACTGGCAAACGCTGCCAGAAGAACCGTCCCCAGCAGAGCACCGTCCTCAATAACTCCACCGTGTCGCGAACGCAGGACCCCCAGTTCTCCAACCAGCACGGCGAGCACACTGACGACGGCCATCACGAGCGCAAAAACAGCTTGATACCGCAAACGCTTCCAAAAGTTGGAGGTCTGAGGGGTCAGAGGACGTTCCGTCTCATGACTGTGCTGCGGAACGTCTGGCATGACCCTCCAAGCCTCTCTAGGGCTTCCGATAGCGGACATCGTCACACGAGAGTCTAGGCCTGACCCTCAGCCCCGCACCGAGTGCGCAGTTGTGTGGCCCCTGACTCAGTCAGGGGCCACACACTTGGCAATTCGGCGGTGGATGGCGGGAGTGGCCGTACAACTGCGCACTCGGCGGCTACGGTTCAAGAGACCGTAGCCCGTGCTCACCCGTGAGGTGTGGTGAACTCGTGCCTCCCATGACCCACTTCTACCCGGGCCTGGCCTGGCAGATCAACGACGCCGGAGGTTCCCACCGGAAGGACCACCCGCGTGTGCAGCTGTCCGTCCCGAATCTCCCAGTCCACGGAGGCCTGACCGTACGGAGTGTTGTGCGTTGCCCCGGCACTGGTCAGGGTTCCGCCCGGACGCGGTGCAATACGAATCCGACGGTAGGCCGTGTCCTCAAGCGCCAGACCCGCCACCACACGCTGCATCCAGTCGGCCACCGCCCCCAGTGCATAGTGATTGAAAGAGGTCATCTCCCCCGGGTTGATGCTGCCATCCGGGAGCATGGAATCCCAGCGTTCCCAAATGGTGGTGGCTCCCATGCTCACTGGGTAGAGCCAGGATGGGTTCTCGGTGGCCTGCAACATCAAGTAGGCCTCCTCCAGGTACCCGTCCCGGGTCAGGGCATCCGTCACAACGGGAGTTCCCGCGAAACCCGTGGAAATCTTTCCACCGGCTTCCCGCACCAGCTGTGCCAGACGAGCGGAACCTGCGGCACGTGTCCGAGCATCGGGATAGAGCTCGAACACAGAGATCAGTGCGTAGGCGCATTGGGTGTCGCTGGTCGCTGTTCCATCCTCGCCGATGTATCGCTGCGCAAAGGCCTCCCGCACCTCATCGGCAATGGCAGCGTAGGTGGCGGCGTCGTCGTGATGACCAAGCAGCTCCGCCAACGCTGAAAGCCGCCCAGTGGACCACGCCAGATAGGCGGTGGCCACCAGGTCTGGGTCCGTGGTTGCCTTGAATGGCTCCTCCGGTGGAGCGGCAGGATCGAGCCAGTCGCCCAGTTGCATCCAGCCCTCGCAGATCCGGGAGTCACCCGCCTTCTCCAACACACCATCCACCCAGTCCTTGGCACTGGGGTACTGGCGGCGCACCAGGTCCAAGTCACCGGTGCGTTGATGCAGGACGTCGGGCGTCAACACGGCAACATCGCCCCATACGGCGGTGGGCAGCGGGTCCATCTGACCCCAGGGGCCCAGGCGCATGTAGGGCACAAAAACCGGCACGGTCCCTTGGTCCTGTTGCTCCAAGGCGACGTCGCGCAACCAGGAATCGAGCATGCTCGTGACGTCGTACAGGAAGGCCGCTGCGGGAGCAAAGACCTGAATGTCCCCGGTCCAGCCCAGGCGTTCATCGCGCTGCGGGCAGTCGGTGGGGATGTCCACAAAATTCGAGCGCGTACTCCACAACACGTTCTCGTGAAGGCGTTCCAATATGGGCTCTGAGCAGCGGAACCACCCTGTTCGCTCCATGTCCGTGTGCAGCACACGCGAGACCACATCCGCCGGGTTCAGTGTTCCTGGCACCCCGGAAATTTCAGCGTACCGATACCCGTGGATGGTGAACCGCGGCTCCCAGGTAACACCATTCGGGCCGTCCTGACCCAAGATCAGGACATCGGTGGCCTCAGCCTGGCGCAGGGTCCGGGTGTACAGCTCACCGTCCTGGATCACTTCGGCGTGCCGCAGGGTGATCTGTTGTCCCGCCACCCCGGATACCTTGATCCGCAGCCGCCCGGAATGATTTTGGCCAAAGTCCAGAAGCCAGCGCCCCTCACCTTTGTCCTCAACCGTGACGGGATTCAGCTCGCCGGTACAGCGCACCGGCGGACCCACCGGGGCTTCCAGGAGACCCAAGTCAGCATCGACGACGGCGACCGGCCCCCACCTTTCTTCGGCAGCCACACCGCTTGGGTCAACCAGGTACTCGGGACGGGACCAGTTCTTGTCCTCAAGCCGCTGGTCATGGTGTTCGCCGTCGTAAAGGCTGCTGCTCAACAGAGGCCCAAAGCCGGCCTGCCAGGATTCGTCGGTGCCCACGGTGATCACGGACCCGTCTGCCGTGAGGATTTCCAACTGGGCCAGTGCAGCCAACCGGCTTCCGTAGAGGTCCCACACTCCTCCTTCAAATCCGATGCGGCCACGGTGCCAGCCATCGGCCAGCCAGATCCCGATGGCATTGCTGCCTTCAGTGACCTCTTCCGTGACGTCAAAAGTGGCGTAGCGCAGGCGGTGGTGGTAACTGGTCCATCCTGGTGTCAGTTCTTCATCCCCGATCCGCTCACCGTTGATCTCAGCTTGCACCAACCCGTGGCCGGTGAGGTACAGCCGGGCCTGAACGATATCGGCGGGAAGCGTGAAGTCTGTACGAATCCGACCTGGTCGGCGCAGTGTTGCCGGGGTTTCCTCCCAGGCGGGCCCAACAAAACGGGCCGACCACTGGGCAGGTTCCAGCAGGCCGATCTCCAGCGTGACCGGCTCGCTCCACGGGCTCCACCGGCTTCCTTCGGAGACTTGGACTCGAACCGTGACCCGTTCACGCGAGCTCAGCGGGTCCTGCGGCCACGCCACCAGGACCTGGTCCGGCCCCTGGAGTTCATGCACCTGGGTGGTGGGTGCACCACCGGCCAAGGATCGGGTGACCTCCAAACGTGCGGCCGCCTGGCGGTATTGCGGGTCTTCGGTCTGCACCTGCCACGAAATCCGCGGCGTGGTTTCCCCTACGCCCAGTCTTCCTGGTTCATGGTGTTCCAGCCGGACTCTGGTCACGGTCTCAGTCATGGGTTTACCTCCGTTGTCCTTGGTTCTCAGCGGCTGACCTGGGTTCATAGCGCCGCAGTTGGGCGGTGTTCTTCACGATCGAGCGCATAGCCTCAAGAGAGCCTGTGGTCTGCCCCGTGGCCCGCAACTGCACCAGCAGATTTCCCATGGCGGTGGCTTCCACGGGCCCAGCGATCACCGGCAGACCGGTTCGGTCGGCTGTGAGCTGGCACAGCAGATGGTTCTGAGAACCACCTCCCACCACGTGAACGGTTCTGATCTGACGCCCGGAGAGCTCCTGGGCCTGCTGAATCGTGTGGGCGTAGCCTTCTGCCAGAGATTCCAGGATGCTGCGCACCGTTTCAGCCCGATCACGCGGTGGTTCAACATCGTGTTCAATGCACCACTGTCTGATCCTGGCGGGGATGTCCCCCGGTGGGGTGAACCGTTCATCGGTGGTGTCGAAGACTGGAACTGGGCGAGTGACAGCCTCAGCTTGAGAAATCAATTCAGCTAGATCACTGGTCCGTTGGGAATCCGTGACGGTGGGACTCTCCCAGCGGCGGATACTTTCGCTCAGCAGCCACAAGCCGGAGACGTTCTTGAGAAAGCGCACCCGCCCGTCCACACCGAGTTCGTTGGTGAAATTTGCCGCTCGACTTTCAGCAGTCAGCACAGGTGTTTCGAGTTCCACACCTACCAGGGACCAGGTCCCTGCTGAAATGTAGGCGCTGTCCTCATCCAAAGGGACAGCAGCCACAGCAGAGGCGGTGTCATGGGACCCCACCGCAATCAGCTCCGGTCCGGGTTCATCGCCCAACCCAAGCTCTGCGCGCACCGAGGGCAACAGAGGCCCCACCGCAGTTCCCGGTGGCACCAAGGGCGCCAACAGTTCCGTCGAGTAGTCCAACCGGTTCATCAGTTCCCGGTCCCAGGTTGAACTGCCAACGCTCAGAAGGCCCGTGGTGGAGGCGTTGGTGACCTCCGAAAACTCCACGCCGGCGAGCCAGTATCCGATCAGATCCGGGATCATCAGCATTCGGTCTGCCATACCGAGTGCGCCCTCAGCGTGGTCAACAGCCAGCTGAAAAATCGTGTTGAAGGGAAGGTGCTGCAGCCCGTTGCGCGGATAGAGCTGGGCATGGTCAATGACAGCATGCACAGCCTCGACGCCGAGCCCGTTATGCGGATCTCGGTAATGCCGGGGCACCCCCAGCAACCGCCCATTCCGCAGCAACCCGTAATCAACGGCCCAGGTGTCCACGCCCACACTGGCCACACGCGGGTCCAGCGAACAAGCCTGAGCCAGACCGGAGACCACATTGCGGTAGAGCTCGATCATGTTCCAGTACAGCCCGGCGCTCTCCCCCTGGTACAGCTTCACCGGCTGGTTGGGGAACCTTGCCACGTGGCGCATCTGGAGACAGCCATTGGCCATGTGACCCAGAATCACCCGTCCGCTGGTGGCCCCCAGGTCAACGGCAACCACACCGCGTGAATCCGACTTAGCCATGTTCAACCCTCACCGCAAGAAGGCCGCAGCCACACCGGCATCAACGGGCACATGCAGGCCCGTGGTGTGCGAGAAGTCATCCGTGCACAATGCGTACACCGCGTTGGCCACGTGTTCCGGGAGAACTTCACGTTTGAGCAGCGTCCGCTGGGCGTAGTAGGAACCCAGGTCGTCCTCGGCCACGCCGTACACTGCGGCCCGCTGCGCTCCCCAACCTCCGGCAAAGATTCCAGATCCGCGCACCACGCCGTCGGGATTGATGCCGTTGACGCGGACACCGTATTCCCCCAATTCAGCAGCCAGAAGGCGTACCTGGTGAGCCTGGTCGGCCTTGGTTGCCGAATACGCAATGTTGTTCGGACCGGCAAAGATCGAGTTCTTGGAGGAGATGTAAACGATGTCTCCGCCCATGCCCTGGTCCATCAGAATCCCTGCGGCATTCTTGGCCACCAGGAACGAACCCTTGGCCATGACGTCGTGCTGCAAATCCCAGTCAGCCTCGGTGGTCTCCAGCAACGGCTTGGACAGCGACAAACCCGCGTTGTTGACCACAAGGTCCACACCGCCGAAGGCCAGAACGGCTGTATCGAGTGCCGCTTGCACCGCGGCCTCGTCCGAAACATCCACGGCCACACCCACAGCCGTGTCCGCACCACCGATGTCCGCGGCAGCGGCTTGAGCTTTGCCCGCATCCAGATCAGCGACGACGACGCAAGCTCCTTCCGCCGCCAACCGAGTGGCAATGGCCTTGCCGATGCCGGAGGCAGCACCTGTGACCAGTGCAATTCGAGTGGCCAGCGGCTTGGGCGCTGGCATCCGTGCGAGCTTGGCCTCTTCCAATGCCCAGTACTCGATCCGGAATTTCTCCGCCTCGTCGATCGGAGCGTAAGAGGAAATCCCCTCGGCACCGCGCATGACGTTGATGGCATTGACGTAGAACTCCCCGGCCACCCGGGCGGTCTGCTTGTTGCGACCGTAGGAGAACATCCCAACTCCCGGGACCAGCACGATCGCGGGATCGGCACCGCGCATGGCCGGTGAATCCGGGGTGGCGTGACGCTGGTAGTAGGCCCGGTATTCCTCCCGGTACTCGGCATGAAGTTCTTTGAGCCTGGTCACGGATTCTTCAATCGTGGCCTCGGCGGGCAAGTCCAGGACCAGCGGACGGACCTTGGTGCGCAGGAAGTGATCAGGGCAAGAGGTGCCCAGAGCTGCCAGGCGCGGGTGCTCCGCGTGAGCCAGGAATTCCAAGACCTCGGCAGAATCCGTGAAATGTCCCACCTGCGGTGCGTCGGTGGAAGCCAGACCACGGATCACCGGGGCAAGTGCAGCCGCTTTGGTCCGTCGTTTCCCCTCTGGCAGTGCCTCGTATCCCTCCAGGACCGGCCCGAACGGTTCTGGTTTCGAGTGTTCAGCAATGTAAGCCTCAGCAGTTCGGATGATCCACAGGGAGTTCTGCTCAGCTTCAGCGCTGGTGGCACCCCATGCCGTGATGCCGTGTCCACCCAGGATGCAACCGACCGCTTGCGGGTTGGCTTCTTTGATCTCAGCGATGTCCAAACCGAGTTGGAAGCCCGGGCGGCGCCAATCAACCCAGACCACACGGTCGCCGAAAATCGTCGTCGTCAGTTCCTTGCCATCACGGGACGTGGCCACGGCGATTCCCGAATCGGGATGCAGATGATCCACGTGAGCGGCATCCACCAACCCGTGCATGGCGGTGTCGATCGACGGCGCTGCTCCACCTTTTCCATGCAGGCAGTAGTCAAAGGCCGCCACCATGTCATCTTCCTGCTCAACACCGCCGTACACGCCACGCAGTGCTCGCACGCGATCCAGCCGCAGGACGGCCAGGCCGGACTCTGTCAGAGTGCCCAGATCACCGCCGGAGCCCTTGACCCACAACAGTTCAACCTCTGTGCCCGTGACAGGATCGGTCACCGTGCCTTTGGCCGAAGTGTTGCCGCCGGCAAAGTTGGTGTTCTTGGGATCCGAGCCCACACGGTTGGAACGATCAATCAGCTCCTTCACCGCGGGCGGGGTCTTCGATTCTCCGGTGAAGCTGGACGTGGTCGAGGCAGATGATGCAGTCATGTGTCAGTTCCGTTCTCACGGTGCAGTGAATGGGGCTGTGGGTAAGGCGTGTGGTTAAGGCGCTGTGGATCAGGAAGCCCACGACGCCTGGGTACCGCCCACGCGTTCCTCAGCGATCCGCGCTGCGTGACCGGATGCCGCATAGGCGACCATGGGGTCCTCTGGCAGTCCACGGGAGGCTCGCCATTGAGCCAGGTCCGGGCGGACATCCGTGTAGAAGGCGTCCATCAGAATCTGGTGGGCGCCCAGGACGTCGCCTGCTTCTTGGGCCGCCGTCAGGGCCACCCGATCCAGCAGCAAGGCGCGTGCGGTCATTTCCTGGACGTTGAGCACGGAGCGGATTTGGCCGGGGATCTTCTCCTCCACGTTGTGGCATTGATCGAGCATGAACGCCACTGACGACGACGGCTCCAGGCCACCCCCACGCAACACCTCAACCATGATCCGGAAGAGCTGGAATGGATCGGCTGCGCCCACAATGAGGTCGTCATCGGCGTAGTTACGGGAATTGAAGTCAAAGGAACCGAGCTTGCCCAGCCGCAACAGCTGCATGACGATGAACTCAATGTTGGTCCCCGGTGCATGGTGGCCGGTATCCAGGCACACCATGGCCCGCTCCCCCAGCGCAGCCACCTGACAGTAGGCCGTCCCCCAGTCCGGTACATCGGTGTGGTAGAAGGCCGGCTCAAAGAACTTGTATTCCAGCACCAACCGCTGGTCAGCTCCGAGCTGGGTGTAGATTTCCGCCAGGGATTCAGCCAAGCGGTCTTGGCGACCGCGCATGTCCTGTTGACCGGCGTAATTGGTGCCATCAGCCAGCCAGATCTTCAAATCCCGCGAGTTCGTCTGGGACATGATCTCCAGGCACTGCAGGTGGTGGTCGATCGCCTTTCGCCGCACGGCGGGGTCGGTGTGGGTGAGTGAGCCAAATTTGTAGGCGTCGTCCTGGAAAGTGTTCGAGTTGACGGTTCCCAACTCGATCCCCTGGTCTCCGGCGTACCGGCGCAATGCGGTGTAATCCTCCACGGCATCCCACGGAATGTGCAGGGCCACTGATGGTGCCAAGCCGGTGTAGTGGTGGACCGTGGCTGCATCAGCGATCTTCTCTTCCACAGTGCGGGGCGTGCCCGGGGTGGAGAACACCTTGAACCGGGTGCCGGAGTTCCCAAACGCCCACGAAGGCAGCTCGATGGCCTGCTGTGCCAATGCTGAGGTGATCTGATCGAAAGACGGCATGGGCTCTGGCTCCTGGGAGAGAAGTGCGGGGTGCGGCGCGGGCCACACAAAATTGAATCGTTTCATACAGTATGGCGTGCGGCCGATCACGTCAAGACGAGCAGCCTCTGGGGCCGTTTTGAGACAAGCCCCGGTAGGCCTGTCTCCTAAGATCGGAATCAGGATCCGATCACGCTGCAGACCGGGTCTACCAGCCACGTAGCCACCAGCCCGCGCAGTCACTAGTCCAATACAGCCACCAGCAAGGGGAACACCAGTGCCGTCACCGGCGAGTATCAAGGACGTCGCACAGGCCGCCGGCGTCTCCATCGGCACCGTGTCAAACGTTCTCAACCGCCCGGACATGGTTTCCGAAGCACGACGTCGCCGTGTTCTGCAAGCCATCGAGGATCTGGGGTACGTGCGCAATGACGCCGCACGGCAGTTGAAGGCTGGCCGCTCCTTGACGGTGGGGTTGATTGTTCAAGATTCCGGTAACCCCTACTACCATCAGCTTGCCCAAGGAGCAGAAGAAGGCGCGGAGGCCCTGGGGCAGGCCGTGATCGTGGGAAGTGCTGGGTACACGCCCGAGCGCGAACAGCTCTACCTGGACCTCTTTGAACAGCAGCGAGTCCGAGGTGTTTTGCTGACACCGCAAACCGCAGACCACACCCGCACCGACGCTCTGCGTGAGCGCAACATTCCCGTGGTTCTGGTGGATGAACACGCTCCCCCCGGGGACTACTGTTCGCTGGCCGTCGACGACGTCGAAGGTGGTCGGATGGCTGCCGAGCATCTTCTAGCTCAAGGAGCACGCAGTATTGCCTTCGTAGGTGGCCCCAACACCCTGCACCAGATCGTCAACCGCCGCGCCGGAGCCCAAACCGCCGTGGACGCCGTCCAGGGTGCGAGTCTGGAATCTTTCAACACCGCCGCGTTGAGCATCCTGGAAGGGCGACGCATCGGGGAAATCATCCGTGAGCGGCCCCGCAAACACCTCCCGGATGCCGTGTTTGCCGCCAACGACCTTCTGGCCCTGGGACTCCTTCAGGCCTTCGTCTTTGGCAATCACCTGCGGGTGCCGCAAGACATCCTTCTGATCGGCTATGACGACATCGACTACGCCGCCTCCGCCGTGGTGGCCCTGAGCTCAGTCCACCAGCCGAGCAAGCTGATCGGGCGGACCGCCGTCGATCTCCTGGAAGATGAGATCACCGATCCGGGCCACCGGCACCGTCACGTCAGTTTTCCGCCCGAGCTGGTGATCCGGGATTCAACCACTCAATCCTTGCCCGCCACACTGACCAGTCGAACCGGCCCCAACAGACCGTGAGCTTGCGGGCTGGTCTGCACTGTTGCCGGTGGTTGACCACCCATGACGGTCACAATGTCCAGGACGTCGTCGTAATAGCCACGCGCCAGCAACCGATTGTTGAGTGAACTGGCCACCCGGATCACAACGGTGTTCTGACCCGCCACCAGAAACTGTGTGACATCAGCCTTCGAAACGGAGGTGTCCACCCCGATGGCGGGGGAACCGTTGACGGATGCTGAAGCCAGGCCACCGCAGGTTGAACCCAATTCCAGATACCAGCGTTCACCATGTGCCGGCGCCCGGTCCAGATGCCACCGCGCGGTATAGGTACCCACCCCCGAAACCTCCGGTCCAATACCGGGAAGTTCAGACCAGGGTTTGAGCTGGTCCACCTCGGAGTGCAGGACCGTCACTTGGGTCTCCGGTACCACTTCATGCGTCACGTAACCCAAGCCGCGATCTTCTGTGATCACCCTGGATTCCCCGGCGTCCCAGCTCTCCACGGTGATCTCGAACTGTTCCAAGCGTGCCCGCTCGATGGGCTCATCAGCCGGACGAACTGATGCGAGAGGTTCAGCGTGGTCCACGGTGATCACACAAGATTCACCGGGCGCCAAGGTCACGGTGACGTAGGTGGCTGCATTGTCCTGCCGAACATCGTGCAGCACTTGTGCTGTGCCGTCTTGGGTATCCATCACGTAAACCTGCCCGACGCCCGGAATCCGCACCTCCGCAGAGGTCACCTCACCCGTTTCATAAAGGAAGTTGTACGCGTAGAGGTGAGAGAGCTCATCCTCCTCACGCAGATGGGTGAGCAAGGAGGTGTTCGGTGCTGTGAATCCAGCCCGTGCATGGACGCCCAGCTGCTGCAGAGCCTCCACCGTCCGGGCAGGGTCTTCCACTCGCAGGACACTGGGCAGCTGCGTCAGGGCTTCCACGGTCTCAACAAGCTCGGCATCCCGCTCATCCAGTCCGGATGTGCCGGCGGCCGCGCGGACATGCGTGTGCCAGCGGTCCTCCGCAAGATAGAGCAGGTCAGACGCACCATCTACGATCACAACCTTTAAGCCTGCCCGAGCTTGTTCCAGCAGCCACAGTGCGGCATCCGCATCCAGGTGGTCTTGATAGACCAGCAACGCTTGGTAACCGGGCCCGTGGGGCTGAACCACACCGTCGTCGTAGGAAACTTCCGGGTGCAGCAGCAAAGCTGGGTCCAGGAATTCGTAGGTGTAGCCGTTGTCCTGCATCCCCAGATCCCGCCACCAGAAGTTGTTGCGGTCCCGCATCCACCGGGTGGCATAAGCAACCTCGTCCGGTACTCGAGTGCCGTCCGGGTCCAGGAAAGCCGTACCAGACAGGGTGTCCACCAGGTAGTCACGGCGCAGAATGCCAACGTCGATTCGAGGCCGCCCGCGCCGCAGTAGGTACTGCTTCCGCGCCAGGGACCGAGTCCAGTGCGGGTAAAACTCCACCGATGGTTGCCGAGACCCGAATCGCTCCGAGAACATCGCATACATGCCTTCGTGTCCGGGCCAGGTGGTCGCCGGCTCCGGACCTGCTGTGCTGGACCAGCCGTGCAGAACAGTCTTGGTGATTCCCGCCGCCAATTGTGTTGCGATGATCTGGTCATAGAACCGGTGATCCAGGATGTGGTTGCGCGTGGTGGCCCCGGTTTCCGAGGAATATTGCTTGCCAAACAGGTGAGCGGGTCCGGCCAGCAACCGGTAAGCATCAATCTGGGAGCCAAACTCCAAGGATTCAGTCTCTATGCCATCAACCTCCGGCCCCGGTTGAGTCAGTTCGAACGGCAGCCCGTACGAAATCTCAGCCCGCAGTTGTATGCCCACGGAGTGCAGGTACTGAGCAAACGGGCGCAACATGTTCTCCATGTAGAGTTCCGTATAGGTCTGGTACAGGTCACGGCGCACTTTCTCCACCCGACCGCGGTGGAAGGCCTCCGGTTGATAGGTGTAAGTCAGAGCCACTGCCATGAACGTGGGAAGGTGAACCACAAAGGGCAACCAGGGGATGATGCTGTAGCCCCGGCGACTCTCAAACTCCCGCACCATCTGAGCTGACCAGAGCTGCCCACCGTCTCCGAATGTGCTGACCTCCAAAGAGTCCATGTACATCTGGACCCTTGGATTCCTGGCGATGGTTTCCCGCAACTGTGGGGTCAGAACGTGACGGTCCCAGTAGTCGATCACCGCTTCCACCCCAGCGCGGTCCAGGTAGTTGACCGTGTAATTGACGGTTGCGGACGGATTCGCGGTCTGACCTGTTCCGTGGCGCCAGAAAACCATGAGGGTCCACCCCGGCTGATCAGGAACTGTCCATGCCAGATGTGTCCCGTTGAGCTCGGTGGTCAGATCAAGGGCGGAATCAGCATCCAGGACAGTTCCCGGTGCGGCCTGGCTGCTTGGGCCGCCGTGTCCGTGGCTTCCGTCGTCGTTGTCCGGGTCATCTCGACTGCCGACATCCTCCACCTCGGCCCGGCGGACGGCCACCACAGCCACCAGATGTTGTTGATGCACCTCACCTCGGGTGCTGATCGGGCCTTCTTCCGGCTTTAGTGCAGCTAGGTCCACCCTGGGAAGTTCACCGTCAAAGACACCTCCCGGTACAAGGTCTTTGACCACCACGTTGAGCTCCTGGGAGGCTGCGGCGTCGTCCCCGGTGATGGTGGGCAAATTGGCGTTGGACCAGTTGGCTCCCGAGGTGAAACTCACTCCCATACCCCGCGCTGTGGTTTCTTCCAGGACCACTCCGGTGCTGTGCGACCATGCCTCCGAACCCCAGCCGTAACGCGCATGATCCACCCCTGGTTCGTCCATGGCCAAGAACTCCATGGCTCCAAACCCCAGACGATGCGCATGGGCGATCTCCGCACGCAGGGTCTCTTCCGTGTGGGCACCCTCGGCCAGCCACCACCGCAGCTCTGGACGGTATTCGATTCCCGGGTCTTGGAACTCCCGTACAAGTCGCTCAAACGGCATCTTTTACCCCAACTCTTTTGTGAATCGTTTCACTCGAATGAAGGCAGGCTATGCGCGCATTCAGTAGGCAGTCAAGGTGTTCATTCCGCCCGTTTCCGCGACTCACCCTCATCATCTTGTGAGTTGGCTCACGATGAGCTACTGTCACACTCATCATGAAATTGAGTCGTTTCAATTTCGTCCTGGACTCAAAGGAGAAGGACACATGTCTCCCACCTCAGATCTCGCCCGCCGGGCACCGAACCCCTGGTGGGTTGGTGTGGTTGCGGGCATGGCCTCCTACATTGACGCCGCAGCCATCGTGAGCTCAGGTATTGCTCTGGTCCTGTACCAGCACACCATCGGGATCACTGAAACCCAGATCGGCATTCTCTCCGCCACTCTGACCTTGTGCATCGCCATCGGTGCTTTGACCGGTGGACGGTTGGGCGATCAGTTCGGCAGGCGCGCCGTGTTCATTGCCACCATGGCCATGATCGTGGTGGGAGCAACCTTGTTGGTTTTCGCCGGTGGCTTCACCGCACTGCTGATCGGCACCATCCTCCTGGGCCTGGGCAGTGGCGCAGATCTACCCGTGTCCCTGGCAACCATTGCTGAGGCCGCCAATGACCAGAACAGAGGAAAGCTGCTGGGCTTCTCCCAGGTGCTGTGGTTCATGGGCATTCTGGCCTCAGTGGGGCTCTCCACCGTGGTGGGAGGAATGGGTCAGCTCGGGGCTCAGATCCTCTTTGCCAACGTGGGTCTGTCCGCGCTGGTGGTTCTGATCCTGCGTTTGAGCATCCCCGAATCAGCGTCCTGGCAGGCGGCACATGCCGAGCGGTCCGCTGGAATCCACACGGTTCGCGCTGAACGATCCAGCATCAAGGATGTTCTGACGCAGCGCATTTACCTGGTGCCCTTCCTTGCCCTGCTGGTGTTTTACTCACTGACGAACGTGGGGGCCAACACCGGCGGCCAGTTCGGCACCTATATCGCCGTCAACGTGGTGGGGCTCTCCGTCCAGACGAACTCGTTGATCGGCCTCATCGGGTTCCCACTGGGTTTGTTGTGGGCACTGCTGTTCATGAAGATTGCAGACGGCCCGCGTCGCATGAACTACTTCGCCATGGGCGCCATAGTCCTGGTGATCTCATACCTGTTGCCCGTCATCTTGGGCTTCACCGTGCCTGTCTGGATCGCCGTGCAGGTGCTCCAAGGACTCGGTTCGGCATTTGCCTTTGAGGCCATCATGAAGATCTGGACGCAGGAGTCCTTCCCCGTTCTGCTCAGGTCATCGGCCCAGGGCACCATCATCGCCGTCGCACGTGTGGTTGCTGCCGGTGCCGCTCTGGTCACCCCCACCCTGGCCAATACCCCCGCCGTGTTGTACGGGGTACTCAGCGCAGTGGTGGCTATCGGCCTGGTGGTCGGGTGGTTGGCCTTCCGCAACAGCCGGTTCAATGCCTTCGACGTTGAAGACATGGACCTGACCGAAGCCAAGCAACAGCTCTACGACGAGGGCATCCGCAAGAACCCTCCCACGGAAGCCACCACGCTGGTCACCGACAGCAGCGCAGAGCCACGTAGCTGATCGTCAGCTGAACCCAACACCTTCCACAACGGTGGTGGTCAACCTGTTCTCGGTTGGTCACCACCGTCCCCGTCCTCCGTCAACAACACCGCAACCGCAGGAGAATCGACCCGTGACTTCCCGCTTTCCCGCAACTTTCCTCTGGGGTGCCGCCACTGCGGCCCACCAGGTTGAAGGTAATAACACCAACTCCGACGTGTGGTTCCTGGAGAATCTGCCCCACACGGACTTTGCCGAACCGTCCGGAGCCGCCATTGAGCACTACGACCGCTACCGGGAAGACATTGCGCTGCTAGCCGGCCTGGGCTTCAACACCTACCGTTTCTCCCTGGAGTGGTCCCGCATTGAGCCGGAAGAGGGCCAGTTCAGCCCAGAGGCGATCAGCCACTACCGGGACGTTCTTCTGGCCTGTCGTCAGCACGGGCTGACAACAGTGGTCACACTTTTCCATTTCACCTCGCCCCGCTGGTTGCTGCATTCCGGTGGATGGGAAAGCGAACAGACCGTTGAGTTCTTTGAGCGTTATAGCCACCGTGTGATGCGGGACCTGGGCGATCTGATCGACGTTGTGTGCACCATCAACGAACCCAATCTGACCTGGTTACTGGCCACCTTCGGCGTCGTGGAGAAGGATGCCGAAGCACGCGCACGTACACCCATGATTCTCAGCGCCGCGCAGGAATTGGGGGTCGCCGCCCAGGGACTGGCTCCGTTTCTGTCCTGTGCCACCGAGCGCAGTTACGACGTCGTACTAGCCGCCCACCGTGCCGCAACACGCGCCGTGAAAAGCACACACCCGGACACCCCAACCGGGTGGACATTGGCCAACTCCGCGATTCACGCCGCGCCGGGTGGTGAACAGCACGCTGCGGCCGTGCGGGAAGAGGTCAATCTGCGATTCCTCCGGGACTCCCGCGGAGACGACTTTGTGGGAATCCAGAATTACGGGCGCACGGTGTACGCAGCTGACGGACTCGCACCACCTCCCCCGGACGTTGAACTCGATCAAATGGGACGTGAAATTTACCCGGACGGTCTGGCCGAAACCATCCGCGAAGCCGCTGAGGTTGCACAGATACCCGTGATGGTCACAGAGAACGGAATGTGCACCGACGACGACGCACAACGCCTGGCCTATCTGGAAGCCGCGTTACGGGGCGTGGCTGGCTGTCTGACGGAAGGTGTGGATGTTCGTGGCTACATGGCATGGTCAGCTTTCGACAATTACGAATGGACCTTTGGCTACGGCCCTAAGTTCGGCATCATCGCGGTGGACAGGCACACCCAACAGCGGGAGCCCAAACCCTCTGCCCGGTGGCTGGGACAGGTGAGCCAGACCAACGGGTCAAGTTTGTGATGGGCCAGATGCCCTGAGCCGCTGGCCTTTGTGCCCGTCGAGTGCGCAGTTTTGTGGCCCCTGAGTCAGGCGGTTTCAGGGGCCACATAACTGGCAACTCGGCGGGAGGGTGGGCGGAGCAGCCACATAACTGGCAACTCGGCGCGCGCGAACTGCGCCAACGCATAGGGTCGAATCATGGTTTCCCCCGGCACCTCGCATGCAGTCACTCGTCGCCGTCTGCTGAAGACCAGTGCCGTCACCGCAGGCGGGCTGACGCTGACCACGCTGTTCACGGCGTGCAGCGGGGGCGCCCGGGACAACCGGCGAGCGCAGGGAAGTGCGGGGGCTCTGCTGACCAGTGAGCTGGAATTACCCGAGCCCTTCCAGGTGCCCCTGCCCATCCCGGAGGTGCTGGAACCCACTCGGACGGATGCGGACACGGACTACTACCGCTGACCTGGAGATCATCCCCCACACCACCACGCAAGTGTGGGGTTACAACGGCACCGTCCCGGGCCCCACGCTGATCTCCCAACGGGGGCGCCGCACTGTGGTGACGCATCGCAATGAACTGCCCGTGCCGGTGGTGGTTCATCTCCATGGCGGGGTCACCGCACCGGAGCACGACGGCTACCCACGGACGTCATCTTCCCCACCACTACCGACCACGGCGATCACGCCACCCACGACGCCGGCACCGACTTCGAGCACTCCGACCATCTGGCCAGCGGAGACACCAGCGATGGGGAGCGCGAATACATCTATGAGATGAACCAGCCCGCCGCCACCCTCTGGTACCACGATCACCGCATGGACTTCACCGGCCCCCAGGTTTACCGCGGCCTGGCCGGTTTTCACCTGATTCACGACCACGCCGAAGACGCCCTCGGTCTCCCATCTGGCGACCGCGACATCCCCCTGATGATCATGGACCGAGCTTTTGCGGCAGATGGATCTTTTCTCTACCCCTCCGTTGACCCAGACCTGGTGGATCCACCCGGTGTGGAGGCTGAGTACATGAGTGGCGTGCTGGGCGACTGCATCCTGGTCAACGGGGCACCTTGGCCCGTGCTGGAGATTTCCAACACCAAGTCCCGGTTCCGAATCCTCAACGCGTCCAACGCCCGCCGGTACCGGCTCAACCTGGACGGTGGCATGCCGTTTGTGCAGATCGGCAGTGACCTGGGCCTGTTGGAAGCTCCCGTTGAGCACGGGACATTGGACATTGCCCAAGCGGAGAGGTTCGACGTCGTCGTTGATTTCTCTGAGGTGGCGATAGGTGAGGAAGTCACGCTGCGCAACCAACACGGGACTGACGGCACTGATGTGATCATGCGGTTCAAGGTCACCCGCCAGGAGGAAGATTCCGGCCCCATCCCTGACCGACTAGCCGAATTGGAGACGCTGTCAGAGGACGATGTGGTGGCCGAGCGCGAGTTCGTGTTTGCCCGCGGTGGCGCGCAGGCCCACGGGATGGCCCTGTGGACGGTGAACAACCAGGCTTTTGACCCGGACACCATCCTGGCCGACCCCCAATTGGGCACGGTGGAGCGGTGGCGGATCCGTGGGCTGGATGTTGAGCATCCCTTCCACATCCGCATGGCCCCGTTCCAGGTGATTGGCCAGGACCGGCAGCAGTCCGTGAGCAGTTTCAACCACGGGTGGAAGGACACCGTCAGCATGGACACCGGCGGTCAGGTGGACCTGCTGGTGCGCTTTGACGGGTACCGCGGGAAGTACGTGTTCCACTGCCACAACCTGGAGCACGAGGACATGATGATGATGATGGCCAACTTTGAGGTGGTGTGAGTCCAAGAGATGCTGGGTCCGGAGACTCGAGTGTTGCTTGGCCTGAAAGGCACGCGCTCCGCAGCCATAGCGATGGTAAAACGATTTCGTATCAGGCTCTCGGGGGCGCTCATGCCAGCAATCCGGTCGACGGCCGCCAGCCAGGCTGCTTACCCCGCACCGGTCTTTACCGGGCTATAGACGCTGGGAACCTCACTCACATAGCTCGAGGGATTTACCTTCCCAAGGAAGCAACGGCTGCTGACTGGGACCTGGTCAAAGCCGCCGACCGGACGCGATGAGATCTCGATCGCGGGCAGCGACCTGTCCATTGGGCTCTACTCTCCGGAACTTTGTATCGCTGACGCTTTTCGCCTACGAAGGCAGCTCGGTTACGAAACTGTACGTGATGCCCTCATGCAGTGGCTGCGTCGCGGCGGAAAGCCCACTAAATCTGTTGAATATCGCTCTGAAGAGCCCCGAGCCAAGGCACCTATTCGCCAAGCGTTGGATGTCATGTCATGACCGGAGGTGAGGATTCTTCAAGAAGTTGCAGACCAAAGCAAGATCGGTGGCCGCCAAAACTGGCACCCCGACACCCACCCAAAAGTAATTGGTACGGCATCTACTCGAATCGTTGTTGGACCGTCTCAGCCGCGCAGAGCACAGCCAAGACTTCGTTCTCAAGGGCGGTATTCTCCTGGCGTCCTACGGTGTTTGGTGTCCCACCAAAGATGTCGACGCGAATGCGATCAGTGCCGATGTCATGCCTAAGTATTTGCGACTCGTCATTCCCTCCTCGCTGAGGTCCCGACTGACGATGGCGCGACTATGTCGACGTTGTGCAACTGTGCCGCTAGGACTTCGAACCAACGGAACTACGGCGATCCGCTGAGGCCGTCTCGCTTTCGCGGTGTCCCTGCCGGTGTTGAAGCTCTCCCGCCAGCCCTACTACCGCTGGCTGACCTGCCCAGTCAACGACACCTTACTTGTGGAGGCATACCGGGAGACCGCATTGTTCAATGGGCACTGCGCATGATCCCGACTCCGGCTACCTGCTCCTGCTCGAGAAGGCGGGTGAGGTGATGTTCGAGCGGAGCGAGTAGCGAATCTGCTCCGAGATAGGCAGGTGGTCAGCGTCCGAGAAACCCCAGCAGGGCGAGGCGAAGAAGCCCGGTGCACCGGTCCATGATGGACTGTGCGCTGTGGCCGACATGTCCGGCGTGACCCGGAACGTCTTCGCACCAGACCACTAAGGGGATGCCTTACGTTTGTGCGGTCATGGACATTCACTCTAACCGGATCGTGGGCAACTCCATTGATGACGGATGAAGTCCCCGCTCTCACGTCACAGCACTCAACAACGGCGTCGCCACCCGCGAAGAACTCCGCATCACCAGCGTGCGATTAATCGAGAAAATTTATCATCGACGCCGGCGCCAGGACACTCTTGGCAAGTTTGACCCCCATCGGATACGAGATAATCATGACCACACCAACCACTCAGGCTGCTTGACCCAACTTGTAATCTACCCGCGCAACAGTCACCACTGGCCTCCTACCCCGGCCGCACACAGCAAGCATCCAATCCAAACACGCACCCCAGCGCCCCAAGATGTCTCAACCGTAAGCCTCTCCCTGGGCCGGACCGGGCTGGAGTGAACAATGAACTTCACCTCCCGTAACCCATCCACCGCGAGTGGCCTTTCCGTCGTTAATTTTCGAACAGCTCCATTGCGCCCTCGAACTACCGCCAACTACTTGACGCGGGGTAACGGAGCCCACGCCGGCAGGGCTGTCGCACGGCGGCGCCCTTGCACAAGGTCTTCCTGGGTGTCGACCTCCCACCACTCCTCTGGCCCAACAGCCACCTGAAGCAGGAGAACACGCTTCGCGGCCTCGCTCATCGCGTAGGGATACCACAGATCTTCCCCACCACAGACAAGCATGCTTCGCACCTCCTCGGCCAGCACTGCCGCATCGGCGGATCGCCAGATCGACATCCCGAGCCCCTCTCCGCTCGCCTCAGACACGGGAATATTCTTACTTAGTTTCACGACTCTTCCCTCCTCGACTTGCGCCCCCAGATCGAACGTGTCACTTCGAGAAGTATCGACTACGATGCCGCTACCTGGGGTGTCCCACAGTCGCCGGACCACGGCGGGGGATGTGAGCAGGTCGCTGTCGCTCACGAGGAAACCCTCGTCCCACCACGGAATGGTCAAGCTCAAGGAGTACAGGTTATTCGTAGTTTGATAGCACTCGTTCACGATGAACTCCACTGGATGACGCAGGTCGAGACCCTCTACATGACTCCGAACTGCCTTCTCAGCGTGACCAAGCACCACCACGATGCGCGTGATCTCCATCTCGTCGAGTCGACTGAGGACTGTTCCGATCAAGCTATGACCACCCAGCTCCAGTAAGGGCTTTGGCATATCCAGGGCGGTCCCCAGCCGCCGACCCAACCCGGCCGCAGGCACAATCCCGATCATCGCGTGTCACCCGTCATCAGCGCGTTGTTTAGGACAACGTCCAATCCCTTCGCATTCACGCCGGTGATCGGGTCATTGTCCAGGTTGCCCCCCAGGACGCCACGGGCGAGGTCTACATGCTCCTGCTCATAACCCATGACGGCGAGGGAAATGGGCAGGCCAAGCTGGCAAATCACGTCGCGGATGACATCCCGCAAGTCAGTTCCACCCAGGAGCGCTGCGATCTCGTTCATCGGCTCGGGCGGTAGGTCCATGTAAAGCTGATCGACCCATGCCGGATAGACCGCCGCCAAGCCACGCCCGTGGGTGCTGGGTACGCGCGGGTCCCCACCAAGTGCCTGCTGAATGCGGTGCGGGTAGCCGGTGCTGGCATTAGCGACGGTATACCCACCAAGGAGTGAGGCCGTGGCCTGTGCTTCCCATGCCTCGCGTGTGGCGCACCCCTCGGCGATGGCTGGGAGGGTACGACGGAGAATTTGCAGTGCCTCACGGCACCACATGCGGGAAATAACCGATGCGCGGCGCGCCATGAATCCCTCGATGGAGTGAGACAGCGCGTCAAAGCTCGTCTGCGCGGCAACATTCTGTGGCATCGTGGGCAGCCATATTGGGTCCACTACCGCCACACGTGGCAGCAAGCACCGTCCACGGATACCCGATTTCAGGCCTCGATCAGGGTCTGTGATGATGGCCCCTCGTGTCACCTCGGCACCACTACCCGCCGTCGTCGGAATCGCCACAACATCGATGGCGCTCGTATTGTCCGGCAGGGTCATGCCCACCAGCTCTGCCGAAGAGTTGCGATGAACAGCGACACTGATCGCCTTGGCCGTGTCGATCGCACTACCGCCACCCACAGCGATAATAAGGTTGATATCTGCACTGCGGGCCAACTCAACACCGCAGTCCACGTCTTGGGTTGTCGGCTCTGGACGCACGGAGTCGTGCAGGGTAATGGTGCAGCGCGCCTTATCAAGCTGTTCACGGACCGCATCGAGAGCACCCGATTCGCCCGCGCTGGCCGAACCGGAGACGAGCAGGCAATTTTTACCGAACCCCTCGATCATAGTGGCGAGCTCCGTCGTTGCTTCCGCACCGAGCATGACCCGGGTGGGCGTGCAGATTTCCGCTGTCACAGACTTTCCCTTCTTCGATCTCGAACCCGTCTCAAGTCTTCGACAACAGGTGAGAATCCCTTGCTCAAGTACACCAGGGCCGCTCCACCACCGGCCGATGCAGTCCCCGTGACATCCAGCTCGGTACAGGTGTCACCGCCGAGAAAGACCGCCTTCTCCCCGAGGGGTTCCAGGAGCCGTCCTACCTCGCCAGCTGCCTCAGCATGACCTTCACCTATGTGCCCAGGGGGCCCCGCCACCACTGCGCGCGGCGCCACCAGGAGAGCGTGGGCCACGCGCTGCATGTCACGTGTATCCCACCGCACGTCCACGACCGCCCATCCAGGCTTCGTGGGCGCTGTCACGGGGATCCACTGCAGCCGCCCCGTGGCGCTCTCCCGCTGGCACACCTCGGTGGGAAGCACGAGCCGATCCCCAAGGCTGCGCGTGGCCTTCAGAAAGCGGGTAGAGTCACCTGCCGAGAGGGTGGGCCGGGACGAGTTCCCGAGCTCGAGACCCCGAGCGCGCCGCAGGGAGTTGAGCACGCCCCCAGCCAACAGCACGCATGCGGTGCGATCCGCTAGGGCGCCCGTCACAGCCATGGCTTTCTCACGCTTCATCCCTCCTAGGACGAGCGCACCCAAGGAACCGTGCCGCAGCGGTTCAAGGGCAGCGACCTCCCGGGCCAAACCCCGACTCAACCATGTCGGCATGTGCTGGAGAATACCGGTATTCGAAGCGTTGCGACGGTGGCTCTTGGAAAACCCACCGATGATCGCGCGCGGCGCAAGCGTCGCGTACGCGCGGGCCAAGGCCTCGTCGCACCTCTCCTCTCCCGGATCGAGCCGTGTGTTGCGCAGCAGAGTGATTGTTCCGGGCCCAGCGCCAACGGACCGGATGTTCCTCCAAGGGTCAGAGTCGTAGCGCACGGGCAAGCCCATTCGCTGCCACGCGCTGGCGATATGCTCCTGGTCCCCTGCCGTGCCATCTTTTGCCGAACCCTGGTGGTTGAGAACGATAACCTCAGCGCCCGCCTCCGCAAGCGCTGCGAGATCAGGGATTTCCTCCGTCAAGCGCTCGGGCGCCCCACCCCACGGGGGTACGTTGGCACCAGCAGAGTAGAGCCAACGCTGTCCAACCTTGACGCGTGCGGGATCGAAGATGAGCTGGGCATACTGCGAATCGTGGTTGTCGGGCACTACTCTAGCCATTCCAACCCAGCGGATTCAGGGAGACCGAACGCGACATTCATGTTCTGGACCGCGCTACCGGCGGCCCCCTTACCGAGGTTGTCAGACACCGCGACCACCTTGATCGAGTGAGTTCGAGGGTCCACGTCTG
The DNA here is from genome assembly GCF_030538595.1 of Kocuria sp. Classification (GTDB taxonomy): domain Bacteria; phylum Actinomycetota; class Actinomycetes; order Actinomycetales; family Micrococcaceae; genus Kocuria. Next base: position 156,141 of record NZ_JAUNTS010000006.1, read on the forward strand.
CACCTATCTGGCAGTTGTTGGTCCCCGTCACAGACGAAACCCAGGGGTAGAGGGAGTAGTCCTTGTGGTTGAGTGCGCCCTGACGCTCGGGGGCGATGACTTGGACGAATCGCTCCCCTTCTCGGCCAGCCCCGTAGGCGTCGCAGAAGACATCCAGCAGGTCCGCACGCGAGGGAGATTCGCCGCCAGTGACCTCAATCGATGCTGTGAGGTGGATTCCGCGGGGAAAGTCCGCATGAGCGGTCGACATGTCCACCACCGTGTTGACACCACCCCAGATCCTCACGGCAGCCTCGATCTCGGGCGCATGTCGGTGCCCGTCCAGACCGTACGAGAGCAACGTGCCGCTCGCCACAGCTGCGCTCGTCTCGCGTCGAGGGCTACTTCCCGCACCTGTCATGCCGTTCACCGCATAGATGGTCACACGGCTGTCGGGCTTGAGCATCCCCGCACAGGCAAGCGGGATGAGCGCCAGCTCAGCTGTGACGGCGAAGCAGCCGGGGTTGGCAACCAGTCGTGCGCCGTAAAGTTCCTCGCGCGCCATCTCGGTCAGACCGTAACGTGCTGTAGCCAGGAGCGCAGGCGCCGGATGTCGAACACCGTGCCAGCGCTCCAGGTCTTCCGCGTTAGGGAAGCGGTGGTCCGCACTGAGATCGATCACGCAGCTGCCTGCGGTCGTGAGCTGCTCGCTGATCTGCATGGCCTCCCCGGTGGGGGTGCACATCAGTACGGCATCGAGGTCGTCGCGCTCCAGCACTTCGGACACGGGCTGCAGGAGAAGGCGGTCCGACAGGCGCCGGTGCAGGGTCGCGAGGTCGCCATCGGACCGAGCGAACGGAATCACGGTCCCGACGGCGGGGTGGCGCAGAAGCAGACGACACGCCTCAACTCCGGCTGCCCCTGTGGCCCCCACGACTCCCACGGTCAAAGTTCTCACTGCGGCACTTCCTTCTCCTCGATATCGAGAATGACCCGACCTGCGGGGCGGGACACCTTCGCGGTAAGCATCTCGAACGCTTGCGCTATCTCGCCGATGGGGCGGCGGTGGGCAATCATCCCCAAGGCGTCGAGACCACCCTCCAGTAACGCAACCACCTCATAGACGTCGCGGCGTGTGGCAAGATGCGAGGTGAAGAGCGTGAGCTCGTGGGCGACATAGGCATCGAGCGGGATGGGTACATCCTGCCCGGCATAACTCACGACGACAACGTGTCCGCCCGGGCGTGTCAGTTCCAGCGCCTCTCGTAGACACGAGGGATGGCTATTCGTTACCAGGGTGAGATCCGCCTGCACCTCGCCATACCGCGCCCGGTCCTCTGGATCTGAGGCACTGAGGAAGCACTCTGCCCCTAAATGCTCGGCGTAGTGCTCTTTCTCCTTTCCTAGGTCGGTAGCAGTGACATGCAGGGCCCCGGCCGCACGGGCGAGGACTAGGGCGGCCGAACCTATACCCCCTACGCCGACCACAGCTACACGCGGTCGCCCCAGCGACGTGCGACGCCACGCATGCCAAGCAATCGAGAGAGGTTCGACGAGGACCCCCTGGAGTCGGGGCAACTGTGCCGAGAGGCGCACAATCATCGGTTCCCGTAAAGTCACATGGCGCGCGAATGTGCCTGCCCATCCCTCATGTGAGAGGTTAGTTCGTCGCTCACACAGGTTGATCAGCCCGACCCGGCACTGACGGCATACCTCGCAGGGGCAGAAGGCGGAAGTCGCAACCAGGTCCCCTGGAAAGACAGATGTCACGGCAGCACCGACTCCGACCACCGTGCCGCACATTTCATGGCCGAGCACTACCGGAGGCCTTTTATAAGGGTGCCGACCGAGGAAGGCTCCAATATCGGAGCCGCATATCCCCGTGTGGTGCACCTGAACCAGGACTTCGTCTCCTGTAGGAGGCCGTAACTCCACGAGTCGCCGTTCAAAAGTGCTCTGCAGGGTGAGCTCGTAAACCCACGACTCAGGCATGGTTACCATGGGCAACTCTCCCCTCACACTCGAGTCGACGAATCCGACTAACAACCTCGCGTGCGATCCTCTCTTGGGCCTCGTCTGTAGACCCGCCGAGATGAGGGGTGAGCACGGCACGCTCATGCTGGGCTAGGACGGGAATCCCCGATTCTTCGGCATGGACGTCTACGGCGACGCCTGCGAGGCGTCCAGAGTTCAACCCCGCGAGAAGCGCGTGATGATTTACCACACCGGCTCGGCTCACGTCGACCACCATGCATCCCTGACGCACCCGTTCGAGCAGGGCGGCGTCGATCAGATTGCGCGTCTCCGGAGCGCCTGGGACCTGGACGGAGATGGCGTCGGAGCGCTCAATCAGCTCTTCCAACGGGCACAGCTCAATACCCCGGGCGGCGAGTTCCGTACGCCGGGCGGGATCCTGGCGAGCCACGCTGGCCAGAGTGTGCATTCCGAATCCCTGCGCGAGTTCGGCCACGCGGGAGCCGATCTTGCCGCACCCGACGATTCCCAGGGTCCGTCCACCGAGTTCCGTACCGCAGAGGAGCGCTTTATTCCACTGCCCCTCCCGCACCTGCCGATCAGCCTCCACGATGTGCCGACTCAACCCCAGCAGGTGGCCGATCACGAACTCGGCCACGGCGTTCACTCCGGGGCTGGGAATCGAGGAGAGCTCCACACCGTCGGCCTCGGCGCGGGTCACATCGATGTTGTCTAACCCATTGCCAGCGCGGATCACGGCGCGCAGGTGGTTAGCGACATCGAACGCCTCTGCGTCGACCTTCACGCTACTGCGGCACACGAGCACATCAGTGTCCGCGAGCTGCCCCAGGAACTGGGCACGGGTCGGCCGGTTCACCACGGCGAGTTCGGTGAAGCTCGAAAGCTCCTTGATGCCGGTCTGGTGCATTGGGTCAGTGACGAGAACCTTCAGCACAACGCGGCGATTCATGGCTCTAGGCGGCATGCGTCCCACGCTCCATTCGCCCCCCGACGATAGCAGAGGCGACGGTGGAGCCGGTTGGCGCTCCCGTGCCAGAACTCGACCTCATCAGGGATCACGTGCCAGGCGTGCCATTCGTCGGGCCGCTGGAGTTCACCGCTCTCTTCGATGATCTTAGCGCGCTCCCGCAAGGTATCCTCGTCCTGGAGCGGGCGGCTCTGGTGTGAGGCGATCACGGCGGCGCGGGCCGCCGCCGGTCGAGCGTCAAACCGCGCGTCGGACTCCTCAACCGTCGCCTTCACGGCCCGGCCCTTAACGGAAATTTGCTGCATAGTCTCGCGCCAATAGAAGGTCAGTGCGCAGCGGGGATCTGTCTCGAGCTCACAACCCTTGCGGCTCGCCGCGCTGGTCGTGAAGACAAGACGAGTATCGTCCACATCCTTGATCAAGACGGTTCGAGTGGAGGGCCCTTCCTGCCCCGCCGTCGCGAGCGTGGCGGCAGCGAGTTCGCGGACCCCGACGGCCTGAGCGCGGTCCATCCACTCCCGAACGATCGGGAGGGGCGCTGACGGAGGGATGTCGAACTCGGGAAGATCAAGCTGGATGTCCCCAGACAGGGTTTGTGGAGAGGTCATGGGAGTCCCTTCTGCTCTTGCTGGTCATTGATCAAAATCCGAGCGGGGTCGAGTAGGTCGTCGAGGAGGTGGGAGAGCGCAGCATCGTCGGCCGCGCGCACGATGGCATACGCGACTCGGTCTGCGGACGACTCCGCCGGTTGCACCTGATGCCCGGGAGGGAAACGCTCCCCCCAACGCACGACCCCCGCGGACGTACGCAGTTCACCCCACTCGATTCCCTGCAGGGCACCCCGGCGGTGGGCCACAAGAAAGCACGTGCCGTACCGGCCGCCGACCTGGTCCGGCCTACGGACATGGGGGAACCTTTCCAGACTCGGGGTCTCGATCCCGAGTGCGGCCTGGATATGCGCCGCGTAAAGGTCCCTGTCATAGGCTCGGGAAATAGCCTCCATGAGATGGTCACCAGGCATGCGCACCATGGTTTCCATCACCACGACACGCTCGCCGCTCTCCCGGAATTCCATGCTCATCATGGCGTCACGCACCCCCAGGTGGGACAGCACCTGGCGTAGAGCCCCACAAGCGACTTCGGCCAACGCTGGGTCGACCACCTCGAACCCCACGCGGTGCGCCACCTCCACGAAGTGCTTCTGGTCCTGAGTGGTCTTGTGCGTCAAATTGGTCAGCACGGGCTCGCCCGCCACCACAAGTGCCTCGACGCTGTACTCCTGACCCTCGACGTACGTCTCGCACAGCACGGGCCCCTCGACGCCTCTGCGCGCCACGACGTCCTCAATGTCGCTCGGTGCCACCACGCGCTCGACCCCGTGGCTACCCATCCCGTCAAGCGGTTTGACCACTGCCGGCAGGTGCTCCTGCAACCAAGGCGCAGCGTCCGTTATTGAGGAAGCCAGTAGGTGCTCTGGTTGATCCACTATCCCGTCCAGCTGCGCGCGCTGGAGCGCCTTATTCCGGCTCGTTAGCGCTGCCCGCATGCCCGGTCCCGGGATTCCGTAGGTGTCCTGTACCAGGGCCGCCGCCAACACATGGGGTTCCGAAAAGGCGAGACAACCCCAGCGCTCACCACCAGCCGCAAGCCTGGCGGCGAGGGCCAACGCGGGGCGCACCCAACCGGTCTCGTGACCAGCTTCCCCGTCTGGGAGCACCTCTTGGTCGATGAGTGGATAGCGCTCGGCGAGGGTCGCGAGGCGTCCCGCAGTGTCCACCACCGCGATCTGCAGCCCGTTACGCCGGGCAGCGTCGAGGTAGGGCTCGGCCATCACGCCAGCGCCGACGAGTAGAATAGTGGGGGGAACCATCATACCTCCGAGGACATCGCAGTGGCACGGCGGGTGCGTTTCCACGCAACCAGCAAGGGCACCAGTGCCAAGGCGCTGAACACCGCCGTGAAGAGGAGAAGTTGGTGGCTATCAACCCGGTCGCCCAGCACCGCAAGCAGTAAGCCCGCCACCGGTGTGGACCCCAGGATGATCGCCACGAAGAACCCCAGAGTTCTGCCGACACGTGCGGGGTCGATGAACTCTAGCCTTCGGGTTCGCATCCAGATCGTGAAGATGACCATCCCACTGCTCCACAACGCGTAACCGAGGCCGAAGAGGAACACCGAGTGCGACAGGCAGAGGAGGAACACTGCGGTCGTCATTAGGATCGGGGCCGCGATCACCACGTGCGCGATAGGTGTCTTTCGGGTGACCCAAGTGACCGCCGCAGCCGTGGCCAGGCTTAGGCCGGCCGCGACGCCCGCGAGCGTGCCCGCCATGGCTGGCCCGCCGCCAAGGTGGCCCACCACGATGACGGGCAGTGTCGCTAGGGCCATGCCGCCGGTGAGATTCACCAGCATCGTGATCGCCAGGAGGAGGACTAGCTCCCGGCGGCGGAAGAGTTCGAACGCGCCGTCTTTTAGCCGCTGGAGGGGAGCACCCCCCTCAGGGCTTCGTTCCGGAGTCCCGACGGCGTGAATGACCATGGGCGTCAACACCATGCAGAGGAAAAAGGTCACCGCAAAAAGCAGGATTGCGCTCCGAAGACTAAGAAGACCGAGGGCCCAGCTCCCGAGCGCGGGACCAAGAACCAGGGCAGTTTGGAAAGCCATCTGCTGCTGCGACTGGGCCTGCGCGACGTCATTGTCGTCCACTGCGGTACTCACGACCTGCTCGGTGACGATGGACGAGTAGCCGTTGGCCAAGGTGAGGACGGCTGATGCGGCGATGAGGCTCCACGTCTCGGGAACGATGAAGAGCACCGCCAGGACGACGGCCCTTACCAGGTCAGTCAGCATGAGTTGTGGTTTTGACGGAAAGCGATCCACGATGGTACCGAAGAGCGGTGACAGGATGATCCGTGGCAGCCACTGGACCATGAAGGCGAGGCCGGATAGCTGAGCGCTGCCTGTCAGTGCGTAGACTGAGAGGGGAATGAGGAAAGTAGACCCTTGGTCCGCAACAAAACTCAGGAAGCGCACGCTGACGAACGGCGCGATGCCGTGCGGCAAGCGGTTGATGGCCTCCGCATCCCTCATGCCATGACCCACTGAAGGACGTGCGCCGCTGCGATGGCACACGCGACGCACGCCAGCAGGGCCATCCACACCCCGCGAGGCTTGGGTACCCGCAGCATAGACACGTTGGCCGCCGCGGTAAGAATCATGAGACCGCCTACCACGTAGTGGGCTAAGCCGTCCTGGCGGACCCACGGCACGAGAAGTAGGCCTGCAACCAAGAGTTGGTTAGCGACCACCGGCACACCGATGAAAGAGTGGCCGTCCAAGCCCACCACGGTGAAGTACGCCAACCGGCAGGCCAGCGCGCAGGTAAAGATCACCGCCACGACAACGGAGAAGACTGACCCCCCGCCCAGAAGCACGAAGCAGGCGCCCCCAAGTAAACCTCCTGCCGCTAGGTCCACGAGCGAGTCGAGCACCCCGCCGATTCGGGACTTCAGCTCTGATCGCTTCGACATCGCCCGAGCCAAGAAACCATCACCGATATCACACACGGTGGAGCCCATAATACCAAGGGCACCCTGATGCAGATTGCCCTCGAGCACGCCAGCCAGTCCCCACACGGTGAAGACCAGTCCGGCCAATGTGCAGAGGTTGGCGGGGTCAACGAACTGCGCCAGAATCTGCGGTGATCGCTGCGGAACTACATGAGTCTTCATTATTCCACTCTCACCTTTGCCCGGATGTCCTCTGCCACAGCCTCGGCAACCGAGCTCGCTTCCTGACAACTGTCGCCGTGCGTGACAACGAGCGCCATACCATCGATGGAGGACCCAGGCGATATCAGCGTGTCGCCCACTTCCACGCGTAGCTCGATGGAGTCCAGCCCGTCTCGGCTGGAAAACAGCGTGGGATCAATCTCGAGGACACGCCCCGGGCGGGGAGGCACAAGACAGTATGCGTGCGGGCGGAAGGGCGCGTCGGGGAGTCCCCCCAGGGACATTCCGACGCCGAACGCCTCCCGTACGTACCATTCGACGGGATCGGTTCCAAAGCCGCGCGACACAAGCTCACGCACCTTCGCGCCTCCGATCCGGGCGCCAATCTCGTTCAAAAGATAGTGACCATCAGGCGACCTGAAGGCCTCGGCGTGGAAGATCATGCGGTCGTGTGATGGGAGGGCGGCAACCGTATCACGGACAAGTCCTTGGAGGACGGGCACCCGCTCATCGTCGGTGTCGAGCTGGCTGGCGATCAGCAACTGGCCGGACTCGAAGCCCAAACACGACGACGTTCCGGAAGGCCAGCAGATGTGCATCGCGCCGTTCATCGAAATACCGTCAATATTGAACATCTCGTTATCGATGAACTCTTCGGCCAAAAGGTAGGCGGGATCGTCACCCTTCAGAGCCCCAACGCTCCTGCAGTACTCCTCCAGGTCCGTTCCCGTCCTCAGCACTGTGACCCCGATTGAGGAGGCCCCGAGCCGGGGCTTGACAACCACCGGGCCTTGGATGTCTCGCCAGAACGCAAGCAACTCCGTGAACTCGTTCACGGGTGCGAACCGCGCGACGGGAATGCCCGCGTCGTGCAGGACCTCCTTCATTAGCAGCTTGTCGCGGTAAGGTAATGTCTGTGCCAAGGTGGGGCCAGTCATATCGTTCGCATCGCGCAGCCGCGCGGCCCGCAGGAGGTCGAACTCAGAGAGGGCCACTAAGGCATTACAGCCATGCTGGTGAATGAGGCGCTCCAGGATCAGACACGTCCTCGCCGACATGTAGTCATCCACCACCGCGACGTCCCGGTATGCAGACAGATCTAAAGGGTGTGACAAGGCGTCACGAGACGTCACCATGACGACGTCATCATCGACCCACGTGGGGTAGTCCACCAGCGCAAGGGGGAATCGGTTGAGGACAGCTGTTGTCATTGCCCGTCTCCTTCAGCAGCGGTCCACGAAAGGTCCAGCAACCCCAGGGCCTCTTGCGCACGAAGCCGGGCCTCGGTTGCGTCCTCTCCTGTGGCGATGCACCAGGCGACGCGATCCTGGTTGGAATCGTTGAGTCGGTGCTCCTGCCCCTGTGCGATCCGCACGTGTACCTCGCGGACTCCCGGAACGGCGTGCGCCCGGTCCTCTCCTCCGACGCGATCGAGGCGACCTCCCGGCCCTTGACGGAAGCAGATCATCGCAGTGCGCGCCCCACAACACGGTGCGCGGTCAACTTCCCGCCCGAGGGCGGCGCAGATCTGTTCTTGCACTAGATCACGCCCCGTCACCAGCCGAACGAGCTCGGGGATGCGGTCCCCGGCCACCCGGGCATTGACCTCGATGACGACGATACGGCCTGAGTCCTCTCGACGCACCTCCACATGCGCCGGACCCCATCCGAGGCCGATCATCTTGCAGGTCGCTTCTGCAGCGGAAGCCAATGCCGCGTGGATGCCGTCGTGGATCGGTGCCGGCACTGTGTGGGCAATCTCAATGACGGTGCCTGCGGCCAACTCCTTGCCCGTGACCGCCACGGCTTGGCCATGCATCAGCTCGACCGAGTACTCCCGGCCCTCTATGAACTCCTCGACCACGACCTCAGGTGTGACAGGAACTCCGAGATAGGACTCCTGGTGGAGGACAGCAGCGGCAGCTTCAGCCGCTTCCTCGGGGGTTTCGCACCGGCGGACAAGCACGCTACCGGTGAGATTGGTCGGCTTGACGACGACCGGCCTCCCCATGTCTCGGGCAGTCTGGGCGGCTTCTTCGGGTGTTCCGCATCTCGCGTATCGGAGGGACAGGTTGGTACATCTCAGGGTGTCCCGTTGATCCGCCTTGTTGCGGCACACCCTGACCGCCTCCGGGTTAGGACCGGGGAGGCCCAGCTCGTCAGCGAGCTCCGCAGCCTGCGCCGCGTAGTACTCGTAGAAGCTGAGCACTGCGGCTGGCTCGCCGTCGACTTCGGTGCAGATCGTTGCGCGCATGGCCGCCACACTCTGCGTGTCCGTGCGCACGACGCGAACGTCGTGTTTGTCAAGCTGATCACGCAGATACTCAGGCATCGCGTCAGGGTTATGGGCGAGCAACAGGGTACGGAACCCCAAATGGTCCAGGAAGCGTGCCGCATCCGCGCCCGCCCCGGTCACGGGGGACTCAACCATAATGGCGACTGCGCCGGACAGGCGGCCCCCATTCATCGGGGAACCGCCGTGTCTGAGGCAGTGAGGAGGCCCTCGGCGTCCAGCTTGGCCACCCAGGTGAGGATGTCCTGCATCACGTGGTGGTTCTGCTCGGGCCGTAGCGCGCCGAGCTGGAAAAACACCACTCCCTCGCTAGGCGGCCCGAGCACGGTAATTCGGGAGTCGACCTTGCCCGAGGCCCCACGTGGGCTGAATGACTCGTCAAGGTCAAGGCCGCCGGGGACAAAGATTTCGGATAGCCCTTCCCCACCGACGTTCTCCCAGAGGCGGACCACGCCCCTATTCAACAGGTTACGGTACAGCACCGCAGTGTCCAGACGCGGATCGAAGGCATGGACAGTGGCGTCCACGAGCACTCCGGCGTGTCCTTCGTACCCCGTGAGCGGGCCGCTAATCATGTACCCCTTGTCGTCGAGCCGAACGCTCCCTCCTGGGCCGACCCCCACATCCAGGAGGCCGCATTCCGCGACCGCGCGAATCTTTGCCATGACCTCACGAGCGGCACCATTGGCGAGTCGGTTGTGATGGCGCATGTAGACCTCAAGGAAGCGCCGATGGGAACTAGGGGTGAGACCGCCTCGGTCTACCGCGTGCGCCAGAACGTCGCGCAGATCTCGCCACACCCCGTCGGCCGCTGCTTTAGCCGGATGGGCTAGGTTACCGCGCGCGGCAGCTGTGTCATCCTGTCCGAAGAATTCGAGCATGGCAGCGCGGTAGCGCTCGGGTGTATCGCAGGCGCTGCCTGGGATCGGCCGGATGGTGCGGTCCCAGTCGAAGGGACTCTCTAAGGCCCGGGGCGCCAGGCCGAACGGGGACTCGGACGTTAGGTAGCGGCGGGGTTGCTCTGCCGCTACGACGGTGCCCACGGGAGCACGAGCTGCCTTGCCCCATACGCAATGCACGAAGGATGCGGCGGCGAGGCCGAAATCCCACCCGTTCGCCTGCACGCGGCATTCTTCCAGGGATATGGTGCCGTCCAGGCGCTGGTCAATCAGTGCAGCGATACGGGCGATCTCTTCTTGGAGTTGCTTCTGGGCAATCTCGGCGCTCGCCGGTGCCTGGGCGATCGAGGCGCTGAGGAACGCCGACACCGACTCCTCAACGGTTTGCCGTAAATAGCCCCTCGTGTCCCCCCCGAACAGTGTGGTTGCGTGTAGCAACGCCATCTCCAGAAGAACCAACGGAAAAATGTCTCGCTCAAAATCGACCTGTGTGCCTTCACGCCCGGGCTCCCCGCGGTGTGCACGGATGATGTCCACTGCTTGCTTTGTGAGGAACACACCTCGGTGCTCGTAAAGCGCGAGGTCAACCTGTTTATGATTGTCGGGTCGCGCAAAAGTAAATAACCCTGAGCCTGAGAAGGGAATGATTCGGGACGGTTCATCTCCCGATGGGACGTACTTCACCTCGGAACCCTCCGTGATGAAGGTCCCGCCCCTACCTTCCGTGAGATACAGGACTATATCGATGGCTGTCAGGCCCATACCTTCGCATGCCACAACGCTCCCCGCAGGCGCAGCTTCCACGGTGAGCCCACGTTCCAGTGGATAGGCGCTCCCGATGTATTCGACGCCTGCTCGCTTCGCATGCTCAGCCTTGCCGTGACGACGCTTGTCGAGTTGGGGGTCGTTCCACGAGTGCCCCGTGACTAAGAGGACCTGATCGACGTCTCCCACCGAGGAACTATCGCCACACAGCAACTCAATCCGCGCGCTGGAAGTGTCGATGTCCACCACTTCCAGGGGATGCAAAACGACCTTCACGCCTGCCTTCCGCAGGAGACCCACATACGCATAGAAGTGATGCCGCAAAGCTTCCCCATGCACATACCGTTTCGGCCAATCCGCGGCCCCAACGGAATAGCGCTGATCATGAGTCTCTGCGTATCTTTGCCCGCACCACTGCGCGAGGTTTAGTCGGTACTCGGGTTCCAGTAGGGGATTTGCCCCCTTGATCGTCTCGTCGGCGGCGAAAGATACCTGCCCGGCAATACGATTAAGGAAACTTACCTGGGACTGTCGCGCACTGTGGACTTCGCCGTCGCCGAAGTTTCCACCCTTATCGAAGACATGAATCAGCAGCGGCTTGGTCAACCGGCCCGCAGACGCCAGGGCCGCCAACCGTTCCATCGAATAGACGGCACTTGGACCAGCCCCCACAATGGCAAGGACATAGTGAGACTCACTCATTGCTTGCACTGGTCGCACCTCCTTGTGGAACCAGCACAGCTGTCATGGCGTGAAGCAATCCCTCAACGTGACTCTCTTTGAGCTGCCCCATCGTCGCAATACGAACGACATTGCCCATCCGGGGCGGACAATGGTAAATAATGTAACCGCGGTCCCGCATCTGGTCGTGGAACGCTGAAAACGGCATGGACTCCGGCAAATGGAACACGCTCGTGCAACACGACAAATCACCGTCGCTCACGAATGACTTCATGCCCAATTCCTGCATCCGCTCGCGGATCCGAGCGGTGCTACGGCTGTAGCGCTCGCGTCTCCCGATAACACCCTCAGCGAGGAGGACATCGAGCGCACATTCCCACGCGGCGAGCACTTGCACCGCGGGAGTGAAAGCGGGCTCTTGCCGACCCACCTGCGCGGAAAAATTGGCGTGCAAGTCCAGATAGAGCCCCGCGTTGCTGCCCTCGGCCGACTCGAGGAGCGCGGTCTTCGCGCACACGAAGCTCATGCCCGGCAAGCCCTCAAGGCACTTATTCGAAGAACCGACCAGCCAGTCGACACCCATCGCGCGAACGTCGATCTCCTCCGCGCCCACGCTGCTCACAGCGTCGACGATGACATCACACCCGTACCGGTGGGCGATAGCCGCGACCTCGGCAAGTGGATTCAGCATGCTCGTGCTTGTCTCATGGTGCACCATCAACACGTGGCTGAACGTACGAGCCTTCAGCACACGCTCGATCTCAATAAGATCAAAGGTCTGGCCCCAACCCATGCGGAGCCACTCATGATCGATAGCGCGCGAGGCCACGATCTGCCGCAGACGCTCTCCATAATTGCCGTTGTCCAGAACGAGTGCCGTTCCTAAGGGGGGCACAGCTGTAGCGATAGCCGCCTCAAGGGCGCATGTTCCAGAGCCGGTAAGTAGGATCGCGTCGTGCGTCCCGTCCCCGTTGCAGATCTCCACCAGCTTCTCCCTCACCCTGGTCAAGCGGGAGAGGGTCTCCATCTCCCGATGACAGAGATCTCCGGTATTGAGTGCTTCCCACACAGAAGGGTGAACCCGAACGGGCCCCGGGTTGAAGAGAAGAGCAGAGTCGTTCATGCGGAGGTCCTGTTGTTGGTGGGCACTGACCTTTCGACAGAGCCTTCCATGCACGACTCGACGAACCCCACAAGCCGTCGTTCCGCCTCGTCCATCTCGGGGTAAGCGTAGTGCTCGAAAATCTCCTGCACCTGGATCATTTCCGGGAGACTAACCAAGCTGCGATTCTTGCTGAGGTGACAGGCAACCTTTTCCATCGCCTTGTAGGCAGCCCGCAATGACTGATTGGCCCAGATCACCATGGAGACCCCGAGTTCCTCGAAGGCCTGGGGATCAAGATCACGTCCGTAAGTTGTCGGCGCAATGACGAGTGGAGCGCAACGATCCCACCGACGACAAAACTCGGCAATCTCGTTAACTTCCTCTTGCCGAGAATGAATGAACAGCGCGTTCGCGCCAGCGGCAATGTAGGCACGGCCACGCTCAAGGGCTTCATCCACACCCGCACCCGCGATGAGGCTCTCCGTACGAGCTACAATCATAAAGTCGTCTTCCACCACCTCCCGGGCGGCGGCAATCTTAACCATGAACTCTCGCGTCTCGATGAGATCTGGGGCGTCACCGTAGAACGAGTTCATCTTAGGGAACTGCTTGTCCTCGTAACACACACCTTGCGCGCCGGACTCCTGCGCGTGCCGGGCAAAAACCCGCGCTGAATTGTAATTTCCGTGCCCGCTATCACCGTCCACAAGGATTGGCAGGTTCGTACACAGGCTAATGGAACGCACCCTGTCGAGCATGTTGCTCCAGGAAATCTCGTTGGAATCACGCACACCGCACGACGTCGAGATACAGAGCCCTGAAGCCCACAAAACTGGGAAACCTGCGCCCTCGGCGATCCGCGCGGACATCCCGTCATGGGCTTCCATAGCATAGGTAACATCAGGTTCCTTCAAGAGCCCCTCAAGGCTCATCCTGGTCGCTTCATATCGCGGCATCTTGTGATTTCTCCGATCTCCATTGACCAGCCTCTGACTAGCCAATACAAACGAACCTCCAAAGAGCATCAACAGCTGAGGCCTCCTCTGTCAACCCACAGTTTTAGCTTCTAGCCGCGAGATTGCCCGTCGCCGTTGGCTTTCGGCCTCAAGTGGGGCAGGACGAAGGCGTCCAGGCCGGACTGGGTTACTCCTGGGGCTGTCGAAGTGGTCGGTAACATTCCGGCTCATGAGCTTAATAATCGGTCCAGGCTCCCAAAGGGACTGCTGCGCGAAGAGGCGACAAATTGACCTGCTCCACGAAGCTGATTCCAGTTCTGGTCGCTAACTCACGGCGGGGATGTTGTTGACGATGAGTGTCTGGTGCTCGGTCGGGGCGAGGTAGCCGAGGGCGGAATGTCGGCGCTGGCGGTTGTGGAAGATCTCGATGTACTCGAAGATCGCGTTGGCGAGTTCGACTCTCATCTTCCGCTTTAGCAGTTCGATCTGCATCGATGACCAGAAGCTTTCCATCAGCGCGTTATCGAGCCCGTCGCCGACTGTCCCGAACATGGCCAGCACCCGGCAAGAGATCATCACATGGTTCATGACGGCCCTTAGAAGAACACTTCACCGTCCACCGCTCAGTAGCCTTCTAGGTGTTGTGGGTCATGAGGTTGTCGGATGTGGTGGGTCAGTGAGATGACGAACGGGCTCCTGCCCGCAGGATGGAAATCGCCAAAGATCCGCCTGCTGCAACAAGGAGCCCGTCCGTGTCCCACGCTATCGCTGTCCACCCCAATTCCGCTCTCACTCCGACGGGCCGGTTGCAGATGGTCCAGCGCCATCTGCGCGACGGGTCCCCCGATCGCCCACGTCGCCTCTGAATTCCGGGTTTCCTGGGAAACCGTGAGCAAATGGGTCATCCGGTACCAGGAGCGCGGCGAGGCCGCGTTGGCTGATATCTCCAGCGCTCCGCGGCGCATGCCGACACAGATCTCAGGCCCGGTGGTGGAGAGAATCGAGGCACTACGTCGGGTGCTGAAGTGGTCTGCTCGCCGGATCCACCACCACCTGACTGGCGGCGGGATCGACCCCCTGCCGGACAGGCACGCCCTGGCCACCGGCGTGATCCACGACGCCGTGGTCATCAGCCTGCGCACCGTGGGCCGTTGGCTGCACCGACTAGGCATCAGCCGGCTGCGCCACCTCACCCCAGCCGGCGACACCCTCCGAGGCACCGACCCCTCAGGTGAGCCCGCAGCGGCTGTTGCGCCACCACAACGGATCGATGCCCGGCACCCCGGGTACATGGTCCACCTGGACGTGAAGAAGCTCGGCAAGATCCCGGACGGAGGCGGTTGGTGGGCCCACGGCCGCGGGACCAGTCCGGCGCTGGCCGGCAAGCGTGGCAAGGGCGCCAGAGTCGGATACACCTACCTGCACTCGGCCGTGGACGGGCACACCCGACTGGCCTACACCGAGTCGCTGGAGGACGAGAGGGCCGAAACCACGGTCGGATTCTGGTACCGGGCCCGCGCCTTCTTCGCCGCCCACGGGATCGAGATCGACCGGGTCATCACCGACAACGGCAACAACTACCGCTCCAACATCTTCAACGCCGCCGTGACCGGGCTGGGGCACCGTCACCACCGGATCCCCCCGTACACGCCCAAGCACAACGGCAAGGTCGAGCGCTACAACCGGCTCATGGTCGACGAGGTCCTCTACACCCGCCCCTACCCCTCAGAGACGGCACGCCGAGAAGCGCTCCAAGTCTGGGTGAACCACTACAACTACCATCGACCCCATACCGCCTGCGACGGATACCCCCCGGCATCACAAGCCCCGGCCACTATCAACAAC
This sequence comes from Kocuria sp., assembly GCF_030538595.1. GTDB lineage: Bacteria > Actinomycetota > Actinomycetes > Actinomycetales > Micrococcaceae > Kocuria. The sequence goes on from NZ_JAUNTS010000006.1 coordinate 171,357, forward strand.
GTCATGGCCTCCTACATCTAGGCTGCCCTCATCGAGTACTCGGAGCGCAACCCTGAACCGGGCCGTGAAAATCTTTCCGGGGTCACGCCAAAGACTTCACCGATCAGCGGGTGATCCTGGAAGCTCAGCGTCTTCTGGCCCACGAATCCATATTAGCTGCCACCATGGCCACCCGGCTAGGATTCGACGACGCCACTAACTTCTCTAAGTACTTCAAGCAACGGGTGGTCCTGACCCCAGGAGCATTTCGTTCACAACACGCCTAACCGCAAGACCCTTGCCGCGGGCTCAGCCCCAGGGGCCGCGCACAATGTCGACGACGGCCTCCCCGTAGCGTTCCAACTTCTTGGCCCCGATTCCGCTGATGCCGCGTAATTCGTGCACGGCGGTGGGTGCCGCCTGGGCTATCGCCATCAACGTGGCATCACCGAACACCACGTAGGCCGGCACCTTCTGCTCACGGGCCTGATGAGCACGCCATTCACGCAGGGACTCGAACAGGGAGGACTGTTGGGGCGTGAGGGCGGCCGTCGTCGTTGTGGAAGTCCGCCGTGTGCCGCTGAGTGAGCCGCGTTTTTTGCGGGCCGAACGCCTAAGTTCCAGGGTGGTCTCTCCGCGTAGCACCGGGCCTGCTCCCGGGGCCAGGCCCAACGTGCCGTATTCGCCGTAGGTGCTGATCACGTTGCGGGCCAGGAGTTGGCGGATCACGCTGCGCCATTCCGTTTCGCTCAGATCCGCGCCCACGCCCCATACGCTGAGCTGATCGTGGCGGGAGGCCGTGGAGCGGTCATTGACCTTGCCGCGCAGCACATGAATCACCTGGCCGGCACCAAAGTGCTGATTGCGTTCCCGGTCAAGGCGAATCAGTGCCGAGAGAAGTTTCTGGGCGGCCACAGTGGCATCCCAGCCGGTGGGCGGGGTCAGGCAGTTGTCGCAGTTGCCGCACGGTTGGGCGTCCTGGCCGAAGTACCGCAGAATCTCCACGCGGCGGCAGGTCAGTGACTCGCACAGGGCCAACATGGCATCCAGGTGCGCGCGCTGTCCGCGCAGGTGCGTTTCGGTGGCCTCCGAAGAGTCGATCATGCGGCGCAGTTGAACGACGTCGTGCAACCCGTAGGCCAACCACGCCGTGGCCGGAAGACCATCGCGGCCCGCGCGGCCCGTCTCCTGGTAGTAGCCCTCCACGCTCTTGGGCAGATCAAGATGAGCCACAAAGCGGACGTCAGGTTTGTCGATCCCCATGCCGAAGGCGATGGTGGCCACCATGACCACACCGTCCTCCTGCAGGAACCGCGTTTGGCGCTCGGCCCGCTCGGATTCGGTGAGCCCAGCGTGATAGGCCATGGCATCAACACCCTCTTTACGCAGGGCTTCTGCGGTCTGCTCCACGCTGCGGCGCGACAAGCAATAGACGATCCCGGACTCCCCCGCATGTTCGGCGCGGATCAGGCTCAGCAACTGCGAGCGCGCGTTGTCCTTTTCCACAATGCGGTACTGGATATTGGGGCGGTCAAAGCTGGCCACAAAGTGCTGCGCCTCCCCCAGGCTCAGCCGCTCGGTGATCTCCCGGTGGGTGGCCTGGGTGGCGGTGGCGGTCAGGGCGATCCGCGGGGTTTCCGGGAAGCGTTCGGCCAGGACGGACAGCCCAAGGTAGTCCTTGCGGAAATCGTGGCCCCACTGGGACACACAGTGGGCCTCGTCAATGGCGAACAGCGCCAGCTGCGCGTGACTCAGCAGGTCCAATGTGCGGGACTGCACCAGGCGTTCGGGCGCCATGTAGAGCAGGTCCAGTTCACCGGCCAGCAGTTGGGTCTCCACCTGGGCGGCTTGCTCCGGGCCCAGGGTGGAGTTCAGAAATGCTGCCCTGACACCCACCGCCGCCAGGGCATCCACCTGGTTCTGCATCAGCGCGATCAACGGGGAGATCACAATGCCCGTACCGTCCCTGACCAGCGCCGGAATCTGGTAACACAGGGATTTTCCGCCGCCGGTGGGCATGAGAACGACGGCGTCGCCACCGGCCGTGACATGCTCCACGATCTGTGCCTGGTCCCCGCGGAAGGAGTCATAACCAAAGACCTCTTGCAGCACACGCAACGGAGATGCGGTCGGTGCTGAGGTCTGGGAAGTCACCGCACCAACCTACAGGCTTGATGGACCCGACGCCGCAGCCCGCCCCGCCGTCGTTGCCTCCCCCTGGCGGCCTCCCCCTGTCGCGCGCGCCCCCCCCCCGCGGGGGGCACCCCGGGTGTGGGTGGGGCCCCCGCCGGGGGCGGGGGGGGGGGCGCCCAACCCGGGGGCCGCCCCCGCCCCCGCCCCCCCCCCCCCGGCGTGACAACACCGGTTTTGTTTGACACCCCCGGCTGTAACCGGTGGTCTCAACAACAACCGGTGAACTCGACCCCGTGGCATCCTGGCTGGGACACATCCACCTTTCCCAGAGATGAGCCCATGCCCACCGCGAATGAAATGCTCGGCCCGTCAACCGTCCAGGCTCTGGCCCACATGCTGACCGCCGTTGCGCCCCAGCGCGCTGACCACATCACGGCCGCACCCGATCAGCTGGCGGGCCTGGCCATGCGGCAACGTGTGAACTTGGTGGCTGACGCCCTTCTGGAGGACTTGGGCCCCAATTATGCTGACCTGGCCGATACCGTGCGCCACGCAGCAGCCATGGAACCTGACGGGTTCTCCGGCTGGTTGATCTGGCCCGTCACGGAAGCCGTGGCGCGCTGCGCGGTGGCTGACGGAGGTGACCACGCATTCCGCGATGCCCTGGCCTTACTGGCCGAGCTCACCCACCGTTTCAGTTCGGAGTTTGCCATCCGCATCCTGCTCAATCACAACGTGGATGCCGCGCTGAGCACCATCAACACCTGGCCCAGTGCACAGGACGAACACATCCGCCGCTTGGCTTCCGAAGGCACACGCCCGTTCCTGCCGTGGGGGCAGCGTGTCCCCCAGCTGCAGGCAGACCCGGAGGCCACGCTGCCCATTCTGTCCGCGCTGCAGGATGATCCCAGCCCCTACGTTCGTCGTTCGGTGTCCAATCACCTGAATGATCTGAGCCGCAATCACCCGGATCTTGTTGTGGCCACCGCCCGTCAGTGGTTGGTTGAACCCGGTACGCACACCGCGGGAACCGTCAAGCATGCCTTGCGGTCCCTGATCAAACAGGGCCACCCGGAGGCGCTGGCCGTCATGGGCTACGGCAGCGCCACGGTGGACATTCGCGGCCCGCACGTAGCGGAGTCTCCCCTGACCTGGGGCGGGACACTCACCTTCACGGTCACTCTGCGCAACGACGACGTCGCACCCGCTCGCCTGCTCATCGACTACGTCATCCACCACCTCAAAGCCAACGGCACCACCTCGCCCAAGACCTTCAAATGGACCACGGCGAAACTGGCTCCCGGACAGACACTGACGTTGACCCGCGAACACTCATTCCGCGAGATCACCACACGCACCTACTACCCCGGTGTTCAGGCGGTTGCCGTCCAGGTCAGCGGCGTTTCCTGCCCGCCCGTCGAGTTCAGCCTGCTGCCGCGCGACTCACCCAGCTGAGACCCGCGCACGACGACGGTCCAGCACCGTGCCAATGCCGTCATACGTTGCGTGCCACAACCACTCCACGGGACCGCGTTTGAAGTACCTCTGCCAGACCAGGCTCAAGGCCACCAGGAAGCCAGCGATACCCAGATAGATCAGCATGGTCAACCACACTGCGTACTCGCCCTGAATACGGCCAGCCATGCCAAAGCCCCAGTCGTAGAAGATGATTGAGGCAATCAAGTTCTGCAAGATGTAGCAGGTCAGGGCCATCTTTCCCACAGCGCTCAGTCCGGTCCCCACCACGCCAGTGGAACCTCGGCGCACGTAGAACTGCGCCACCAGGGCCAAGATGCCAAAGGCCACCAAGCTGGAAGTTATGTAGCGGGTGATACCACCCGTGTAGTCGGAGAGGAACAAACGCAAGGTCCAGTCCAAAGGCAGGCCGATGCCGAAAGAGAGCAACATGATGCGTCGTCGTAATTGCCGACCCCGCTCCTCAAAAATACCGGCGCGGTAGAGGTGCGCGCCCACCAGGAAAAGCCCTATCCCCATGAGAAACATGATGGGGATTTCTGCGCGCCCACCCACAAAGGTGATCAAGCGTTCGTGCACCATGGCCCAGTAGGAGTCGGTGGAACCCGATCCCATGGCATCCAGTGCTGGGCCGGCCGCACCCACCGCATTTTCAGCCTCCGAGGCACGGTCACCAATGTCCGTCGGAACACCGCCCAGGAACACAAAGACAGACTGCAACAGATCAAAACCGACAATCACTGCAACGTGTACCGCCAACCCAACGATCATCCATATTTTCTGCGCTTTGGGGCTGGTCATCATGATGGCGGAAACAGCCAAGGCGGTCAGGCCGTAACCCATCAACACATCGAATTCAAAAATGAAGATGTAATTGAGCAGCCCGTCCAACACCAAAATGCCGGCCCGCCACGGGTAACGTCCCGGCCAGGTTTCGCCCCGTCGAAGTGCCGACTGGCGCTGGATCTCCAAGCCAATACCAAACATGATGGTGAGCAGCCCAATGAACTTACCGTCGGTGACCAGGCCCAATGCAGTTTGGAAGGCATTGGCCCACACTCCACCATCCGCTATGGCACCCAACTCGGATTCGGACATGGACGCCATGTTCCGCGGCGTGGCAAAGATCCAAATGTTGGTCAGCAACGTGCCCAGGATGGCAATACCGCGCAAAACGTCCAGTGCGGGGAGGCGATGTTTTGAGCTGGGTGGAGCAGAGGCGGTGGGGGCCGCAGTGGTGGTCACGCGGGGTCCTTTCAGATGGGGAACGATCCTGTGCAGAGGTCTTGATTGCAACTTGATCAGCCTAAAAATAGGCGGCCCCGCCCAACAGCTTCCAAGGGATGAATTCGTGTCCACCCGTCGGTCCGTCTTGAACCTACGGCCGTGGACCCGGGTCATCCTGCGGAGGATGCGCTCCTGCTTTGGAATGATCCGAGGCCGTGCGTGCTTCCGTGACCGCCGCGCCCCCGGCACCACCCGTGAGGTCACCGGTTGTTGTTGAGAGCACCGGCTGTAACCGGTGGTCTCAACAACAACCGGTGACCTCACGCGGCAGGGGTTAAGAAACACTTCCCCCACAAGCAGGCCCTTTCGCCAAAATCTGCGCAACCGCGGATGCAAGCCTTGCCATCACCCAGGTTCCATGGTTAATTAGTTGAGTAACTAACCTAAGAGCATCGAGGAGGTGCCCGTGACTCCCCCTGCACCACGATCGGATCGCCCGATCTTCCTGGACCTGGCCGACACCATTGCCGATGACATTCTGGCCGGGGCATACCCGCCGGGCACCCAGGTGCCCTCGACCACAGAACTCTCAACACACTTCCGAATCAATCCGGCCACTGCGGGCAAGGCCCTCAACCGTCTGGTGGATCAGGGGGTGTTGGAAAAGCGTCGCGGCTTAGGGATGTTCGTCACGGCGGAGGGTCCCAACATTTTGCGCGCGCAGCGCCAGGCAGATCTTCTGGACGCCTACATCAGCCCGCTATTGGCGGAAGCACAACGACTAGGCATGACCACAGCCGATGTCCTCACCCTAATTCAGAGCCACGCCGCTATGACGGCATTACCAACCACTCGCACGCCATCGACATCGGGTAATCCAGCTTTGCCCACCAGCACCCGCACACCGTCACACGCCGCAAGTCCAATGGAGGCATGACCATGACTACAACCACCGCCCCTACCAGTGGAGTCACAGCGGGTGAGACAACGTCCCATCAGACCCGGACCGATCGTGGCATCACCTTGACCAACGTCACCAAGTCCTACGGCAAACAGCAAGTCTTGGCAGGCATCAACCTCCACTTGGAGCCAGGCAAGGTATACGGACTCCTGGGAGCCAACGGAGCGGGCAAGACCACGCTCATGTCGGTGATCTTGAACCACACCTTTCGCAGTTCTGGCCAGATCACCATCGACGGTCAGAACCCGGCGGAGAATGCTCGCGTCCTTGAGCGCACGTGCTTCATTCACGAGGACCAGCGGTGGCACGACGACTACCTGGTCAAGCACATCCTCCAGACCCTTCCGCACTTTTATCCCCGATGGCAATCGCAACTTGCAGATCGTCTCCTGGACCGGTTCTCCATACCCCGCGAGACGCCCTTGAAAAAGCTGTCAAGGGGACAACGCTCGGCGTTTGCCATCAGCATCGCTTTGGCGTGCCGCACGGACTACACGTTCTTGGATGAGCCCTACCTGGGGCTGGATCCGAGCGCGCGCAACATCTTCTACGAAGAGTTGATGCGGGAAGTTGCCGAGCATCCCCGCCTGATCTTGATGTCTACTCATCTAATTGATGAGGCAGCCAATCTGCTGGAGGAAGTCATCCTCATCCGCCAGGGACGCGTTGACCTCCATGCACCTGTAGATGAGGTCACCGCCAACATGACTGCGGTTCGCGGCCTGGATGAGGCAATGGACCGATTCCTCAACGGCCACAACCTGATCTCTTCACAAGCCCTGGGCCGTATTCGCTCTGTCTTGATCCGTGGGGCGCTGTCCCCGGATGATCTCGAACTTGCAGCGGACTTGCACCTTTCCGTTGAATCACCGAGCTTGCAAGAGATCGTGGCCTCCCTGGGAACCCTGGATCACCCGAACGGCTCGGCCTCCCCTTTCCCCGAGAAATTCATTGGCAACTACCTCAATCGCGGAGATCGACCATGACGTACTCATTGCGCAGCTTCCGGATCTACATGGCCCAACGCACGTTCTCCGTCTATGTGGCTCCTGTGATGCTCTTGGCCGTCCTGGCACTGACTGTCATCGCTGGTCTGATCACGGGCATGGTGGTTGGTCTTCCACTCCCACCCGAAGTCGCAGACGGCTTTCAGGGCATTTTCATGGTGGTCAGCGTGCTGATCGGGTTCTTCATCTCATCCTCAGCCTTGGCCGTGAATCGGACTTTTGCCACAGTGCTCGCCTTTGGCGGGACACGGCGCGACTTCTGGTTAGGTTCTTCCCTGGGATTCGTGGTCACCGCCATGATCGCCGCAGTGTGTGGAACTCTGCTCCTGGGTCTTGAACGTCTCACCGACGGCTGGTTCATTGGTGTGCCGGTTTTTGACACACCGTTCTTGGGCGACGGGAACCTGTTGATCACGTTTGTCTCAGTACTGGCCTATTCCCTGGCTGCGCTCTTCATGGGTGCTGCCTTCGGCACGATTTTCCGCGCATTCGGAGCTCGTGCGGTCACAGCCGCAATTGTCTCGGCAGTTCTGTTGGTCGCCGGCGTCGTCGCTGTGATTGTGTGGCAAAGAGAATTCACCCTGGAATTCGCCACCGACCTCGGTCCCTGGTTACCCACTGTCACAGCCTCTGCTTTTGGGGTCGGGTGCCTGGTCATCAGTTATCTGGCCAACAAACGGGCGACCATCTGAGCCAAGCATCCGCCGTCATTCTGCTCACCAGCAGATGCGAAAGCGGCTCTTCACAGATGAGGGTGTAGTTGGGGGCTGGCGCGTCGGTGTGGGGTAG
>NZ_JAUNTS010000007.1 GCF_030538595.1 Kocuria sp.
TGAAAAGGAATCCAACCACCGCGACACCCGCGGCACCAGCAAGCCTCACACTGACCAGCATCCTAGCCAGCCGCCCGCTCCTGCGTCCCGGTACGCAAACGACCACTAAACCAGCCTCTCAGCGGCTCTTTGCGTACTACCTGTGGCTTTTTGCGTACCGCGCGGTCATCACCTGCCTGATGCCGAGAACAGGAGACGCAAAAAGCCGTGGGTGGGGCACTCATGACGAGTACCCCACCCACGGACTCACCGGCAGCACCGGAAAGCGCAGACCCACCGTGGATCTGCGCCCAAGATCACTTCTTGTTGCGGCGCTGGTGGCGGGTCTTACGAAGCAATTTACGGTGCTTCTTCTTGGACATACGCTTGCGGCGCTTCTTGATGACGGAGCCCATAGACGATCCTCACTTGTGTCTGGTCGGCCCGGTCCGCCATGCAGTGTCACGTGCGGCTTCGTAGCCTTTGCAAGGCTCACGACGGCGGTTCTCCGGGTGGAACCGGAAGGCCACTATCACGGCCTTCCGAAGATTGGTTCCCCGGAAGTCTACCCGCTCCGACTGCCCCGGCGTTATTCGGGGGTTCAACAGGGGTTAACCCGTGCGGCGTTCGCCCTGACCCGCACCGAAATCATCCGGCACGTCATCCCCGTCAGCCGCGGGGTCTGGATCGGCAGGAGCCTCGGCGGAATCGACGTCGTGACCCGAATTGCGCGCCACCTGCAGTGCCACGGCCTCCTTGACCGGTGTCTGCTCCGCTGTTGAGTCCGGGGACTCGCTGCTGTTGGACCACACGCGCCCGGAGGCCAACGGCCCCGTGGTGGGGCCCACCGTCTCTTGCGAATCCGTGCGTGGGGCACGGTCCGGGTCCACGCCGGCCTCCACGTACTGGTACTCAATGTGCTCCTCCACCAAGCGCGCGGCCAAGGTGTTGTCACCGGCCAGCACGGCGGAGAAGATGGCCTGGTGTTCAGCTCGAATCCGGTCCACGGTCTTGGACCACAGCGGAACGTGCCCCACCAACGCCATGGTGTACTCGTAAATCGAGTCCCGCAGCGCAGACATCAGCGCCGCCACCAACGTATTGCCCGCGGATTTCACCAGGGCAATGTGGAAGCTCACATAGAGGTGATGGAACTCTTTGAGGGAGATGTCGTCCCTGCCCATTTCCCGCAGCAAGGTACGCAGTTCGGCCATGGCCGGGGAGCGGTTGTCCGCGTTGCTCAGCGCCCAGGTCTCCAGCAGAACGCGGGTTTGCACAATGTCCCGCAGCGGATAGTCCGCCGTGGCCATGTGCAGTTGCAGTGCTGGGCCCGCAGAAGCTGCGGGCTCACGCACCAACATGGGCAGGATGGTCTTGCGGCTGCCTTCGTACAGCCGCAAGACACCCTGCGCTTCCAGGATCTTGAGGGCTTCGCGCATGGTGCCACGGTTCACGCCCAAAACGGACGCCAGATCCCTGTCCGACGGGAGTTGTTGACCCAGTACCAGGTTCCCGTCGAACAGCTCGTTCTCCAACCATTGGAGGACTCTTCTATGCGTGGCCATGCCCTTTAGCCTACGTGCATCCCAGCAATCAGATGACGCCCTGCGCGAGCATTGCGTCAGCCACCTTCATGAATCCCGAAATATTTGCACCTGCAACGTAGTTGCCCGGCAGGCCGTAGTCCTCAGCGCTGGCGGCACAGTTGTCGTGGATTCCGCGCATGATTTCGCGCAGCCGGTCATAGGTGTAATCAAAACCCCAGGAATCACGGGAAGCATTTTGTTGCATCTCCAGCGCAGATGTGGCCACACCGCCGGCATTGGCAGCCTTGCCGGGGGCAAAGAGCACATCCGCGTTCTGGAACAGGCGCGTTGCCTCCGCCGTGGTGGGCATGTTGGCACCCTCAGCCACAGCCACAACCCCGTTGTTCAGCAGGGCCTTGGCATCCCGCCCGTGCAGTTCATTCTGGGTGGCACACGGCAAAGCAACATCCGTGTCCACCTCCCACACGGACCCCTTGCCCGTGGGAATGAACTTGGCGGAGCCTCCGCGGCGCTCCACGTATTCGTTGATCCGCCCGCGTTCAACGTCCTTGATCTGCTTCAACAGCTCCAGATCAATACCCGCCGGGTCATGCACATATCCGCTGGAGTCGGAGGCGGTGACCACGTTGGCGCCAAAGCGCTGAGCCAGCTCCGTGGCGTAGATGGCCACGTTGCCGGAGCCGGAAACGGAAACGGTCTTGCCGTCCAGTTCATCATTGCGGGAGGCCAGCATGTCCTGCACGAACATCACGGTGCCGTAGCCGGTGGCCTCCGTACGCACCAGGGACCCACCCCAGGACAGCCCCTTGCCGGTGAGCACCCCGGATTCATAGCGATTGGTGATGCGCTTGTACTGGCCGAACAGGTAACCGATCTCACGGCCACCCACGCCGATGTCTCCGGCGGGAACATCCGTGTACTCACCGATGTGACGGTAGAGCTCGGTCATGAAGGACTGGCAGAACCGCATGACCTCTTCATCCGACCGACCGGCCGGGTTGAAGTCCGAACCACCCTTACCGCCGCCAATGGGCATGCCGGTCAGGGAGTTCTTGAAAATCTGCTCGAACCCCAGGAACTTGATGATGCCCAGGTACACGGAGGGATGGAACCGCAGTCCACCCTTGTACGGGCCCAGCGCGGAATTGAACTCCACCCGGAAACCGCGGTTGATCTGGACCTTTCCGGTGTCATCCACCCACGGCACCCGGAAAATGATCTGCCGCTCGGGTTCACAGATCCGTTCGATCACGGAGGCATCCAGCAACTCAGGCCGACGCGAGACCACCGGACCCAAAGACTCCAGAACCTCATCCACCGCCTGAATGAACTCAGTCTCACCGGGGTTCCGTTTGAGCACGGCATCGCGCACGGGCTGCAGTTTTTCGTCCACCTCAGGCACCTTTCGGTTACTTCACTTGTCTTGTTGAGCACGCAAACCCACGCTGTGGGCAGTGCGCGCACCTGCACTTGAGTCTGGCAGACCGGCCACCGCGGGGACAGCCGAGCGCACCAACACCATTCTCAACGACGACGGCGCCGGAACACCGAAGCCAAAATTCCACCCCGCTGTGGCTGCTCCTCCGATTGGGGCACCACGAGCGGGTCCAGGACCTCTCGATCCACCTGCACGGTCTCCTGCGGCACTGCGGGCACCCCGGAGGTGAACTGCTCCAACCACGTGGTGAGTGGGGCCAGTCCGGTGGGTTCCACGGTGTAATAACGCCGCTGTCCATCCGCGCGCTGCGCCACCACCTCCGCTTCCCGCAGGATGCGCAGATGCTTGGACACCGTGGGTTGGGAGGCTCCCACCGCATCCACCAACTCCCCCACGGACAGTTCCCCGTGGCGTAGAGCTTCCACAATGGCGCGCCGCGTGGGTTCGGCCAGCGCGGCAAAAATCTCCTGGGTCATTCTCAGCACCCTAACCACTGCGGCGACTTCACCGTGACGACGACGCCGCGGCACCCTCAAGGTATACGGCCTGACCGCGGTGAGTCCGGCGCATGCGCTAGTCGTACCAGGGATCCAGGCCCCACTGCGGGAACACTTCACGGCGGGTGGCCATGACCACGCGGTCGGTGTCGTCGTCGGGGTCAAAGCCAACTTCCCAGGAGCGCCACCACAGGTCAACGCGGTCACCCATGTATTCCTGCGGATTGCCCCCGTAATGCTCTTTGACGTAATCACGCCACGTGGGTGGGACGGGAGTGGTCACGGGCAGCGGTTTACCGGTGACCACCGCCACAAGATGGGACCAGGACCGGGGAACGACGTCGTAACAGTCGTAACCACCACCGCCGGTGGCAATCCAACGGCCTTCACAGAAACGGTCCGCCATCTCCGCCACGTGCAACATGATTTCGCGTTGCCCGTCCACACTGACCCGCAGGTGGGTCAGGGGGTCGGACAGGTGGGAGTCGCAGCCGTGCTGGGACACAATCACTTCCGGGCGGAACTGCTCCACCAAGGCTGGGACCACCGCGTGATACGCGCGTAGCCACTGGGCGTCCTCGGCCGTTGGCGGCATGGCAATGTTCACGGAGGTGCCCATGGCCTCCCCTGTACCGATTTCATTGGCAAAGCCGGTACCGGGGAACAGCGTGGTACCGGATTCGTGCAGGGAAATGGTCATCACATTGGGGTTGTCAAAAAAGATGGATTGTGTGCCGTCCCCGTGGTGACCGTCCACATCCAGGTAAAGCACTCGTTTGACACCGTTGTTGAGCAGGTGGCCAATGGCCACCGCGCAGTCGTTGTAGACGCAAAAACCACTGGCCTTGTCCGCAAAGGCATGGTGCATGCCCCCGCCAAAGTTCACCGCACGCACCGCGGTGCCATCCAAAATCGCTTGTGCCCCCTGGAAAGAGCCACCTGCAAGGCGCGCTGAAGCCTCATGGATTCCGGCATAACCCGGGGTGTCCTCAGTGCCCAGCCCGCTGTCAGGACGGGACAGGGTGGGGTCCGCGCTGACCGCACGGACAGCAGCCACGTAATCGGCGGTGTGCGCCAAGGTCAGGTCGGCATCTTCCGCGACCTCCGGAACCTCCACCGTGACAGACTCCCGCTGATCAAGCCCGTACTCCTGAATCAGCCGCCACGTGGCATCCAACCGTGAAGGGTGCATGGGGTGATAGGAGCCGAAGTCATAGTTCAGCAACTGCGGGCTCCAAAAGAGCCGGGTGGGCTGCGGGGCTACTGTTGGCTGAGTCACACCCTTATTAGATCACTCGCACCCGCTCAGACCACTCGCGTCCACCACTGCGTGACAAAGTGTGCGGCAACAGACCTCCACGTGTGCAAGCGCAGGCGTACATTGTGCAGTGGTCGGCCAGATGTTCACCACCGTTGGCCAGCCGTGTTCGTGACTGCTGGCCAGCGTGTACGTCACCGATGTCTGCAAGACGGTCACGGTGGGGTCATACTGTCTCCCGTACAGTTGGGCTGCTCGATCAACCAACGCCAAGCTGACAGCCAGCCCATCCAGCCAAGATCCCGTCTGACCAGTCATCGTTCGGCCCTTCCGGCCGACATCCGGCCTGGCCAGCTGGCCCCAGCTCACCCAGCCGCCACACAGCCTGATCAACCATCACCCAGCCACAGCCAGCCCATCCGGCCCATCCAGCCGACAGCCGGTTTGTGCGGGCACACCCCTTGACCCTCCCAGGAGACCTCGGTGCCACAGACCCTGGGGGCACGCCTCCCCTCAGCAAAGGCCACGCACGTGCGTGGTGCGCTGGGAGCTACCCGGGATCTGATTGACCGCCTGGCCCAGTCCTCCCCCGCCAGGTTGGCGGTATTGGTGTTTGCTGCCGTGGTCATCCTGTTCACGGCGTTGCTGTGGCTGCCCGCATCCTCCCAAGACGGCCGGGCCACCACCTTCACGGATGCCCTGTTCACGGCAACCTCCGCCGTGACCGTCACGGGACTCACCGTGGTTCCCACAGCTGACCATTGGTCCCTGACGGGTCAGGTGATCATCCTGCTGGCCATTCAAATTGGTGGTTTGGGCACCTTGACCATGACCTCCATTCTGGCCATGGCCATTGGCAGACAGTTGGGGTTACGTTCCAAATTGATCACCCAGGAAGCCCTGAACGTGGGGCGTCTGGGTGAAGTGGGCTCGCTGTTGCGCACCGTGGTCATCACCTCCGTGGTGATTGAAGGCACCCTGGCAGTGATCTTGACCATTGGTTTTCTGGTGGCCGGAGAGAACCCTCTGACCGCGGTGTGGCACGGGGTGTTCTATTCCATCTCCGCCTTCAACAATGGTGGTTTCACACCACATTCAGATGGGCTGGTCCCCTACTTTGACACTGCTGCTCACACCTGGCTGATCCTGTTTCCCACCGCACTGGGGGTGCTGCTGGGTTCTCTGGGCTTTCCTGTGATTTTGGTACTGCGCCAAGTGGGGTGGCTGAAGTTCTCCCGGTGGAATCTCAACACCAAGCTGACTGTGGTCACCACGTTCGTGCTGATGTTTGTGGGGTGGGTGTTGTGGACCGCCTTTGAGTGGAACAACCCGGCCACCATCCAGGGAGAATCTACCGGTCACAAGATTTTTCAGGGCTTTTTTGCCTCCGTCATGATGCGCTCGGGTGGGTTCAACCTGGTGCAGATGAGTGAGGCTGAGCCCGTGACCCTGCTCCTCACGGATGCGCTCATGTTTGCCGGTGGCGCCCCCGCGTCCACTGGCGGCGGGATCAAGGTGACCACGCTCGCCGTCGTTGTCCTGGCCATCCTGGCCGAAGCCCGCGGTGATCGCGCCGTGATCGCTTTTCACCGTACCGTCCCCGAATCGGTGCTCCGCATTGCCATCTCCGTGATCGCCATGGGTGCCACCATTGTGCTGGTGGCCACCGGCGTGCTGATGGCGCTGTCCGGGCAGTCCATGGACCGTGTGGTGTTCGAGGTGATTTCCGCCTACGCCACGTGCGGGTTGTCCACGGGGCTCTCCGCGGAGATGGGCGCGGCGGGTAAAGCCGTGCTGGTGGTGGTCATGTTGGTGGGCCGCATTGGTACCACCACGGTGGCCACCGCTTTGGCGCTGAGGTCGCGGCGCAGGTTGTATCAATACCCGGAAGAGAGGCCGATCATTGGGTGATCGTTACAGCAAGTCGCATGAAGTGCCCGTCCTGGTGATCGGCATGGGCCGCTTTGGCACCGCCACTGCCCTGCAACTGATCTCCCAGGGTAGGGAGGTCATGGGTGTGGAGCGCGACCCCTCCCTGGTACAAAAATTGGCCGGTCACATGACCCACATTGTGCAGGCAGAGGCCACCGATATTGATGCGCTGCGTCAGTTGGGTGCCGCCGAATTCAGGCACGCCGTGGTGGGGGTGGGCACCTCCGTGGAATCCTCCGTGTTGATCACCGCCAACCTGGTGGACCTGGGGGTGGAACGGATCTGGGCCAAGGCCATCAGCAAGTCCCACGGCAAGATCCTCTCCCGCATTGGTGCGCATCACGTGATCTTCCCGGAAGCCGACGCCGGGCGCCGCACCGCCCACCTGGTCTCCGGCCGGTTGCTGGACTACATGGAGTTCGACGACGACTTTGCCATCGTCAAAATGTACCCACCCCGTGAAACGCAAGGTTTCACGCTGGCGGAATCGGATGTCCGAGCCAAGTACGGGGTGACCGTGGTGGGCGTGAAAGCCCCCGGCGAAGAATTTAGTTACGCCACCCCTGACACCACCGTGACGTCCAGGGATACCCTGATTGTTGCCGGACACACTCAATTGATCGAACGGTTTGCGGCCCGGCCGTAAACCGGTGCCGGTTCAGCGGTCTGACTTACGACGGCGCATAGGTTGTCAAGGGAGTTCGGGATGTCTGCTCGGTCGCGCCAGATCGTGCTGATCGCTGTCTCTGTGGCTGTGATTCTTCTGTTGCTGGCATTGATCCTGAATTGGGACCGGGTGCGTAGCTACGAACAGCAGGTTGAGGAAGATGTTGTTGTGGGCCCTACTGCAGACAGTCCGGAACCGGCGGCCACGGCGGTGCCGCCCGCCACCGCTCCCAGTTTTGGCCCGGCGCGGGTCACAGACCAGGAGCCCCTGAGCGATCGCACCACCCTGTACTGGCTGTCAACACCTTTGGTGACCATGCCGGAATCCGCCGATGGCCCCACCGTGATGGTCACTCTGCCGGACGGTTACAACCCCTCGC
Source organism: Kocuria sp. (assembly GCF_030538595.1). Lineage (GTDB taxonomy): Bacteria > Actinomycetota > Actinomycetes > Actinomycetales > Micrococcaceae > Kocuria. The sequence continues at coordinate 7,698 of NZ_JAUNTS010000007.1, forward strand.
GTCACTACCCGGTGCTGTATCTGCTCACTGGGACGGCAGAAGGGGAGGCCCCGGAGAGCTGGTATGACGAAGCCTCCGTGGAGGATGCCACGACTGGATTGGATGCCATTGTGGTGGCGCTGGATGACGGGTGGTACGGCTGGTACACGGACTGGACCGTCCCGGGAGATGAACCTCAAGCCTGGCGCACCTTTCACCTGGAGCAGATGATTCCGTGGGTGGATGCCACGTTCCCCACCATCACATCGCCTTCAGGCCGAGCAGTGGCAGGTGCCTCCGCAGGTGGATTCGGGGCCATGACGTATGCGGAAGTGCGGCCAGACCTGTTCGGCGTAGCCGCCTCCTTCTCCGGGCTGCTGTCTTTCCACATCCCGGAGGAAAGGCAGGATGTCCTGGCGGAAGCCTACGAAGCCTCCGGTTCACCACACGCTTTGTTCGGCGACGGCGAGCGCACCACCCAGGCGGACTGGGATGCCCATGATCCGTCCCTGCACACGGAATCATTGCGGGGAAAGCCCCTCTGGATCTATTCGGGTTCTGGCAACGACTATGAGGCCTCCTTGCAGGAGACCTCCGATACCTTTGCCGCGGCCGCCCGCACCTCCGGGGCGCACGTCACGGAACGCACCTACGCAGAACTCAACAACGACGGCGCCTATGCACCCGCAGGCATCTGCACAGAAGGCCACGAATGGGAATGCTGGTCCATGGCCTTGTACGACTGGACGCCGGAGCTCCAGGGATACTTCGATCAACGCTGAACCAGTACCCGTACCCGTGCTCTCCACCTACATGCTGATGATCTCCTCCGATGTACTGAGACAAGTCGGCACTTCTGGCTGAGGCGCTGCCCATCAGCTCTTCCTAAAGTTGCCGACATGGCCAGTCCTTCATCTCAGCCCGCTGCTCGCCCACGTATTCCGGCCTGGGCACGGGTACTGCTCACCTCAGTCCTGCTCATGCCCTTGGCTTCTACGCCCCTGCTGGGCCTGGCGGTCCCGGCGGTCAACGCACGTGCCCAGGAACCCACCCTTGCCGGCGCTCTCACACTGGTGTGTGTTTTCAGTATCGCCCTGGTGGCCTACCTGCTGGCCTCACTGGGCTTGGTGCGCTGGTTGGACCGCCGCCCGTTCTCCGCACTGGGTTTGCAGCTCAGCGCCCGAGCAGCCCTTGCTTTCGGCGCAGGTGTGGTGGTGGCTGTGGTCCTGGGCGTGGGCGGAACTGCGCTGGCAATACTCCTCGGTATCGGTAGGGATGCCACAGATGCGGCAGACAGGTTCCTGGCCTACCCGGACCTTGCGTTGCTGATCCTGCTGCTGGGCCAGGCCTTCATCCTCCAGGGGATCGGGGAGGAGGTGCTGTTTCGCGGTTACTTGTTGCAGTCATTGAACCGCTGGCCTGTGCTCGGTGTGTTCATCACAGCCCTGGCTTTTGCGGTGCCCCACCTGACGTCACAGGGCGGTCAGGAGTCATGGGTGGAGCACCTGATCTACCTGTGGGTTCCGTTCGGCTTCTCCATCAGTGCTGCCGCCCTGGCCATCGTGTTTGGTTCGGTGTGGGCTGCGGTGGGCATCCACGGAGGATTCCACGTGGCCACCTACGTGAGCTTTGCCGTGGGCCTCACGGTGCAGGGCCCGGGGCTGTGGCTGCTCCTGGGCACCTTGCACCTGTTGACTGGCGTGATCGTCATGGCGCTGACACCTCGCACACGGTGGCATCAGATAGCCGTCAACGGCCCCTACACCCGCTGCCCCGAGCTCGCCCCCACAGCCCAGGTATCGCGCAGCTGAGGGGATCGAATGAAGTGCCCGGTCAGTCAGAGTGTCAGCCGCAGAACTCCTGCTCCATCTCATCTCCGCGATTGGCCGATGCCGCCACAGCATCCGCCACCAACTGCTCGATCCCACCGTCCAGGAAGGTGTTGATCGCCCGTTCGGTGGTGCCGTTGGGGCTGGTCACGGCTTTGCGCAAGGATTCGGCGTCGGCATCTTCCGGGGAGAGCAGCACACCGGCGCCGCTCACGGTTTCCTTGGCCAGGACACGGGCCACATCCGCATCCAGCCCCAACCTTTCGCCCGCCTTCTGCATCATCTCCGCCAGGAGGAACACATAGGCGGGCCCGGACCCGGAGACCCCGGTGACCGCACGTACCTGGGCTTCCTCCACGGTCACCACGGTGCCCACCTGGGAGAGAACTTCCCGCACTGTCTCCAACTGCTCGGCGGACACGTGCTCTCCCGAGGTCACGGAAATCACCCCACGCCCCACCGACGACGGCGTATTGGGCATGGTCCGCACCACTGGTTGGCCATCACGCAGATGATCCGCCATGGCGGACAGTGTGATGCCCGCTGCCACGGAGGCCACCACGGCGGTGTGGGGTAGTGCTTCTGCGATCTCATCGCACAGCTCCAGAATGGCGTAAGGCTTGACCCCCAGCAGCACCAGGTCAGCCCCCTCCACCGCGCGGGCGTTGGCCGCCGAGTCAGACTCCGAGGCGAAAACCTGCACCCCGGTGTCATCAGCCAATGCCTGTGCGGAGTCGGCTGATCGTGTGGTGGCCCGGACTCTCTCAGCGGGGACGCCGGAGGCCAGCACCCCCCGCAGGATGGCACCGTTCATGGAACCGGAACCCAGGAATGCGATCACCGGTCCGCCAGAACCGGATGCTCCGATTTCTGCTGCACCGGCTTCGGTCGCACCGGCTTCCGCGGCGCTGGTTTCAGGTGCATTGGCTTCTGCGGCACCGGTAGGGCCACTGTGCTCCGCTCCAGATTCAGATGGGGCGGCGTGGGTGGAGGCGTCAGTCATGGTGGTGTCCTTTCGCAAGTGCTTCAGCGTTCGGGTGTGCCAACCAGGCTCTCAGGCTCCCGCACTCTTACGGAAATGGGTGTGCGCAAAGTCCAGGGACTCAGCCAACATGGCATCACGCTGATCTTCAGACTTTGCCGAACGGGTGTTCACCTCCACACCGAGCACACCTTCCCAGTCCTGCTCGGCCAGATAGCGCAGCGATTCCGCCACGGGCTGTTGCCCGTGGCCGGGCAACAGGTGCTCATCAGAGGTACCGCCGTCGTGACCGTCCGTGAGGTGAATGTGGCCCAGCCGCGGGCGTAGCTCCTTGATCGCGTCCAAGGAATTGACCTCAGCTATGGAGGCGTGGGAAAAATCCCAGGTCACCCAGTCGTAGTCGAATTTCCTGGGGTCCCAGTGGGGGCGGTACATCTGCATTTCCCGCCCGCCCACACGCCAGGGGTACATGTTTTCCACGGCAATGCGCACACCCGTGATCTCAAAAAGCCGGTGCACCCCTTCCACGAAGGAGCGGCCGTACTTGGGCTGCCAGGCAAATGGCGGGTGGGCCACCACCACTTCAGCACCCACCTGCTCCACCATCTTGGCAGCCATCTGAATCTTGGTCCACGGGCGGCCCCACACCTGCTGGGTGAAGAACAGCGTGGGAGCATGAATCGCAGAAATGGGCATTTGGTACTTCTGGGAAGCATCCAGCAGCTGGTGGGTCAGCTGGGTCATCCGCTGGTGGGTGACAAGCACCTCCACGGAGTCGTAACCCAGCTCGGAAGCCACTCGAAAAGTCTCCGGTGGCTCAGCCAGGAACAAGCAGCTGGTGGACAGCGCCACATGCGGGGTGGGCCCGGAGCTCTGCGCTGCATCCCCGCGCAGCCCAGGCTGGCGGTCCGGTGAATCGCTCGGTCCCTCTGTCATCTCAAACCGCCTTCCCCGTGATCTCCGACGGCCGGTTCAGCACCACATCCGGGTCCACGTGCAGCCGGTCCAGCCTGCGCAGAATCACTCCTTCGCGCAGCGCCCACGGGCAGATCTGCACGGTTTCCACTCCCAGCATGGACATTGCACTTTCGGCCACAATGCCCGCGGCCAACATCTGAGCCGCGCGGTTCACGGACACTCCGGGGAGTTCAGCGCGCTCGGTGGCGGTCATGGCCTCCATTCGCCGGGTCCACAACCGCAAGTCCTCCAGGTGCATGGGCCTCGGTACGTAGGGCCCCTCCCCCTTGGGTGCCGCCCCACAGATGCGCGCCAACGACCGGAAGGACTTGGAGGTACCCGCGGTCAGCGTGGGTACCCCCACCGCGCCGATGGTTTCCACAGCCGGAGCCAGCACTTTCGCCACGTGCTGGCGGAGGCGCTTGGTCTCCGACGGCAGGGCCGCCTCCCCGTGGATGAGCCGCCGGGTCAGTCGCGCGGCCCCCAACGGGACGGACACGGCAGCAGCCGGTAGACCGTTGTCCCCGATTGCCATTTCAAAGGACCCACCACCAATGTCCAGGTCCAGAATCCGACCGGCACTCCACCCGAACCAGCGCCGTACCGCGGAAAACGTCACCGCCGCTTCCTGGTCCCCGGAAATCTCGATCAGATTCACCCCGGAGTGGGACTGCACATGCTCCAGGACTGCATCACCGTTACCGGCCTCCCGAATGGCTGAGGTGGCAAAGGCCAGGAGGTCTTCGGCGTCGTTCTCCGCGGCAAAATCCCGGGCCTCCGTCACAAAGGCGGTCAGGGCGTCACGCCCCTCGGGGCTGATGTTGCCCGCCGCATCCAGGTAGCGCACCAGTCGCAGATCAGTTTTGTGGGACGCGTATGGCACGGGCTGCGATCCCGGGTAAACATCCAGCAGCAGAAGGTGAACGGTATTGGACCCGACGTCCAGAACTCCCAAACGCATGGGGCCACCTCAGACTTTCGTGGACGCGGAACGCTTCCGGGTGGTGGTCCCGGCTTTCTTGCGCGTGGCGGACTTTGTCCCGGACTTGGCCCGCGACGACGACGCCCGCCCCGCCTTCTTGGGAGCCGGACCCTTGGCGCGCTTCTCCGAGAGCAACTGGCTGGCCCGCTCAGGAGTCATCTGCTCCACAGTTTCGGAGCGCGGCACAGTCACGTTGGTTTCACCGTCGGTGATGTATTCACCGAACCGGCCTTCCTTGATGATCATGGGACGCTCGGTGATGGGGTCCGTTCCCAGATCTTTCAGGGGAGGTTTGGCGGCGCCGCGGCCGCGCTGCTTGGGCAGGGCGTAGATCCGCTGCGCCTCCTCCACGGTGATCCCAAAGATCTGGTCCTCGGAAGTCAGCGAGCGCGAATCCGATCCCTTTTTCAGATACGGACCGTAGCGGCCGTTCTGGGCGGTGATCATCTCCCCGTCCTTGTCCGCCCCCACTTCCCGGGGCAAGGACAGCAGTTTCAGGGCATCGTCCAGGGTCAGTTCCTGCATGTCCATGGACTGGAACAGCGACGCCGTCCGCGGCTTGGGTTTTTCAATTTTCTTGGGCTTGGGATTGCCGTTCTTGTAGTACTCGGTGGGAATGGCATCCAGCTCTTCCTGAGTGGGCTCGGGGATGACCTCCGAAACATAGGGCCCGTAGCGGCCGTCCTTGACCACAATGGTGCGTCCGGTCTGGGGGTCGCTGCCCAGCTCACGACCATCTGCCCGGCCAATTTCCATGAGTTCGGCAACCTTCTCAGGGGTCAACTCATCCGGGGCCAGTGATTCCGGGACATTGGCACGGACCGGATCAGTGACCTCCCCGGTTTCCTCATCCACGGAGCCACCGGTTTCCAGGTAGGGGCCGTATTTGCCCACCCGCAGTGTGATGTCATCCGTGAGTTTGATGGAGTTCAAAGCCCGGGCGTCAATGTCACCCAGGTCATCCACGATTGGTTTGAGTCCGTTGTCCGTTCCTTCTTCACCGAAGTAGAACCGTTGCAGCCACTCCTGGCGGTCCTGCTCACCGCGGGAGATGCGGTCCAGGCCCTCTTCCATTTCCGCCGTGAAGTCGTAATCCACGTAGTCGGAGAAGTGTTCTTCCAATAGCCGCACCACGGAGAAGGCGGTCCAGGACGGGATCAGCGCGGTGCCGCGGACCTTGACGTAGCCGCGGTCCACAATCGTGGAAATCACAGCTGCGTAGGTGGATGGACGGCCGATTCCCATTTCATCCATGGCCGCCACCAGGGAGGCTTCCGTGTAGCGGGCCGGCGGGCGGGTGGAGTGTCCGTCAGCGGTCACCTCCGCAGCTTCCAGGGAGTCGCCTTCCTCCATCTGAGGCAGGCGCTTGTCCCCCCGGCCGCCCTTGCCGGACTCCGTATCCCCGTCCTTGCTGGTGTCCTTGGCCTCCTGGTAGGCGGAGAGGAATCCCGGGAAGGTGATCACGGTGCCGGAGGCGGTGAACTCGGCAACCCGGCCATCCGTTGCGGTGGCCCCGAGCCGCACGGTGGCGGTGAATCCCTTGGCATCTGCCATTTGGGAGGCCACGGTGCGCTGCCAGATCAGTTCGTAGAGCTTGAACTCATCCGCGGACAGAGACTTACGCACCTGGTCCGGGGTCCGGAAGGAGTCACCGGCGGGCCGGATGGCTTCGTGTGCTTCCTGCGCGTTCTTGGATTTGGAGGCGTAGCTGCGCGGTGAATCCGGCACGTAGTCCGCGCCCCACAACTCCTTGACCTGACGACGCGCTGCGTTCACAGCCTGCGTGGACAAGGCCACGGAGTCGGTACGCATGTAGGTGATGTAGCCGTTTTCGTACAACCGCTGAGCCACCTGCATGGTCGAACGGGCCGAAAAATGCAGTTTCCGCGCAGCATCCTGTTGCAGCGTGGACGTGGTGAACGGTGCCTTGGGCCGGGAAACATACGGCTTGGTCTCCTGGGAGACCACGGTGAAGGCAGCCTCAGCCAGACCTTGGGCCAGGGAGGTGGCTTCCTGCTCGCCCAGATGCACCAGCGTGCCGGGTTTCTTCAGGGCGCCGTCGTCGTTGAAATCCTTGCCGCCGGCCACTTTCTTGCCATCCACGGTGACCAACCGGGCGCCAAAAGTGGCTCCCGAATCCGGCCCGGTGGTACAGGTGAACTGGCCGCTGAGATCCCAGTAATCGGCGGGGACAAACGCCATCCGCTCGCGTTCGCGCTGGACCACCATGCGGGTGGCCACGGACTGGACACGACCAGCGGAGAGTCCGGAGGAGACTTTGCGCCACAGCACCGGAGAAATTTCGTAGCCATAGAGACGATCCAGCACACGCCGCGTCTCCTGGGCGTCCACCAAGTCCTGGTCCAGCTCCCGCAGTTCACCAAAGGCGCGCTCAATGGCTTCCCGGGTGATTTCCGGGAAGGTCATGCGGTAGACCGGCACCTTGGGCTTGAGCACCTCATACAGGTGCCAGGCAATGGCTTCACCCTCACGGTCGCCGTCAGTGGCCAGATAGAGGGCATCACACTCTTTGAGCTTGCGCTTGAGCTCCGTGACCTTCTTCTTCTTGTCCGGATTGACCACGTAGTACGGGTCAAATCCAGAGTCCACGTCCACGGCGAACTTGCCGTACGGGCCCTTCTTCATCTCCGTGGGCAGCTCCGAGGGCTGCGGGAGATCACGAATGTGCCCCATGGAGGAATCCACTTCATAGGCATCACCCAGGTACCCCGCAATAGTCTTGACCTTAGACGGGGATTCCACGATGAGCAGGCTCTTGCCTGTTCCCGTGTTCTTTGTGGCCACAGTCTCTCCTCAGCCTTTCCTGGGCGGGTTCATGGTGCAGTGCTCACAGTGCATGAGTTCACGGCGCGGTGATCACACCGTAACTTCCCCACCTTAACCGCACGCCGAACCTCCCGTACGCGCACCATCAAGGGGAACCCGCACCTTACCGCGTACTGGCGGTCCGGCCTGGAGGTTCAGGAACGCGGCCGGGAGACACGGCCGTGCCAAGGGTGGGTCAGTCTTCGTCCTCAGCGGATTCTGCGGTGGCTCCCTCTGCAGTGGAGGCTGAAATGGGGAAAGCCCGCCCGGAGACCTGCTCGGGTTCAATCACCACAAAATAGGGTTTGAAGGAACGCACCCACGGGCGCAGGTTCAGACCTTCGGCCATCTCGAACTCGGGGCCGTCCTCAATCCGGCGGGCGCGTCCGTGGACCACCACAGAGGTGACTTCCTGGTGGTCGTCATCCAGGCGCACTTTCCGGTCAGCCTCAAAGGCCACGTGATTGTTGATGACCAGGGAGGCCAGCTTGGAACCCTGAGCGGTGCGGAACCACAGCTTGCGCTGATGGACCACAAAGTTCACGGGGAAAATGTCCACCACCCCGCCCACCACAACGGCCAGTCGCCCAAACGGCTCCGAGTCCAGCAGCTCCCAGGCTTCATCACGGGTCAATTCGCGGTATCGGTTCTCGGTGCTCATGGGCCCATTCTTTCACCACCGGACCCACCCCGGTCAGCCCCCGAGGCGCAGTTGAGGATATGTTGCGCGCATCCCCTCAGTCGGCTTGCAAAAAGCCGTCGATCAGCAGGTGCCGGGTTTCAGCCAACACAGCTTGGGCCTCCTCCGATGACTCCGCGCCCTGACCCTCCGGGGCTTCCCATTCCAGCAGCGCGGCCAGGGCACTCACGATCTGAGCCACGGAGAGTTCGCCGTCACAAGCTCCTACCAGCCCGGCCGTGGCCGAGGTCAACACGGCTGTTCGCTGCATCCCTGCACCTTGACGCAGCAGGATGACGGAGGGGTCTGGCGCACCGGGACGCCCGTGGCGTTCCTCCGTCACATGCTCCGGAACGCTCAGATGGAGATCCACCCACCGCTGCCCCAACGCGTCCAGGACATTCTGACGCTCCACGGTGGCCGCCGTGACCACTGCAATGGGCTGTTGCAGCGGGTGGGTGACTTCTTCACAACGACGACGCCGCTGCCGCCCCTCTTCCGGAAACTCCATCCGCAGGTACCCAAAGCCCACAGCCTCAACATCCCGGGAGCTGAAATCCTCCAGGTAGGCACGGTAGGCGGCCTCATACCTGGAACGCTCCAGGTGTTCGGAAGCATCCCGCAGCCAGGTTTCCGCGTACTGTTCGGGGGTCTCGGTCTCCCGCTGGATGAGCCAGGCATCCAAAACCTCTGGAATCCAGGAGGACACCCGCCGGGACCAGTTGGCAACCCCCTGTTCCCGCGGTATCTCCCAGTTGGCCAGCAGATGCGCTGTGGCGCCGGGGGCCATCACGGTGTGCAGGCTGCTGACCAGCTCGGCCACCAAGCTGTCGCCGGGTTTTCCAGCATCGCGGTAGGTGTAGCGATCCCCTGCACTTTCACCCGCGGTGCGTGGAGTGATCACGAACGGCGGGTTGGTGACCACCAGGTCAAACAGTTCACCGGCCACCGGCTCCAACAGTGATCCCTGGCGAAGGTCCACGCGGGCAGCCAGGTTGTGGGCATCCAGGCCAAGTGCCGGAGCATTGAGCATCAGATTGAATCGGGTGAAGGCCAGGGCGCGTTCGGACAGGTCCGTGGCCACCACGTGCCGGGCGTGTTCCAACAGGTGAAACACCTGAATCCCGCAGCCGGTCCCGATGTCCAAGGCCCGTTCCACGGGCCTGCGTTCCGTGATCTGGGCCAGCGTCAGGGAGGCTCCGCCAATGCCCAGGACATGATCGTGGCGCAACGCCGCACCCGGACGTTGAAAGGCAGTCAGATCCGCTGCCACCCACAGGTCCAACCCGCTGTCCGAGGAGTGCAGATCAAGGTCAACAATCGAGCGAATCCACGCTCCGGCAGCGTCACCACCTCCTGCGGTGGTGACTGGGCCCCGGTCTGTGTCTGTACCGGTGGCACCGTCTGCAGCGTCAGTTTCGGTGGTCGCGCCCACAGCTGTGCCCGGTAGGTATTCCACCAGGCCCAATTCCGCCCATTTGGTCGGCTCCACCTGTGGCAACACGGCATGGAAGTCATGAGTGCTCAGAGGTCTGGCCAGTATGAACATGTGAATCAGTGCCGACAGGGCGTTCCAGGTTCCTGCGTCACGGTGCCCGTCCAGGGCAAGAAGAGCAGGAACTGCCTGATCGCGGCTCAACGCCTGAACTGCGGCATCCCCCAGGTGATGGCTCACGCCCTCCACCGTGAAGTCGGCAGCTTCCAAAACCTGGCGGAATGCCTCAATGGCGTCCGGGTCATCAGAGCGCGGCGCTGCGGGCACACGGCTGAAAGCAGCTGGGCTCACGCGTTCACCTCCGGGTGGGCCGGGCGGCAACCTGCGGGGCAGGTCAATCCGGCGTCGTCGTGAATCCGATGGTGCTCCGGACAGGTCAGGAACCGGTGGTGGCAAGTGGGGTCCGAACAGTTCACGAAAGTCTTGGCGGGAGCGCCGCACACATCGCAGACACCGATCACGGCAGCTTGGTCGGAGAAGTCAATGGCTCCGCGGGCATCGAAAACCGCCAGCGACCCCTCCCACAGTCCCGAATCCTGGCGGGCTTCCCCGTACCGCACAATTCCGCCGTCCAGCTGGTAAACCTCCTGAAAGCCGCGCTGGATCATCAGTGCGGAGAGAAATTCGCAGCGGATACCGCCCGTGCAGTAAGTGACCACGGGTTTGTTCTTGAGGTCGTCATACCGCCCGGATTCCAGTTCCCGGACAAAGTCATGCGTGGTCTCCACCTGCGGGACCACAGCGTCCTTGAACTTCCCGATCCGAGCTTCCCAGGAGTTACGGCCGTCAAAGAACACCAAGTCATCCCGGGATTCCGCCAGCTGGTCCAGCTCTTGCGGGGTGATGTGGGTGCCGCCACCCACTACGCCGTCGTGATTGACCTGGACCTCCCCGGGTGCGCCGAATGCCACCAATTCATCCCGGACTTTCACGGACAGTCGGGGAAAGTCTTGGGCCGAACCGTCAGACCATTTCAAGTCCATCCCCCGGAACCCGGGGTAGGACCGGGTGATCTTGGCGTACTGCTTGAGGGCATTGACCTCCCCGCCCACGGTCCCGTTGAGACCTTCCGGGGAGACCAAGATGCGCCCGCGTAGCCCCAGGCGTTCACACAGTGCGCGCTGCCACAGGGCAATGGCTTGGGGGTCAGGCAACGGGGTCAAGCTGTAGTACAGGAGAATGCGATTCACAGACACGGCACCAGGGTAGCCGCGCGGTAGTACACGCCGGTGCCGCGGTCATTGCAGACCTGCCCCAGCCACCTACCCCAGGCGAAAGCTGCGCCCCGTGACCCGGGTAGGTTCAATCTCCACGAACTCGATCTTCTCCGTGTCCAACCACGGTTTGAGATCCAGTGACTGCGCAAATTCCAGCTCGGCGGCCTCCGTGAGCTGACGGGCGCTTCCACGCACCATCACCGACCACGCGGAGTCTCCGGCCACCCGGTCAATTTCCAGGGCCACCTTGCCCGTCAGGGTGAGGCGGAACAGCTTGGCCCCGCGAGCGGTACGGAAGTACAACTTGCGGTTGGCTGCCACAAAATTGATGGGGGTGATCTCAATGTCTTCATCGTCCATGGTGGCCAGCCGACCAAACCGGGCGGCCTCCAAATACTCCCAGCACTGCTCGTCCGTCAGTGCGGCGCTGGCCGTGGATTGCTGGTGGGCATTGCTGTGATCCGGCAAGGGGCCTGGGTTCATCATGCTTCCGGTGCTCATAGTTAGATTCTTGCACCGGCCGTGGTGAGCCTCACACCGTGGCCGTTTCTTCCATTGCTCGCTGAAACGGTGGGCAGCCCACTGAAGCCGTGGAAAGCCTGCTGAAGCGGCGGTCGGCCTGCTGTATCAGTGAGCACAAAACGGCCAGCGGGTACCGCGGCCTGGTCGGCGGATGCAGTGGTCTGGACGCAGTTGCGACAGTCTGGCGGGAGGGTGCAGCGCTCTGGTCGGCGCAGGCAGTGCGTGGATGGGAGAATGTAGCGGTGCCCGAATCCAATGCTCTGATCCCCCTCCTGGGACGTGGTAGCGCACCCCAGGAGGTCCGGCACATCCGTCATCTCCCGGCCCGCCAAGCTGTCACCGCACCGTGGCCGGATTCCCTGCATCCAGACGTCACAGCCGCGTACCAACAACTCGGTGTTCCAGCACCGTATCGGCATCAGGCGGAAGCCATCACAGCGGCCCAAGGTGGGCACACGGTGGTGGCCACGGGAACGGCGTCGGGAAAATCCCTGGCTTATCAGGCACCCGTACTGAGCGCGATTCACACCGGGAGACTGATCGCTCAGCAATCTCCGGGCGTGCTCCAGCACCCGGAAGAGGCCACGGCGCTGTATCTGGCGCCCACCAAAGCGCTGGCTGCCGATCAGCTGACCACCCTCCGGGCCCTCACCCAGAACTTGGCGGTTCGCGCTCACACCTACGACGGCGACACCCCCACCGAGCAGCGCCGCTGGGTACGCGACCATGCCGACCTGGTGCTGTGCAATCCGGACATGCTGCACGCTGGGATACTGCCTCGCCACGCCCACTGGTCACGATTGCTGCGCAGATTGCGTTATGTGGTGGTGGACGAGGCCCACGTGTACCGGGGAGTGTTCGGCTCCCACGTGGCCAATGTGCTGCGGCGGCTTCGGCGCGTGGCGGCACTGTACGGCGCTGATCCGGTGTTCATTGCGGCTTCAGCAACCTCTGCTGCACCGCAGGAATCATTCGCCCGCCTGATTGGAGAAGATCCAGCCTCAGTCACCGCCGTGACCAGGGACGATTCCCCGCACGGTGCCGTCACCGTGGCACTGTGGGAACCCGAACAATCCGGTCCGGAGGGTGAGAACGGTGCCCCCACCCGGCGCAGTGTGCTGGCTGAAGCCGCGGACATGCTCACGGACCTGAGTCTCAAGCAGGTCCGGACCCTGGCTTTTGTGGGCTCACGGCGCGGTGCGGAAACCGTGGCTCAGATGGCCCACCAGCAGTTGGATGAGGTGGAGCCGGGGCTGGCGCACCGGGTGGCGGCCTACCGCGCTGGATTCTTGCCGGAGGAACGGCGCGAGTTGGAGGAACAACTGCGTGACGGTCGCCTGCTGGGCTTGGCCTCCACCTCCGCGCTGGAGTTGGGGATCGACGTCGCCGGCCTGGATGCCGTTCTGGTGGCGGGTTGGCCGGGGACCCGGGCATCGTTCTTTCAGCAGGTGGGCCGGGCGGGCAGAGCGGGGCAGGAGGCGTTGGCGGCCTTCATTGCCCGCGATGACCCCTTGGACACCTATTTGGTGAACCATCCGGAAGCCATCTTTGACACTGCGGTGGAAGCCACCATTTTTGATCCCGGCAACCCGTATGTTCTGGCGCCGCACCTGTGCGCAGCTGCGGCGGAACAACCGCTGACGGAGGCAGACCTGGTCCTGTTCGACCCCTCAGCGCCAGCAATTCTGGAATCCCTGGTGCGGGCCGGTCAATTACGACGCCGCCCCTCCGGCTGGTTCTGGACCCGCTCAGAAGACCCCGCCGCGTTGGTCTCCATCCGCGCTGAGGGTGGCGGCCCGCTGCAGATCATTGAAACGTCCACTGGTCAGCTCTTGGGCTCCATTGGTACCGGTCAGGCCCACCAGCAGACCCACCCCGGTGCGGTGTACGTCCATCAGGGGCGCAGCTACGTGGTGGATGAACTGGACCTGGAGCACCACGTGGTCTCCGTGACCCGGGCGCATCCAGATTTTTACACCATGGCCCGTGAGGTCACCTCCGTGGCAATCCTTCAAGAGCAGCGCAGGGAGCAGTGGGGACCGATCACCGTTCACACCGGGGACGTCCAGGTGACCTCCCAGGTGGTCTCCTACCAGCGGAAGGCCCTCCCCGGCCATGAAATCCTGGGTGAAGAACCCTTGGATCTTCCATCCACGGATCTGTTCACCACATCCGTGTGGTTCACCATGCCGGGACCGCTGTTGGCTTCGGCCGGAATCCAAGAACCAGACATTCCCGGTGCCCTTCACGCCGCCGAACACGCCATGATCGGCTTGCTGCCGCTGCTGGCCACCTGCGACCGGTGGGACGTGGGCGGGCTGTCCACGGCCTTGCATGCAGACACCGAACTGCCCACCATCTTTGTGCACGACGGTCACCCCGGCGGCGCAGGTTTTGCCGAACGCGGTTACAACATGGCCACCCGGTGGCTGACGGCAACCAAGGACGCCATAGAGTCCTGCGAATGTGAAACGGGCTGCCCCTCCTGCGTCCAGTCCCCCAAATGCGGCAACCGCAACAACCCGCTGGACAAGGCCGGAGCCATCAAGCTGCTCACCGCGTTGCTGAGTCACGCGCCGTGAGACTCAGGGGTCGCTGAACGGACTGTTTTCCGGTGGACCGGCTCGGCTGATGTTCTTGGCCTGCCCCAGTGGCGCCAGAACTCCTGTCAGATCCACCCCTACCTGAACGTCCACGGTGGTCAGTTCGGGCTCAACCAGGGCGCACTCCAACAATTCAGCGTCATTGCTCTCAGCGACTCGACGAGCCATATCGCAGGGGTCCCCTGGCATCAGCCCCCGTGCCACATCCGCTGCGGCCAGGGCAGAGAGGTCGGCCACGTTTCCGGCACGATGTTTCACAATGGCGGCTTGACCCACCAGCAACACCACACCCAGCAGAAAGATGGCCACCAAAATGGTGCTGAGGGCAAAAACTGTCCCGGCACCTGAGTCAGCATCTGAGGGACCACCGCCCCGGCCAAGACCGGGCAGGGGTCCACGGGCCGGCTCTGAGCCGGCACCCGGAGTCTCACGGTAGCTCATCAAGAACCACGCCCTCCGTGATGGTGGAGGCCGAGGCGGAGAGGTCCAGAGCACCCCAGTCCCCCAAGATGCCCGGTGCCGGCATCACAACTTCTGCCTCCGCCCGGCCGTTGCGAATTTCCACCGCGACCCGAGCACGATCACCGGCAATGGACCGGGCCTCTTCCACCGCCGCATCCGGGGTTTCCCCGCGAGCCACCACTCGGGCAGCAGCACCGGCAGCCTCTTCACATCGGACTTGGGTGGCAGCGGCGGCTCCGCCAGCCAGAACAACGGCCAGTACCAGTACGATCGCCGGCAGCACCATGGCGGTTTCGGCCGTGACCGCGCCGTCGTCAGGGCCGTCATCAGGATTGGGGCGATCATGGGGGCAATCAGCTGCGAAAGCGCCCCTGTGAGGCTCCACCGCGGACTGCCCACGGTGCCGGCGCCACCGCTGAAAAGTGGTGCTGGCCCGCAGGCGAAACTGACGGCTGAACATGGTGACCTCCGGAAGTGAGAGCGGGCGGGATTCTTGTCATGACGAGGCGATGAGCGCGGTTCGATGACTTGACGTGCGCGGCGTTCGCACTGGCACGCCGCGCAATGGAGTGGTTGGATGGGGGTGGTTGACGACAACCATCCGAGCTGAACGGATGGGGGAAGTCCTCGGGCCGCCACCGCGTTCCGGCGGCGGCCCGAGTGCTCAGATGCCCAAGGCTTTGTTGATGATCGCCATGATCAGGTCGCTCACAGCATCGGAGGCGATCACAGCTGCCATGACTCCACCGAAGGCCGCCGCAGCCAAGAGCACGATGGCGTACTCCACCGTGGAAGCTCCAAGGTCCGGGTCCTGAGCCAGAACCTCGGTTCCGGGGGCCACCACCTGGCCTTCCAGAGCTTGATCTGCGGGAGCCTCAACGGAGGTGGCGGCAACGGAGTTGTTGTTGGTGAACATTGTTCTTCCTCTTTCTGTTGGCCCTGTGCGGGCTGTTGACCGTCACCGCGGGTGCGGTGACGGGGCTTGTGGGCGGTGCGCCAGCACCGCTGCCCGGTCAGAAAAAATCCGGAACCAGGCCGATCAGGACGGGGACAATGCCCCAGGCAATGAAGGCGGGGAGCGAGCACAGCCCGAGTGGGACCACCAGGTGCACAGCGAGCTTTTCCGCCGCAGCCTCTGCTCGTCGGTGTTCAGCACGACGAACCTGAGCGGAGGCCGCCCGCAATGCGGAGGACGACGGCGCACCGGACACCGCTGCAAACGTCAGGGCGGCGCGTAGATCCCGAACCGCCATGGGAGGTGTGGCAGCGGCTGCCCAGGCTTGCCGCCACGGCAATCCCAGGCTGAGCCCGGCCCCCACAGTCCGCAACGCACTGCCTGCTGGACCATCCACCGTGGACCCCAGAACCGTCAGGCTGCGTTCCACCGGAACACCGGCGTCCAACATGGAGGCCACCAGTTCCACCAGAACTCCGGCCGACACCGGAACAGGGTCTTTCTGGGTGTCAGGGGCTGTTGCCCGGTGTGGGCTTGGCTCGAAGCTGCGCAGCGGATCACGCCGGGTGGGTAACCACAGCAGCGCCAGGGAGGCCGCCACCAGCACTGCAACTCCCGTACTGGCAACCAGCGGCTCAACGGTGTTCATGAGGTCACCTCCCGTGGGGCCACCCCGGTGGGGCGCTCCACAGAAGCACGGCGGTTCCTGCGGCCGGGTGACGTCTGCGCAGGTGACGTCCGCGCAGGGGCCGCATGGGCACGGGCCGTCCGACGGGTCAACCGGTTGCGGTGCGTGGTCTCGGTGGGGTCCGTGGCATGTTCGGCCCGCTGTACCAGGCGCCCCGTCCAGACCCGGCCGATCACGGTGAGTAGCGCTCCCACTGTCCCGGCGGCAATGCCCCACGGCGTGGTCAACAGGGTCCGGATGGGATCTGCTCCGATCAGCATTCCCAGACCCAGCGCCAGCACCGGCAACCAGGTCAGGATTCTGACTGTGGCCCGTGATCCCGCCAGTGCGGTTTCCCGTGCGGCTGCTGCGTCCAAGTCCGCCTCCGTGGCCTCAGCCAGTCCTTCCAGCAATGTGGCCAGGGGCGCACCCGTCCGTTCGGAGACCTCCCAGCACCGTGCAAGATCTGCCAGCACGGAGGTTTCCACCCGCCGCAACCGGCGGTCCTTGGACTGCGGGGCCTGGGAAAGTGTCTGCAGCGTGGTTGATGGCGCCCGCCCCACGGAACCGGCACGCGCCACCGTGGTGCAGACCTGTTGAATGCGTTGCCCCGTGGTGGTGGGGTCTTGGGTTTCAGCCAGGGAGGCGGCAGCCACCTCAAAGGCTGAGAGGGAGCTACGTCCCACGCGCAGGAGCGCTCCGAGTTGCCGCATGAAAACCACCCACTCGGCAGCCTCCGCCGTGGCTTGGGCGCCACGCCACGGCAAGATTCGGCTGGCAACTGCCGTGAGCAACCCGGTGCCGGCCAAACCTCCACCCATGTCATCCCCGTGGTGGCCCTGAGTCGTTGCGTCACCACCGGTTTGTCCCGAATGGGGCTGTCCGCTCCGGGACAAACCACCCGACGCAGCACCGCGGCCACGTCCAGGCTCACTTCCGGGCCGGGAACCGGCCGCCTTGACCACCCGCGAGCGCGCACCTACGGGGGTCAGCAGCAACCCCAGACCCAGCACCCCGATCAGCACACCCAGGACGGTCACACCAACAGTCAGTGCAGCACTCATCACCGCTCACCCCGCTGCGCCAGACTCAGAAAGTGCTCCCACCCCGGACCCTGCCGATAACCGGTGGCCTCACGGGTGCAAGCGGTGGTCATCCGTAGCGTTCCGCGCACTTCCTCCAACAAGGACACGGTGTGCACCACCCGCTGCGGTCCGCGGCGATCAAGATGAACCACCAGGTCCAGGGCACAACCCGCCTGCAAGGCAATGGCCTCACTGCTCATCCCGCCCAGAGCTCCCAGCGCTGCCAGGCGAGCAGGCACGGCATCGGCTGAATTGGCGTGAACAGTCCCCGCACCCAGGTGACCGGTGTTCAGCGCCGTGAGAAGTTCTCGAATTTCGGCACCGCGGCACTCGCCCACCACAATCCGATCGGGCCGCATGCGCAGGGATTGCCGGACCAACTCGGCCAGTTCAATTGCCCCGGCTCCTTCCACGTTGGCGTGGCGGGCCTGCATACCCACCACATGTGGGTGGAGTGGGCGCAGTTCGGCGGCGTCCTCAATGAGCACCATGCGTTCATCCACCGGACAGGCGCTGAGCAGGGCGTTGAGCACTGTGGTTTTGCCAGCACCGGTGGACCCCGTGACCAGCAGATTTGCTCCACCGGCCGTGGCTGCCATCAGGTGATCCAAGACCTCCTGTGTCACCGTTGAGCTGGCCACCAGATCCGCCACTGTGATCACATCCCGGTGCCGGAACCGCACGGAAATCAATGTTCCACCCGTGGAAATCGGTGGAAGAACCGCGTGAACTCGCATGCCGTCGGCGGTTTGCACATCCACGCAAGGGTGGGCTTCATCCAACCGGCGGCCCGCAGCCTGGATCAGACGCGTGGCCAGGGCACGGACTTCGTCGTCGTCCTTGAAGGGGGATGGCACACGTACGGGACCGTGTCCCGCTTCCCACCACACATCGTGGGCTCCATTGATCCAAACATCGGTGAGTCCGGAGGCGGGAAGGAGGTGTTGCAAGGGGCCCAGGCCGGTGAGCTCGGCCCGGATGCTGCGCACGGCGTGCAGTGTCCCTGCCGCACCCAAGACGTGGCCGGAGGAGCGTACAGCCTGCGCAATGCGTTCGTCAGTGACCGCAGAACCGTCCAGCAGGAGAGTTTCCCGCACCGTTTCCAACAGGGCTGAATCCACCGGGACTTGGGCGCGAGTAGGAGTCTTGGCATTCATGACCCATTACCCCCGTAAGTCAACTCGACGGAACCTGCCAGGCGGTCCGTGAGCTGGTCCCACAGAGCGGCAACGCATTGCTGATGTGGGCGCTTGCGTCCCCGTTCCAGCAATCGACCGCTTTCAGCGGCTTCCGGTACCCGCCCGTCGAATCGCACGGCACCCAGCGGCTCGCGGCCCAGAGCATCACCCACCAGGGAATGGTCAATGTCCGCCACGTCCACGCCGCACAGCACGAACTCCACGGGTACCGGTCCCAGTGCCGTCGCACTGCGGTGCGCGGCAAGAACTCCCCGAACCGTGCGCGGCAACGCCACCACCACCACATCGCATTGCCCCGCCAGAGAATCCCGCCCGGAACCGATCCTTCCCAGATCCACCACCACCGCATGGCTAACCGTGCGCAGTGCCGCGAGCACGGAGACCCCCGGGAAATCGTGGCGCTGCACCGACTCCCGATCCCAGGACAGCCAGCTCAGGCCGGGCTGATCGGGGTGACCCGGCAGCAGCGGCAAGAGCTGTTCACCACGCAGCACGCCCCGGGAGCGGCTCAGATCCGGCCACCTCATGGCCTCCAAAGACTCCAGCCCCAGGAGAACATCCACCCCGCAGCTGTCCGGGTCGGCATCCACCAGGACGGTCTGAGCTCCGCCGGCGGCCGCATCCGCAGCCAACCAGCAGGCCAGTGTGGAGGCACCCACGCCACCCACTGCACCCACCACGCCCACCACCACGGCTTGGGAGGTCTGTGCCGTCTCCGTCCGCGGCGCCAGCCGATCAGCCAACCAGGATTCGGCTGCGGGCAGCACGGCCACGGGGCATCCACCCAACAGAGCGGCCGCATCCCACAACCCGTCGTCCTCCGGCCGACCCAGCAAAACGACGTCGCCGCCACCTCCCCGCGTGGCCGGTCCGTCCGTGAGCGCTTGAACGTCCAACAGCTGCACGTCAGTGCCCGTGAGTCCACCGGCGGTGGCCGCCACATACAGGGAAGCACCCGCGGAGGCACAGATTCCGCTCACCATCTCCCGGACAGCGGAATCGTGGGTCACCAAACCCACACGCAGTCCGTCACCGTCAACCACTTCACCGCCACGGAATCCCCGGTGTGTCCAGGAGGGATCGTGCGCCCACAAGAGATCTGCGGTGCAGTTCTCCTCTACCGGGCCACCTGCCTGGACATCACGGCCATTCCCCGTGGCGAGTTCATCGCCGACCCCGGGTCGAGCCTCTGTCCCCGGGGTGCTGGAATGCTCGGGGTGCCACGGGAGTGCCGTGTGGGCTGCTCGTGCCCTGCGGCCGGTGCTGGTTGCTGTGTTCATGACCACAACGGTGCGTGCTGTGGGGCACATCCCGCTGACCGCTCAGGTTCAAATGTGCACAACCTCTAGACCCCGTGAGAACTTTTTTGGTTGTGGAGCAACGCGCGCTGGGCAACGAACCTGACCGGATCGGGTGGGCAGGCACAATGGATGGGTGTTCGTCGTCGTCGTTCCCTCCCAAGGTCTCAGCACAGAACCGGGCGACGCACGAACCACAGGCGGGCAGGATGCGTTTCTGGTCCAGGACGTGGATGCCCGGGGCAACCCCACCGGCGCCATCACCAGCCTGAGCCTGTCCGAGCTGACCGCATTCATCCGGAACAGGGCGCGGACTGCTCAGGAGGATGCAGTGGCCGCGCCTCGGTGGGTCTTTGAGCGCAGCGTGACTGTTTTTCCGCAGCTCTTGTCCCAGGACCCCGCTGTACCGCTGACCCACGTGCATGATCTGCGGCTGGTGCAAAACATCCTGCAGACCGCAGCGGATGCCCCCGGTTCCGGGGTGGTGTATCAACCCGTGCTGACGCCTCTGCCGCAGCACGAACATCCCGGGGTGGCTCCGCCGCCTCCCGTGCGTTCCGCCTGGAACTCGCCCGCCCAGGGTCAGTTGGGGCTCTTTGACTCCCTCCCGGCATCAGGAACTCCCGCCGAAACTTCACCCCCACCTGCCGGGGAGGATCTTGTGGCACCTGTGATCGCCGAACTGGCAGCACAGTGGAAAGCCATCACGAACGCTCGTTCTCCCCAGAAACTGGCGTTGTTGGCGGCTCTGGAATCCACGGGCGCACTGTTGGCCGCGGACATGCACCGCGTTGGGATCGCCTGGGACACCTCCGTACACCGGTCCCTCCTGGAAGATGCCCTGGGGCCTGAACCGGCCCCGCAGCAGCGGCCCGCAAAAATGGAAACTGCCGCCCGTGCCGTGCAAACCGCCCTCACTGCCCCCACCGTGAACCCGGATTCCCCCCAGTCACTCCTGCGTGCACTGCGAGCCGCCGGCGTTCCGGTGGATTCCACCAGCCAGTGGCTTCTGACCGGTTGGGTCCAGGCCGCACCGGCCTCCTCACCCGGTGAACGCGAACGCCGCCAAGCCATGATCGGCCCGGTCCTGGAATACAAAAAGATGTCCCGGCTACTGACCGCCAACGGCTGGCACTGGCTGGAGAACTGGGTACGTGCGGACAGATTTCACGCCGAATACGTGGTGGGCGGTGTGGTCACGGGGCGGTGGGCAGCGCGCGGGGGTGGTGCCCTCCAGATCCCCAAAGTGGTGCGCTCAGCCGTGCGCCCCGGGCCCGACCGCAAACTGGTGGTGGCCGATGCCGCTCAACTGGAACCCCGCGTTCTGGCCGTGTTGGCCCGGGACCAAGCTCTGGCAGAGGCTTCCCGCGGCCGGGATCTCTACCTGTCCATTGCTGAACAGGGCCGGGCACGCTCCACCGAACTGACGGAACGCAACCACGCCAAAGTGGCGCTTCTGGGTGCCATGTACGGGGCAACCACCGGTGACAGTGGCCGATTGATGCCGCAGTTGACCCGCATGTTCCCCAAAGCAGTGGCCTACGTGGAACACGCAGCACGCGTTGGTGAACGCGGCGGGCAGGTGTGCACTTGGCTGGGCCGCTGGTCACCGGCCCCGGATGAGCAATGGATGACGACGACGGCGGACACCGCCACCGCAAGCAGCGAACGCCGAGCGCGCAGCATGCGCCGAACCCACGGCAGGTTCACCCGCAATTTTGTGGTTCAAGGCTCCGCCGCCGAATGGGCCATGGCGTGGATGGGCCGTATCCGCACCGGCCTCAAACGGGCCCATCTGGATGCTGACCTGGTGTTCTTCCTGCACGACGAGATCATGGTGGACACCGCAGCCAAAGATTCCCAGCGCGTGGAGGACATTGTGCGTGCAGCCGCTGATGAGGCCGCACGCATTGTGTTCGGCCCGGTCCCCGTGGAGTTTCCCGTCACGGTGGTCACCGTGGACAGCTACGACCAAGCCAAGTGAACAGCGGCCTCCCCAGCTACAGCGGAGCGGGGCGAATGTCCGTGGTGTCCCAGGGAAGGTTCCAACCCGCAGCGCTCAACAGATGATCCAGCAAAATGCCGGTGAAGCCCCACACCACCACGTCCCCGCTGCCCCCCGCTGGATCGGTGATGGTGCGCGGTATGCGAAACGCCGGCGAGCGGTGACGCAGCCTGGGGTAATCCGGACCCGGTATCTGCACCTCCGCGTAGTGCCGGTGTGAAGCGTTCACCAGATCGGCAATGGGTGTGCGAAACACCAGAGAAGATTCCGCATGATCCACCACCTCCACCGGCACGGGCTTGGACCACCACCCCACCACGGGCGTCACCTGGTGACTGGAAACGGCCAGCGGCGTGCGCGGCAGCATTCCCAAGATTTCGACGCCGGCCGGGTCGAGCCCCGTTTCCTCCTGCGCCTCCCGCAGTGCTGCCCGAACGTAAGCGGCCTGCCCCACACCCCCCGGTAGTTCCACGCGATCCGCCGGATCATGGGGGTCGCCGTCCTCCGGGTCCAAACGACCACCTGGAAAAGCCACCTGCCCCGGATGGGCACGCAACGTGGGGGCCCGCTGCACCAACAGCAGATCAAGGTCCGGCGGAGTTTCATCCAGGGCACCCACCAGGATCAACACGGCAGATTCGCGCATGTTCTCCCCCGCCGGAATGTCCTGAATCCTTAAAGGCCCTCCCCCGTCAAGCTCCCGGATGGCGCGGATCAATTCCTGCCTGGCCCCGTGCTCCCCTCTGACGCGGGATTGCTCACCCACCGAACCGGAGGCGCGGTCGGTGACCTGGCCCCTGGCGGGGTCTTGCGCAGACATGTGCTCGGAGACCATGTTCACAGCTCCAATCCGTGCCCGGTTGCCCGCAGCTCACGGCGGGTGAGCCCACCCATGTAGCCGCTCAGCAAGTCCTCCCGCCCGGTGGCGAACTCGTAGGTGAACAGGGCCGCCGCGACCTCCGGCTCCGTGGGACCGGCCCCGTAGGACGGGCACAGATCGGCCACCGGGCACACCCCGCAGGCAGGTTTCCTGGCGTGGCAAATGCGCCGACCGTGGTAGACGAGCCGATGGGAGAGATCAGTCCAGTCCTTGGGCTCGAACAACTCCATGACATCTTGTTCCACCTTGACCGGGTCCTCCTGCTCGGTCCATCCGAATCTGCGCGCCAGCCGACCAAAGTGGGTGTCCACGGTAATTCCCGGCACGTCAAAAGCATTGCCCAGAACCACATTGGCGGTTTTGCGCCCAACCCCCGGAAGCGCCACCAGCTCGGTCAGACTGCCGGGGACGGCGCCGTCGTGCTCATCCTCCACCCGCTGCGCCAAGCCCTGGACGGCCTTGGCCTTGGAACGGTAAAAGCCCAGCGGGCGCAGCATTTCCTCAACCTCCACCCGTTCCGCCTCAGCCAGCGCTCGCGGAGTGGGCCAACGTTCAAACAACGCCGGGGTGGTGGCATTGACCCGCACATCCGTGGTTTGCGCGGAGAGCACCGTGGCCACCAACAATTCCCACGCTGAGCCAAAATCCAGTTCAGCCACGGCGTACGGGTAGGTTTCCCCCAGGATGGCGTTGATCTTGCGCGCTCGCCGTTTGAGCCCCAAGTCAGATTCGGTTTTCCCGGTTCGACGTCGCCGCGCGGCTCCTGCCCGAGCCTTGGCCGGGTCCACCACCCGTACGTGATCTGGCACCGGCCCCCCGTGGTTGCGGTGCAGGGGGTGGCCTCCCGGCGGTGGAGCAGGCGGGGTGGGGGTGCCGTTCGTCGTCGTCATGGCTCCGATGCTACGTGTCAGCTCGGACGTTGCAGCGGACTGCTTTCTGCAGCCCTGGGGGGCTACGGCGGTGGAATCCACCCGCCAGCCACCCTATGGACGGGCCTGTCCGGGAGACCAAGTTAGACACGTGTGGAATCCGACCCCGTGAGTGCTCTAGTCTCAAAGCGAACATGTGACGCCGGGCACACCGTCCGGCAGTCCTGGCCGTCCGGACCAAGAGCGCCACTGGGTGCTCACCCCCGGACCCGAGCCCCTTGGTAAGGAGCACAAGTCGATGACCGAGCAGAGCAACGAGCAGCAGACCTACGCACCCCCGCAGGCATTCGTGGAGCAGGCCAATGGCGGCCCAGAGCTCTACGAACAGGCCGAGGCGGAAGGTACGGAGTTCTGGGCCAACCAGGCCCGGGAACTGCTCACCTGGTCCAAGGACTTCACCACCACTCTGGATTGGTCCAACCCGCCATTTGCCAAGTGGTTTGAGGACGGCACTCTGAACGCCGCCTACAACGCCGTGGACCGCCACGTGGAGGCCGGCAACGGTGACCGAGTGGCCCTGTTGTTCGAGGGCGAGCCCGGCGATTCCCGCTCCTACACCTACGCGGAACTCAAGGACGAAGTCTCCAAGGCCGCCAACGGTTTCGCTTCCCTGGGCGTGCAAAAGGGCGATCGCGTGGCCGTCTACATGCCCATGATCGCGGAGGCCGTGATCACCATGCTGGCCTGCGCCCGCTTGGGTGCCATCCACTCCGTGGTGTTCGGTGGTTTCTCCTCCGAGGCCGTGCGCTCCCGGGTGGAGGACGGCGAGGCCAAGCTGGTGGTCACCGCCGACGGTTCCTACCGCCGCGGCAAGCCCACCACGTTGAAGCCGGCCGTGGATGCTGCCCTGGAAAAGGGTGGGGACTCCGTCCAGCACGTGCTGGTGGTCAAGCGCAACGGCGTGGACACGGAAATGACTGAGGGCCGGGACGTGTGGTGGCACGACGTCGTGGACACCGCCTCCACCGAGCACACCCCCGCGGAGGTCGGCGCGGAGGACCCCCTGTTCATTCTCTACACCTCCGGCACCACGGGTAAGCCCAAGGGTGTTCTGCACACCACGGGTGGTTACCTCACCCAGGGTGCTTTCTCCATGAAGTACACCTTTGACCTCAAGCCGGAGACTGACATCTACTGGTGCACCGCGGACGTCGGATGGGTCACCGGGCACTCCTACGTGGCCTACGGTCCGCTGGTCATGGGCGCCACCCAGGTGATCTACGAAGGCACCCCCGATTCCCCGCACCGCGGCCGCTTCTGGGAAATTGTGCAGAAGTACGGGGTGACCATCATGTACACCTCCCCCACCGCCATCCGCACCATGATGAAGTGGGGCGAGGACATCCCCGCCGAATACGACCTCACCTCACTGCGTCTACTGGGCACCGTGGGCGAGGCCATCAACCCGGAGGCCTGGACCTGGTTCCACCGCGTGATCGGTGGCGGAAACTGCCCCATCGTGGACACCTGGTGGCAGACCGAAACCGGCGCGCACATGATCACCCAGCTGCCCGGCGTCACCGTGGCCAAGCCCGGTTCCGCCCAGCGCCCTCTGGCCGGGGTCAAGGTGGACGTGGTGGATGAGATGGGCGAATCCCTGAACAACGGACAGTCCGGCTTCCTGGTGGTCCGCGAACCGTGGCCGTCCATGATGCGCACCATCTGGGGCGATGACGACCGCTTTGTCCAGACCTACTGGTCCCGCTTTGACGGCATGTACTTTGCCGGCGACGGCGCCCGGTTCGACGACGACGGCGACATCTGGATCCTTGGCCGTGTGGATGACGTGATGAACGTGTCCGGTCACCGCCTCTCCACCTCGGAGATCGAGTCCGCACTGGTGTCCCACCCGACTGTGGCGGAGGCCGCCGTGGTGGGTGCTGAGGACGAAACCACCGGCCAGGCCGTTGTGGCGTTCGTGATCCTCACGGATGAAGCCACTGGCGAAGGTCACGACAAGGTGGAACTGGGCGAAAAACTACGTGCTCACGTGGGCCAGGAGATCTCACCGATCGCCAAGCCCAAGCGTGTGCTGATTGTCCCGGAACTGCCCAAGACTCGCTCCGGCAAGATCATGCGCCGTCTGCTCAAAGATGTGGCGGAGGACCGTCCGGTCGGGGACGTCACCACCCTGGCAGATCAGACGGTCATGCAGCAGATCGTGGATTCGTTGCAGGACTGAAACCACCGGGCGGGCTGCTCGCGCCTGTCTGAGCAGTCTGGACTGTCTGGACTGTCCGGGTCATCTGAAATTTGTTGCGCCCCATCGGTTTCGATGGGGCGGCACACATTTCAGATGGGTGTTTGCATCCAGGTGTCTGTCTGCACCCGGGTGCCTGTTGCATCCCGGTGCCTGCTTTCGCTCAGGCGGCCTGGCACACTCCGGTGTCCACAGCTGCCGTGGCCCCCGCTGAATCTGCCAGGACGTCACTGAGCGTTGCGGTGTCAACTGCGTACCCGGCCGGATCATTGACAGCCTTGCCGAACACCACCCCGATCACTTGACCGTCCATGTCAACCAGGGGACCGCCGGAGTTTCCCTGCTGCACGTTGCCGGCGAACTGCATGACCCGCACCGGTTGGGACCCGTCCATGGAGCCCATCACGGTGTAGGCGCTGCCCTGCACCGTGGCCGGGCCAATACTCAACGGGCCGGAACCGGGGTAGCCAATGAAAGCAGCCTCTGTCCCTTCACCCGCACCGTCCGCGGCAATGCTCAACGGCGCCAGGTCCAACTGAGGCACACTCAACACAGCCAGATCGTGTTCGGGCACAAACTGCACCACCTCCGCCGTGTGGCGCTGTCCATCCGAGCTGAACACGGAAACTCCATCAGTTCCCTGAACCACGTGGGCGTTGGTCACCACTTGCCCCTGAGCGGTCACAAACCCTGATCCCGATTGGTTGTATCCGCAGCGTGTGGCCGAACCCAGGATGTGCACGGTGGAGGCGGAGGCGGCCACAACTTCCGGATCATCCACTTCTGTGGTGGGCGGTTCCACGGACGGGAAAAGCAGTGCATCCAGCTCCCGCATGGCGGGTGCCCCGGCAATCTCTTCCTGGGCGGTGCTCAGTCCCTCGGTCACCTCCCGCGGAGTCCACTGCTGCATGGCAGCCAGAGTGCGGGAGGTTTCCAGCTGCCCGTTGAGCCACGGCATGGGCACCTGGCTGAGGAACCCACTCATCGCCAGTACCACCACGCCGCCTATTGCCGCACCGATCACACCGCCACCGGCCTGATCCACACCCGTGAGAACTTTGGATTTGCGCGGTGGTGCACCCGTGATCCGGCCCAACAGCCCTTCGCCCAGGGATTGGCCGCCCAGCATGCAGACCAGCAGCACCACACCCACCACGGCCAGACGGACCCAGCGGTCAATGGATGCCACATCAATGTTGGGCAGCAACCACAGGGCCAGCGCACCCCCGAGCACCAGTCCCACGGCGCCCCCGATGGTGCGCCCTACTCCGCGAACAGCCCCGTGCAGCACAAAGAGCAGCAGCAATGCCAGAATCATCAGGTCCAATATGTTCAGGCCAAGAAACAGGTCACTGTTGAACTCCACGTAGGTCTCCTGCGAATAGTGGGGGCCACAGGTTGTTGGCCCCCGGATGATGGACGAACAACAGTAAGCAGTGCCCCTGTGGAACCCATGAGAATTGGCTTGGGGCCACGCCTGAAGGCAATTCCATTTGGAATCGCGCCACGTCGCACTAAAGTGGTACTGATGATGTTGACTACGTCACATCCAAGTACCATCCAGTTGACCATCTGAGCCGAATCTCATGGAGCATGATCTGACTCAGTGACAGCTGACCCACACCAACACGAGGAGCATCATGGATACTGACGTCCTACGACGCGCACCGCTTTTCGCCTCCCTGGATGACGAGGCCTTCGCGGCGCTCACGGACGAAATCACCGAGGTGGAGTTGCCACGCGGTGCCACGCTCTTCCAGGAAGGCGACCAGGGCGACCGCCTGTATTTCATCATTTCGGGCAAGATCAAACTGGGGCGTACGGCCAGCGACGGCCGTGAGAACCTGGTTGCCGTGATGGGTCCGGGTGAGCTGTTCGGGGAAATGGCGCTGTTTGATCCCTCACCGCGTTCCACCGCAGCCACTGCGGTGTCTGAGTCTCACCTGGCCGGGCTCAACCATGACAACTTGAAGAAGGTCATTGAGCGCAGCCCCGCTGTGTCGCAGCAGCTTCTGCAAGCCCTGGCCCGCCGTTTGCGCCGCACCAATGAGAACCTGGCGGACCTGGTGTTCTCAGACGTGCCCGGCCGTGTGGCCAAGGCCCTGCTGGACCTGGCGGACCGTTTTGGTCGTCAGACCCCGGATGGCGTGCTGGTGGCTCATGAGTTGACGCAGGAAGAACTGGCTCAGCTGGTGGGAGCTTCCCGCGAAACCGTGAACAAGGCTCTGGCCGAGTTTGTGCAGCGCGGTTGGATCCGCTTGGAGGCCCGGGCTGTGGTCATCCTGGATGTGCAGCGCCTCAAACAGCGTTCCCGCTGATTGACCCGATCCAGACGCGACGGCCACTGACGGAGGGCTGTTCCCCGCACAGGGTGTGCGGGGAACAGCCCTCCATTGCCATGTCCGTGCCTTTGCCATATCAGCGCCTTGTCATCTGGTTGTTGCCACCTGGTCGGTTGTTATCTGGCGGCTGTTACCTGGCCAAGTGTTGCCCGGCTCAGATCCCCTGGCGTGGGCGGTGACGGCGGGGTCTTCTGGGCAGCACCAGCTCATAGGAACCATCCGTCTCCACCGCCAGGTCCGGAACCTGCGGGCTGAGATCGCGGGGTCTGGCAATGACCTCCACCACCGAGCGTGCTGCGGCCAGCTCCTGCAACAGCCCGCTCATGGTGGCTCCCAGCAGATCGCGTTGTGACCGCCCCACTGTCTGGGGGAGACCCAGAGTGTCCCCCAACCACGTGTCCATTCGGTCTGCGCGCGAATCAACCTGACCGGTCTGCGGCTCCTCAAGATGTGCCACCAGCCGGTCCACGGTGGCCCACAAACCGGGTTTTGGATGGTTTGGAATCTGAGTGACCGACTGCCGTTCCGGAAGTATGACGGCAAAAAAACGAGTGTCGTACCGCCGGTGCAGAAACTCGGGTGTGACCCAGCGGGCCACTGGCCACAGCAGATCCGTTCGCAGTTTCAGATGACGCGAATCCAGTAGCTGACCCATGGTGAGAGTGCGGGCCAGGACTTCCTCCCGCCCCACCATCCAATCGCGTCCGTCCCCCGTTTCCACGGTGGAGTACATGTCCGGTCCGGCCAGCAGAATCCCGGTGCGCTCAAAGAGTTCACGGGCTGCAGCCACCACGGTGCGGCGGGTCACCCCAACGTCGTCGCACCACCGCCGCCCCCACGCGGTGGAGGATGGTCCCACCCACGGCAGGGGATCGTCGTCGTCGCCATCCACCGGACCTCCGGGAAAGGCCACGGGCCCGAACGGCGAGCGCTGCGCGTGGGTGGTCAGGTAGGTCTCCACACCGTCGGGGCTGTCGCGTAGCAGCATCAGCCCCGCGGCATCCAGGGGTGTGACCGGCGTCAGCTGCCCTTCAGATGCCTGCCAGACTTCTGCGGCCTTGCGGTACTCCGGCAGCAGTGGAAAGCGACGCGGCTGGTGGCCCCGGTCAGGCGAATTCGGCAACCAACTCGACCTCCACCGGAGAGTTCAGCGGCAACACCGCAACACCGACGGCGGAGCGGGCGTGAATGCCGACCTCTCCCAGGACATCCCCCAGGAGGTTGGAGGCACCGTTGAGCACACCGGGCTGTCCGTAGAACTCAGGATCGCTGGAAACGAATCCCACCACCTTGACCACTCGCACCAGCCGGTCAAGATCCCCGATCACACCTTTGACGGCGGCCAAGGCATTGAGCGCAGCAATTGCTGCCAATTCCTGCGCCCGCTGCGCAGACACCAAGCCTGCGCCTTCCCCCACCTTGCCGGTCTCCGGTAGCTGCCCCTCAACAAAGGGCAGCTGCCCGGAGGTGTGGACGCAGGAGCCTGTGATCAGCGCCGGGACGTAGACGCCGGCGGGAGCCGGAACTTCCGGCAGGCTCAAGCCCAGTTCACGGATGCGCTGTTCAACGGCGGAGGCCATGCTCAGGCCTCCTTGGGACGCTTGAAGTACGCAATGGGGTTGGTCTGCACCGGTGCGTTCACGGCAGCATCCGGAACGGAGGCCTGCTGGGTCCCGGGCAGGACTGCCACCAGTTCCCAACCTTCAGAACCAAAGTTGTCCAGGATCTGCTTGGTGGCGTGGATCATGATGGGCGCGGTCATGTATTCCCAGGTAGTCATGGCTCCACACTATCGGGTGGTGCTCGGTGGGATCATCTTGCTGATCAGTGTGGCGCTGGCTACGAATCTCCAGGTTCCCAGATACGGCTTGTAAGCTGACCCAATGGCTTCATCCTCCAACTCCTCCGCTGACCTGAACGGCAGCTCAACGCTGGGCAGAGTGGTCGCGTTCATCGCCACCAGCTTGTTGGCTGGTCTTGTGGTGACCGGATTGGTATTCCCCCCGGCAGCAGCAGTCGGTATGGCCGCCAACGGTTCCATCGGGTGGTTCAAGGACCTCCCCACGGACTTCCAGGACGGCCCGCTGTCCCGGTCCTCCACCGTGTATGCCCGGGATGGTCAAACAGAGTTGGCCACGTTCTACGCGGAGAAGCGCACTCCCGTCACATTGGATGAAATCTCCCCCAACATGCAGAGCGCCATCCTCTCCATTGAGGACCGGGACTTTTATGAACACGGTGGCGTCTCCATGGCGGGCATTGTCCGCGCCATCGGTAACAACGTCCTGAACACCGGTGGCCGTCAGGGTGCTTCCACCATCACCCAGCAGTACGTGAACAACCTGATCATTGACCAGGACGTTCGCGCTGGACGCGATCCCTCAACCCTGGGTGCCAACAAGGGCTACGCGGACAAACTGCGTGAGGTGAAGCTGGCGCTGTCCATGGAGGAACAGAAGTCCAAGGATGAAATCCTGGAGGGCTACCTCAACATCGCCATGTTCGGTACCGGTAATTACGGGGTGGAATCGGCCTCCGAGTATTACTGGGGCATTCACGCCTCTGAGCTCAGCATTGCCCAGGCGGCAACTCTGGCCGGTCTTGTGCAGTCCCCCGCCTATTACGATCCCTCCGTCAATCCGGAGGTCTCCGTGGAACGGCGCAATGTGGTGCTCTACACCATGTTGGATGAGGACCGGATCACCCAGCAGGAGTACGACGAAGCCATCAACGAGCCCCTGAACCTGGATCTGCACCCCACCTCCGCCGGTTGCACGGCGGCCACAGATGCACCGTACTTCTGCAATTACGTGGAGAATCAGATCCTGGCCTCTGATTCCTTCGGCGCCAACCCGGAGGAGCGTCTGAACACTCTCCAGCGTGGCGGCCTCAACATTGTGACCACCTTGGACATTGATGCCCAGCGTGAAGCCAATGATGCTGTGAATGAAACCCAGTCCCGGGACAACAACCCGGACAGCATTGGTAGTTCGATCGTCTCCCTGGAGCCCGGCAGCGGCAACATTGTGGCCATGGCGCAGAACACGCACTACACCTCTGATGAAGGTCCGTCCAACACGGTGTACAACTTCAACACTGACACCTGGGACGGCGGTACGGGCGGTTATCAGGTGGGGTCAACCTTCAAACCCATGACACTGCTCGCCTGGGTTGACGACGGCCGTTCTGTTGGCCAGCAAGTCAACGCCAGCCGCATGTCTTATCCTGCCGATTACGCATGGCGGGCTTCCTGCGTGGAGGGTGGCGCGGTCTTTGAGCCTGGTAATGACGGCTCAGGGTTCAGTTTCCAAAACGCTGAACGCGGCTTCAACCAGAACATGGCCGTGGACTACGGCATGTACAACTCCATCAACTCGGCTCTCTACGCCATGGCCGCAGATCTGGACCTGTGCCGGATCGGTGAGCTGGCGGAAGCCATTGGTATTCACAACGGTCAGACCGGGGAACCCGTGAACACCACCCGGCTTTCCACCCTGCTGGGTGGTTCGGATGACAACATCTCCCCCATGACCATGGCCACTGCATACGCCACCTTTGCCAACGACGGCGTGCGGTGTGATCCGCGGGCCTTCATGTCCGTCACTGACTACACGGGCCGCGAGTACGACGTTCCCCAGGCCAACTGTGAACGTGCCATCAGCGAAACTGATGCCCGCACCGTGAACTTTGTTCTGGAACAAGTGCTGATCCGCGGTTCGGGTTATCAGATTCCCATCGGTCTGCCCAACGCTTCTGCGGGTAAGACCGGTACCACGGACAACTCCACGCAGACCTGGATGGTTGGCTACACCCAGGGCCTGTCCACCGCTTCCTGGGTGGGTAACTACCTGGCGGGCTCACGCTCCCTGAACGATCTGTCCATCAGCGGAGACACCCCCAAGAACCAGACCTCCAACCCGGATGACTTTGTGGATGGCTCCACCTACGCCGGTGGCCAGTGGCAGCGATTCATGAATGCGACGGCGCGGAACTACAACACGGATTCGTTCCCCGAACCGCCATCCAGCATGACGGAAGGCAACGGCGCCAGCCCCAGGCCCAACAGCGGGTCGAGTTCCAACACGAACAGCAACTCGAACACCGGCAGTAATTCGACTACCGGCAACAATTCGAGCACCGGTAACAACAACTGATCGGATGACCGTCTGATGTCCGCTGGAGCCAAGCTCGCGTCCGTGGCCGCCACCACCCTGGCGGCCACGGCCGTTTCCGGCGCTGCTGTCACCGGCTGGGCGGTGTTCGGGGAACGCAGGCGTTTTCGTGTCCGCACGGAGACCCTTCCGGTTTTGGCACCTGGTAGTCCCGACTTGCGAGTGCTCCACATCTCCGATCTCCACACGGTGCCCGGCCAGACGGCCAAAAAGAAGTTTGTTCACGGCCTGGCCGAACTGGAGCCGGACCTGGTGTTGGACACCGGGGACAATCTCTCCCACATGGATGCCCTGCCGTATCTGTTGGAGATCCTGGAGCCACTTTTTGCTTTCCCGGGACTTTATGTTCCGGGCTCCAATTGTTATTTCGCCCCCATGCTCAAGAACCCTGCGCGCTACCTCTGGAAAGGGTCCACCGCCGGGGAAGATCGCATGGAAGCCCGTATCCTCCCCTGGCAGCGCATGCACCGCGCCTTCGACGACGCCGGCTGGGTGGGTGTGATCAATCGAGCGGACCGCCTGCGGGTTGGCCGGCACGTGCTGGAGGTTTCCGGTGTGGATGACCCACATCTGGGTTATGACCAGCACCCAGGTTTCTTACCCTCCAGCGAG
Source organism: Kocuria sp. (assembly GCF_030538595.1). GTDB lineage: Bacteria > Actinomycetota > Actinomycetes > Actinomycetales > Micrococcaceae > Kocuria. The sequence goes on from NZ_JAUNTS010000007.1 coordinate 40,575, forward strand.
CCTGGCAGCGGGCTGGGGCAGTTCCACCGAGCGGACACCGCTGCGGAGTCCTCCTTGCGGTTGGGTCTGACGCACGCACCCTATCTGCGGACCTTGAACCGGTTTGCCGCAGATGGTGCCGATCTGATCGTGGCCGGCCACACCCACGGTGGGCAGGTGTGTTTACCGGGAGGCCGCGCTTTGGTGAGCAACTGCGACCTTGAGCCATCCCGTTGCAAAGGCGTGACCGCACAGGGTGGGGTACCCGTGCAGATTTCGGCCGGTCTGGGTGAGTCCCGATTTGCCCCGGTCAGGCTGTTCTGTCCGCCGGAGGCTGTCCTCATGACCCTGACGGCAAGGGCCTGAACAGTCCTGCCGCTGATTTCACATCCCGTTGGGCACCCCGTATGATGATCGGGTTGCCCGCGGGTCGGAAGTACCCCGGTGCCACATCGGGATGTGGCGCAGCTTGGTAGCGCGCCTCGTTCGGGACGAGGAGGTCGCAGGTTCAAATCCTGTCATCCCGACCATTCGGTGAGATCACCACAACGGTGGCCCCGCTCAACACTGAGCGAGGCCACCGTTTTCACAGCTCCCCCACTCCCCATCTGATTGCAGATATGAGCGCCATACCGTGGGAACTCGGCGCATTTGGGGGAACTCACCGGTCAACACAAGGGTTATAACGCCAAAATGTGTGTAAATCCCGGGCGTGTTATGGGCGCCAGCGTCCTGCCCAGTCGTGTTGGAAGCGGTTGCCGTCTTCGGGACTGAACCCGGTGTTGTAGAGCACTGGCCCGATCTGTTCCTCTCGTTGCGTGTGCTGTGGTCGTAGTGGGGTCCAGTGTTCTTCTCTGACAAGGTCCCAGGGGTCGTGGGGGTGTTCAGTGAGGCTGCGTTCGGGGTGATCTGAGCCGATGGGGCCCGGTGAGACCCGGGGTAGGTGCGGTAGCGGAAGAACTGATCCCACCGTGCCTTCCCAGCTTCCATAGACACCTAACCCTCGCAAGCCGTGCGCAGTTTGATACCCCATCAGCCCTGACGAGGTATCAAACTGCGCACGGCTTGCGGGTTAGCCACAGGGTATGCACTGGTAGCCGGTGGAACCAGCGCTGGTGGTGCCGTTTTTGACCAGGGGGCGGGTGTATACACCACAGGTGGGTCTGTTTCGTGGAAGGGGCACCTGACATGCTCTCAAAGCATGTCAAGGCTGGTGTTGCCCTACTACTGGTTGGGATCCAGGGGCCTGCCCTACACACTTTTAGGCGTATAACCCCAGCACAAGCTAACTGCTCAGAGCGGGCTCACCGGGCAGAACAGGCGCACCGTCCAGGACATGTGGATGGGGCCGTGTTCCCGTGGACAAGATGGAGCGGCTCCTTCGTGGGCCGAAGGAGCCGCTCAGCGTTCCACCTCAGATGGTCTTGGTTCAGCGCCATTCCACAAGGGGATCCAAGCCTTGGGCGGCGTCCAAAGAACCGGGTGCCGATGGGGAGAGCATCAGCAGTCCAAAAGACCCTTCCGGAGCTTCACGATCCGGACACCGCATCTGCTGTCAGCCCGAGGGGTGGAACGCCCCGGTAGCAAAACACCATGTTCCTCACCGAATCGCTTTGCCCGAATCTGGTCGTCCCGGGCAACGCTCACAAGAAGTATCCGAGTCAGTGTCCGCGTGCACCATGGACTTTGGTCCAGGTTTGAACAAAAAGCTCAAGAATCTTGGCTGTACCGGCGTCAGGCAAACGGGCCGGCAGCATCAAAACTCAAACCGGTGAGGCGTTCGTAGCCTTCAATGTAACGGCTGCGGGTTTTCTCCACCACGTCCTGCGGAAGCGGCGGGGTTGGCCCGTCACCGGACCAGCCGGAGTTCTCAGAGCGCAACCAATCCCGGACAAACTGCTTGTCAAAGGACGGCTGTGCCTGGCCCGGCCGCCATGTCTCGGCCGCCCAGAACCGGCTGGAATCCGGGGTCAAGACCTCATCTCCCAGCGTGATGGCGCCGCGGTAGGAATCCAGCCCGTATTCCAGTTTGGTGTCCGCCAAGATGATGCCGCGTTCCCGGGCGATTTCCTCTGCCCGGGAGTAGATCTGCAAGGAAAGCTCCCGCAGTCGCTCCGACACCGCTCGCCCCATGCCATCCACCATTTCCTCAAAGGTGATGGGTTCATCGTGCTCCCCCACCTCGGCTTTGCCTGTGGGGGTGAAGATCGGAGACTGCAGCCGTGAGCCGTCCACCAGGCCATCGGGCAATTCAATCCCGCAGATCTGGCCGGAAGCGCGATAGTCCTTGAGCCCTGAACCGGTGAGGTAACCGCGAACGATCCCCTCAATGGGGAACATCGAGAGGTTCTTGCAGACCATGGCCCGCCCCGCCACTTCAGCCGGAACGTTGGTGCTCAGCACATGATTGGGAACTTCCGCGAGTTGGTTGAACCACCACAGGGACATTTGCGTCAACACAATGCCCTTGTCCGGGATCTCCGTGACCAACACCTGGTCGAATGCAGACAGACGATCCGTGGCCAGCACCAGCACACAGCCGGCGCGGTATTCGGCGTCGTCGTCCAGGGAGGTCCCCGTGGCCACCATGCGGTCGTCCTCCGGGACGTAGAGTTCCCGGACCTTGCCGGAATACACGTGCGTCCACCCGTCCAGCTGAGGGGGTGCCGGGTGCCCGGGGAACACCGGGTGTTCGGGCCTGCCATCGGGCAGGACGGTGGGCATGGGCTCAGCTGTCATGATGTGTCACTCCTGGCTTTGGGCCGGAACGGTGATGTCCCCACGGGCCGCTCGTGCAGCAATGTCCGTGCGGTGTTGGGAGCCTTCCAGTCCAATCTCTTGAATCCCGGCGTAGGCCCGCTCCCGCGCTTGATCCAGGGTGTGCCCCAGGGCCACCACGGACAGCACGCGTCCGCCGTCGGCCACCACCTGGCCCTGCTGGTCAAAGGCCGTGCCTGCGTGCACCACGGACACCCCCTCCAGGGCCGCGGCGCGCTCCAGCCCCGTGATCACATCGCCCTTGCGGGAGGTCTGGGGATACCCCTGGGAAGCAACGACGACGTTCACCGACGTCTGCGGCTTCCACCGCAGTGGCAGGTGCTGGCTGCCTGCCAACTGACCGTTGGCCGCGGCCAAAAGCACCTGCCCCAGGGGGGAATCAAGTCTGGCCAGCACGGACTGCGTTTCCGGGTCCCCAAAGCGCACGTTGAACTCAATCACCCGGATACCGCGCGGGGTAACCGCCAACCCGCAGTACAGGACTCCGTTGAACGGGGTACCGCGCAGGGCTAGTTCCTGAACCACTGGACGGGCAACGGTCTCCAGGACTTCCTCCACAAAGTCATCCGGCAACCACTCCAAGGGGGTGTAGGCCCCCATGCCGCCGGTGTTGGGGCCCTGATCCCCGTCAAAAATCCGCTTGAAATCCTGCGCCGGAGACAGGGCCACCACGTCTGCGCCGTCGCTGAGCACAAACAGGGACACCTCCGGGCCGTCCAAGAACTCCTCGATGACCACGTGGCCACCCGCAGCAAAACAGGCCGCCGCGTGTTCGGCGGCCTCCTGCTGATCCTGCGTCACCACCACACCCTTACCTGCGGCAAGGCCGTCGTCCTTGACCACGTACGGGGCTCCGAACTCCTCCAAGGCAGCAGTCACCTGCCCGGCTGTGAAGCACGTGTGGGCTGCCGCGGTGGGCACCTGCGCGGCTGCCATGATCTCCTTGGCAAAAGACTTGGAGCCTTCCAGCACCGCAGCCCGAGCCGACGGGCCGAAGACCGCAAACCCGGCCTCACGTAGCGCATCTGCAACTCCGGCCACCAGCGGAACCTCCGGGCCAATGACCACCAGATCAGCGCTCAGTGAGCGGGCCAGCTCCACGGTGGCGGCGGCGTCGTTGGTGTCCAGCGGGTGCACCGGGACTTCCGCAGCCATGCCCGCGTTCCCGGGGGCGGCGTGAACCTCCTGGACTGCGGGATCGCGCAGCAGCGCGCGGACAATGGCGTGTTCACGACCGCCGGGACCGATCACCAGAGTTTTCACGATCAACAGCCTAATTGCACGGACCGGGATTGCGCCGCGCGGCATGCCTGTTGGCGGTCCACGCGCAGGGCAACAGTGCTGGATACTGGAGCCATGACCACCCAGGAATCCCCCGCACCAGATCCTCGGCCCGGATCAGATCTTGACATTGGACTCGCCGTCAACGGCACTGTGGAGTTGGCCCGTGTACGCCGCAGCGGCTTGGTGGAGTCACGGCATCTGGGTGCCGCCGTGGTCACGGCCCCTGATGGTCAGACTCTGGCGGTTCTGGGGGACGCGCAGGCCCCCATTTTTGCCCGTTCCGCCCTGAAACCCTTTCAGACCGCCGCCTCCCTGACCGCAGGTGCCCCCATCCAGTGGGACCAGATTGCGGTGGCCTCCGGTTCACACCAGGCCACCGATGAGCAGATCGCTTCCGTACGCAGCATCTTGGCCAAGGTGGGGCTGGATGAGTCCGCCCTCCGCTGCCCTGCCGCGGACCGCAGGGGTCGCCCTGCCTCCGCCGACGACGCCGGTTCCCCCCTGAACTACGCCTGTTCCGGGAAGCACGCCGCATTTTTGGCCGCGTGCGTGGAGAGCCAGTGGGACACAGAAACCTATTTGGACCCGCGTCATCCCCTCCAGCGGGAGGTGGTGGAAACCATCACCCAATTTGCCGGTGCCGAACCGCGTCTGATCGGTACGGACGGGTGCGGTGCACCGCTGCCCGCAATCACCCTGACCGAACTGGGCCGGATGTATTCAGCCTTGGGTGCAGCTGCGTACAACATTCAGGCAGATGCCCGCCTGGCCACGGTGGCCACCGCCATGCTGGACTACCCCGAATTTGTGCATGCCCCGGGGCGGGCCAACACGGTGGTCATGGAAGAGCTGGGAGTACTGGCCAAATTCGGCGCGGAGGGTGTGCTGTGTTTGGCCACCCAAGGTGGCGTGTCTGTAGTCATCAAGTCACTGGACGGCAGCGGGCGAGCAAACCACCTGGTGGGTCTGGAACTGTTGATTGCCGCGGGCGCAGTGGACGCCGTAGCGGCGCGGACGGTTGCACAACGCCTGACCCCGCCCGTCCTGGGCGGCGATCTGACCGTGGGGGCCTTTGAACTCGGGGACGGAGCGCTGACAGCGGTGGAGCATCTGACTGGTCGCGACTCCGAGTCCCAGGGCTCAGAACCACCCCGTACGGATCACGCGGGGAGTTCAGATGCCCCCCTGGCCGCCGGTGGGGAGTCTGCCACCTGATGGGACGGCGTCGTATTGATCCGGCGGACGGCACCCTGGCTCTGGCGGCCTGGCGGCAGGCAATGCCCACCTCCGAGCCGGAGGATGCCGCCCCGGGCACGGCCGTGATGGCGCCCGTGGACCGCAAGACCCTGGCCACCGCAGTGCGCTTCACCCTGGAGGAACTGGGCGAGCGCGTCCCCGGCAACAGCGTGGAGGTCCGGGTACCGCCCTTTGGGGTCACCCAGTGCATCCCCGGGCCGCGGCACACCCGTGGCACACCGCCCAATGTGGTGGAAACAGATGCCGCCACGTGGCTGAAACTCGTCACGGGGCGGCTGACCTGGGACCAAGCGCTGGCCAGCGGGGCGGTCAACGCCTCCGGCACCCGCGCGGAGTTGGAGACGGTACTGCCCTTGTTCACCGGCTCCTGAACACTGTTCCCCGGCTCCTGATCGCTGCGGAACCCGCACCACCCAGGACCGGAAACCCTCAGAAGGAACCCGGCAAGTCGCGTTAAGCTGGCCTTCATGGTTCCCGCCGATCAGCCCAACCAACAGCACTCTGAGAACAACCCGCTGGATTCCCACCCCGAGCCAGCGGAGACCGCGCACAACTCGCACCGTTCAGAGACCGTCACGTACCGCCGAGCACCCAAGCTGCCCGTCTTCCTGATCTTGGGAGGTGCCCTGGGCGCTGTTCTGGGCCTCTTCGTGGGAGTTTTCGGCGCAGGCAATGCCATGTTCACCACCGGCCAGGTGGTGGGCTACATGATCGCCATTTTCACGCTTCTGGGTTTCTCCGTGGGCGCCGTCGTCGCGTTGATTCTGGATCGCATGTCCCTGAAACGGGCACAAGAACTGGATGCCCAGGTTCAGATCCATTCCACAGCGCACCGGGCCACCGAACCGGAGCAGGACAGGGGTGGGGACCCAGATCCGCAGGCTCCCACCACGGCTCCGGACGTGAGAGACTGACGCCGTGGCGCGCCCCGATGGAAAGCTGAGTTTTGAAACTTACCCCGGTGAAAAATCACCCCAGGACGAATGCGGTGTGTTCGGCGTCTGGGCCCCGGGGGAAGACGTTGCCAAACTGGCCTACTACGGCCTGTACGCGCTGCAACATCGCGGGCAGGAGTCCGCAGGCATTGCCACCTCAACGGGTTCCCGGATCAACGTCTACAAGGACATGGGGCTGGTCTCCCAAGTTTTTGATGAAGCCACGCTCAACACCCTGACCGGACACATTGCCGTGGGGCACTGCCGCTACTCCACCACAGGTGGTTCGCACTGGGCCAATGCCCAGCCCACACTGGGCGGCACCCCGCACGGCACCGTGGCCCTGGCTCACAACGGGAACCTGACCAACTCGGCCAATCTGTACGACTCACTGATTGACAAGTCAGGGTTCCCCTCCCGCGGTGAAATGGCCATGGGCAACACCACCGACACCGCGTTGGTCACTTCCCTGCTGGCCGAGCACCCCCACGGGTCCTTGGAAGAAGCCGCAATGGCTCTGCTGCCGCAGTTGGTGGGCTCCTTCTGCCTGACCTTCATGGACGAACAGACGCTGTATGCCGCACGAGACCCCCAAGGCATCCGGCCCCTGGTGCTGGGACGCCTGGAACGCGGGTGGGTGGTGGCCTCAGAAACCGCAGCCCTGGACATTGTGGGCGCCTCCTTTGTCCGCGAGGTGGAACCCGGAGAGTTCCTGGCCATTGACCAGGACGGCCTGCGCTCCCAACGCTTTGCCGAAACCCGGCGGGCCGCCTGTGTTTTTGAGTACGTCTACCTGGCCAGGCCGGACACCTCCATTCACGGACGCTCCGTGTACGAATCCCGCGTGGAGATGGGCCGCCAACTGGCCCATGAACATACCGTGGAGGCGGACCTGGTCATGCCAACCCCGGAATCCGGCACCCCCGCAGCCATTGGTTACGCGGAAGCCTCCGGGATTCCGTTCGGCAACGGCCTGGTCAAGAACGCCTACGTGGGGCGCACCTTCATCCAGCCCTCGGACACCATCCGGCAGTTGGGCATCCGGCTCAAACTCAATCCGCTCAAAGACGTGGTGGCAGGCAAACGCCTGGTGGTGGTGGATGACTCCATTGTCCGGGGGAACACCCAACGGGCGCTGGTGCGGATGCTGCGGGAAGCAGGTGCGGCAGAGATTCACGTCCGGATTTCCTCACCGCCCATCAAATGGCCGTGCTTCTACGGCATTGACTTTGCCTCCCGGGCCGAGCTGATTGCCAATGGGCTGGCCGTGGAGGACATCCGCGAGTCATTAGGTGCCGACTCACTGGGCTACATTTCCGAAGACGGCATGGTGGCGGCCACGCAACAGAAGCCCCATGAACTGTGCACCGCGTGCTTCTCCGGACGTTATCCAACGCAGCTTCCAGCCGCTGAGGACCTGGGCAAGTCCGTGGTGGAGACCCGCCGCAGGCCCAGCCTCCCGGCTGCAGCCAACGACGTCGAAATTCATTCCGCCCAGCCCGCCACCGAGCAGTGAGGACACCGCGGTGACCGAACCCACCAACTCCCAGCAGTCCATCACCTACGCCGAATCGGGTGTGGACGTAGAGGCCGGGGACCGCGCCGTCGAGCTGATGAAATCGGCGATCAAGGCAACGCACAGTGATCAGGTGATCGGTGGCGTTGGCGGTTTTGCCGGGTTGTTCGATGCTTCCGCCCTGACCGGCTACCGGCGGCCCTATCTGGCGACCTCCACGGACGGGGTGGGCACCAAAGTGGCCATTGCGCAGGCTTTGGATGTTCACCACACCATCGGGTGGGATCTGGTGGGCATGGTGGTTGACGACATCGTGGTGGTTGGCGCCAAACCGCTGTTCATGACCGATTACATTGCCACCGGCAAAGTTGTTCCGGAGCGGGTGGCTGACATTGTCCGCGGTATCGCCGGCGCCTGCTCCGCCGCCGGAACAGCTCTGGTGGGTGGGGAAACTGCGGAACATCCGGGCTTGCTGCGACCGGATGAGTACGACGTCGCAGGCGCTGCCACCGGTGTGGTGGAAGCCGATGAGTTGCTGGGACCCCACCGTGTGGCCGCCGGTGATGTGCTGATCGGGATGGCTTCCTCCGGGCTGCACTCCAACGGCTATTCGCTGGTACGCCGCGTGGTGAGTGTGGCCGGTTGGTCCTTGGACCGTGACGTTCCGGAGCTGGGCCGCTCCCTGGGTGAAGAGCTCCTGGAGCCCACCCGCGTGTACGCCGCTGATGTGCTGGATCTGGCAAGCACCTTCCCCGTCAATGACTCCTCCGGACAGACCGGTCACGGTGTTCGAGCCTTCACGCATGTGACCGGTGGTGGTCTGGCAGCCAACCTGGCCCGCGTGCTTCCGGCGGGCCTCACCGCCACGGTGGACCGAGGCACCTGGTCCCTGCCCCCGGTGTTCCAGCTGGTCTCCACGTTGGGCAATGTTCCACTGGCCGATCTGGAGCGGACGCTAAATCTAGGGGTCGGCATGATCGCGGTGGTGGATGGCTCCGTGGCGGATGCAGCTGTCAAACACTTGGAAGAGCGTGGAGTGCCCGCCTGGATCTTGGGTTCCGTGGAGGCAACGGACCCGGCTGCAATGGGCACTGGCCCCGACTGGGTTCAGGGCGCCAAGGGCGTGGACGGCGGGGTGGTCCACATGACGGGCACCTACACCAGCTAACCCGCCCTCCCCTTCCCCCTTCCCCTCCGCCGAAATCATGGTTTGGCTGGAAAAAGAGCCCAAAAATTGGGTCAAACCATGATTTCGGCGGGGGAGGAGGGCAGGAAAAAGGGGGGCCACCAGGTGGCCCCCCTTTTTTTACAGCGCGTCAGCGGTAGTCGTCGTCGGAGTCGTACCCCGAATCCTCCGAGTAGTCATCACCATCGGTGAAGTCATCACTGTAGGGAGTCACCGCCGGTCCGCTGTTACCGGACTGCCGTAATTCCCGTTGCAGGGCGGAGTAATCGGTCTGCGGGCTGAAGTATTTCATCTCCCGCGCTTGTCGCGTTGCCTTCGCCTTTTGACGGCCGCGCCCCATGAGCGTGACCCCCTCTGTCTCTCGGTCCCGGTCGGCGGTACGTTTGGCACACAATACGGCCCCGGTTGTTTTCAGTCTGTGTCGTGGCCCCAGCGTACACGTTCGCGCCGCGCGGCTCGACTCCCATGCATCCGCAATCTGCGAACACCCAGGTGCCGAGCCGCGCACGGCTCACCCCTGTGCGTGCTGGTCCCCGCCCTGATCTTCGGTGTCAACGACGCCGCCCGGCTGAGTCTGGTCTGCATCATCACCAGCCGTGACAATCAAGCCGTCCTCCGCCACATCAGGATTGACGTCCACCCGCACGGTGTCACCATCCGTGATGGCGCCCGAGAGCAGACCCTTGGCCAGTTTGTCGCCAATCTCACGCTGGACCAGGCGCCGCAGCGGACGGGCACCGTAGGCGGGATCATATCCAGCCAGACCCAGCCACTCCGTGGCCGCTGGAGTGACATCCAGGCGCAACCGGCGCTGCGCCAAACGCTGCGCCAGGTGGCGAATCTGAATGTCCACGATCTTGGACAGATCCTCCGTGGAGAGCGGGTCAAACATGATCACTTCATCCAACCGGTTCAGGAACTCCGGCTTGAAGGAAGCATTGACCACGTTCATCACGGCGTCCTTCTTGGCGCGATCATCCAGGGCTGGATCAACCAGAAATTGACTACCCAAGTTGGAGGTCAAGATCAGGATGGTGTTGCGGAAATCCACGGTGCGGCCCTGACCATCCGTCAGCCTGCCGTCATCCAGCACCTGCAGCAAGATGTCAAAGACCTCCGGGTGGGCCTTCTCCACTTCATCCAGCAGCACCACCGAATACGGACGACGCCGCACGGCTTCCGTCAGCTGTCCGCCCTCCTCATAGCCGACGTAACCGGGAGGGGCACCGACCAGTCGAGCCACAGAGTGCTTCTCCGCGTACTCGGACATGTCAATGCGAATCAACGCGCGTTCGTCGTCGAACTGGAATTCAGCCAGCGACTTGGCCAACTCGGTTTTGCCCACGCCCGTGGGACCCAAGAACAGGAACGATCCGATGGGCCGATCCGGATCCGCGATCCCGGCGCGGGAACGCCGCACGGCATCTGCCACAGCCACCACGGCCTCCGCCTGGCCGATCAACCGCTGCCCCAGACGCTCCTCCATGTGCATGAGCTTTTCGGTTTCGCCCTGCAACATGCGCCCGGCGGGGATGCCAGTCCAGGCGGAGATCACTTCAGCAATGTCATCCGCGGTGACCTCCTCAGACACCATGGATTCACGATCAGCTTCAGCACTTTCCTGTTCCTGCGCCACATCCAGCTGTTTCTGCAGGCCGGGGATTTCCCCGTACAGCAGACGCGATGCCTCGCCAAGATCGCCGCCACGTTGGGCACGTTCGGCCTGGGAACGCAGTTCGTCGATCTTGGCTTTGAGGTCACCCACACGGTTCAGGCCGGCTTTTTCCTGTTCCCATCGGGCGTTCAAGGAATCCAGCTCCGCCTGCTTGTCCGCCTTGTCCTTGCGCAACGCAGCCAGACGCTCCACGGAGGCAGGGTCGGTTTCATCCTTCAGTGCCAACTCCTCCATGGTCAGGCGGTCCACCTGACGGCGCAGCTGGTCAATCTCCTCCGGTGCGGAATCAATTTCCATGCGCAACCTGGATGCGGCCTCATCCACCAGATCAATGGCCTTGTCCGGCAGCTGGCGCCCCGGAATGAACCGGTTGGACAGGGAGGCTGCGGCCACCAAAGCAGAATCGGCAATCTGCACCTTGTGGTGGGCTTCATACCGTTCTTTGAGTCCGCGCAGGATGGCCACGGTGTCCTCCACCGACGGCTCCCCCACATAGACCTGCTGGAAGCGCCGCTCCAGTGCGGCATCCTTCTCAATGTTTTCCCGGTACTCGTCCAGGGTGGTGGCACCGATCAGGCGCAGTTCACCGCGGGCCAGCATGGGCTTGAGCATGTTGCCGGCATCCATGGACCCGTCTGAGGAACCACCGGCACCCACTACGGTGTGCAGTTCGTCAATGAAGGTCACCACTTGGCCCTCTGAACCCTTGATTTCATCCAGGACGGCCTTCAAGCGTTCCTCGAACTCGCCGCGGTACTTGGCCCCGGCCACCATGGACCCCAGGTCCAGGCTGATCAGGGTCTTGCCGCGCAAAGTCTCCGGGACATCCCCCTCAACCATGCGCTGGGCCAGCCCCTCAACGACGGCGGTCTTCCCCACTCCCGGTTCACCGATCAGCACGGGGTTGTTCTTGGTCCGGCGCGAGAGCACCTGCACCACCCGGCGGATCTCCGAGTCACGGCCGATCACGGGGTCCAGCTTGCCCTCACGAGCGATGGCCGTCAGATCAGTGCCGTATTTTTCCAGAGCTTGGAAGGTGCCCTCTGGGTCCGGGCTGGTCACGCGTCGGTCGCCGCGAACGGCCGGAATGGTGTCCTTGATGACTTTGGCCGTGGCGCCCGCCTCAGCCAAGAGATTGGATGCGGAACTGTCCACCTCCGCCAAGCCGTAGAGCAGGTGCTCGGTGGAGACGTATTCATCTCCCAAACTTTGCGCAAATTTTTCAGCAGTTTGGATCACCGCAAGGCTTGCGCGGTTGAACTGAGCCTGCGCCGCAGTGGAACCGGTTGCAGAAGGCAGGGCGGACACCGCCCGGGCGGTCTGGCCCGCCAAGGCTGCCACGTCCACACCGGCAGCGGAGAGAACGGCGTCCGCTACGCCGTCGCGCTGCTCCACCAGTGCCTTGAGTAGATGGATGGGTTCAATCTGGGGATTACCTGCTGCAGATGCTTCCGTGGCTGCGGTGCTGACGGCCTCTTGCGAGCGTGTGGTGAGCTTGGTGTCCATGTCACTCCTTGTCTGATGGTTCGCCGGTGCTCGTGGCACCAACAGACCAACAGTTGGAGTGGTGCCTATTTCATAGTTGAGTCTACTGGTATCAACTTTCTTTCGCTAGAAGCACTCAAAAATTACAATGTGATGCGCGTCAACTCAGCCCACCCATGCGCCGAGCACCACCGGAAACTCTTTGAACGCGGCAGATGCGTTTCCACGTGCTCTAAAGCGCACTCCGCGCGTCAAAAGCTCTGGCCCCAGCGGCCCAGGCGCCGGATCACGCCCCGGGGCCTGGCTACCCGCGGAAACGACGGCGCCCCAGCCAAGCCAGGCGCACGTACATCACACCCGTGATGATGTGAATGAACGCGCCAACTTCCACGCACACCACACCAATGACTCCGAGTGCAGGCTGCGCAAAGGCGGGACCGGCCAGGACCGCCACTACTCCCACCATGGTCAAGGCCGTGCGGAATTTGCCGATCCAATTGACCTTCATGGCGTCATGGGCATCCAGGACCAGGATGATCACCAGCAGCATCAGATCCACGCTGGCAATGATCACAATGGCCCACCAGGGCAAAAGCCCCTCCCACGCAAGAGCTATCACCACCAGGCCCAGACCCAACCGGTCCGCCAGGGGGTCGAATTTGGCACCGATCGCGCTGTACTGATCCAGCAGGCGGGCCAAGAAACCGTCCACCCAGTCCGTCAGACTGAAAATTGCCACCAAGGTCAACGGCAGCCATGGGCGTTCATCAATGAAGAAGATGGAAGCCACGGCCGGGATGATCAACACAAAGCGCAGCAGAGTGAACAGATTTGGGATGGTCCACAAGCCGCTGTCGCGGTGGTCAGCAGTCTCCGCACCCGCAGGTGGTGGCACCAGACCGTCCCGCACCGCCTTACGAATACCGATCATCGGGATTCCCCGTATTCCCGGGCGAACTCGGCCGGGTCACGAAAAGAGCTGACCCACTGCTGGCGCAAGCGGTCCTCTTCATCGGGATCGAGTTCCAGAGTGTCGCCGCGCAAGCGTGCTTTGGTGGCCCGCACATCCAGTGCGGCACTGAGGACCGCACCGGCGGCAGCCGCGAAGGTCAAAACCCCCACCGTATTAGCAAACCCGGCGCTCAACCCCACGGCATCGGGGCCTGCCGCCGCCATGAACAAGGACTGACCCCGGCCATCAATGAGGTCCGGTAGGAAAAAGCCCAGGACCACAGCACCAACCCACGCGCAGATCGTCAGGATGGTGGTCACGGGAGCCGCCAGGCGCGGCCTGTGGTGAGCCGACTCCATCAAGACCAATGCCGCAGAAATCCACAACAGGAGCCCCAAGGGCGCAGCCAATGCACCGAGCCAGATGAAGGCACGCTCACCGGGACCACCCAGAGGCACGGAAGCCAACACCAGCCAAGCCGCCAGCACCAAAGGTACGAATGGAGCCACAACGGGCACCACTTTCTGCACCACGCCACCGCGGCGATCCGTGAAGATCACCGGAAAATCCCCATCAGATTCAGGCGCGGAGTCAGATGAGCGAGTCATGGCCACAGGGTCGGTTGGCATGGCTCAATTCTACGAACCTGCGCCGACAACACAGCCACGTCGTGTCACACAGCACCTCCCATCCCCCGAATCCCCGCCCTCCTGACCTGCGGCGTACAGCACATGTCAGCACACCTGAACATATATATGCTATTTTTCTAATATGTCATCGCAGGAAAGCCATTCCCACAGCCATGATCTAGCTGCCTCCTCCCGCACCAGGCTGGCCATCGCCTTCACCATCACCACCACCGTTCTGATCGCCCAGATTGTGGGGGCCGTCCTGACGGGTTCCCTGGCGCTGCTGGTGGATTCCGCTCATATGGCTGTGGACTCGGTGGGACTTCTCATGGCCCTGTTTGCCTCCATCCTGATCACTCGTCCGCGCTCCTCGCGGCGCAGCTGGGGATGGTTACGCGCAGAAATCATTGCCGCCGGAGCGCAAGCCACGGTGCTTTTGGCCGTGGGCATCTACGCCATGGTCGAGGGCATCCAACGTCTGGCCTCCCCCGCCCCCGCTGAAGAGTTCGACGTCGTGCTGCTGGGTGTGATCGGTGTGGTGGGGCTGCTGGCAAACATCGCATCCTTACTGGTGCTCACCGCCGCACGCCAAAACTCCCTCAACATGCGTGCTGCTTTCCTGGAAGTTCTCAATGATGCCCTGGGCTCGGTGGCCGTGATCGTGGCCGCCGTGGTCATCGCCACCACCGGCTGGACCGGGGCCGACGCCGTGGCGGGCATGCTGATTGCCCTCCTGATCATTCCCCGGGCAGCCCGCATTCTGCGGGAGTCCGGCTCCGTCCTGATGGAATCGGCGCCCCGCGGCCTGGACCTTGAAGAGGTGGCGGCGCACCTGGAGACCGTGCCGCGAGTGGTGGCAGTACATGATCTTCACGCCTCCCTGGTGGCCACCGGGGTGCCCGTCCTGACCGCTCACATTGTGGTTGAGGACGCTGTTTTTCACGACGGCGGTGCCCCCGGCATCCTGGATGCCCTTCAGTCCTGCGCGGCTGAGCACTTCCCGGTGTCCGTGGAGCACGCCACGTTTCAGCTGGAGCCGGCAGATCACGTTGACCATGAAGTTCTGGGGCACGGCCCCATTCCTCCCTCCGACCAGCGTGACGCCGAACAGAAGGAGCACGCACCAGCACAAAAATGCGCGCAAGCAGGAGACTGTGAGGGGATGTTGCGCGGTTGAGCCGGATCGCTGCAACGAATGCGCGCCCGTGGAAGGTGTCCCGATAGGGTGACAGCATGTCGCCGCGCACTTTTCCCCAGGCAGTCCTTTTTGACCACGACGGCACCCTCGTGGACACCGAACCCATCTGGGGCCGAGCAAAAGCTCGATTCGCCGCAGAAAACGGTGGGACCTGGAGTGAAACCGACACACTGGAGACCATCGGCCTCCCGGCTCGGGTCACCGTGGATCGCCTCCGCACCAACGGCGTCACCGAACTCTCCGACGACGCCCTGATCAGCGAACTCATGCGCGTTTCTGCGGAGGAAGTTCAAGCCTCTCCGCCTGAACTCATCCCGGGTATACCCGAATTGCTCCAGGAGATTGCGGATGCCGGTCTGCCCACTGCAATTGTGACCAATGCCGCCCGTGAGATGGGTGAATACACCGCAACATTGGCCCCGGAGGGGATGTTCGACGTCGTCATCGGCAATGAAGAAGCCGAAGGTGGAGTGGCCCCCAAGCCGTCCCCGGAAGGCTATCTGGAAGCTGCGCGCCGCTTGCGTGTGGATCCCTCCGAATGCGTGGTGCTGGAAGATTCTCCGTCCGGAGTGGCTGCAGCCCAGGCCGCGGGCATGGTGGTTGTGGTGCTGCCGGGCGCCGTTCCCGTTGACCCAACTCACGGTGCCGTGCACGTCAACGACCATCGGCAAGTCACGCTGTCCTTGCTGCAGTGGCTGGACCCGCAACGCGCTTCCTGGCCCAAGGCGGTGCTGCTGGATCACGACGGCACTGCGGTCAACACCGAACCCGAGTGGGCTGCGGCCAAGCGCGCCGTGGCCGCCGAATATGGTCAGGAATGGACCACCCAGGACGATCACGCGGGCCTGGGCCAAACGGTGCAGTTCTCCGCCCAAATGATGGTGGACCGCGGCGCCGACGACGACGTCCAGGAGATCACGGAGAAAATCGGAGCCCATGTGGTGGATGCCATCCGCGACGACGTCCCCTTGATCCCGGGCATCCCCGAACTTCTGGAGGAGCTGCGGCTGGAGCGCATTCCCGCCGCGCTGGTCACCAACGCGCTGGCCTCCGTGGTCACCACCACCGCTGCGGCCCTGACGGAGAACATCCGCGCGGTGGTCTCCCGGGAAGATGTGGAGAACCCCAAGCCTGCCGCAGAGCCGTATCAGATGGGTGCCGAGCGCCTGATGTGCGCAGCTGAGGACTGCATTGCCCTGGAGGATTCGCTGGCCGGAGCACAGTCGGCAGTGGCCGCCGGTATGCCGGTGATCCTTGTCCCAGGGGACAAACCGGTAGACCCGGAGCCGGGATTTGTGCCGGTTGAAGCCCACACGGACGTCACGTTGGAGCACATCCGCCAGGTGGGTCCGCTCATTCCGGATCTGCCCCGCGCCGACGGTCCTGCCACGCAGAATCTGGAGCACGGCGCCACCCGGCGTCCGGCCGGAGAGATTCTGACCGTCAACTGGCCGTAACCACCCGGGCTCTACCCGCCTGTGTCCGCCCACTTCCCACCCGAGTGTCGAGCTCCCACAAAGACGTCGATTCCCCACCTCCTAGCGGCTGAAAACGCACTGAGATGGGGAATCGACGGTGTGGGTGCCCTAATCCGCCAAGGTTTCCCGCAGTGCGCACTGCCAGTTGGTGGGGCCCCAGCCGAACTCACTTTGGGCGGCGGTGGAGTCCACTATCCACGGCAATTCAAACTGGTGCCGAGTCTCATCCAGAGCCCGAACCAACGGGTGCACCCGAGCAGCTGCCATGATCGGCGACGGCACGCGACGAATGCGGGCCGGTTCCCGCTCAGCCAGTCGAGCGACGTCGTCCGAGACCTCCCGCATGCTGCGCGCCTCAGCCGTGGGCACATGCCACACCCGGCCCCAACGCCTCCCAGCCTGATCAGAATCCACCAAGTCAGCCACCAGTCGGGCAATGTCTGGCAAATACGTCCAGGAGTGGGCCGCATCCAGACTCCCCACCGGAACCCACGCGGTCTTCCCCTGGGCCACCGGACGGAGGACGTAGTCCATGAGCAGGCTGACACCCGGACCTGCAGTGGCACCAAAATAGTCAGAGGCACGCACTTCGACGGCGGGGGTCGCGCCTGAACGATGCTGCTCCAGTGCCTGTTCCCACATTGCGGCGCGCACTGTTCCCTTGGCGCCGTTGGCGGCCACCGGCTGGTCTTCCGTCATAGGAGTGTTCACGCGGCCATAGGCGTAAAGATTGCCCACCGTCACCAACCCTGCGCCCAACTGGCGGCAAGCCTCCGCGATCCCTTCAGCCATAGGTGGCCAGTCACGTTGCCAGGCCGTGTAGGAGGCAGGGTTCACAGCGTTGACCACAATGTCACAGCCCCCAGCCCCTTGCGCGCTGCCGCTCAACACTCGGGACAGCTGAGCCGAGTCCCTGACGTCAGCAACGGCCGACTCATACCCACCCCTGGGAAACCGCCCGGATCGACTCACCAACGTGACGTGGTGACCGCGTTTCACCAGCAGATCCGCCACAAGCCGCCCCGTGGCCCCAGCACCAAGAATCCCCACCGATTTCATGACCGCCTCCAATGCGTGAACAGTGTTCACACATCAGTGAACCAGTATGTGCCAGGCAAAACAAGAACACCGTTCACTTATTTGGGTGAACTTCCCTTTAAGCTGGGAATGTGGCTGCACAGAACCCTCCCGGAAAACGCGCTCAGAACAGAGCCGAGGTGGAGGTCTTGCTCCTGACAACCGCCCGATCGCACTTGGCGCAACACGGCGCAGCAGCACTGTCCTTACGGGCCATCGCCAGGGACATGGGTCTGGCACCGTCCGCACTATTTCGCTACATCAGCAGCCGCGATGACCTTCTCACCACGCTGATCACCACTACCTACCGGGAGCTGGGTGAAGAAGTCCGTCAAGCAGAAGCGGCCGTGAGCCGCAGTGACCACCACGCCCGCTGGACGGCCATCACCACGACCTTCCGAAACTGGGCGGTGGCCCACCCCCACGACTATGCGCTCCTCTACGGATCTCCCGTGCCGGACTACCACGCCCCTGCGGAGGTCACCAACGAACCCGGAAACATGGTGCTCAACCTTCTGATCACCCTGGTCCATGACATCCATGCCGCTCAGGTTGCCACCCATGAACCGAAGAACTCACCCGCGCGCTATGACAACGATCTGGCCACCGCCGCTGTCCGCGATCTGATGTCTGATCCAGCCTTGGCGGGCATTCCTGCCAGGATGGTCGTCGGAGCTCTAGCCGCGTGGAATCTGGTCTTGGGGTCGTTGTCCTCTGAGCTCTTTGAACAACTCGGACCAGACGTGGGCGACCCCCAGATACGGTTTGCGCTGACCTCCACGTTGGCCTACCGCCTTGTGACCGGCTGAAGCTCGATGGCTCCAAACTGGTCGAACTCCCACAAAGACGTCGATTCCCCACCTCCTAGCGGCTCAAAACGCGCTGAGATGGGGGAATCGACGGTGTGATGGGCGTGGGCGTCAGCGGCCCGAAGGGGCTCCGGTGGTTGCACCGGCACGGCGGTTACGACGTCGTGCGGCAGCCTGCGTGGAGCGGTCCGCTGCGGATGAACCCGTGGTGTGCAAGTTCACGGCCGTGGCAGCCGAATCCGAACGGCGCTGGCCTGCGCTCGCACCGGCGGAACGTGACTGCTGTCCGTTGCGCCCCTGAGTACGGTGGCGGCTCTGGTTCTGGTCCCGGTTCTGGCCACGGCCGTCACCTCGACGGCCGTTCTGACCGTTCGAGTCGCCCTGGCCATTCTGGCCACCGCGACCGCGCGGAGCACCGGAGCGGGAGCCGTCTGCAGCTGTGCGACCACCCTGACCGCGCCCACCGGAACGACCGGAACGTGCAGAACGGTCGGACCGGGCAGAACCACGGGTTTGTTCAGAGCGCTGGCCCGAGTTCTTGCCCATGCCCTGGCGGGGCTTGCGGCCCGAACCCTGACCACCGGTGTTGGACTGCTTGGCCGGCGGCACGTAGGCAACACGCTCGGCGCGCTCACCCACCAGCTCGGCCACCACGGGCGAATCCACGGTGACCTGAGAAACTTCAGCCGTGACTCCGGCTTGCTTCATCAGCTTCTGAACATCACGCTGTTCCTCCGTGGTGGAGATGGTGATGACCTGTCCCTCGGCGCCTGCACGAGCGGTCCGCCCGGAACGGTGCAGGTAAGACTTGTGCTCGGCGGGGGGATCAATGTGAACCACCAGCTCCACATCGTCCACGTGCACGCCGCGGGCGGCAACGTCCGTGGCCACCAGTACCCGCACCTCACCCGTGGAGAATGCCTCCAGGTTGCGGTCGCGGGCGTTTTGGGACAGGTTGCCGTGCAGGTCCACGGCGGGAACACCCACCTGGGAGAGCTTCTTGGCCATCTTCTTGGCCCGGTACTTGGTGCGGGTGAACATCACTCGCCGTCCGGTCCCGGATGCCAGAGTCTCAATGAGGGCTTGTTTGGCGTCCGGGTCAACCACCAGGACGTGGTGTTCCATGGTGGACACCGCAGCCTTGGGGGCATCCACGGAGTGGGTGACCGGGCTCTCCAGGAACTTCTTGACCAGAACGTCCACTCCACCGTCCAGGGTGGCGGAGAACAGCAGGCGTTGGCCGGCATGCGGAGTCTGTTTGAGGATTCGTGTCACCACAGGCAAAAAGCCCATGTCAGCCATGTGGTCGGCTTCATCAATGACCGTCACCTGAACGTCGTCGAGCGTGAGAACGCCCTGTTTCAGCAGGTCTTCCAGGCGTCCGGGGCAGGCCACCACAATGTCCGCACCGGCTGCCAGTGCGCGTTCTTGGTGTTTCTGGGAGACGCCGCCGTAGATGACGGTGGTGTTCAGCCCGGCGGCAGCGGCCAGCGGGGCGACTGTGCGGTCGATCTGAGTTGCCAGTTCGCGGGTTGGCGCCAGCACCAGGCCGGTGGGCCGGTTGGGGCGCCGCGCGGCCTTGGCGGCGCCCGGAGTCAACCCGGCCAGGCGAGCCACCAGTGGCAGCGCAAAAGCAACGGTCTTGCCGGAACCGGTGCGGCCCCGGCCGAGCACGTCACGCCCCGCCAGCGAATCAGGCAGGGTCTTGGATTGGATGGGGAAAGCCTGGGTGATTCCCTGCTGGGAGAGCACACGGGCAAGGGCCTCGGGCACGCCGAGGTCAACAAAGGTAGTCAAGAGGAAGTTCGCACTTTCGATCGGATGTCCCGGCGGACAAGTCCGTCAGCCGGGTGCGCCGATCCGATTCCGAGCCCGCGCGGCCATGCGGAAACGTATGCGTTCCGCCCGATGCCGTACTGAACGGGGCCGTCAGGAATGTTCGACGCGCTGCCTGCCCTGTGGTCCTGGATACGGACTCTTCTTCACGACGACGACGCCCGAATCTTCACGGTGCGCCTGCCTCTCAGAGCAGTGCCATGTGCAACCCGTGAAGCCTACACGAGAGGCATTGGCACCTGCCATGACGTGGAACACTTCAAACTGGAACCCCAGCCGTGGCGGAGCACCCGCTCCGTCGTCGTGCTTCCACCTGCGGTACGCATTTGCCCTCCTCTAGTACGCATTTGCCCTCATTCGGTACGCAAAAGACCAAGAACCGCCTCGATCCGTGGCCATTTGCGTACCAACTCAGGCCAGCCGCGCCGGAGTCCATCATCCACGCCCCGGAACCAGCCCCCACCACCACACATTGCACTTCCACTCAGAACCCAGGCGCCCAGAACGGGTGCAGGACCAACTGGTACCGTGAAGGAAATCGGGCCCAAAATGCCCGCCCCCAGTCTGAAAGGACACCCCACATGCGACTGTCCAACGCAATTCTGCGTGGCGTTTCCGGTGCATATCTTCTGCAGTCCGGCTTGGGCAAAAAAGATGCCCCCACTGAGGTCTATGAGCACCTGCAGGGCATGGCTGCCACCGGTATTCCGCAGTTCAAGGAATGGGATGCCAAGACTTTTGGCCAGTTCCTGTGGATCTCTGAGGCTGCCATCGGTGGGCTGCTGCTGACGCCGTTCGTCTCCAAGCGTTTGGCCGGCATTGCCCTGACTGCGTTCTCCGCCGGCATGTTGAGCATGTACTTCAACAATGACCAGATGACGCAGGAGGATGGTATTCGCCCAACTCAGGAGGGCACTCCACTGTCAAAGGACGTGTGGCTGACCGCCATTGGGCTGGCACTGGTGCTGCAGTCCAAGGACTGATCGCCGCGACTGACCCCACGGTCAGCCAGCAGGTCACTAGGTCAGCAGCCCCTCCCCGCTGTCAGCGTCCCACCTGATTCAAACTCTCACCAGACACAACGTCCCGTGGCACCGGCCGCACGCCGGTTCCACGGGACGTTGTCCATTCACATTTCTCCATCGTGTGGAGCCGTCACCCGCCTTATGGAGCCGCCGCCCGCCCTGCCGCCGCTCACTCCAGGGATTCCACCGCGATCTTGTAGCTGATCCGGTGGGTATCCCCCGGTGCCACGGTCACGTAGTCATTCAAGGCATTGGCGCCTTCCACGCAGAGCATCTGGGTCCACTCTTCATCTGCAAAATCCCCCATGGCGCGTGCCTTCTCCGTCCACGGATTCCACACCACCGTGTTGGCAGCGCCCTCCATGGTGATGTGCAGCTTGCGGCCCAGCAGGGGGTCCAGCACCGTCAGGGTTTCACCGCTGCGATACACCCGGTCCGTCTCACCGGTGAACGTCACGGCACCGTCCTGGGTCACCGTGTCCTCCCCGCTCACCTTGTCCACGTAGTCCACACCGTCCAGCCCTTCAACCGTGACAGAGCGGATGTCGCCTACGGCCAGGTAGGTGTGCAGGGCTTCTTCAATCTCCAGTGGTTGATCGCCCGTGTTGGTGGTGGCCAGTTCCAGCTTCAGCTCCGCACCCACTGTCACGGTGTAGCGGCAGGCGAACGCATGAGGGAAAGCAGCACGGGCCTCCTGGGAAAAGTCGTCCTGACTCAGGGAGAACACCGCCACGGCGTCGTCGGAAGAATCCAGGTACCACGGGGTGGTGCGTGCGTAACCGTGTGCGGGAGTCCGGTCTCCGTGACGTCCGGGACCGAACCACGGAAAACAAATGGGCACGCCCCCGCGGATGGCTTTGCCCTCCACAAAGTGCGCCTGGCGGGAGAGAAACAGCACGGGATCCTGCCGAGCCGGCGTCCAGGAGGCCACGTGGGCTCCCTGTTGGTACACAGTTGCAATTCCGGAGTCATTGGCCAGCGCGAGCGGCTGTTGCAGAGCAGTCATGAGCCCACCATATGCTGATGGCCCCCACTCACCACAGGGGTGACCGGGGGCCATCAGAATGACGACGACGCAGTCAGCGTCCCGTGATCTCGTAGGTGTCGATACCACCGTCATGGCCACGCATGAACAGGTCCACCTCCGACTTGCCCGCCCGCAACTTGGGGTCGTTCTTGAGGTAGTACCTGGTCTCACGGACCACCAGGCCGGAGAGGATGATCAAGCCCAGCAGGTTGGGCAGGGCCATCAGACCGTTCATGACGTCCGCAAAGTTCCACACGGCTTCCAGGGGAATGGTGGCTCCCACATACACCACGCAGGAGTAGAAGATGCGGTAAGGCATCACACCACCGCGGCCGAACAGGCGCTCCATGCAGCGCTCGCCGTAGTAGGCCCAGCCCAGAATGGTGGAGTAGGCAAACATGACCAGCCCCAGGGTCACGATGATGTGGCCCCATTCGCCCGGCAGACCGTGGCTGAAGGCTTCACCGGTCATGGTGGCGGCAAACTCGCTGCCTTCTTGCCACACACCCGTGGTGATGATGACCAGTCCGGTGCAGGAGACCACGATGATGGTGTCAATGAAGGTCTGGGTCATGGACACCAAGCCCTGACGCACGGGGTGCGTGGTCTGGGCGGAGGCAGCAGCAATGGCCGCAGAACCCATACCGGATTCATTGGAGAACATGCCGCGAGCCACACCCATCTGGATGGCCAAGATGATGGCAGACCCGGCAAAACCACCCACGGCTGCCGTCCCGGAGAAGGCATCGGTGAAGATCAGGGCAATGGCGGCGGGGATGTCTGCCACGTTGACCAGCAGGATGAACAGGGCGCCCAGCACGTAAAACACGATCATGAACGGGACAAAAGCAGAGGTCACACGGCCGATGGACTTGATACCGCCGACCAGAACGGCCAGGGTCAGAACCGCCAGAATGGCACCGGTTGCCCGGGTGGGGATGTCAAAGGAAGCCACCACGTTGCTGGAGATCGAGTTGCCCTGCGTCATGTTGCCAATGCCGAAAGAGGCCAGTACGGCGGCAATGGCAAAGAACAGCGCCAGGAACTTACCGAATCCATTGGGAATGCCGCGCTGCAGGTAGTACTGCGGGCCACCGGAAATCTCTCCCTTGGCATCCGTGGTGCGGAAGCGAACACCCAGGAAGGCTTCCGAGTACTTGGAGGCCATGCCCAGCACACCCGTGACCCACATCCAGAACAGCGCGCCGGGGCCGCCGATGGAGATGGCGGTGGCCACACCCACAATGTTTCCCGTACCCACAGTGGCCGCAAGAGCCGTGGTCAGGGCCTGGAATTGTGAGATGTCACCGCCAGGTGCGTCCTTGTCCTTGCGCTCGAACAGCGCCAGGCGCAAGGAGGGGCCCAATTTGATGAGCTGCACAAAACCCAACCGGATGGTCAGGTACAGACCTGTCACCAACAGCAGGGGGATCAGCAGGAACGGCCCCCAGATGATGCTTGCAGCAGAACCGAAGCACTCGGCCATGTCCATCTGGGAGGGAGTGAAGCAATAGGTGCCGATACCGGAGAACTGGCTCAGCAGATTCTGAATGAGCTGGTCCACTATTCAGATCCTCTCAGGGGTCACAACAGTCATGAGGAAGGTGGAGGGTGGGCGAGCGGTGACCCCGGATATGGCACTCGTCACAGGGTGATCTAACCACACAGACCGTTGCCACCTTGTTACCTGGACTCGAATCGCCCTGGACTGCCACCATTGCCACTGGTCAGCAGTCATGGTCACTGACTGCTGAATCTACTGATGGCACCAACGACGGCGGTCCGTCAGGTTGCGCCGTGCCTCAAACCTTGCGAGGTTCAGACCAGCGGGCAGCCATCACGGCGGTGCCCAATGCTGCTGCAGTGAAAACAAACATCAGCACGCTCATGGGGACCGCGGTGTGCTCTCCACCCAATCCCGCCAGCGGGCTGACAGCCCCTCCCACCATGAACTGCATGAGCCCCTGGACCGCTGAACCCGATCCGGCACGGCCGGGAACTTGCGCTTGGGCCAGGGCAATACCGTTGCCGATCAAGAACCCCACGCAGGTCTGTGCGGTGATGGTGTGCACCACGATGCTCCAAGCGGGGGCATCCACCAGCACGCCGATCAACCCCAGTGCGTTGATGAGACCCTGCGCGGCCAGTGCCGCAATCATGATCTGGGCCGGGGTGTATCGGTTGAGCAGCCGGACATTGAGCAAACCGGCAATCACCGAGCCGAAGGCAGCCGCCGCAAACGCCAAGCTGTAACCGATCGAGGAGAGTCCCACCACGTTCTGCATCACAAAGGAGGAGGCAGACACGTAGGAGAACAAGGAACCGAAACCCAAGGACATGGCCAGCGCCCAAGCCATGAACGGTTTGTTCACCACAACGTCACGGGCAAGACCCACGGCGGCAAGCGCCCCACCGCGGCGTCGTTGTTCAGGCGGCAGGGTTTCCGGAATCACAAAGACCACGCAGGCCACCATCAGGGCACCAAATCCGGCCAGCACCCAGAACACCACCTGCCAGGGTGCCCACGTGGCAATCAGCCCGCCCAGCACCGGGGCAACAATGGGAGCCACTGAAACGATGGTGCCCAGCAGGGAGTAGAGCTTGGCCGCCTCCACCCCGGAGGAGATGTCCGAGACAATGGCACGGGCGATCACCACGCCCGCGGCCCCGGCAAATCCTTGAACGCCACGCAGTACCAGCAGCACCGTGACGTCGGAGGAAAACGCGATACCGACGCTGGAGAGCAGGAACACCGTGGTTCCGGCCACCAACAAACGGTGGCGCCCCCAGACATCGGATATGGGCCCCAGCAGGAACTGCCCCACAGCCATCCCCACCATGTAGGTGCTCAGGGACAGCTGGATGGTGGCTGCCGGAGTTCCGTAATACTGCGCCAGAGCGGGCATGGAGGCCAGGTACATGTCCGTGGCCATGGGACTGACCGCACTCAGGACGCCGAGCGCCAGGATGAAAAAGACGCGGTCCGGCCCAGGGGCCAAACCAAGGCGGGAGGAAACGCGCATGACCAACTTTCGTCACAAGAGAGGCTTGCCACCGGGAGGCCGGGCAGAGAGGGACCGTCCCAGGCTAAGCCCTGACTAGACTCATGCGTTGATGAGTGAGACCAACACCCCAGAATCTGAGCGCCCGGACAAGACTCCGGTGGATCAGAAGTTCCACCGGCAACCCCTTTCCTTTGTTCGCCGCGGTGATCGCCTGACTCCGCGCCGGGAAAAGGCGTGGGAGCAGTGGGCCCCCACCCGAATCCTGACGGTGCCGCGGCAGATCACGGACACTTCCGTGGCCGAGCACGCCCACTTTGACCAACAGGCCGTGTACGGGCGGCTTGCACCTCTGGTGGTGGAGATCGGTTCGGGGTTGGGTGAGGCCATGGCCCACCGGTCGGCGGAAGTTCCCGAACACGATTTTTTGGCCGTGGAGGTTTACACCCCCGGGCTGGCCGATCTGCTCATGAAGACTGCCGCCAACGGCGTGGAGAACGTGCGCGCCGTCCAGGCCAATGCCCCGGAAGTGCTCAAACACTTCCTGGAACCGGCCTCTGTGGATGAGGTGTGGGTGTTCTTCCCGGACCCGTGGCACAAGAAAAAGCACCACAAGCGGCGCCTGGTCTCCGCAGATTTCATTGCTCAGGTGGCTTCCGTGATCAAACCCGGTGGCACCTGGCGGCTGGCCACGGATTGGCAGGAATACGCCATTGAGATGCGCCGACTCATTGAAGCCGACGGCAGATTTGAGAACCTTCACCCCGGGCCGATTGCCACGGACTCCGCGCCTGATCAGGGGTGGGCACCGCGCTGGAGGGGTCGGACCCTGACCAGCTTTGAACGCAAGGCGCAGGAGGCCGGCCGCATTCCGCGGGACCTGACCTACCGGCGTCGTACGGACTGAACGGCCCGGTCCGCAGGCCGGTTTCACCTGACTCACAGGCCCGTTCAACCCCGCCCGCGGGTCGGTTCAAGCCGATCCACGGGCGAGTTCGGGCACCCTCTCACGGAGAGGTGGGTGCGGTCCCAAGACGTTCGGCGGCCCGCAACCCCCTCTTTGCCACGGGCACGGTGCCTGCGGCTGCCCCCAGTCCCACCAGCGCACCTTCCGCGTAAATGGTTTCCACACCGGAGGCGGGAACCACGTACGTTTCATGCCAGACCCCCACCGCCCCCGGATGGCGGCGGGCGCTCTGATTGAACTGGCGCCAGGCCGGCAGGTGACGGTGCTCGGGATCACTTGCGTAGGCGTACAGCTGCTCCACACTGCGCCAGTACTGCACACACCACGGGCCCTTGGCACCCAGCAAATTCACGGCCCCCAGAAACCCCAGGTCCTCCGCCTCACCGCGTTCAGCCTGCGCTGTACGTTCGCGCAGTTCGGCCTGCATACGGGTCATGGCCAGCGCAACTGGGCCCCAGAGGTCTGGTCGGTGCAGTTTTTTGACGGTCATCCCAATCTGAAAAACGACGACGTCGCCGGCGTACGCATGCGTCAAAGCCTTGGCCATGGTGACTCTCACCTCATCCAACTAGATAGTGTCAGTATCCATTATTGGGGAGCTAAGCTATCCAAAGTCAAGGGGTGATGATGAAAATTTCCGCACTCTCCGCTCAGACCGGGGTTTCTGTTGCAACGCTGAAGTTTTACCTGCGTAAGGGATTGCTACAGCCTGGCCGCCCGCTGTCACGGACCCAGGCTGACTACGACCACACCCACGTGGAGCGATTGCGGCTGATTCGGGCACTGACGGAGATTGCCGGGCTCTCCCTGGAGGACGTGGGGCGGGTGTTGGCAACGTTGGAAGATCCAGACATCGAACGCCTTGGCCTGCTGGGCACCGCTCAGCGTGCGCTCAGCGGCCCCAGCCAGGACTACCGCTGCGTCCCACCGCCGAACACCGGTCAAGACATGGCCGTCCTGGACGACTCACTTGATTCTGATTCGGCTCAACAGTCCGGGGCACTCGGGGACCACGCGGGCGGGCAACCCTCCCGGGCACGCGCGTGGATTGAGGCCCACGGGTGGCGTATTGGAGTGGATGACCCGCTGGTGGAGCAGTTGGATCAAGCCTGGGCTGCTTGCGATGACGCTGATTTGGGCGTGACAGAAAGCCGGATGAACGTCTACGCGGAGGCAGCGGAAAAAATTGCCCGCGTGGACGTCAACTCCGTTCCGTCTGACCCAGCAGGGGCTGTCCACCAGGTGATTCTGGGAACGCTCCTGATGGACCCCGTCCTCAAGGTGCTCCGGCGGCTGGCACAACAACACCTGTCAGCAACCACCCGCGCCGGTGTGGACCCCCAAGATGAAGACCCCACAGGGACCAGCTGGAGGCATTGAGCCTCGGTCAGCTCGAACGGCGCGGGCGATACACCATCAAGGCGCTGGAGGTGGGCCCAGGCGGTGTACCCGGAGGCCGGGAACCCCGGGGCAACCGAATCACCTCTCCGGAAGGGGATGCCGCCCAGACACTTTGGTCATGACGCACCTGCTCCAGCGCGGCATCACGTTCGGCCTGCAGTTCCATCATGCGGCGCTGCAACGCGATGACCTGATTCTCCAACTGCAGGATGCGCCTGATCCCCTCCAGGGAAATTCCCTCCTGGGAAAGTCTCTGCACCTCACGCAGCTTCTCAATGTCCCGCGGGGAGTAACGGCGTGCTCGCCCCGGGGCGCGAGTGGGTTGCACCAGGCCCAAACGGTCGTACTGCCGCAATGTCTGCGGATGCATCTGCGCCAACTCCGCTGCCACGGAAATCACGTACAGCGCCCGTTCCTCCGGGTGGTTACTCATGAGCCCTCGCCATCACGTGTTCGCGTGGATCAACCTCTGCGGTGGCTGCAGCAAACGCTTCAGCGGCTGCTTTGGCGTCGTCGTTGAGTTCCTTGGGCACCTGAATCTCCACGGTGACAATCAAGTTGCCCGTGCCCTTGGTTGTGGTCACACCCTTGCCCTTGACCCGGAACTTGCGCCCGGAGCTGGTGCCTGCGGGGATCTTCAAAGACACCGGCGACCCTTCCACCGTGGGCACCTTGATGGTGGCCCCCAGGGCAGCCTCCGGGAACGTGATGGGCACGGTCACGGTGAGGTCATCGGTGCTGCCGCGGCGGGCAAACACGGGGTGCTCCCCCACCTTGATCGTCAAGATCAAGTCCCCGTTGCCACCTGGACCGGAGTGGCCCTTGCCACGCAGTTTGAGCTTCTGACCATCCCGCACACCCTGCGGGATGCGCACGGTGGTGGAGGAACCATTGCCGCGTTGCAGCTTGACCGTGGTGCCCTCCATGGCGGAGCGGAAGGGGATCACCGTGCTGGTGGTGATGTCTTCACCTTTGGCGGGCGGAGCTTGGAAACGGGGGTCTGCGCCCCCCGGGCCGAAACCGCCGGAGTAGCCGTCCGAATAGCTCCCACCGCCAAATCCGCCACCAAACCCGGCGCCACCGAACAGGTCTTCAAAGTTGATGTTGTGACCACCGCCGGTGGAGTACCGGGTGCGGGTTCGTCCGCCACCGAACACATCACCGAACAGGTCTTCAAACCCGGCGCCATCGGCACCACCGGCAAAGCGAGCGCCAGAGCCCATGGCCCGAATGGCGTCGTACTCCTTGCGTTCTTCGGGGTCCGCCAGGACATCGTGAGCTTCGGAGATTTCCTTGAACTTCTGTTCGGCCGCGGCATCTCCCGCGTTGCGGTCCGGGTGGTACTTCTTGGCGAGTGAGCGGTACGCCTTTTTGATCTCAGCGTCGGTCGCCTCCTTGGAGACGCCCAGAACGGCGTAAAAGTCCTTGTCGATCCAGTCCTGACTGGCCATGACGCCTCCTTTCAGGGGGCAATGAAGTATTTTGTCAATTCTCTGTTGGACCCAGCGCGGCCGGTCAGCGGGATACTCCACTCACCGGCCGCGGGTCGATTCAGCCACCCGGATGATTCACGAATCAGCCGGGGTGCAGCACTCAAGGAGCAACTGCCACCTGGGCAGCACGCACCACGCGGCCGCCAACCCGGAAACCGGAACGCAGCACCATGGAGATGTGGTCTGCCTCCACGCCCTCGGCGGGCTGCTGCAACACGGCCTCGTGCACATTGGGGTCAAAGGCTTCCCCAATGGCGCCAAGGCGCTCCAAGCCTTGCTTGGCCAGCAGGTCCTCCAGTTTGGTGGCGATGGCAGCAAAGGGGCCGTCGGTCAGATCTCCAGCTGCACGGGCGGCATCAATGTCATCAAAAACCGGAACCAGCGAACCCAGAACATCGCTGGCCACGTGATCCCGCAGTTGGGCACGCTCACGGTCCGTACGGCTCTTGTAGTTCACGAACTCCGCCTGTAAACGGCGCAGGTCTTCCAGCCGGTCATTGGCCAACTGGGCGAACTCGGAATCTTCCGCCGAGTTCTCCTGATCCGCGGCCCGAGCTTCCTCGGTCTGTTCCGCATTCAGGATTTCCTCCGCGGTCAGCGGGGTCTCCTGCTCAGCCCCTGCTCCCACGCCGGGTTCGCCACCCTGCCCGGTGTCTTGGGGCTCTTCTGCTGAAGTGCTCATCATGTTCCTTCCATGGGGTGGGGATGGTGGTGGCCGATTGCTCGGCCACCACCATCAGAGGTCGATCACTTCTTGGTGTCGTCCTCGTCCACAACCTCGGCGTCAACAATGTCGTCGTCGTCCTGGGAGTCTGCCTGCGCAGTGCCCTCGGCACCTTCGGCACCGGCAGCATCCTGCTGGGCGTAGATGGCTTCGCCGATCTTGCCCATGGAGGCCTGCAGCTTGTCCAGAGCAGACTTCACGGCGTCGTCGTCATCGGCTTCCAGAGCCTTCTTGACAGCGTCCACATCCGCCTGGACCTCAGACTTGACGTCCTCGGAGAGCTTGTCGTCGTTGTCCTTGATCATCTTGTCCGTGGAGTAGGCCAGCTGCTCAGCGTTGTTGCGCATGTCAGCTGCCTCACGGCGGGCCTTGTCAGCCTCCGCGTTGGCCTCAGCGTCCTTGACCATGCGGTCAATGTCTTCCTGGGACAGGGAGGTACCACCGGTGATGGTCATGGACTGCTCGGTGCCAGTGCCCTTGTCCTTGGCGGACACGTGCACAATGCCGTTGGCGTCAATGTCAAAGGTGACCTCGATCTGCGGCACACCGCGCGGAGCCGGAGCAATACCGGTCAGCTCAAAGGTGCCCAGGTTCTTGTTGTCCCGGGTGAACTCACGCTCACCCTGGAAAACCTGAATGGAAACCGAAGGCTGGTTGTCCTCAGCGGTGGTGTAGACCTGCGAGCGCTTGGTGGGGATTGCCGTGTTGCGCTCGATCAGCTTGTTCATCACACCGCCCTTGGTCTCAATGCCCAGGGACAGCGGGGTGACGTCAATCAGCAGGACGTCCTTGCGGTCGCCCTTCAGCACACCACCCTGAATGGCAGCACCAACGGCCACCACCTCATCAGGGTTCACACCCTTGTTGGGCTCCTTGCCGCCGGAGAGCTTCTTGACCTCTTCCACAACGGCCGGCATACGGGTGGAACCGCCCACCAGCACCACGTGGTCGATGTCGGAGAGCTTGATGCCGGCTTCCTTGATGACATCCTCAAACGGCTTCTTGGTGCGAGCCAGAAGATCGCTGGTCAGATCCTCGAACTTGGCGCGGGACAGAGTCTCGTCCAAGTGCACCGGACCTTCAGGAGTCACGGAGAGGTACTGCAAGGAGATGTTGGTGGAGGAAGCGGAGGAGAGTTCCTTCTTGGCCTGCTCAGCAGCTTCCTTCAGACGCTGCAGTGCAATCTTGTCCTTGGACAGATCGGCACCGGTCTTGGACTTCACCTGGCTCAGCAGCCAGTCAACAATGCGCTGATCCCAGTCATCGCCACCCAGGCGGTTGTCACCGGCAGTGGCACGCACCTGAATGGTGGAGAAGCCGTCCTCATCCTTGCCAACTTCCAGCAGGGAGACGTCAAAGGTACCGCCACCCAGGTCAAAGACCAGGATGAGTTCATCTTCCTTGCCCTTTTCCAGGCCGTAGGCCAGGGCAGCCGCAGTGGGCTCGTTGACAATGCGCAGCACGTTCAGGCCGGCAATTTCGCCGGCTTCCTTGGTGGCCTGGCGTTCGGCGTCGTTGAAGTACGCCGGGACGGTGATCACGGCATCCGTGACCTTGTCCCCCAGGTAAGCCTCTGCGTCAGCCTTGAGCTTCATCAACGTACGCGCGGAAACTTCCTGCGCGGTGTACTTCTTGCCGTCAATGTCCTGGGTCCAGTCGGTACCCATGTGGCGCTTGACGGATGCAATGGTGCGATCAACGTTGGTCACGGCCTGACGCTTGGCGGTGGCACCCACCAGGGTCTCACCGTCCTTGGAGAACGCGACGACGGACGGAGTGGTGCGCGCACCCTCCGCGTTTGCGATGACGACCGGATCGCCACCTTCCAGCGTGGAAACAACCGAGTTGGTGGTTCCCAGGTCAATGCCTACTGCACGGGACATTCCCATACCTCCTCTGCCCTTGACGGGCTGCTCAGTCTTCACCGGACCGTCCTGCGATCCGGAGGTCTCAAATCTTGAGTTGTCCTGACTCAAGAATAGAGCTTCCTCCCCCTGTGTCAACAAAGTTGAGCGTACTTCTATCAAGTTTAAGTGTGATCTCCGCCATGAACCATCGGAAAGTGGGGCTGGTTTGCCGAATCGTTACCCCTGCGGGGTCCCCGACGGGGTTTTGGTTGCCCTCGCATCAACACCGGGTCGGCAGAACCCCTAAAATGGGGCGCATGTACCGAATCGCCACCGTGTGCACCGGCAACATCTGCCGTTCACCCATGGCCGAGTTGGCTCTGCGCCGCGCCTTTGACCGGGCCGGTCTTGCAGATCACGTCACTGTCGACTCCGCCGGGATCTCCGATGAAGAGCACGGCAACCCCATTGATCCACGGGCCCAGCGCCTCCTGAAGCGGGAGGGGCTGAATCCCCATGGCCACCGCGCGCAGCAATTCACACCGCAGTGGTTCGGTGACCATGACCTGATTTTGGCCATGGACACCCAGCACGCCCGTGCTCTGGCTTCCATGGCGCCCCACGACGACGACGCCCGCGGCAAGGTGCGCATGTACCGTTCCTTTGATCCCGCCGTGGCAGATCTACCCGCCCGTGAACAAGGCATTGTTGACCCGTGGTACGGCAATGCCCAGGGCTTTGAGCAGACGTGGGAGATGGTGACCGGGGCGCTGGATGGAATCGTGGAGTACACGCGCCACGCGCTGGCGTCATCAGCCGGCACACAGCGGGAGGCCTGAAGCGTGCAAGACGTTGAATTGCACATGGACCCGGCCATTGCGCAGGCCAATCCATCCGGGCTGGCACTGGTCCACCAGCTGGAAAACCCCACCCGAAAACCGCATCTGATCGGCATTGACGGCCGCTCCGGAGCCGGCAAGACCAGTTTGGCCAGCCAGCTTTCTGAGGTGCTTTCCGTGACCCGGGACGTGGTCACCTTTCACCTGGAGGACATCTATCCGGGATGGGATGGTCTGGCGCAAGGCATTGAGATCTACAACGACTCCATCCTGGCCACCCTGCGCGAAGAACAGGACGCCTACTGGGCCGCCTGGGACTGGCTTGCCGATTCCTCCGGCGGCCCCCGGCTGACCCGCCCCGCCGAGATCGTGATTCTGGAAGGTGTGGGGGCCTGCAACTGGGTGGCACGGGAGGTGCTGGACGTCTCCGTGTGGGTGGAGCTTCCGGAGGCTCAGCGCCGCACCCGCGCGCTGAACCGGGACGGCAAGTCCTACCTGGAGTTCTGGGACCGGTGGGCAGCCCAGGAAAACCAGTACCTGGAGGCTGATCCCGTGTGGGAGAGCGCAGACATCATCCAGCCCGGCCCCACTGCCTGATCGAACCGGGGCCCGCCGCCCGGTCAAGCACTCTTTCGCTGCTCGGCCAAGCGCCGTCTCACTACTGGGACAACGGCACTGGGACAACGCCTACCTCGCTGCCCGCTCAACGGCTGCCTCACTGCCAGATGAAGCGCTGCGCCCCCGTCAGGTGAGAAACCACCAGGGCACCCACGCCCAAGACCAGTGTCACGGCAACAAGCTGAACGTCTGCCCGGGTTCTGGTGATGGGCCTGGCCCACGTGCGCTGCTGGGCAGCCACCACGGAGCCAAAACCCCGCACTTCCATGGTGACAGCCAGTCGGGTGGCCCGCCGCAACGCCTGAACCAGCAGCCCGAATCCACGTCCCCACACTTCCGCCACAACCAGTCGCGGGCTGCGGGATGCCCCTGCTCCGCGAGCCCTGCGCGCGGTCACCAGAACCTGCCACTGCCGCATCATGACGGTCATCAAGCGCAACCCCACCAGCGCGGCTATCACAAACCGAGCCGGTAGTTTTGCCGTGCGCGCCAACCCGTCGGCCAGATCCGTGGGATCGGTGGTGAGCAACAGCACCAACCCCGGCAGCGCCAGAGCCAGCCCTCGCAAGGCAATCGCGGCTCCAGCTGCCAGGGAGCCTTCCGAAATCGTGACCGGCCCCAGGAGCAGCAGCGTGGCTCCCGAATCTTCCGCCAGCAGTGCAGTTCCCCATCCGGAGAGCAGAGCTGCAAGCAGCAGGGGCCAAGCCACCAGCAGGAGTCGCAGCGGCCGTTGGCCTGCCAAGACCAGCGCCAGCAGTTCCCCGCCCAGAATCAGCCCGGAGGTCACCGGATCGGCTGAAATCACCAAGGGCACCGTGAGCATGACGGCGCAGAAGAGTTTGGTCAGCGCATCCCGGCCACTGAGCCAGCCGCGCTGGTGGGTGAGTGGAGACTCAGGTGCCCGCTCCGCAACTTGCTCTGAAGAGTCCGCCGGTTCCACCCGCAGTTCAGTGGCGCCCAGCGCGTGAATCAGCTCGCGGTCATGGGTCACCACCACCACTGCGCGCCCGGCCCGTACCTGATCCGCCAGGAGGTTGACCACGGAATGCCAGGTGGCCGCATCCTGGCCAAAGGTGGGTTCGTCCAACACCAGCACATCGGGGGCTGCGGCCATCACGGTTCCCACGGACAAGCGGCGCTTTTGACCACCGGAGAGGGTGAACGGATTGGCTTGGGCCACCTCCACCAGATCCAGGCGTTCCAGCAGATCGTCCACGGTGGCCTGGATGTCAGCGGAAGCCCAACCGGCACGGCGGGGGCCTTCTGCAAGTTCCGCCCGGACCGTGTTGGCCAGAAATTGATGTTCTGGTTCTTGGAACACGGTGCCGATCCGGGTCAGCAGCTCGGGCCCGGACCAGGCTGAGGGGTCCGCAACCGTGTCCCCAGCCAGCGCCGGCAGGGCGGTCACGCTTCCACCGGCGGGTACCAACAGCCCCGCCAAGGTCAGTGCCAGGGTGGACTTACCGGCCCCGTTGACTCCCGTCAGTGCCGTCGCCGTGCCACCGCGCACCGTGTAATTCACCGGTTGAGCCACGGGTTGCCCGGCCACGGCATGCTCCGGCACGGTGCGCCCGGAACGCACCTTGCGGCGGCGTTGGGCCAGTGCCCGGGAAGAAGGCTGCTGACGGGAAACTCTGAGTTCTTGTAATTCCAATAATTCTGGGCCAGGTTCCGGACGTGCTTGCACCGGAGTCGGCAACCCACGCTGAGGCACCCAAATCCCCTGGCGGGCCAAGGTTTCCCGGCGGTGCAAATCCCCAAAAACCTCGCTGGGTAGCCCGTCCTGCTCCACGCCGTTCGGGCCCAGGACCACCACCCGGTCCACCACGTCCGCCCAGACTTCCGTGCGGTGCTCCACCACAATCAACGTGGCACCGGTACGTTCCAGTACGGATTCCACGGCGGCGCGCACCGTGCGCACACCTTCCGGATCCAAGTTGGCCGTGGGCTCGTCCAAGAGCAGCAGTTGCGGGTGCATGGCAGTCACCCCGGCCAGGGCCAAGCGCTGCTGTTGTCCGCCGGAGAGGGCATCCGTTTGCCGGTCCAGGGGCACGCTCAGGCCAACGGCCTCCAGTGCGGCATCCACCCGTGGCCAGATCTTCTGGGGTGCCACGGCCAGATTCTCCGGGCCGAAAGCGACGTCGTCCCCCACCCTGGCCAGCACAATCCCCGCTTCCGGGTCCTGTTGCAGCAACCCCGTGATGCTGGCCCTCTCCAGAGCTGGGCGGCCCTGGATCAGCAATTCCCCGCTGGGCCCGGACCCTTGGGCAGTATTGTTTTCACCGTCCGCCGCGGCGCTGTCCGCGGATGAGTCCTCCACCCCCGGGTCCAAAACCCCGGCCAAAGCGTGGAGCAAGGTGGACTTGCCCACACCGCTGGGGCCCACCACCAGAACTTTCTCCCCCGGTTCCACCCGGAACGTCACCCCGGACGGGGATGCCCGTGCTCGGTCCGGATGGCGCCAGGAAAAGTCCCTGGCTTCCACCAAGGCACCCCGCATGTTCACCGTCCGGAGGACAGCGCGGAGAGCACGCCGGTGGCACGCAGGGCTCGGGTCAGCGCCCACATCAGCAACCCGGCGATCACCGCACCGGAGACCGTGGCAAAGACCACATAGACCACCTGATGGGCACTCTGCCATTCGTAGTAGTAGATGATGCACTCGGACACGCTGCCGAACAGCCCCGCCAGGGCACCGGCAGCGGTGGCCACCACCGGGCCGAACCGCCGGTAGCCCGTGGCTGCAAAGATCAACTCCGCGCCCAAGCCCTGAACCAGCCCGGAAATCACAACGGTCAACCCAAAATGCGTGCCCATCAACCCTTGGAAAACCGCCGCCAACAGTTCACAGACCAACGCGGCCCCTGGTTTGCGGATGATCAACCCGCCCAAAGTGCCAGCGATCAACCATCCACCCATCATGAACCCGGAAGCAGGCGGATAAGCCACGGCGGCGCTGGTGATCATGGGGTAGACCAGATTGGACCAGGCCCAGAAGATCACGCCGCAAGCTGCCGCCAGCACGGCCAAGACCACCAAATCCACCACCCGCCACTGCATGCGCGAGCGCCTGGTTCCGGGGCGGGCTGCGGTGGTGGTGCGCCGATCCGCAGAATGTGACGTCTTGTTCATGGTTTCCTCCCGATCCGGGGCGCAGCGCCACCGGCATGTGTTCAGGAGGGGGAGGTGCCCGGTCCGTGCCACACGGACCCCGGACACCCCGAGATGCTCGACTCCCTAGCGCCGGTACTAACCGGATCAGGTTCGAGGGTCTGCGGTCGCCCGCACTCTCAGCGCTTACGCGCTCCCCTGTCGTTACAGTGCCCGCTCACTCTAGCAAGCACGTGACGACGCCGGCGCCCACACCTGGCAACCCGTGCTCACTCAAGCGGAGGTCACGCAGGCCGGGGACACCGGCGTCGTTGAAAAATTGAGGGGGTTCAGGCGCCGATCTGGTCGCTGTCACCCTGCATCTTGGCCACCTGACGGGTCACGCCCACCTTGATGACGGTGGTCACCACACCCGTGATGACGGCCCACAGGAGAATGTCAGCCCAACGTTCCTGCGGGTCCGGGTTCTTGGCCGGGGGTTCATGGCCCGTGACCTTGCCCCAGATGGCGGTCAGACCCTTGTTGGCCACCGTGACGCCCGCAATGGAGGCAGCGGTTCCCACCAGGCTCAATACTTTGTCGTTCATGGTCACTCCTTCACCGGACCGCGGTCCGAGTTCGTGGACAATTCTCCCGGCACAACCTTAGCGCGCGGCTGAATCAGGATTGTCAGCAATCTGCTCAACGCGAGTTTCCACCGGAGTGTTGCCTTTCAGAGCAAGGGCGAGTTCGTCCTTGGTGACGCCCTCCTCCTTGACGTGCTTGCTGCGGTAGCTGGCGCGGCCCACCATGTGGGCGTTCACCGGGGCCGTCAGCAACATGAACACCCAGCCCAACATGGCCAGCGGGAACAGCTCCCAAGCGCGGTTGATGATCACCACCGCCAGCAAAACGCACAGCAATCCCAGCACCTGCGGCTTGGTGGCTGCGTGCATGCGGGTCAGGACATCCGGCAAGCGCACCAAACCCAATCCGGCAGCCAGGGACATCAGGCAGCCCACCAGCAACAAGACCGAACCGATCACATCCAGTACAAGGTCCATCAGCGTCCCTCCGTTTCGGTTCCGGAACCGCCGGTCTGGCTGGGCCGCTCCCACTGTGATCCGGGACCAACTCCCGGGCCGGTGGCCGCTTCCCGGGCCGACTGCGGTGAATGGATGATGGTGATCTCCCCCGTTCCAGTACCCGGTTCCCGTGGCCGGGACGGCGCCTCCGCGTCCTCCCATTCAGAGCGGGTTCGCCCCGCATCCGGGTGCTGGGACGGGCGGGTCTGCACAAAGCGGGCAAACGTCACGGAGGCCAGGAAACCCACCAGGGAAATCATGACGGTCAACACCAGGTAGTCCGTGTTCTGCTGCCACAGCATGTCCACACACACCGCGGCCGCCACAATGGCCAACAGAACATCACTGGCCAGCACCCGGTCCAACAGTGCGGGGCCCTTGACCAACCGGTACAGCACACCGGCGGCGGCTCCGGCCAGCATCAGGACGGCCAGGAACAACACGATCGAATTCATCAGCGATCTCCTGACTGTTCGGGGGCACGCAACACAGCCATGGGGTGCTTTCTGCCCAAGCGCTCGTCTTCGGCGTGCAAGATTGCCAGTTCATGCTGATCGCCCATGGTGCGGATCCACGCCGCTTCCGTGTCCAGGACCACCTGGCGGAAGGACTCCACTTCCTCCTCATTCTTCACATTCAGCACGTGGAAGAACAAGGTGCCGGTGGAGCGGTCCACCTCGATCAGCACAGAACCCGGGATGAGGCCCGTGGTGTTGGCCACCGCGGTGACCAGGAGGTCATTGCCGGTACGCAGCTGAACACCCACAATGGCGCTGCGCACGTTGGGGCCCTCCTTGATGGCCACCCACAGCACCTGGAAGCTGGCTTTGGTCACCTGGTACAGGAAGGTCACACCCATCACCAGGGCCTGCAGCACGTTGAAGCGATACGACAGGGTCACCGGCGGCAGCGCCAGAACGCGGGTCACCAGCAGAGCAAAAATCACACCGACCGTCAGATTGGTCAGGTTGAACTCACCCCACAGCACTGCCCAGACCACCACCAGCCACAGGATCAGGGGGATCTCCACAATGAACCGGTGATTACGACGTCGAACTTTGGCTCGCTTGGTGGCCAATCGCTCACGACGTTGCCGGCGCGCCGTCTCTTCTGCGCCGGGCGCAGCGTTGGTGCTCTCACTCATGGCGTCTCCTCACTGCCGGTTGCAGCGGGTTCGGGTGACTCCGTGGGGCCCGGGTAAATGTCCACGGCCAGGCCCTCCTGTTCACCGTTGCCGTATTGGGTGCCGGCGGGAACATCAGCACCGTCCGTTGAACCTGCCGTGCCGTCATCTGCGCCGTTCTCCAGCGCACCACCCGGTTGGCCCTCCGGTCCGAACACAGCCTCCACGTAGGCGGCAGGATTCTTCAGATTGGCGGCGGCATTGTCCGCCACCGCAAACAGCGGGCCGGCAAACACAGTCAGGGCCACGCCCACCAGCACCAGAGCGGTGGTGGGCCAGACCATCAGGCGCGGCAACAAGCTCACTCGTTGCGCCGGATCTCCGTTACGGCTGGTGATCGTCTGCTGGGCGCCTGCACCCCAGTGGCCCTCACGGGTGGTGGCCAGCAGCACGGGGTCGGGGAAATCGGCGTCGTCCGGGGTGCGCAGGAACACGCGGTTCCACACGCGCATCATGGCGATCAGCGTCAGCAAGGAGGCCAGGACGGCACCGGCAATCACCACGTAGGTCTGCCAGGTGGCCACGTCCACACCGGCCTGGAACAGGCCGATCTTGCCCAGGAAGCCGGAGAACGGCGGGATACCACCCAGGTTCAACGCCGGGATCATGTAGAGCAGAGCCAGCACCGGGGCCAAGCGCGCCATGCCCCCCAGACGGTCCGTGTTGGTGGACCCCCCGCGACGCTCAATCAAGCCAGCCACCAGGAACAGGCTGGTCTGAATGATGATGTGGTGAGCCACGTAGTAGACCACCGCCGAGTAGGCCGCCACGGTACCCACCGCAATACCAAAGATCATGTACCCGATGTGGCTGACCAGCGTGAAGGACAACATACGTTTGATGTCGATCTGGGCCAGGGCACCCAGGATGCCCACCACCATGGTCAGAAGGGAGACCCACATCAACAACGTGTTGACCCGGTCGGCGGTGAACAGCAAGGTTTCCGTCCGGATGATCGCATACACGCCCACCTTGGTCAGCAGGCCGGCAAACACCGCAGTGACCGGAGCAGAAGCCGTGGGGTAGGAGTCCGGAAGCCAGAAGGACAGCGGGAAAACCGCCGCCTTGATGCCAAAGGCAACCAGCAGCATCAAGTGCAGCTGCATCTGAGTGCCTGCGGGCAGTTCCGCCAGCTTGATGGACAGATCCGCCATGTTCACGGTGCCCGTGGCGGCATAAATCATGCCGATGGCAATCAGGAACAGCACGGAGGAAATGATGGAAACCACCACGTACGTGACACCGGCGCGAATCCGCTGTGTGGTGCCACCCATGGTCATCAGCACGTAGGAGGCCACCAGGAAGATCTCGAAACCCACGTAGAGGTTGAACAGGTCCCCTGCCAGGAAGGCGTTGGAAACACCGGCAACCAGGATCAAGAACGTGGGGTAGAAGATGGAGATGGGGCCTTCGGCATCACCGTCTGCCACACCCTGACCTGTTGCGTAGATCAGCACCGCCAGAGACACGATGGTGGAGACCACCAGCATGATCGCGGAGAGCTGGTCCACCATCAGCACAATGCCGAATGGCGCTTCCCATCCACCCAGGTTGACCGCGGTGGGCGGTGCGTCCCAGGTCTGAATCAGCACCAGGGTCTCCACCACCAAGGACAGCGCCAAGGTGGCAATGGCCATGACCCGCTGCATGCGGTTGTGCCGGAACAGCACCAACGTCATGGCCGCACCCACGAACGGCACGATGATGGCCAAGGGGGCCAACTGGGCAATCTCTATGCTCATCGCTGACCTCCGTCCCGGTCGTTGTTCTCACGCTCTTGTTTCTGGGCCTGGACCCATTCCATCTCACGCTGATGCCGCAGTTCGCTTTCGCGTTCATTGGCCTCCAGCTGGTCGTCGTCGAACTCGGAGGTGTCCTCCGGCAGTTCGGCGTCTTCCTCATCCACAAAGGATGATTGGGCGGCCACGCGGCGGTCTTCGTCGTCGTCTGCAATGACGTCCCGGCGTGAAAGCACCCAGGAGCGGTAAATCAGTCCCAGCAGGAATGCGGTGACGGCCAACCCGATCACAATGGCGGTCAGCACCAGGGCTTGCGGCAGGGGATCCGTGTAATCCTGCGGGTCCGTGTCCGCCGAGTACAGCGGCGCCAACCCGGGCATGCCCGCAGCGTGCACAATCAGCAGGTTGGTGGCGTTGGTCAGCAGCATCACGCCCAGCAGTACGCGGGTCAGGGAGCGCTCCAGCACCAGGTACACACCCACGGCGTACAGCACACCCATCACAATCAACAGAGTCAGATTGACGCTCATGGTGCGGAGTCCTCCTCTGTCAGCTCAACGGGTTCTTCTCTGGTCACGGTCACCGTGCCCGTGGCACCGGCATCCGATGCCGGACCGCGAGTCACCCGAATCCGGGCGCCCTTCCCCTGGGCCCGACGACGACGCCGCATGATCTCGTCCTCATGCTGCTCATCCACGTGGCCGCCCAGAGACCGCAGGATGTCCAGCACCAGGCCGATCACGATCAGGTACACGCCGATGTCAAAGATCACCGAAGTCACCACGTACGTGTAGCCGTAGAGCGGAAGCTCAGCGCCCAGCGTGTAGCTCTGCATGATGGAGCCACCGAAGAACACGGGAACCACGGCGTAGAGGCAGCAGATGGCCAGGCCCAGGCCCAACATGGTGCCGGCGTTGATGGGGGTGGCCCGCTCCAGCTCGTAACGGCCACCTGCCAGGTAGCGCAGCGTCAGGGCCAAACCGGCGGTCAAACCGGCGGCAAAACCACCGCCGGGCAAGTTGTGTCCGGCGATCAGCAGGTACAGGGAGACCAGCATGATCGTGTGGAACAACAGGCGGGTGATGACTTCCAGCACAATGGAGCGGATCTCCGGTGCCACAGTTTTGCCCGCCAGAATGTAGGGGCTTGAAGGCTCCACCTGGAAGTTACGGGCAGAGCGGTATCCGTCCGGACCCAGAGCTTGGGTGGCGCGGTCCTGGATGCGTTCCAGTTGAGCGGTGTCCGGGGCCACCGCACGGCGGACCAGACGGTCACCACGGCCCTGGACGAACAGCAGGGAAGCCACGCCGGTGGCCGCCACCACCACCACGGTCAGCTCGCCGAAGGTGTCCCAGGCTCGGATGTCCACCAGGATCACATTGACCACGTTGGCCCCGTTGCCCAGTTCATATGCCATTTCCGGCATACTCAGGGAAATTGGGGAGGCGGTGCGGGAAGCCATGGAGAAGGCCGCCAGCAGCATCATGAACACGCCAAAAGTCACGGCCACAATGGCCCGCGGGACCCGGCCTCTGTCCTTGCGCCCACGCCACACGGGAGCCGGGAGGGAACGCAGCGCCAGCACAATGGCCACCAGGGCAATGGTCTCCACCAACATCTGGGTCAGGGCCAGGTCCGGGGCGCCCTGCAGGGCAAAGATCAGGACCATGCCAAAGCCCGTGACGGAAACCAGCAGCACGGCCAGGAAGCGCTTTTGCACCTTGATCACGGCCAGGGCTGCCACCACCATGATGGCCCCGGCAATCACCTGCCCCCAGGAGTCCGCAATGCGCATGGCCCCCAGCGGCGGAGTCTCCTCCACGAACAGAGCCACCACCGGCACCACAATGGCGGTGACCAGGATGACGGACAGGTAGAAGCTCAGCGAACCACGCTGGGTGCTGCCGGTGACCTTGACCGCCAGACGGTCCAAAGCATCAATCACGCCGCGGTAGACCCGCTCGCCGGCCGGGAGATGCGGCAGTGCGTTCTGGAACTTGGCCACGGGGATGCGCAACCAGAACAGCACCAGGCCGATTGCCAGGACACTTGCGGACAGGCCCAGGGCCGGGGTCAAACCGTGCCACCACGACAGATACGTGGTGGTTTCACCATCAAAAGTGTCAACCCACGGGGTCAGGAAGGTTTCCACCGGACCGGGGTAGAGCCCGTAGGCAATGGTGATGACCGTGAGTACGGCAGCCGGGGCTTGGAAGGCCCAGGACACGCTGTGCGTGGGGGTACGCACCGGACGGCCGTCCGCGCCCACGGGGAGGTCGGCAAATTCGCTGCGCTTGGTGGCAAAAGCACCCCACACAAAACGGGCGCTGTAGGCCACGGTCAGAACTGAACCCGCCAGCACGCCGACCAGACGAATCCAGGAGGCGGGGTCGCCGTCGACCTCCACCGCGTGCAGCAGCCCCTCCAGCACCGATTCCTTGGCCACAAAACCGCCCAGCAGCGGGAAACCGGCCATGGAGGCCGCCCCGATCAGGGCAATCACGAACAGGCCCTTCATGGGGTGGTAGAGCCCGGAGAGCTTACGCACGTCACGGCTACCGGTTTCGTGGTCAATGATGCCCACCACCAGGAACAAGGTGGCCTTGAAGCAACCGTGGGCCAGCATCAGCGCCAACCCGCCCAGGGCGGCGTCGGCAGTTCCCTGCCCCAGAATCAGGATCAGGAAGCCGAGCTGACTGACGGTGCCGTAGGCAAGGATGAGTTTGAGGTCGTACTGCCGCAAGGCCACCCAGCCGCCGAACAGCATGGTGCCCAGACCCAAGGTGATGATCATGGGCTGCCAGGCAGCGGTCTGGGAGTACTCCGGGGCAAAGCGGGCCACAATGAACACGCCGGCCTTGACCATGGCCGCTGCGTGCAAATAAGCGGAGACCGGCGTGGGTGCTGCCATGGCTGCGGGCAGCCAGAAGTGGAAGGGAATCAGCGCGGACTTGGTGACCGCCCCCACCAGGAGAAGGGCTATGGCCACATTGATCATGGCTTCGTGCTCGGCAATGATCTGCGGGGCATTGGCCAGCAGCTCGGAAATCCGATAGGTGCCACCCAGCTGGCCCAACATGACCACACCAACCAGCATGGTCAAGCCACCAGCGGTGGTGATCACCAGCGCCTGCATGGCAGCACGCCGCGCTGACATTCTGGTGCGCGCGTAGGTGATCAGCAGGAAGGAGAGCACGGAGGTGATCTCCCAGAAGATGAACATCAACATCAGGTCATCGGAGGTGACCAGACCGAACATCACGCCCGCAAAGGCCACCAGCTGGGCGCCAAAGGCTCCGGTGTCCGGTGAATCCGTGGAGAAGTACCTGGCGCAGTAGGCCAGCACCAAGGAACCAACCCCCAGCACCAGCAGGGAAGTGGCCCACGCCAGGGCATCCATCCGGAAAGCAAGTTCCAAGTCAAGCGCGGGCACCCAGTTGACCAGCTGCATGGGGTCCTGACCGTCCCGGACGGCAGGCCACTGCAACAACAGCCAGATGAACGAAACCCCCGGCACAGCGGCCAGCAAGTAAAAGGCATTACGGCCAATGCGGGGGAAAATCAGGGGTGCCAGCAGCGCTGCCAAGGCATGGGCAATGAGCACTGCGAGCATGGCACCTCCGAGGCCGGCATTAACGCGGGAGATTGGTCTTCAAGGGTGTCAGCTCTACCGGACCCGCGGGCCATGCCGTCTAAACCCTTGGTGACATGGCAATAACGCTCGGGTCGGTTCGAGCTGGGGACAATCCTACCAAGGCCCGGGCTGACCCCCATGAGCTCAACCCGCACCCGATGTGGCCTCCAGCACTTTACGCTGGGGTCATGACCGCCCAGACCGCCCCTCCGGTCCGCCCATCCCCCGCCCAACCAGCCCCCAGGACAACGCTCACGGCCTGGTATTTCTACGACGTCGCCATTTCCGTGATCGACGCCCTGATGATCACGTTCGTGTTCACCACGTACCTGACAAGTTCAGCTTTCGGCAGTACCGAGCACACCTCCCAGGTGCTCTCCATAGCCACCGCCCTTGCCGCGGTGAGCATCGCCGTGTTCGCCCCCTTGGTAGGGCGTCTGTCTGATCGCAGTGGGCGCCGAGCTCCCGCCATCGCGGTGCTCACAGCTCTGTGTGTACTGGCTACCGCCGGATGTTTTTTTGCGGCTCCCGCCGAGCAGTTCCTCTTGCTGGGCGTGATGCTGCTCTCCGCCGCCAACGCTGCCAAGGAACTGGCGGCCGTGGACTACTACGCCGTACTTCCCACCATCGCTCCGGCGGACCGCGTGGGGCGCATCAGCGGACGAGGGTGGGCTGCCGGGTACATCGGCTCCATCCTTGCCACGGCTTTTGTCCTGTTCGGCTTTGTCTCCCCCGGATTCGTGGGACTTCCCACCGAAGACGCCGTCAACGTACGCGCCGTCGCCCTGTTCTGCGCCGCGTGGTGTGCCGTGTTTGCCATCCCCCTGGTGGTCTCCCTGCACCGCCGGGAACGATTGATGGCACCTGCGGTCTCACCCGATCAACACCGTGAGGGACCGCTGGGGCCCTACCGCGAGATTCTGGGCATGGTCCGGCAACTGTGGCGAACTGACCGCACCGCGCTGTTCTTTTTGCTGGCCTCCGCCGTGTTCCGGGACGGGCTCTCCGGAATTTTCACCTTCGGCGGGGTGATTGCAGCCGGCACCTTTGGATTCACGCTGGCGGAAGTCATGACTTTTGCCATCGTGGGCAATCTGGCCGCAGGCATCGGCGCATTGATCGGGGGCCAACTGGATGATCGTGTTGGCC
Source organism: Kocuria sp. (assembly GCF_030538595.1). GTDB lineage: Bacteria > Actinomycetota > Actinomycetes > Actinomycetales > Micrococcaceae > Kocuria. Next base: position 85,472 of record NZ_JAUNTS010000007.1, read on the forward strand.
CCAAGACCGTGATTGTGGTGGCCCTGGTGTGGGTGATGGTCTTTGCCGTGCCTCTGCTGTTCCTGGACGGGCACACAGTTTTCTGGATTTGCGGACTGGCCCTGTGCTTGGCGGTGGGCCCAGCCCAGGCATCCTCCCGGGCCTATCTGGCCCGGCTCACCACGGAGGGCACCGAGGGTTCCCTCTACGGCCTCTACGCCACCACCGGCCGGGCCGTGAGCTTCTTGGCTCCGGCGCTGTTCACCGTTGCCATCTACATTTCCGGTGAACAACGGTGGGGGATTTTGGGAATCCTGACCGTGGTGCTCCTGGGTTTGCTGTTGCTGCTGCCGTTACCAGACCCCCGCCGTCGCACCCCAACCCCCTAACCCCTACTGCCGAGTGTCCGTTTTTGGTCGTTGTGGGGCAGCAGAAACGACCAAAAACGGACACTCGGCAGTCGAGGCCAGGCGGGGGTGGGGGTCAGATCTGGGTGCGGTGGAAGTTCAGGTGGGAGCGGGAGGCCGTGGGGCCGCGTTGCCCCTGGTACCGATTCTTGTGATCCCCCGTGCCGTACGGGTACTCGGCCGGTGAGGACAGGCGGAAGAAGCACAACTGCCCCACTTTGGAACCCGGCCAGAGCTTGATCGGCAAGGTAGCCATGTTGGACAGTTCCAGCGTCACGTGCCCGGAGAAACCGGGGTCTATGAAACCTGCGGTGGAATGGGTCAGCAGCCCCAACCGCCCCAGGGAGGACTTGCCTTCCAGGCGGGCGGCGACGTCGTCCGGCAGCGTCACCTTCTCGTACGTGGAACCCAGAACGAACTCACCTGGATGCAGCACGAACGGTTCGTTCGGGTCCACCTCCACCAGCCGGGTGAGATCCGGTTGGTCCTGGGCGGGGTCAATCACCGCGTACTTGTGGTTGTCAAAGAGCCTGAAAAAGCGGTCCAGGCGAACATCAATACTGGAAGGCTGGATCATCTCCGGAACACAAGGCTCCAGTTCAACCCGTCCGGCTTCCAGTTCAGCGCGTATGTCACGATCAGAGAGCAGCACGCCGCCCACGCTAGCGCACCCACCCCAGCAGCCTCCTGAACGTGCACTGCCGCGGCACCCAAGAACCGTCCGTGAGTTGACGCCATTGTGACCAGCTCACTACAGTCAAGCCGTGCAAGATGCACACTGTGCACAGATTGAAGAATCTGAGTTCAATGCGGCTGTAGCTCAATGGTAGAGCGCACGCTTCCCAAGCCTGATACGCGGGTTCGATTCCCGTCAGCCGCTCCAAACGCCTTGAGCGCCCGTGGTCACTCACATTGTCTACGGGCGTTTTTGCGTGCGAGCCACACCGTGACTCCAACTGCATCAACCCCCGCTGCACCCGGAAGGAGATCCCGTGGAGAGCACCGGAAACTCCGGGCCAACTCAGCAACCATTGGCCCCGCAGGGAGCACCGGCCGACCGATTGATCACCCTGTGGGAATCCGTGGTGGAACGCGACCCCACTCATTCCAACCGCTACATCGAACGCTTCCAGAAGATGCGCGAAGCTGGTGCAGATCTTCACGGTGAGGCCCGTTTTGTTGATGCCATGCTGCCCCGCGAAAGCAGAATTCTGGATGCGGGCTGCGGCCCTGGGCGGATCGGTGGTGAGTTGATCCGCCGCGGCCATCACGTGGTGGGTGTGGACGTTGACCCCGTGCTGATCACAGCAGCCACCCAGGATCACCCGGACGGAATGTGGCTGCACGGAGATCTTGCGCACTTGGAGGTCTTGGACCTTGTGCACGCGCACGCAGACGCCGATGATACTGAGGGATTCAAGGCCATTGTGTGCGCCGGAAATGTCATGACATTTTTGGCCGCCGGCACCCACCGCGCGGTCCTGGAAGGCTTCCGGCGGCACCTGAGCCCGGATGGTCGGGCCGTGGTGGGATTCGGCACCACCCGCGGCTACGACCCCCAACAGTTTTTTGACGACGCCGAATCAGCTGGGTTCAGCTCTGTTCAGCGTTTTGCCACCTGGGAGATGCACCCCTACCGCCGGGACAGCGACTTCCTGGTGGCTATCCTCAATCCCTGAGTGCGCCGGATCACCCGGCGCAGAATTCACATCATCCTCATCCGGTCCCCTGGGGCCTCAGCACTACGACGGAGGCGCCATGTTGCGCACCATGTTCACTGGCAAGATTCACCGCGCCACCGTGACCCACGCGGATCTGAACTACGTGGGTTCGGTGACCGTTGACCTGAACCTGCTGGAGGCTGCCGACATCCTGCCCGGACAGCAGGTGCAGATTGTTGACGTCACCAACGGCGCCCGCCTGGAGACCTACACCATTGCCGGTGTCCGCGGCTCCGGGGTGATCGGGATCAACGGTGCCGCAGCGCACCTGGTGCACCCCGGTGACACCGTGATCTTGATTGCTTACGCCCAGATGGACGACGCCGAAGCTCGCGCTCACGTACCCCACGTGGTGCACGTTGATGCCCAGAACCGCATGGTCCACGTGGGTGATGACCCCGCCGAGGCCGTGCTGGACAACGTTCGCACCCCTGCCGGTGCGATCAGCGGTCACTAATCTCAGTGGCGGGGGTGCTGGCGGGTTTCGCCGTCATCTGGACCATCATCCTGGTGGGCACACTGGTGGCCCGCACCGGGGTTTTGGGGGACAGCGCTCAACGTGTTTTGAGTCAGTTCGCCTTCTGGGTGGCATCCCCCTGCCTGTTGTTCCTCACGGTCTCGGAAGCCGAGATCGCCGTGATCCTCTCCATCCCATTGGTGGTTGCCGCAGTTGCAGCCTGGTCCACGGTGGCCCTGTGGTGGGGGCTCTTTGCGGCCTACTCGTGGTTACGTGCCCGCCGTGACCCCAAGCGCCCTGGCAGAAGGGCGCCCACGGTGCGCGACGGCGTCGTCATCCGGGATCAAGAGCACCGCCCCGGACTGGGGCAGGTGGTCATGTCCGGGCAAGCGGCCTCCCAGGTGAACTCGGCCAACCTTGGTATTCCTCTGACCACGTTCGTTTTGGGTGATGCCTCCTACGTGGTGCCCGTGATCCTGTTCCAGCTGGCCATCAACACTCCGGTGTACCTGACCGTCATGGACATAGCGGTACTGGGAAGGCGCCCCAACATCGGCTCGATTGTGCGTTCCGTCTTCACCAACCCCATGGTGATGGGCTCCCTGCTGGGTGTGCTGTTTGCCGCCACGGGATGGCAACTGCCAGAAATTGTGCTGCAACCGGTGGAGCTGATCGCCGGTGCTGCCATCCCCTGCATGTTGGCCGCATTTGGCATGTCCCTCACGCAGCACAAACCCCTACAGGGGACCCGCGCCCACAAATTCCAGGTGGCCGTACTGAGTGTGCTGAAACTCTTGGTCATGCCGGGACTGGCCTGGCTGTGTGGGGTGGCCCTGGGGCTGGAAGGCCAAGCCCTGTTCGGAGTTGTCCTGATGGCCTCCCTGCCAACCGCCCAAAATGTCTACGTTGCGGCCGTTCGTTACAGAACTGCGGAGCCCGTGACCCGCGATGTGGTGCTGGTGACCTCCGTGGTGGCCATGGTGACCATGGCCTTGGTGGCACTTCTTCTGGCCTGACACAGGCCACCATTTCAACAGGTCAGCACGGAAGAGAGCCGTTCAACACCGCCGCCATGGTCCTCGCACGGCAATAAATGCGGGACAGGTTCACGCACGCAGCAGCCCTAGCACCCCGTGCCCTTTTCACGAAACCCTTGGCGTCAGCTGGGAGCAACCTCAGAAATACGTAACTCTCGATTGTGTCCAGCTTCACACTGCGGAGTACCCTGGCTCACTGTCAGAGGACTGTCCGGGGATTTACGGGTGATTCCTCTGCGCAAGAGAACAACGGAGGAAACTCGTGACAGCAAAACCCCACAGGCGCGCCCTGCGCGCGGTTGCGGTGGCGGCGGTCGGCGCATTCGTGATGGCAGGTTGCTCATCCAATGACGGCGGCACCGTCCAACTGACGTGGTACATCAACCCGGACGACGGCGGACAGGCTGAGCTTGCCCAGCAGTGTTCAGATGCCTCGAACGGGGCCTACAACATCAGCACTTCCCTGCTGCCCCGTGACGCCGCCAGCCAACGAGAGCAGTTGGCCCGCCGCCTGGCAGCCGGTGACACCACCATGGACATCATGAGCCTGGACCCGCCGTTCATCCCTGAACTGGCTGAGCCCGGTTTTTTGGCTGCACCACCATCGGACGTCATTGAGCGCACCACCAGTGACACTCTTGAAGGTGCTGCCGCGGGTGCGCAGTGGAACGGCGAATACGTGACGGTGCCGTTCTGGGCCAACACGCAGCTGCTGTTCTACCGCAAGTCCGTGGCCGAGGCCGCAGGTTTGGACATGTCCCAGCCTGTGACCTGGCAGCAGATCATTGACGCCGCGGAATCCCAGGACAAGTACCTGGGCGTCCAGGGCACACAGGCCGAATCCATGACCGTGTGGGTCAATGGTTTGGTCGAATCTGCCGGTGGACACATCGTCGGTGGAGACCCCTCTTCCGTGGACACCATTCAGCTTGATCTGGATTCGGAAGCCGGCCGTGAGGCTGCCAACATTGTGGGCACCATCGGCGAAAAGGGCCTGGGTGGCCCCGGTATCTCCTCCCAGGATGAGAATGCTGCCATGGTGCAGTTCCGCGGTGACAACGGGTCCTTCATGGTCAACTGGCCCTTCGTCTACTCGGCAACCGCGGGTGCCGTGGAACAGGGATCCGTGGACCAGTCTGTACTGGACGATTTTGCGTGGACCACGTGGCCCCGCGTGAATGCGGATACTGAGGCTGCCCCTCCGCTGGGTGGTATCAACCTGGGTGTTGGTGCCGAATCTCAGCACCAGAATGAAGCATGGGATGCCATCCAGTGCATCGTGAGCCCAGAAAACCAGGCCCAGTACATGGTGACCAACGGCAACCCCGCATCATCTGCATCGGCATATGACGACCCTGACGTGCAGGACGCCTTCCCCATGTATAGCACCATCCGGGATTCAATTGAGATCGCGGCACCGCGTCCTCAGACGCCGTACTACAGCGAAATCTCAGAGAGTATCCAGCAGAACTGGACACCAATCTACAACGTCAATGAGAACACTCCGGGGACCACCGATGAGTTCATCATGTCCGTGCTGAAGGGAGAGTCGCTGCTATGAGCACCGCCTCTGAGCAAGCCCCCACGCGTCGGGGCGACAAAGAAGGCAAGCAGAGCAAGGCCCCCATCTCCGACCGCACGCGCGCAGAACGCCGCCTGGGTTGGATGCTGGCCGGTCCTGCCTTCCTGGTCATGCTGTTGGTGACCATGTACCCGATTGTCCAGGCGCTGTGGGACTCCATGTTCTCCTACCGTCTGACGGCACCGGATGACCGGTCTTTCGTGTTCTTGCAGAACTACTGGACCGTCTTGACCAGCGCTGACGTTTTCTGGCCCGCGCTGGGCGTCACGGTCCTGATCACCGTGGTGACCGTGGCCGTGGAACTGGTGCTGGGCTTTGCCCTGGCCCTGGTGATGAACAGCGTGCTCAAGACCTTCCGCGGCGTGATCCGTACCGCCATCCTGGTGCCCTACGGCATCATCACCGTGGTTTCGGCCTTCGCCTGGTTCTACGCCTTTGACATCAACACCGGTTACGTCAACAACTGGCTGTCCTGGCTGCCGGTCATCGGCCCGGACTTCAACTGGTTCGGCCAAGGCTGGTCGGCGTTGATCGTCATCATGGCTTCCGAAATCTGGAAGACCACCCCGTTCATCTCCCTGCTCCTGCTGGCCGGTCTGGCCCAGGTTCCCGGTGAGCTGAATGAGGCCGCCAAGGTGGATGGCGCCGGCTGGTGGCAGCGGATGTACAAGGTCACCCTGCCCTCCATGAAGGCAGCGATCATGGTTGCGGTGGTCTTCCGCGCCCTGGATGCCTTCCGCATCTTTGACAACGTATTCATCATGACCAACGGTCAGTACGGCACGGAGACACTTTCCCTGCTGGCCTACCGCACCTCCATCACGCGCTTGGAGATCGGTCTCGGTTCCGCCGTGTCCGTGATCCTGTTTGTCTGCGTGCTGCTGATCGCCTTCACCGCGATCAAGGTGTTCAAGGTCGACCTGGCTGGAGGTAAGGGCTGACATGACTACCAAGCAGAAACTCGGTTGGGCGATTGCAATCGTCGTCGTCCTGATTTGGAGCCTTTTCCCGGTTCTGTCCATCCTGATGAACTCGTTCAAATCGGATGCGGACTTGCAGGCCGGTGGCTTCCTGCCCAGCAGCTTCACGTGGGCGAATTACGAGATGATCTTCACCGGTTCGGCGCAGAGCCTGTTCCTTCCGGCACTGCGTAACTCAATCGGCATCACGCTGATTGCCACGGCCATAGCCGTGATTCTGGCCACCTTGTGTGCTTACGCGATTGCTCGCCTGGACTTCCCCGGCAAGCGGATCATCCTGATCACCGCGTTGGCCGTGTCCATGTTCCCCGTGGTCTCGATTGTGACCCCGCTGTTCAACGTGTGGCGCCAGGTTGGGCTCTACGACACCTGGTTGGGTCTGATCCTTCCGTACCTGTCACTGACCCTGCCGATCTCCATCTGGACCCTGGCCGCGTTCTTCCAGCAGATCCCCTGGGATCTGGAACGCGCCGCTCAGGTGGACGGGGCAACCTCTTTCCAGGCATTCCGGAAGGTGATTGTTCCGCTGGCCGCACCGGGTGTGTTCACCACGGCGATCATCGCGTTCTTCATTGCGTGGAACGACTTTGTGTTCGGTATCGGTCTGACCTCCACGGGTGCAGCACGCCCGGTCCCGGCAGCCCTTGCCTTCTTCACCGGCGCCTCCCAGTTCGAGGATCCCGCCGGTGCCATCTCCGCCGCGGCAATCGTGGTGACCATCCCGGTCATCCTCCTGGTGCTGGCCTTCCAGCGTCAGATCGTCGCCGGCCTGACCCAGGGTGCGGTCAAGGGCTGATCAGCCCCGCTCACCCCCTGACCGACACCTCACATTGAGTCTCTGAGAGGCAAATCAAAATGGCATCCATCACGATGAACAACATCGTCAAGAAGTACGACGACGGTTTCCCTGCGGTCAACGACGTCTCGATTGAAATCGCCGACGGCGAGTTCCTGATCCTGGTTGGCCCGTCCGGCTGCGGTAAATCCACCCTGCTGCGCATGGTGGTGGGTCTGGAGGACATCACCTCCGGGGATCTGATGATTGACGGCAAGCGCGTCAATGAGAAGGAACCGCGCCAGCGCAATCTGTCCATGGTGTTCCAGAACTACGCCCTCTACCCGTTCCTGACGGTGTACGAGAACATTGCCTTCCCGCTGCGACTGGCCAAGGGCAAGTTCTCCGATGACGAGATCGACAAGAAGGTCCGCAACGCCTCTGAGCTGTTGGACCTCAACGATCACCTGGAGCGCAAGCCGGGCAACCTCTCCGGTGGTCAGCGCCAGCGTGTGGCCATGGGCCGCGCGATCGTTCGTGATGCGGACGCGTTTCTGTTCGATGAGCCCCTGTCCAACCTGGACGCCAAGCTGCGTGGTCAGATGCGCACCGAAATTGCGCAGCTCCAGCGCCGCCTGGGCATCACCTCCCTGTACGTGACCCACGATCAGACCGAGGCCATGACCTTGGGCGACCGTGTGGCCGTGCTCAAGAAGGGCCGTTTGCAGCAGATCGCCTCCCCGCGTGAGCTCTACGAGCAGCCGGCAAACCTGTTCGTGGCGGGCTTCATTGGCGCCCCGTCCATGAATTTCCTGCCGGCCCGCCGTGACGGCAACACGTTCCACACCCCGATCGGCGACATCCCGGTTCCGGAACATGCCCAGGGCAAGCTGGATCAGGCTGGCGAGCTGTTGATCCTTGGTGTCCGCCCCGAGCACTTTGCGGATGCCCGCGATGTCCAGGACTCCCCCTGGGCCGCCAAGGGTGCCACGTTCGAGGCCGAGCTGTCCCACACCGAATGGTTGGGCAACCAGCAGTACGGCTACGTCCGCTATGAGCAGGACCAGGACGTCAAGGCCAAGCTGGATGAGTTGGCCAAGGACTTGGATGCGGACGAGATGCCGGCCACCGTCGTCGTCGAACTGGATGCCTCCTCCCGCATTCGGGGTGGCAGCACTGCCAGCCTGTGGGTCAACACCCGCAAGATGCACATCTTTGATCCCGAGTCCGGTCTGAACCTGACCCGGGACGAGGAAGCCGGTGCGGAGTTGACCCGCGAGGCCAACGAGGAGCGCAAGGCCGAGATCGAACGGCTCAAGCAGCACGACTCCTGATCTGCGCCCACCGAAAGCCGTGCGCAGTTTGATACCCCATCACCTCTGATGGGGTATCAAACTGCGCACGGCTTTCCCTTTTAGGCGTTCCAGGCCAACCAGTAGACCGCAGCCACGGTTCCGACCAGCAGCGCCCCCGTGAACACGGACTTGATCCACGGGTAGCGCATGAGGGGTGTGACGAGTTTGGGCCAGGCCTGGGCCAGTTCCTTGGGCTCCACCCGTTGGATTCGATTGACCGCAACGCCCAGCTGGTCAGCCAGTTCATTCATGGAACGGGCATCCCACACCGTGCCGTCCAGCCTGAAAATGGGCTTGCCGGCGTGGTCAACCAACCAGAGATACGGGCGGGCAAATCCCCGTTTGGGCGCCTTACCACCGCGTTGAGCCGAAAAACCGGGCCGCTCCAAAGATTCCACCACGACGACGCTGCGCGCCTTCTCCCGCGCCGCATTACTGAAGCCCACAGCGCGGGAGCCCAACACGTGCGTGGCGGTCACCGCCACGGTGTTCGGGCGCAGCCACACCCAGCACAATGCGATGCACACCAGGATCACCACCACGATGATCGCCGAAATCGCGGGCGTCGGCCGCCGCATCCACAACATCACCAGGCAGACCAACCCCAGGAAGGCTGCGGGCAGGCAAGCCAGGATCCGCCGTCCCATGGAGCTGATCCGCGGATGCCACACCCGCTGCACGGGACCGAACCGCTCAGGGATGTGACGGATGTTGTCGGCCACGGGTGGGCTCCTTGCAGTAGGGGTGCTGCCGCGCAACGCCTGTGGCGCAGCTCAGTGCGGTTGATGCGAGCGCAACAGCTGGTGACAAAGCACGTCCGACCCTAGCAACAGGGCCGTCACCAACGCGGGTCTGGGCACAATGTGGACTACCGTGGTGCGGATGGAACGTAACGATCGGGTAAGTCGGGCGCTGCTGGTGTGGCTGCTCATGGTGCTCTTGGCCATTGCCGCAGCATGGGTGACGATTTCCCTGGTCAACAAGTACATGTACGGCCCGGAAACTGATGTGCGGTCCTACTTCAACCACCTGGAGGACGGCGACGGCGCCCGCGCCCTGGGAGCCATCAACGCCCAGGTCCCCGACGGCACGGACGCCACCCTGCTGGATGGCGACGCCCTCAAACAGGCCACTGAAACGTTGGAGGACGTGAGGATATCCACGGTGTCCCAGGATGCGGACAGCGCGGTGGTTCGAGCCGAATACACCCTGGACGGTGAACCACAGTCCACGGAGTATCACTTGCATCCCGCCGACACCCAGTGGGGTTTCTTCACGGTGTGGGCCTTTGACCAAACTCCCCTGCCCACCCTGACAGTTTCCATGCCGGGGGTGACCAGCGCGGACATCAATGGAACGTCTGCCGCGCTACCGAACTCCACGCAAGAGTTCGCGGCCCTGCCACCGGGGGTCTACACCGCGTCCTATGCCTCCGAATACGTGGATGCCGACCCCCAATCCGTGGCCCTGACCTCCCCGGATCAAGGGGAATCCGTGACCTTGACCCCCACCCCCTCCCAAGCCATGGAAGACCAGGTGCAGCAGTCGATCACCGCTGATCTGAAAACCTGCACGGATCAGCAGACGCTCTACCCTTCCGGCTGCCCGTTCTCCTACGAATTCGATGGTCGCGTTCAAGGCACCCCCACGTGGAAAATCGTGGAGGCACCCACCCCCAAGATCTCTGTCTCCGCCAAAACCGCCACCGGCTGGTACATGTCCAAGGCCAACGGGGTGGCTGAAGTCAGCTTCACGTCCGTGGATCTTTACGACGGCACCACGGAGAAAGTCACCGAGCGCGTGCCCTTCACCTATCAGGCCACCATCGGATTCAACGACGCCGACACAGTGATCGTCACCCGCTGACTGCCGATCACCGGCCGCCGACCACTGCAAGTGACAGCATCTGTCCCGCAGCACCACCGGATGCGGGACAGACACCTACCGGCACAACCCTGCAGGCACTACGTGGCACAGCACCACCTTGTGCACTGCCTGGCGCAGTATCCTCTTGTGCCCGGCGGGGCTCAGTTCAACCCGCGCAGTTCCAAGGTGAGGGAGTCCTCCGCTCCGTCCACCACCGTGAACGGGATGCCCCAGTCCTGCTGATAGAGGTGGCAGGCGGCGTGATCGGGGATTTCACCGCCGGGTTCACCGTCGCAGGCCGCAGCCCGGGCCGTGATGTGCAAAACGCCTTCCGTCACACCGTCAGCCAGGGTCAGCTCACGCTGCAACCCCTGCGCTGTACCGTCCCCACCGGCCAAGGCTTCCGGCGGGGACGTGGTGATCTTCAACTGGGTGGGATCTCCCCACCGGTCATCCAACTTCTGCCCCGCGGGCGCTGCAAACCGAACATCTATTCGCAATGCACCGGGTGCCACGGGGGTGCGCTGACGTTGGGAGACGGAAGCCCCCTCGTCCACGGCTTCCAATGCCTGAGCGGGAACGGGTACCCGCACCACACGGTGCTGGTTGGTTTCCACCACAATCAGTACCGGCGTTGGCGCAGCCAGATCCAACAACACATCCGATGGTTCTTCCAGACCACGGGTCAGCGTGGACAAGTGCCCCACCGCTTCCGTGCCGGCTGGTTGCCACCGCCTGATCGCCCCGTTGTAGGTGTCCGCCACCGCCACGGAACCATCCGGCAGGGCCGCCACCCCCAGGGGATGCTGCAGGCGAGCTTGTTGGGAATCGCCATCGCGGAAGCCGAAGTCGTAGAGGCCGAGCCCCACGGCGGTGTCCGCGGTGGTTACGGCGTTGCCCTGCACCCGGAGGGCACGCACGGCGGAAGATTCTGAATCGGCCATCCAGATGGAGCCGTCGGGAGCTTCCGTGAGACCCGATGTTTGGGCAAACCAAGCGTTGCGCGCGGCCCCGTCCAGAAGCCCCTCGTCACCGGTTCCGGCCACCACGGACAGCGCGCCCGTGCGCGGGTCAAAACCGAAGATCTGGTGCGTACCCGCCATGGCCACAATCAGTTGGTCCGTGGCCACCGACCACAGCACATCCCACGGGGAGGACAGCGCCACAGTCAGCGGATCCGCCCCGGCTGCAATGAAGTCAGGGTCCACGCCCTGGGCGCGCGCCGAATCCAGCAATCGCTGCACGCCGTTGCCCGCCACTGTGCTGATCTCTCCCGTGCCGAGGTTCAACCCCCGCAGGCGGTGATTGACGGTGTCAGCCACAACGACGTCGTACCCCACCTGTTCCCGCACCTCAGCCGGGAGCAACGCCAGTCCGCGGGGTTCGTTGAACTGGGCGGTGGCGGAATCGCCGTCGTGATGACCCTTGGTGCCGGACCCGAAAGTGGTCCGGACCGTGGTCAAGTCTTCTTCCAACTGGACCAGACGGTGATGCCCTGTGTCTGCCACCAGGAGGCTGTGATCCTCCAGCAAAATGGCCTTCTCCGGGAACCGGAGATCACCCTCCGGTTGAGGACGCGGAACGTAGGGACCGTCACCGCGGTGCAGGGTTCCGTTGGCCTCGTGCTGAGCCACCAGGTCTTCCACCAGGGAAACCAGCCCCTGAACGTGGCCCTCACCGGAGAGGTGCGCCACGATGTAGCCCTCCGGGTCCACCACCACCAGCGTGGGCCAGGCCCGGGCGGTGAAAGCATCCCAGGTGACCAACTCGGGGTCGTCAAGGACGGGGTGGTGAATGTGATAGCGGTCCACGGCAGCGGCCAGAGCATCCGGGTCCGCTTCGTGCTCGAACTTGGGTGAGTGCACTCCCACCGTGACCAGGACGTCCCGGTATTGCTCTTCCAACGGCCGCAGTTCATCCAGCACGTGCAGGCAGTTGATACAGCAGAAGGACCAGAAATCCAGAATCACAATTTTGCCGCGCAGCTTGTGCCAATCCAGGTCCTCTCCCCCGGTGTTGAGCCAAGTACGCCCCGTCAGTTCAGAGGCGCGCACGCGCGAGATGCCGGTCATGATGGTCCTTTCGGAGTGTGCCTTGCCGTTGGGTGCAACCAAGGGTTCACCCGGAACTATTCCGGATGCGCTCGCCGCGTCAATTATCCGTTCCGGAACCGGTTGTCACGGCCGGGCTGGTGCCCATGGCCCGGAGTGGCTGCCTGGTTGGGCTGGGGTGGGGAGCCGCGGGTCCGGCATCACTGGCGCCGAGCGTCCTGTTCTGCCAGTTGCTCCATCATCTGGTTGTAGGCCTTCAGTTCGGCGTCATCCGTGCGGTCGGCTTCCCGATCCACGCGTTTGTTTTCCTTGTTGCCCGCCATGGACCACTGAATCATGACCACCACGGCCAGGATGGCGGTGGGTAGCTCTCCAATGCCCCACATCAAAGCGCCGCCACGCTGCTGATCCTCAATGGCGGTGATCCCCCAGTCATGTCCCATGTTGCCGAACCAGGAGGCTTCCAGGAGCATGTCCATCCCCATGATGGCCACTCCCACAAAGGCGTGGTAAACCATGGTGGCAATCAGCATGATCAGCCGCATGAAGTACGCGGGCCGTTTGGGGATGGGGTCCTGCCCCACCAGCACCAGCGCAAACATGTATCCGGTGAACAGGAAGTGGGCCATCATGAACTCATGCCCCACGTGCGTGCGCAGTGTGAAGCCCAACAGCGGCGTGAAGTAGAACAGCACAATGGAGCCGGCAAAGTTCACCGCGGCAAAAATCGGGTTGGTCACAATCTTGCCCCACGTGGAGTGCACCAGCCGCAGGATCCATTCACGCGGTCCGCGAGTGCCGTCCTGGCGTGGTTCCAGAGCGCGCAGCAGCAGAGTCACCGGTGAGCCCAGCACCATGAACACCGGGACAATCATGGTCAGGGACATGTGCTCCACCATGTGCCAGCTGAAGAGCACCCGCGCGTACACGGCCACGGGGCCGGAGGTGGCAAGGAACAGCAGGATCAACCCGATGTACCAGGACACTGCCCGCAGCACGGGCCACTTGCCTCCCGTGCGCACCAGCTTGAACAGGGCCCACCCGTAGGTGATGCCGAAGAGGGCAATGATGGCCACCCACAGCCAGTCGGGACGCCACTGGGTGATGGCATTGGCCCAAGTGGGTTCCGGGGGGAGCTCGTAAAAGGTCAGAATGCGAGCCGGGGTGGCATCCGGCTCCAGGTCCTCCGGAACCGGTGGGGCGGAATTACCCAGAGCCACAGCCACCCCCACCAGGGCCCCCATGAGCAGCAGTTCGCCCAGGATGATCTGCCACACTGCGCGGCGACCGCTCATCCGATCCGCGATCAGCGCCGGGATCACCGCACGCCGGTGGACGTATCCAGCCACACCTAGTGCCAGGGTCAGCACCAGCTTGACCATCACGAGCGTCCCGTACGGACTGGTCAGCTGCGTCCACGTACCAATACGCACCGTCGCGTTGATCACCCCGGAGGCCAGGACCAGTACAAAACACCACAGGGCCAGGTGGGAAAAACGGTTCAGAATCACGGCTTCCAGCGAAACCTGCCGCCCGCGGGCGGCATGGTCGGAATCCGACTCCCGGCGAGCGCGCGTCCCAATGGGCAACCGCGCCGTGCCGCGCTCGGCTGCCAGTAGCGGAGAGATCCAGGCCAGAGCCATCAGACCGCCCATCCAGAGGCAGACCCCCAACAGGTGCAGGCCCAGGGAATTCACGGCGCCCATGTGGTCATCCCCACCGGAGGAGTGACCGTTGAGTGCCATGGTGACCAGGGCAATACAGGCCAGAGCTGTGGTCAGCAGCAGCCCCAGTAAGGAGCGCACCCCGAACACCAGGGTGGTGACCACCGCGGCGATGATGACGCCCACACCCAGCGCTTGGCCCGTTGGAATCTCCGTCACAAAACTCATGAGCTGTTGGGTGTAGGCGGCACTGGGGCTGAGCCGCACACCGGAGACTTCCGCGTAGGTGAAAATTGCCACCACGGCGGCAGCCACCGTCCACACCACGGCGGAGGCGCCAGCCAGTTGGAGCACTTGGGTGAACAGGGGGTGTTCGCCGCCGTCGTCGTCTGGGGAGTGTTCGCCGTGGCTGTCACGCTGTGGCGCGCGAACCGTGTGCGGCACCACGCCCACCGCCAGGACCAGGGAGCCAATGGTGCTGATCAGTGCCACGTTGCGCAGCGTTTCTGCCAGCGGCAGACCCCAGCGCACCAGGGCACCGGGATCTGCCACCTGCTGGGGTGCAGCCGCCCCGGAAAAAGCCAGGGCAAGTACCAGGGCCACCAACATGGCCACCAGGGGACCGGTCAACCACCACGGTTTGAGACCGACGACGGCGCCCCGGCGCCCCTCTCCCTGCGGCCCCACTGCATCGGTGCGGTCCTGCTCCTGCCGGCCACGCCGTGTTCTAGAACTGGTACTCATGCTCCGTCTTCCTGGTCACCGGCATCTGCTGCGGTGTTGAACAGTACGTCTCCCACAAAACCACCTTCTTGGCATCCGGGCGGAATGGCAAAAACTGCTGATCCCACCGGCACGGTCCACACGTTGAGCATGTCCAGCTCGTCCAGGCGCCGTTGGATGGGAACAAACTGTTGAGCCACGTCCGCCTGGTAGCAGGCGAACAACAAACCGGAGTCGCTGACCCCACCGGAGGTTGCCCCGGCGGTCGAAAATCCGGCGGCGTCAAATACCGGGACGTCGTAGTTGTAGGGGCGCCGGTGAATCCGAACCCGCGGATCGGGGTGGCGGGAGCGGCGAATGTGCGAATAGTCCGGAATCACCGTGAAACCCAGCGGGCCCAGCGCCTCAAAATCGGGTTCGTCGTGCTCTTGGCTACCCGTGAGTGGCGCCCCGTTGTCCAATGTCCTGCCCACTGCGTCCTCCCGTGCCGGGCGGTCGGCCTCATCCCAGGTGTCCAGATTCATGTGAATCCGCCGCAGCACCAGGGAGGTGCCGTCCGTGATCCATGGTTTGAAGGCCGAATCCCCCACGCCCCAGACAATTTGCTCATGCTCTGCTGTCTTGGGCTTGGTGTCCACCGTGCCGTCCACCTGACCGAACAAGTTACGCATGCTGGGTGGGTCAGCAGCTTCAGCCCCCGGCACGGAACGAAAGCCGTTCTGCACCCAGCGCACCGTGCCAAAGGAACGGATGTCCTTGAGCAGAACGCGTTGGGCGTGAGCCAGGCTCACAGTGTCTTCGCAGCCCAGTTGCAGGAGAAGATCGCCGTCGTTCCAGCGGTCTTCCAGTTGATCAATGCCGAAGGCAGGCAGCGGACCCAACCATTCGGGGGTCAGCTGCGGTGCCACCAGCTCCAGGATGCGGGGGCCAAAACCAAAGGTCACGGTCAGGCGGGACGGGTTCACGGCGAGTTCGGGCTCTTGGTCGTTGACGGGGGCATCACCACCGGTGAGGGCTGCGGCATCCACGGTGAGGACCCGCATCATCCGACGCACCGTGTCACTGTCGGCATCCGGGGCCATGTCCACGGCAATGAACGTGGCAAAGGACTGCGGCAAGGTGTCAACACCGGCCTGACGTGTGCCGTAGAAGGTCTCCTGCCGGACTCCCACCGGCTCGGTCAACATTGCGCCATCCGCAACGTCTCCGGCTTCCCCGGCTCCATCAGCTGCATCTGGCCCGGAGAACAATCCCGCGCGTTGAGCTGCTGCAGCCCCCAGGCCGGCGGCAGCGCCAACACCGGCTGTGCCGCCCACGATCAGCGCCCCGCGGCGGCTCACTCCACCGCGGTTTGCGCCACCACCACTTGCTTCACCATTGGGTTTTCCGACGGCATCACTTGGTTCACCATCAGGCTTCCCCGCAGAACGTGCACCGGCGGTGCCGGGTGCAGCGTTGTCATGTTGCGCGGCCCCCGGCACCTGGTGTGGGTCGGACCCAGAACTCACTGGGCATCCTGACACATGGGAAGGCTGCTGTGGCTGGTGCCTTCCGTGGCGTGCATGTCATCCATCCCGTGCTCGGCATCACCGATAGCGGAGTCAGAGGGCTCTGCACCGTGGTCCTCATGGGCGTACTCTTCCTGCGCGCCCTGATAGTCCCGAACCGGAACCTCAACCGTCTGACTGTCACCACCGTCAAAATCCAGCTGGATCTCCAGGTTCTGACCGGCCATGGGTGCACAGGTCAGGTCCATCAGCATGATGTGATCCGCTCCCGGTTCCAGTGTCACTGAGGCACCGGGTTCGATCACCAAGGGCTCGGTCATCTCTTGCATCTTGGTGGAACCGGTGGCTTCATCCATCACCGTTTCATGCAGTTCCGCGGACTCGGAAATGCCGTCGGCTTGGGCACCGGTGAGGGTGACGGGGGTGTCGCCGTCGTTGGTGAGGGTGCCAAAAACAGCTGTCATTCCGGAGTCCGCAGCCTTCATCCACGGTTGCTCCACGGTGAGGGTCGCGTTCTGCGTCGTAGCCGCGGCTGTGGCAGTACCGGTGTCTGTGCCACCGGGGGTGGCCGCCTGTCCGGTACCGCCGGTGTTGGCGCAGCCGCTGAGGGCCAGCGCGCCCATGGCCACCGCAGCCGCCATGAAGCGCCCGGAGGACTTCCTGCCCAGTTCGGGGCGGGCAGCAGTGTTCTTGATGTTCTTCATTGTTGTCTCATTTCAGGTTCGTGCTGATTCGGCCACCGTTGCGAGCCAGAAGGCCACTTCAAGGCAGGAATCAGCGATCGGAGTTGCTTCCACCGATCCGGCGAACCAGGACCACCGCACCCAGCACCAGCAGGGCCAGCACCACGCCGCCCACCACGAACAGCCAGACCGGGGCGCCGTCAGCGTCTTGGGTCGTGGTGCTGTCCGGTGTGGCCAGGGTTTCACCCGTGGCCTCACTCTCTGCGGTGGGTGTGGCGGTGGCACCGGCGGGGCTTGTGCCCTCACCTGTGGAGCCGGCGCCGACGTCGTAGCTGAATGTGCCCTCAATGGGGTGCCCGTCCGAGGACACCACGCGCCACACCACGGTGTAGCTCTCGTCCTCGGTCTGGGCGGGAGTGATGTCCTGGGTGACCGTGGTACCGGACACCTGTGGTTCGCCGTCAGTGACATCCGCACCCTGGGAGTCAGTCACGCGCACCTGCGTGCCAACGTCCAGAAGGTCGGCCGAGTAGGTCAGCTCAACCTCCGTGGGTGCTTGGGTGACCCGAGCGCCGTCGCCCGGGTTGGAGGAAACCAACGTGTCATGAGCCCACACCGGCCCGGGGAGCGCCACAAGGCCCGCGGTTGCCACGGCAGCGGCGAGCCGCGCCAGACGCGCCCGTCTGGGAAGCCTCCCCGGGGCAGTGCCCGGTGTGTTCTGCTGCTTGTGGTGGGGAAAACGGGTCAAAGTGGTCATGGTGCTTCCTTCTGCTGGCGTGCTCCCGTTTCGGGTCAGCACGTGCGGGTTACGGTGCGAACGTTCCCCCAGCCGAACAACCACGCCGCCAACACCACGTGTCCTCACTGCCGCAATGCAGCACATCTTGCAAGGCACGCCAGAAAATTCGGTTGTCTCAAGAACCGATGTTGGTGTGAAGCGCTCAGGCCAGGGCCAACGCCCGCGGTGGACCGCGATATTGCAGTGCCCCACGCGCCCAGACCAGAATGCGGGCCGGCAGCGGCTCCGTGAAGCCCGGCTGCCACGGCCGAACTGAAACCCAGGGCATGATCACGGCCACGGCCAGGCGGACGGCGCGGACCAGCAGAGTGGCCAGAGTCCGCAGCAACCCGGCTTCGCCATGACGCAACACCACAATGGCCACGACGGCGGCCACCACGTGCATCACCAACATGGCATGA
Source organism: Kocuria sp. (assembly GCF_030538595.1). Lineage (GTDB taxonomy): Bacteria > Actinomycetota > Actinomycetes > Actinomycetales > Micrococcaceae > Kocuria. The sequence continues at coordinate 103,460 of NZ_JAUNTS010000007.1, forward strand.
CCACCCAGAAGCGCGGCACTCGCGGCGGCGGGATCACCCATGCTCATGGCGGATGCTGAATCACCCAGGTGCATGGTGTGGCCGGCATGTCCGGCTTGCGATCCAGATGTTGTGGCTGCTCCGGCGGGAACCAGGACAAGCTCGGGCCCACCCGAGGTCACCGCTTGGCCCGCATGGGCGGCGTGCCCCGTGTGGTCTGCGGCCACCACGTATCCGCCGGAGAGGGAGAGCAAGATGTGGAAAAGAGTTTGGGAACCCGCTACGGCCAGGCTCAGCCCGGCCAGGCTTTTGAAGGTGGCCAGGCTGCCAATGTTGGCCGGGGTGCCAGAGGTGGTCAGGTTGCCAGAGGTGGCGAGTTTGGCCCGGTTGGCCAACCTCCCTGTGCAAAACATGCTGGTGCGGGCGGAGGATTCGGGCCGTACCTCTCCACGTTCACGGGCAATGCTCGGTATCTTCCGGCCAGCCAGAATCATGCAGACCGGGGCAGACAGTGCCGTGCACAGCGCGAACAGCATGGGGTGGGGCCAGGCTCCACCCGCTGCAACGTGCGCCAGGACCGCAAAGGTGGTTGCCACAAACGCAGCCGCCCACCCGCGGGTCAGGCGCAGTGCGCGTGCAGTCATTGCCCGTCCCTTTCGATTTTTCGGCATGCCCTGATGGGCTCGTGGTCTGTCTGAGTGCGGTCCTGTGGCATCGCTCGAACGTCGCAACGCTCACTCATCGCGTGACGCCACCTTCCATTATGCCGGGAGCGCACCCCACCTCGACACACCCCCACCGCCGCGCTCCCACCCCACCCCATCGCCGCACCGGCCGCACCGGCCGCACCGCCCTCACTCTCGACTTCCCATCCAGCTGCCAGATCACCGCCTATAACGTGGGAGCTCGGCACTGTTGGGGGAAGTGGACAGCCAGGTGGGAGGTCGACGTCGTATCGCATCAGTCCCAGCGTCACCACTCAGTCCCAGCGCCGCGCATCAGCCCCACCGCGGCAACTCAGTCCCAGCGTCACCACTCCCACCGCACCAGTCCCAACCGCTCCGCCTACCGGGAACTAGGGTCAACAAAAACGAGCGGTGTCATCCTCCTGGGAGGATGTCACCGCTCGTTGTTCGGTCACCGACCATGAGTCGGTGGGCCGGAGATCACTTGCCGGAGGCAGCAGCCTTCAGCTTGGAACCAGCGGAGAGCTTGACGCTGTGACCAGCCGGGATGTTGATGGTCTCACCGGTCTGCGGGTTACGTCCGGTGCGTGCCTTGCGCTCGGTGCGCTCGACGGAGAGCCAGCCGGGGATGGTGACCTTCTCGCCGTTGGCAACGGAAGTCTCCAGGGACTGGAACAGTGCGTCCAGCACGCTGTTGACCTGAGCCTGAGTGGTGCCGGCCTTTTCGGCAACCTCTGCCACGATCTCGCTGCGGTTCTTAGCCATGTTGATGTCCTCCTGGAACGTCGGGTCTGTGTTGGGGTCCCTAGTGAGAACCCACTACAGGTGGAAATTACCAGCTGGACTTGGTGATTCCCGGCAATTCGCCCCGGTGTGCCATTTCGCGGAACCGAACTCGGGAGATTCCGAACTTCTGGAAGGTGCCGCGAGGACGGCCGTCAATCTGGTCACGGTTACGCACGCGGGCGGGGGAAGCGTCACGGGGCAGCTTCTGCAGGCCCAGGCGTGCGGCTTCGCGGTCCTCCGGGGAGGCGTTTTCGTCAACCAGGGTCTTCTTCAGCTCTGCGCGCTTGGCGGCGTAGCGAGCCACGATGACCTTGCGCTGCTCGTTCTTGGCGATCTTGGACTTCTTAGCCATTACTCAGCGCTCCTCACGGAAATCGACGTGCTTGCGAACAACGGGGTCGTACTTCTTGAGCACGATCCGGTCCGGGTTGTTGCGGCGGTTCTTGCGCGTCACGTAGGTGAACCCGGTCCCCGCGGTGGACTTCAGCTTGATGATGGGACGTACGTCCTTGTCCTTGGCCATCTCAGATCTTCTCCCCTCGGGCGATCATTTCTGCGACGACGGCGTCGATCCCGCGGGCGTCAATGACCTTGATGCCCTTGGCGCTGAGGTTCAGCGTGACGGTACGGCGCAGGGACGGAACCCAGTAACGCTTCTTCTGGATGTTGGGATCGAACCGACGCTTGGTGCGCCGGTGCGAGTGCGAAATGCTGTGCCCGAAGCCCGGCTTGGCCCCGGTCACCTGGCAGTGCGCTGCCATAGTGCTCTCCTCCAAATGTCGACGAATGACGGAACTCTCACGGTGCTCACTGGTGAACGAATCACCGGTGCAGCTCCTGTAGAGCGTCCCGTCCCCTTTTGTTGCAACCACCGTTCATGAACCCGGGGGTCTGTCCAACAGACCTCCGCACGGTGGCTACCGGTTACGGGTTCGCCACGACGACGGTGAAGATCTTGGTGTCGGGTGCGGACTGCCCCATACAACAGCCTAAAATCATAGGCTTGAGGTAGCGTGCCCGCAACTTTTTGCCCCTGACCCGGCAGCCGCGCGCCGAAAGGCGTGCAGCGTACGTGAACTCGGATGAGGGACAACAGACAAGTCTAGACGACGCGGCACGCCCGGCCAACCACCGGTGGCGGGAATCACCATCCGGAAGGATGCACCGTCAGCCAGACACCACGCTCAGGATTGTGATTCGTGAGTTGCCGTGTGCCACGGTTTGGCGGGGGCCTCCGAGTCCACGGTTAGGGGTTGCTCGGGAGCTTGGGCGCCGCGGTGGGACCGGTCGGTTGAACCCAATGCCTGGTTCATGACCTGAGCCAGGGAGGCCACTCGCGCAGAGCGCTGCAGGGCTTCCACCAGAACCACCTTGCCGGAGTCATCCGCCAACGGAATCTGCCAGTTGGGGTACTCGTCCGAGGTCCCCGGCTGATTCTGCACTCGCTTTTCTCCCACGGCATCCACCAGCTGCACACAATGCAACAACGACGGCGCCTGGGCCAGGTACCGGTACAGCCCTTCGATTTTTTCCTGGTCGCTGAGCTCCTCCAGGGGACGTCCCGAGGGAAGATCACCGGATTCGGCTGCCGCCTCCAGGTACATGCTCACCTGCCGCTGAGCTTCTGCCCGCTCCACCTCCACCGGGCGCTCCAAAACACCCAGGTCAGCCCGCAGATCCACCTGAATGCCCTCCAGGAAACCGGCAGTCGGTGGAAGATCGTGCGTGCCCACGGAGGCAAATGCCTCCACGCGGTAGGTGCTCGGATCCTTGGGCGCGCCATCTTCCTGTTCAAACCACAGAACGGAGGTGCCCAGCACCCCGCGTTCGGACAGGAACTCTCGGGCGGATGGTTCCACGGTGCCCAGGTCCTCACCCACCACCACCACACCGGCGCGTTGGGCCTCCAACGCCAGGATGCCAACCATCGCCTCATGGTCGTAGTACACGTAGGCGCCGTCGGAAGCCTTGTTGCCTTCTGGAATCCACCACAGACGGAACAACCCGATCACGTGATCCACGCGAATGCCGCCGGCGTGGCGGAAGATGGTCCGCAGCATTTCCCGCCACGGCTTGTAGCCGGCCTGGGCCAGTTTTTGCGGGTGCCAGGGCGGCTGGGACCAGTTCTGTCCCTGCTGGTTGTACATGTCCGCCGGTGCCCCCACGGAGACCCCGTGGGCCAGGACGTCATGGAGCGTCCAGGCATCGGCACCGTCCTTGGTGACGCCAACGGCCAAATCGTGCATGACGCCGATTTCCATTCCGGCTGACTGAGCTGCGCGTTGGGCCGCCCCCAGCTGGTTGTCCAGCAACCACTGGAGCCACACAAAAAAATTCACGCGGTCTTTGAGTCGTTCCCGAGCCTCGGCAGCATATGGCCCATCCGGTGTGGCAGCCTCCGTGGCCCACAGTTCGTGCTCAACGCCCAGTTCCTCCCGCAGCGCGCACCACAACGCAAAGTCCTGCAGGTGCGTACCGCCGTCGCGGACAAATTTCTCCAGCTGCTGTTGGCGCTGCGGTGAGCGGCGAACGGTGTAGAGCAGTTCCAGGCTCTTTAGTTTGGCGGCGTAAATGCCATCCCGGTCAATGTGGTCCGCATCCAGCACTTTGCGACGTTCAAGGGCAGCCAACGTGGACACCACTTCCAGATCACTGGGGCGCAGGTAGGCGTATTCACGTACATCGGCTACACGCAGATACAGCGGGTTGAAGAACCGGCGTGTGGTGGGCAGGTACGGGGAAGGCTCAATGGGCGGCACGGGTTCGGAGGCATGCAACGGGTTGACCAGGATGTAGTCCGCTCCCTGCTGCCCACCGATCGCAGCCAGGGCGGCAAGGTCGTTGATGTCGCCCACTCCCCAGGAGCGGTTGGAGGCCACGGAGTAGAGCTGCACGGCCCATCCCCATCGACGCCGCCCCTCCAGCCGGTCCGTTGTCCGCAGTCGTGCCGGGGTCACCGCAACTTCGGTGCTGTACTGGTCGCCGTCAACCACGGCACGCAGCGTGTACCACTCCGGAGCCAGGTCAGTGGGCAGGTCTAAAAACACCCGGTGCACTGCCGCACCATTGACCTGCCGGGTTTCAGCCGGAGTGTCCGAATGCGACAGGGCAACGACTTGGTCCCCCACCAGAATCTCCACCGTGGGCTGGGGCATGGCCTCGTCAGGCTCTGTCATGGCCGCGTCAGGCTCCGATTCCTGCACCGGGATGTGCAGCGCAACCGTGGTGGGTTCACCCTCCGTGGTCACCACCACGGGTGGGAGGACCCCTTGCCAGGATTCGTCCTGCTTGGCCGCCAGCGATGCCTGCGCGGTGTCCTCGTCCGTCAGGTCCGCCCCCAGTGCGCTCAGCACGGCTTCCAAGGTGGCCTGCGGAACGGTGACCTCACCGCCATCGAACCCGTCATAGCGGGTGCGTACACCGTAAGCGGCGGCCAATTCGGTCAGCGAGTCGCCACTCACCTGCCCGGCGCCGACACCGTCCTGGGTGCTGGCACTTCCCGTGCTCTGGGGATCTGAGGGAGTCGGCGATGCTGAGGCGGAAGACTGCATGGCTCCATGCTAACGAGGCCGCGGGCCGCAGCAGCCACCGGCACCTGCGCCCAATGCACTCACCGGGGCCGCGAGCGCTCTGACAGCACACCTGGCTTCAGGCATGCTGGGGGCATGGAATCCACTGCTGCCCCCGCCCCACGCCCGTTGTACCCAGAACTTGTGCCCGCTGCGGTGGTTTTTGACTGCGACGGCGTTCTTCTGGACACCGAATCCGCGTGGGCAGAAGTTCAGGCGGAGATTTTCCGCCGCCACGGCCTGCCTTACAGTTCCCAGGACCAACGGCGCCTGATGGGCTGGTCCGCCGCAGATGTTGCCCAGGAGGTTGCCCGTCTGGTGGCTGAAGGACCCGGGTCTGTGCAGCCCACCGCACAGCAGAAGCCCACTGCACAGCAGATTCGTGCTGATGTCTTGGAGGTTGAGGCTGAAATCCTCACCGGCCGCATGCCACCCATCCCGGGGGCGCTGGCGCTGGTCCAGCGGATTTCACGCGCTGTCCCCACCGCCGTGGCCTCCAACTCAACGGCAAAGATTTTGCACACCAAAATGACCGCCACAGGCATTGCCGATCATGTTCACACGTGGGTGTCTTCGGACGACGTCGAAAACGCCAAACCCGCCGCGGACATGTACGTGGAGGCTGCCCGCAGGCTGGGAGTGGCACCCGAACAGTGTTTGGCCGTGGAGGACTCCCCCGCAGGCGCCACAGCAGCCAACCGGGCAGGGATGCGAGTGATCGGGCTCAGCCACGACGGCGAACCGGTCCCGGCGTCCTGGACCATCAGCAGCCTGGAGCAACCGGAGTTCATGGAGCTTGTGGAGTCCTGGGGCTGGTGACCAGTGGGCGGGTGAAAGCGGTTGCCCGCTCAGCGGTTCCAGAGGCCGTATGTCTTGGCCAAGTCGGAGACCTTACGGGCGCGGGCCAAGCGCGGCAAGTAGCTGCCGTCCATGGTGCCATTGTCCCCGGTCTCGAACTTTTGGATCAGCTCCCGAGCCCAGGCGATTTCCTGTTCGGACGGCGCCAACCCAACGTTGATGCCGTCGGTTTGATGGGGGTCCAGCGTCAGCTTGCCCGTCATGCCCATGGACTGGGTGACTCCACAAGCCTTCGCCAGATCATCCCCGTGTGCCCCCACGCTGGGACCGTCAATGGGCCCGGGCAGCAGGCCCACGCGGGAAGCCACCACCAGCACCGACCGTGCATAGGCCAGGGCCATGGGGTCATCCGAGGCACCGGTGTCACGGCGGAAGTCACCCACCCCAAAAGCCAGCCGGAACACACCGGGGGCCCGGGCGATGTCGTTGGCGTTCACCAGACCCACGGCAGATTCAATCAGTGCAATCACGGGTGTTCCCGCGGGCATCATCATGGCGGTGCGGGTGATGTGATCGGGATGCTCCGTTTTGGCCAGCATCAAACCGCGTAGGTTCTTGGCTTCGGCCAGAGCCTCCAGATCGTCACGCCAGTGTTCGGAGGTGATGTCATTGATGCGAACCCAGGCACCGGCGCCGTCGTTGAGCGCATCCACCACCGCCGCACGCCCCTGCGCTTTCTGCTCCTCCGGCAAACCGTCCTCGATGTCAAAGATGACCGAGTCGGCTTCGGATGCCAGTGCGTCAGGAAAAGTGGATGGGTCAGAGGCCCCCACCAGCAAAACCGAGCGGGACAGGCGAGCGGGCAGCGCGGCGGCGCGTTGATTGCGGAACGGGCTCACGGGATTCCTTCTGGTGGTGGGGCGGGGACTGGTGCTCCCATGATACGGGTGGGCGTACCCATGACGGGTGCATCCACCCGCCCGCCAGAGCACCAACAGCGCCTCACTCACACCGGACTCACACCGGCAGCGGGGTGTGCCGTTGATCCACCCGTTCGCCCTCCGGAACAGGGCCGGGGGCCGTTCCTGCGCCGAACGGTTCACCACCCAAAGATTCCCGCCCGTGGGACTGCAACCAGTTCTGCAGATCCGGGCCCACGGGCACAATCTGGGTGGGGTTGATGTCCGTGTGCACCACGTAGTAGTGCTCCTTGATCTGCTGAAAGTCCACGGTGTCGCCAAATCCTGGGGTGGTGAAGAGGTCACGGGCGTACCCCCACAGATTGGGCATTTCGGTGAGCTTGTTGCGGGAGCACTTGAAATGCCCGTGATACACGGGGTCAAAGCGAACCAGCGTGGTGAACAACCGGACATCAGCTTCCGTGATGTGATCACCCATCAGGTAGCGGCGGTCTGCCAGCCGTTCCTCCAGCCAGTCCATGGCCACCCACAGGCGGTCATAGGCCTGGTCATAGGCTTCCTGCGAACCGGCAAAACCACACCGGTACACACCGTTGTTGATCTCCGTGTAGATGCGCTTCATGACGGCGCGCATCTCATCTTCCAGCTCTGCGGGCCACAGATCAGGGGCACCAGTGCGGTGGAAGGCGCTCCACTCCTTGGCAAAATCCTCTGTGATCTGCGGGAAGTTGTTGGTCACCGCCTGACCACTTTCAATCTCCACCACGGCCGGAACCGTGATCCCCCGTGGATAGTCGGGGAAGCGCGCAAAGTAGGCCTCCTGCAAACGCTCGATTCCCAGCACCGGGTCTTTGCCGTCAGCATCCAGTTGAAAATCCCAGGACCGGGCGTCATGGGTGGGTCCGGGCAACCCCACGGAGATGGCATCTTCCAGCCCCAAGAGGCGGCGCACAATCAGGGTGCGGTTGGCCCACGGACAGGCCCGTGCCGCCACCAGCCGATACCGCCCGGCCTCAACCGGCCACGCCCGTGCACCTTCAGGGATTGTGGCTGTGGCTGGGTCAGCCACAATGCGGTCCTCAATGTAGTTGGTGTCACGGTCATAGGACTCACCTGCGTGAACGTAAGCACCTTGGGTGCTGTGCTGCGGGCCGGCATCCTGCTGGTCCGGCTGCTTCTGGGGGTCGGTGCTGTCCTGGCTCACGATGTCCTCTCGGGGTTCGCCTCAGTGGTCTCCACCTTCACATTTGATGATACGTCACCAAAATTGCCCCGGTCGAGGGTTCTCACTCACGGAACTGCAACGATCAGCCAACACCCCGCAGGCCCGAGCAGTACCCTGATCACACCGGCTCATTCAGCGGTAGGCACTCGCCTCAGGAGAAATCTCATGACCCCCAGCCAGCATCCACCGGAGCAACCGCAGGATTCCCCGCTGCCCCAGTGGGGTCGCATGCGCCCAGTCGGCCACGCTGCGGCCAATCCCGCTGCCGCCGCTGATGCCACCAAACAGACACCGCAACCATCCGCGCAGACAGTTGCGGCCCGGCGTCGTGCAGTGCGAGGGCTGTCACTGGCGCTGATCATGTTGGGAACACTTCTAGGTTTTGGGTTGGCGGCGTTGGGCCGACCATGGATGGGTGCCATTGGGTTGCTACCCGTGTTGACCGGGCTGGCCGGGTACGCGGCAGTTCACTGGGGCGTCCACGCCGCCTTGCGACCACCGCACGTGGCACCGTCACGGCCGGGGCGCAGCTGGTGGTGGCTGCCCGCCACCTTCGGCATCTTGGGGCTGGCCGCCGTGGGGGCGGCTTTCGGCACGGATGCGGCAACTCCGGAAACCGGCAGCCCGTGGACCGTGGTGTGGCTGGTGACGGCCGCCACCTTGCTCACCGCCGCCGGGCTGGGATGCGGCCTGGTGGCGGTCTCTCGTCTGACAGTGGACGATGACGACGACGCCCCCTTGCGCAAAGTCGACTGGGATCACGAATACCCGCAGCGCTATCCCAATCAGCCCCGACAGCCGCGTCCGCTGTACGACTCGTCGTGGATCACGGGGCAGTCCGGGTCGTCACACTCCCACACACAACCGCCGCAGAATGATCCTGACCAGAACTGATGTGCAATTCTGGTGCAGCCTGCACCCCACCGGGCCATGGGCCGTCCGCGCAGCACTTTCCCGCGATCAGCACCCTCAGCCCTTGCACACAGCCGAGACCCCGGCCACTGAAAGTGATTGCCCATGCACCCCGTGGAACACACCTCCATCACCCGGCAACAGCCGCAGACCGACCACTCAGCGGCCACCGAACACCCCCAAGAACCGCACTGGCTCACGGCTGCGGAGCAGCGCACGTGGCGCAGTTTTCTTTTTGGCTCCCGCGCCATGCTGCGCGCCATTGACAAGCAACTGACCCGCGACAGCAACCTCTCCGGTGCTGAATATGACGTTCTGGTCCCACTGTCCGAATCCCCCAGCGGCGTACTGCGCTCGCGTGACCTGCTGGAGTTCCTGGGGTGGGAACGCAGTCGCCTGTCGCACCTTCTGGTGCGCATGGATCGCCGCAGTCTGATCCAGCGCAAACCGTGCGACGACGACGCCCGCGGCCTGGATGTTTCCATCACACCCCAGGGGCGCCGAGCCATCGAGGCTGCCGCCCCGGCTCATCTGGCCATGGTTCGCGCGGTGCTCATGGATGAGCTGACAGAGGACGAAACACGCGCGATCAACAGCATTTACGACAAGCTCACGGCCAACCTCAGAGCACATGACCTGGGTTGATGGCCGCTAGGCGTACCCGGAGGCGCCGAGTTCCCACCTGGCTGCGAGATCACCGCCCACAGCATGGGGACTCGGCGCATTTGTGGGAAGTCAGTCACGGGTTATAGGGGCTGACCCCACGAATAGGGACGGGCCCTGCCACTTGGGGAATGGCAGGGCCCGTCAAACGTCCATATCGGGGGAACAGGACGTCAACCACGCGCGGGAATCATCCGGTAGCACATTGGGGATCGCTACCGGGCCGATACGCGCAGCAACTTCAATATAGGGGACAACCTGTCCCCACACAAGTGGTCGATTTATCATCGGTTTGGAAAAGCACCGAGGTGGGCGGTGCCGCGCCCACCTGCGCAGAGACCAGAACGCCCCAAGTGGGAGCTTTTCACCCCGCAAATACACCCTGAGCAGCACATTTGCCGCCACACCTCCTACATCTTTATTGATCTTCATATATCTGCACAGCGCCGAAAACCTGCGACAACAAATGACAACTAGGTCCGCCACACCTGTGTGTGACGGACCTAGTTGTGACTACAAACAATCAGCGGGATTCGCCTTCACGCGCCAAGACGTAGTCGTACACGGCTTCCTCACCCTCGCCGCCGTCGGTACGCGGTGTGGGGGCAAGCATGAGTTCGGGTTTGACTGCCGATGCAATGTCGTCCTCGTTGTGCGGATCACCCGGGAAGTACAGCTGCTGGGTCACCAGCTGATAGCCGGGAGCGTGCACCTTGATGTGAATGTGCGCCGGGCGCCACGCGTGCCATCCAGCTGCGGCAATGAGCTGACCACAGGCGCCGTCGGTGGGGATCTGGTAGGGCGCCGGGCGCATGGTGTTGATCTCAAAGTTGCCGTCCTGATCCGCCAGGACCACACCCCGGAAGAGCCACTTGGGCAGTTCGGGCGCGTACTGAGAGTAGAAGCCCAGTGCATCCGCGTGCCAGATTTCAATCACAGCATCCTTGATGGGCTCACCCGCGGTGTCTTTGAAGGAGCCCGTGAACTTCAAGGGGGTTCCGGATTCGTCCTCACGCATTTCCAAAGTGGCCGGCGTGGACATCTCCGGCGCATTGGGGACGTAGTACGGACCTTCAATGGTGCCCACCGCTCCGGGGCGATCCACGGAGTTGATGTCCTCGATGGTGTGCTCCAGCCAGACGTCCAGGAACAGGGGCCATTCACCGTCTGTGCCCACCTTGATCAGCCAGGCCTTCAGCGCGTTGTACTCGTCGTACGTCACGCTGTGCTTGACGGCCACGTCATTGATGGCCTGAATGACCTCACCCGCCAAGGCGGAAACCCGCTCCTGGGAGACCTCCATCCCGTGCAACTTGCCGGATTCACTGAATCGCTGAGTGGCCAAGGTCCCGGCCTCAACGGCAGTGCCTTCATTCTCCTGCCGGGTATCGGTACTGGACTCGCTCATGTCTTCCTCCGCGTGGTTGTCAGGTGAGGTCACTCTGGATCAATTGTGACCTGAACTACATCGAGGCTACGGCGCAGATTCCCCCTCAGACAAATATCAATCAACGGTGATTTATGCACTAATCCACAATTTCCAACCCCCTTGGTACCCACTAGGTATTCACCTGATGTGCCGGGCATCACAGCCTTCCAGACTGTTCTCTCAACGGGCAACGATCCATGACCGAGCGACCTCGGCGCGGATACCAGCCACACATCTGGAACAAGGGGCAGAGATGACCGAGAACCTGACGCACCTGCGAGACGTACTCAACGACGCCGTCGTGGATGACCGCCACAACGGCGTCATCAAGGCCAAGCGGGAGATCTTCACGGATGAGGAGATCTTTGAGTTGGAGATGAAGTACATCTTTGAGGGCAACTGGATCTACCTTGCCCACGAGTCCCAGATTCCCAATGTGGGTGACTACTACACCACCTACATTGGCCGCTCCCCCGTGGTCATCACCCGGGACAAGGACGAAAACCTCAACTGCCTGATCAACGCGTGTGCCCACCGCGGTGCCATGCTGTGCCGGCGCAAGACCGACAACCGCACCACTTTCACCTGCCCGTTCCACGGGTGGACTTTCCGCAACTCCGGCGAACTGCTCAAGGTCAAGGACAGCCGCAACGGTGCCTACCCGGAGTCCTTCAACAAGGAGGGCTCCCACGACCTCACCAAGGTGGCGCGCTTTGAGTCCTACCGCGGTTTCCTGTTCGGCTCACTGAATCCGGATGTCAAACCGCTGGAGGAGCACCTGGGGGATGCCGCCAAGGTGCTGGATTCGATTGTGGACCAGTCCCCGGATGGGCTGGAAGTTCTCCGCGGAGCCTCCACCTACACCTTTGACGGCAACTGGAAGGTCCAGGCTGAGAACGGGGCCGATGGCTACCACGTGACCTCCGTGCACTGGAATTACGCCGCCACAACTTCCCGCCGCGCCTCCGGAGATTCCACCAACACCACCAAGGCCATGGACGCGGGCAAGTGGGGCAAACAAAAGGGTGGGTTCTACTCCTTTGAGCACGGTCATCTGCTGCTGTGGCAAGAATGGGGCAACCCGCAGGACCGCCCGCTGTGGGACCGCCGGGAGGAATTGGTGGAGAAGTACGGGGAGGAGATGGCCAACTTCATGGTCAACATCTCCCGCAACCTGTGCCTGTACCCGAACGTCTACATCATGGATCAGTTCTCCTCCCAGATCCGCAAGTTCCGCCCCATCTCCGCGGACAAGACGGAGGTGGAGATCTACTGCATAGCTCCCAAGGGGGAATCCGCTGCCAACCGAGCCAACCGGATTCGCCAGTACGAAGACTTCTTCAACGCCTCCGGCATGGCCACCCCTGATGACCTGGAGGAGTTCCGCTCCTGCAACAAGACCTACTGGGCAGCCAGCGCCCCCTGGAATGACATGACCCGCGGCATGGAGCACGAAATCAAGGGCCCGGATGAGCAAGCCGCTGCCCTGGGCATGAACCGGGTTCTTGCCTCCGGGGTCAAGACCGAGGACGAAGGTCTCTACCCCATTCAGCACTCCTACTGGCACCAGGTCATGGAGTCCGGGTTGCAGTCGGAGGAAACCGCCGCGGCCGACGACGTTGCCACCACCGCCTGAGCCCGTCCGCTGACTTCAAAGGAGCCCCAGCAACCATGACTGACACCGCCGTTGAGCCCCAGACCAGCACTTTGATGAGTCTGGAGGACATTCAAGTTCTGGAAACCGTCCGCGCCTTCCTCCACCGTGAGGCCCGGCTGCTGGACGACCGGGATTTTGACGCCTGGATTGAGTGTTACCACCCGGACGCCGAGTACTGGATGCCGTCCTGGGACGTGGACGACACCTTGGTCTCCGACCCCCAGACCGAGATCTCCCTGATCTATTACCCCAACCGGGGTGGTCTGGAAGACCGCGTGTTCCGTATCAAGACCGACCGGTCCTCGGCCACTTCCCTGCCGGAGCCGCGGCACAACCACAACCTCACGGACATTGAGGTCCTTGGCCGGGACGGGGACGTGGTCCACGTCCGTTACAACTGGCTGACCGGCTACTTCCGCTACAACACCAACATGTACTACTGGGGCTACGCGGAAGTGGACATTGACCTGAGCGGGCCGACCCTGCAGATCACCAAGAAAAAGATTGTTCTCAAGAACGACTACATCCACCAGGTGATCGACGTCTACATGATCTGAGCGCAGCACACGGCTCAATCGGGCAGTGACTGCCCTGAACCGCGGGGTGCGTCGTCCGCCACGAGTGTGCGGCGCGCCCAGAGCGGTTACCCCAAGCTCCAGGAGATTTTCATGGCACATCAAGTAGCACTGAACTTTGAAGACGGCGTCACCAAGGTCATCCGAGTGGGTGATTTTGAGACCGTCATGGACGCGGCCTACAAGGCGCGGATCAACATTCCTTCCGATTGCCGCGACGGCGCCTGCGGCACGTGCAAGTCCTTCTGCGACTCCGGCTCTTTTGATCCGGGGGACTTTGTGGAGGACGCCATGACGGAGGAAGAACTGGAAAAGGGGTACCTGCTGACCTGTCAGGCTCTTCCGGAGTCGGACATGTCCATCAACATCCCGGGAACCTCTGAGGCAGCCAAAACCTCCGCCGCCTCCTTCACCTCCACCATCACCGCCCTGGACAAGCATTCCGATTCCACCATTTCCTTCACCCTGGATGTGGACAACCGCCATGACCTTGCTTTCCTGCCGGGTCAATACGTGAACATCAAGGTTCCGGGCACGCAGGACATACGCTCCTACTCCATGTCCAGCGGACCCAACGTGGAGGCCGCTTCCTTCATGGTTCGCATCACCCCGCAGGGCGCCATGTCCGAGTATCTGCGTGACCGTGCGGCGGTGGGCGACTCCATCGAGTTCTCCGGCCCCTACGGTTCTTTTTTCCTGCGTGAGCCCAAGCGCCCCCTCCTGTTGTTGGCCGGGGGCACCGGGTTGGCCCCGCTGGTCTCCATTCTGGAAAAGCTCGCGGAAAAAGATCCGGGTCAACCGGTCCATCTGATCTACGGGGTCACACACCAGGCCGACATAGTGGGTCTGGACTGGCTGACGGACTACGAATCGCGTTTGAGCCAGTTCACATGGGATCTGATTGCCTCCGAGCAAGGCACTTCCGCGCCGCACACCGGCTACGTCACCCAGATCATTGCCCCGGAACACCTCAACGACGGCGACGTGGACATCTATCTGTGCGGACCCCCGCCCATGGTCAACGCCGTTTCATCCTGGCTGGATGCTGAAGGTCTCCAGCCTGCGAACTTCTACTTTGAACGATTCGCCCCCAAGGACAAGACCGGTGGCGACGCCGAAACGGGTGCCCCCGTACCCGCTGCCACCGTGGCAGCCGAAGGCGAGCAGATCTCCGGGGCGGAAGCAGTGTCCTCCATGCAGACCGGGCGTCTGCAATTTGGAACTGCCGACACCGCAGCACATCTGGATGCGCGTGCGGGACTGGAGAGCGCCGTCGTGCAGCTGATGATCACCAAGATCACCGACGAACAGCTCAACAACTGGGACCGGCTGGCCACTGAGGTGGACGCAACCGTGGAGGCTGGCAGGGTGAGCAACGCACGGGAGTTTGTGCGCACCAATTTTGCGTTCCACGAGTACCTGTTCACGGTGGCCAACAACCCCGTGCTGTTGGAGGCCTACCGCGGTCTGGACACCCAGGGGCAGATGTCTGCCACGATCCAGGACGGATCACCGATCTTTGAGTCCGTGGCGCGGGATCATCACGATCTTGTGGCGGCTTTCAGGGCAAAGGACACGGCTCGGGCGTTGGAGATCGTTCAGGCGCACACCAACGCGGCCAAGGGCACCATGGAGGAAGCCGTGGTGGCGGTGGAAACCGGAACCATGCCCATGGTGACTCCCTCCGCGAACGGCCTGCGCTCATGACCGCCCAGGCACCGGCATCCACCACCGCCGGGGGCACCGGAACCGATGTGTCCGGAATGCCCACCGTGACAGCCGACTCACAAACCCCGGCGCTGATCACACCGGGCAGATTTTCCGGCAAGGCCGTGGTGGTCACCGGTGCTGCGCAGGGCATTGGCCGCGCGGTGGCCGAACGCATCACCGCAGAGGGCGGTGAAGTCCTGTTGGTGGACCGCTCCGAAGTGGTGGAGGACGTGGCCGCTGAGATCAACGATCGCGCCGCGCACACCGAAGGGTACGGCTACGCACTGCCCCTGGGCGGGGTTGACTTGGAAGACCCCGCCGGCTCACAGCACTGTGTTGAGGTGGCGGTCAAGGAGTACGGACGGGTTGACGTGCTGATCAACAACGTGGGCGGCACCATCTGGGCCCGGCCGTTTCAGGAGTACGACGTCCAAAAGATCGACCGGGAAATCCGGCGCTCCCTGTTTCCCACGCTCTACGCCTGCCACGCCGTCTTGCCAGTGATGCTGGAGGCGGGGAGGGGAACCATTGTCAATGTCTCCTCCATTGCCACCGGCGGGATCAATCGTGTGCCCTACGCCGCTGCCAAGGGTGGGATCAACACCTTGACCAAAGCACTGGCCTTGGAGGTGGCCGAATACGGGGTCCGCGTGGTGGCAACGGCCCCCGGCGGCACCTTGGCCCCGCCACGCAAGGTCCAGCGCGGACCGGGCCCTGAAGGTGAGCGGGAGGAAGGCTGGTACCGGGCCATCGTGGAACAAACCGTGGAGTCCTCGTTCATGAAGCGCTACGGGACGTTGGCCGAACAGGCCGCTCCCATTGTTTTCCTGGCTTCTGATGAAGCCTCCTACATCACCGGCTCCGTCCTACCGGTGGGCGGTGGCGACCAGGGCTGACATCGTGACACCTGTCCCGGTGGATACCATCTGGCTCATGGCCGATGAAGCATCCGCGCAAGCACACAGCTACCCCATGGTGGGTCGTGATGCCCAAAAGGCAGCTCTGCGTGAGGTGTTCAAAGAGGTCAAGAAGGGGCATTGCCGCTCAGTGGTGCTCAGCGGTCCGCTGGGCAGCGGTAAGTCCAGGCTCCTGGAGGAGTTCCTGACGGAAATCGGCACCCGTTCCACCACGGTGCTCTCGATCATCGGGGACGAATGGGAATCCTCCCTCAACTTGGCCGGCTACACCCAGCTGATGTCAACGGCACCGCTGCGCAGCTCCAAGGGATTCGACGGCGATGAGCAACCGCCGTCGAAAATCCATGCGGAACTGACCCCGGATCAAGCGGTCAAATACGCGCAGACCTTGCACATCCATCTGGAGCAACTGCAACGCCGCGGCCCCGTTGTGGTGGCGGTGGATGACCTGCAATGGGTGGATGAGGCCACCTTGCGCATTCTGGTGTTCACGGCGCGGCGACTGCACGGCGCCAAGGTGATGTTCCTGTTCACCATGGACACCGAACGCGCTCAGAACCTTCCGGTGGGCGTGCTGGACCATGTGGCCTCGCACCAGATGCGCAAGGTGGTGCTGCCGCCATTGCCCGTGGAAGCCGTGGGCCAGCTGGGACGCCATCTGCTGGGCACGGATCTGGACGTGACCACGCTACGGAACCTGATTGAACACACCGGCGGCCTTCCGTTGCCGCTGGTGGAGCTGATGCAGGAGATTCCGCGGAACTCCTGGCAGGGCAAACTGCCGCAGCTTCCGCCCAGCCAGCGGGTCCGAGCCCGGGTCCGCTCCCAACTGGCCGGTGCCTCAGATCAACTGCTGGCGGTGGCTCAATCGGTTGCGGTACTGGGCGGTGGTGCCGAACTCCAGGCGGTGGCAGAACTGGCGCGGGTCCCGGACGTCCTGGTGGCATTGGATGAAGGGCATGAACTTCAGCTCCTGGTCTTCACGGTGTCTCAGACCCGCAGTTCGGTGACCTTTGCCGACCCGGGAGCGGCACAAGCCGTTTATGACGCCATAGCGCCCACCGTGCGCATGAACCTGCACCGGACGGCCGCCGAGGTGGTCACCGACCCCGGTGTCCAGTTGAGTCACCGGGTGGCTGCCACCCCCGGACCGGATGCTCAGCTGGCGGATGCGCTGGAGGATTACGCCGCGCAGCAGGCCCGCGCCGGCGTATGGTCCGCAGTTGCCACGGCAATGTTGGCCGCCTCCCGGCTCTCCGCCCAGCCACGGCAGCATGATCTGCGGCTGCTGCATGCCGTGGACGCCATGATCGGTTCGGGTGATCTCACCCGTGCGGCCACCTATCTGAGCACCATCGAGTCCTTTCCGTCTTCACCCTTGCGTTCAGCGGTGTTGGGCTATCTGGCCGTGGTCACGGGACAGTTCGCCAGCGCCAGAGCACACCTGGACATGGCCTGGCGCACGGTTCGTCCCGAACACGACGCCGTCACCGCAGCCCGCATTGCCCAACGGCAGATCCTGCACGGCCTGGCCAACTGGGACGGTGAGGCCATGCTGGAATGGGCCCAGCGCACCCGGGAACTGGTGGATCGTGCCGAACCAGTCTGGGTTGAAGCTGAGGCCATTCACGGGCTGGGGTTGTTTGCCAGCCAAGCTGTGGAAGAGGCGGATGCCATCTACCGCACCCGGATGGCAGAAGCAGCCGAAACCGCACAAAAGCAGCGCATTCAGATGGGTTATGCCTGGTTTGCCCTGCGCACTGACGACGTCGAATCCGCTCACCTTCACTTTGAAGCCGCCATCCCCACCGAGTACCGCGGAGGTTCGTTACGCATCTCCCTGTGGGCCGAAGCCTGGCTGGCCCGGTGCCAGCTGGTTCTGGGCGATTGGGATGCTGCGGCAGCCACGATTGCCCGCGCCTCCGTGCGTTTGGAGTCCTCCGGCATGCGGCTCATGCGTCCGCTGTTGTATTGGACGGCTGCCGAGCTTTATGCCATTCGCGGTGATTGGGACCGGGCCCAGCATTACGTCCAGCTGAGCACCGCACCCACGGATGGTTACCGGGCCATGGCTGTTCCATCCGCCTTGGCCCGCGCTCGGTACCATGAGGCGCGGGCGGACTACGAAAGCGCCTATGAGGCCATGTATCCGCTGCTGAGCACCGACCCGCAGACCCGCGAGCGCTCGTCGTTCTGGCCGTGGCAGGACACCATGGTCAATGTGCTGGTCATGACGGACCGGCTGGATGAGGCCCAGGAGTTTTTGGACCGTCACGTTGCCGCGCTCCCCGCCCATGCCGCCGACACGGACCGGGCGCGGATGGCTTGGGCCCGCGGGCGCCTGCAGGCAGCCCGCGGGGAGGCTGAGGAAGCTCGGCTCAGCTTTGAGCAAGCGCTGGAGCATCTGCATTCCCACCACAGGCCATATTTGAAAGCCCGGATCTGCTTTGCCTACGGCCAGAGCATGCGCCGCGCTGGTAAACGCCGCCTGGCTTCTTCCATTCTGCGCACGGCGCGAGAACTCTATGTTGCCCTGGGCGCCACAACCTACGTGGCCCGTTGCGACCGTGAGTTGAAAGCTGCCGGCGTGGACACAGACGCCGGTGTGCTCGGCCACGGATCAGGTACCGACGATCCCCCGTTGAGACAGCACCAGGACACCGTGCAATTGACGGCACAGGAACAAGCGGTGGCGCAGTTTGTGGCACAGGGGGCCACCAACAAAGAGGTGGCGCGCGCCCTGTTCATTGCGGAAAAGACCGTCCAGTATCACCTGACGCGGATCTACGGAAAGTACGGGATCCGCTCCCGTAGCGAGTTGGCCGCCCGCTACCGTTCTGTCCCTTCCCCGTGAGATCACCGCTTGTTGTTGAGAGCACCTGTTGTAGGCGGTGTTCTCAACAACAAGCGGTGATCTCACGGGGAAGGGCTCAGTTCAAGCGGTAGTGCTCCAGCTTCTGCGGGTCGATCTCCGTTCCGGCACCGGGCACAGTGGGTACCGTGATGGCTCCGTCTGCAATCTGCAAAGGCTCCGCCAAGAGGTCATCGGTCATGTCCAGGAAGTTGGACAACTCCCCCGCCCGGCGGGATGTATGGGCCAGCGCAGCACCGAACACCACGGAGGCAACGGTCCCCACCTGGGTGTCAATCTGATTGCCCACATACACATCCACTCCGGCGGCCTCCGCAAATGCCACCACCTTGGCGGATTCGGTGAAGCCCGTCCGGGCGGTTTTCACCGCCAGCATGGAGGCACCCCCGGTCAAGATTTCCCGGGCAGCTTCCCCCATATTGGGGGCTGATTCATCCGCCGTGATGGGGATGGGGGAATTCTTCACCAGACGACGGCGCCCGGTCACCTCCCGGGCATCGTCCGGCTCCTCCAGGAAGGTCAGTCCCAGATCGGCAGTCTGCCGCAAGACTTCCGCCGCCTCATTGGCGCTCCACCCACGGTTGGCATCCATGTAGAGTTCAACCTCTTCACCCAGGCCATCCCGCAGAACGCGGGCAGCCTCTATGTCCAGGTGCAGGGGATGCCTGCCGGTCTTGAGTTTGAACGTGGTGATGCCGTATTGCTCGCGGAAGCTGCGGGCCAGGTCCAGCAGTTCTCCAGCCGGTTTGAACCCCAGCATGTGAGAGACCTTCATCCGGTCCGAATAACCACCCAGCAGTGCGCTGACGGGCTGCCCCAGAATCTTGCCGATGCAGTCCCACATGGCAATGTCCACGGCACCTTTGGCACATTCGTTGTGGACCGTTCGCGCCATCACGGCCTGCGCCTTTTCCCGCTCAAAAACGTTGAGGCCCGTGAGCGCCGGAGCAAAAACATCCTCCACCACGGCCGCAATTGATTTCTGCGTCTCCCCGTAGGTGTAGGGCCGCGGGGGTGCATCCGCCCACCCGACCACGCCGTCGTCGGTGGTGATCTTGACCAGTACGTGATCGGCCACGTGCACGGCCCCGGAGGCAAAGTGCAGGGGGGTCCGGTAAGGGATGGAGTAGGCAATCGCCTCCACGGCCGCAATCTTCATGAGTGAAGTGGCCTTTCATTCAGAGCTGGAGCCAGCGAATTATTATGGATTCAATACTGAATCTCCACTCAGAACATCCTGGGAAATATCAGTAGTGACCAGTGTGACGAAATTGGCCAGAAGTTGCGAGCGTTCTTCGCGTCTCCAGGCAATTGCCAGCTCAACTTCCGGGGCCTGCTCCAGCTCCCGATAGTGCACACCTTCCAGCTGAACTGCCCGCACGCTGGACGGCACCACCGCCACCCCGGCACCGGCCGCCACAAAGGACAGCACCGTGGAAGTTTCATGCGCAATGTGCGCCACTCGGTGTTTGAACCCCGCGCCCCGGCACAGTTCAACGGTTTGGCGGTACACCACGGACCCCGGCGGATAGGTGACAAACTGCTGGTCGGTCAGCTCCGGCATGGACACGGGACGGTCCTCAGCCAGCGGGCTGTGGGCAGGAATCGCCACCATCAGCGGCTCCCGCTGCATGATGCGATACTCAATCTCTTGACTGGTCACGGGCGGCCGCAGGATGGCGGCGTCCAGACTGCGGTCCAGGAGCGCCGACTCCATGTCCGGGGTCAACATTTCTCCGTGCAGCTCCACATTCAGCCCCGGGTAGGCCACCCCAGCCGCCCGCACAATCCGTGGCATCACGCTGTAGGTGGCAGACCCGGAGAAGCCCACGCGCAGCACACCGGTGGCACCGGCCCCCACCTGATACACGTCAGCCTTGAGTGCTTCAACATCGTTGACAATCGCCCGGCCCCGCTCCAGCAGCAACTCACCGGCCGCCGTGAGATCCACACGACGAGTGGTGCGGTCAAAGAGCTTGACCCCCAGGTTCTCCTCCAGCTGCCGGATCTGCTGGGACAGCGGCGGCTGGGCAATGTGCAGACGCTTGGCCGCACGACCGAAATGGCGTTCCTCCGCCACGGCAATGAAGTAGTTGAGTTGACGCAGATCCACAGCTGAACCTCTTTAGCCCTTGTGGCTCAGATCGACCTCGCGCCCCTGTAGGTCTTCCCGGACCAGTCGGCGCTGAATCTTGCCCAGCATGGTCCGCGGCAGGTCCTCCACCTCAATGATGCGGCGGGGCACTTTGTACCGGGTGACCTTTTGGTAGCAGTGCTCACGCAGCGCAGATTCATCAAACCCGTGACCCGCAGCGGGAATCACGGCAGCCACCACTATTTCCGTACCGTCCTGATTCTTCAACCCTACGACGGCGGCGTCCTCCACGGCGTCGTGCATCCGCAACGCGGTCTCCACCTCACTGGGCGCCACGTTGAAGCCACCCGTGATGATGATTTCTTTCAGGCGATCCACCACGGTGATGAAACCGTCGTCATCCACCGTGACAATGTCACCGGTGCGCAACCACCCCTCATGGACGGACTCGGCCGTGGCCTCCGGACGCTTCCAATAGCCCTGGAACACCTGCGGTCCACGCACCCACAGTTCACCCTCCTGGCCTTTGTCCACGTCCACCAGGGTTTCCGGATCAACGGTGCGGATTTCCGTGGAGGGGAAGGGAATGCCGATGGACCCGGCTCGCCGACTGTCATTGAGCGGATTGCAGGAGACCAGGGGCGAACACTCCGTGAGGCCGTAGCCTTCGATCAACATGCCATGCGTGTGCTGCTCCCACTCGTCCACCAGGTGAACCGGAAGCGCCATGGCACCGGAGACGCCCACTGTGATGCCCTCCAGGGACACCCCTTTGGAGTCGGCTGCTTCCATGACTTTCTGGTACACGGGAGGCACCGCCGGCAGCACCGTGGCTCGGTGCTTTTTCATGGCGCCGATGATCAGATCCGGGCGCGGCGTGGGAAAGAGCACCAACGTGGCGCCCAAGGACATGGCAAAGGTCATGCCCAAGGTCAGCCCAAAGGCGTGGAACAGCGGCAGTGCGCCGTACACCACTTCCTTGGAGCCGGAATCCAACCACTCGCGCCCCATCACGGCGTTGGACTCCAGATTGCGGTGGGTCAACATGGCGCCCTTGGGCAGCCCGGTGGTTCCGGAGGTGTACTGCAGCACAGCCAGGTCATGGGCGGTGGGATAGGGGTGATCATGGGCCAGCGGCTCATGATCCAGGAGGTCTTTCCACGGTATGGTGCCCACCGCTGGGGCCGTGAGCCCTGCGCGCTGCTCTTTGAGCTTCTTGACGGGCAGCTTCAACGCCATCCTCATGAGCCGCGGCATGGCGGTGGTGATGTCCACGGAGACAATGTGCTCCAGCCCCAGGTCCTTGGGGAGGGACTGCACCGCAGCGGCGGCCTTGTCCCACACAATGGCCACCTTGGCGCCGTGGTCCTCAAACTGATGCCGCAACTCCGGGGCCGTGTAGAGCGGGTTGTGCTCCACCACCACGGCACCCAAACGCATGGCGGCGTAAAACGCCACAATGTGTTGTGGGCAGTTGGGCAGCACAATGGCCACACGATCCCCGGCCTCCACGCCCAGAGCACGCAGCCCTTCGGCCACCCGCTCCACATCGGCACCCAGGTGCTCATAGGTCACGTCAGCACCAAAAAAACTCACCGCAGCCTTGGCGCCGAACTGGGCCACCGACCGTTCAAACATGTGGCTGAGGGAAGTTTCCGGAAGGTCCAGATCACGGGCCACACCGGCGTCGTAACTGGCCTGCCAGGGCCTGCCTGCCAAAAAGTCCAGGGAGGTGCCGGGGGGCGCGTTGTGGGAGGCTGCATTGTGCTCAGACATGCCCCTGAGCCTACCTGCGGCCCACCATCACTGGTTGGGAGATCACCGGGGCCACACCGGAGCAACTTTGAAGCAATTTCATCTAAGTTGGGGTCACAGCACGTCGTAGCACGTTCGGGCGTCGTATAGTGGGCACTATCCACGAGATCGGATCCACCCGCTTGGGAGGCGGACGGAGCCGTGGGGGCTCGGTGGAGTCGAAGTCTTCGGCACCAGCGGGGCCTCACCACCCCGGCCGGCTCCCCCAATCGACCCGAGGTGTCTTCATGCCGTCCACTCTTGTTGCCGTCGTCGATGATCACGAAGTCGTCCGCGAAGGCATCCGCCTGGTCTCCATGACCTCCCAGGCAGACGTCAAGCTGGTCGGGGCAGCTGCCACTGTGCCCGCACTGCTGGACCAGCTCGGTCGAGATCCGGAGAACGCCGCACTGACGGCTTACGGGGCCAAGCGCATTGAATGTGAGGTTGTTTTGCTGGACCTCTCCCTCACGGACCGCTCCCGCCCGTCCGAAAACGTGGAGAAGCTGCGGCAGGCAGGGATGAAAGTCCTGATCTTCTCCGTGGGTGAGAATGCGGCCCTGATCCGCGAGGCCCTGCGGGCCGGCGCACTGGGGCTGGTTCGCAAGTCAGAGCCCCTGGAACACGCCATTGAAGAGGCCCGCAACATTGCCGAGGGCAAGCCCGTGATCACCAAAGAGCTCGCGGCTGCCATTGACGGCGACGTCGAATTCGCCCGGGCCAATCTTTCACCGCGCGAGCAGGAGACCCTGCGGCTCTACGCCTCCGGTTTTGCCCAGGTCCAGGTGGCCCGGCGCATGGGTATCAAGCAGTCCGCGGTCAAGACCAACATTGACCGCATCCGGGAAAAGTACGCCCGCATTGGACGTCCCGCACCAACCAAGATCGACCTGCGCATCCGCGCGATTGAGGACGGTCTGGTGGAGCCGGAGGCTGATGTGAACACGGTAGAAGTTCGGCTTTGATCCATCCACGCTGATCCGCAACACACCACG
The DNA here is from genome assembly GCF_030538595.1 of Kocuria sp. Lineage (GTDB taxonomy): Bacteria > Actinomycetota > Actinomycetes > Actinomycetales > Micrococcaceae > Kocuria. Next base: position 127,042 of record NZ_JAUNTS010000007.1, read on the forward strand.
GTGCCGCCGACTTCCTCATCGCGGCACCTGGTCTGCCCCGCACGTTAGGGACTCCACACCCTCGTGAGTCACACCGCCATCAACCCCCAGCTCAACTACAAGCGCGTCCCCTCCAGGCTGCGCCGCACCGGGCTGCCCTCCATGACCTCCCCCACAGCGCTGGGGCCTTACGCCTACCGGTTGTTTTGGCTGTGTCAGATCTGCCTGGCGGTTTTTTCCTTCAGCTTGATCATTGAGAGCTTGCCCCGCATGGACCAGCTCGGGGAGAGCTTCTACTCCTGGAGCTTTGGTTTCCTGCTGCTTCATCTGGTCAACACCGTGGTGATGCTCTTTGTGGGAGTCCAGCGCAAGGTGGTGGTATGGCCCCTGGTGGTGCTGGTGGTGTTGGGATTTGCCGCCGTGGTCTGCATGCCGCTGATGACACCGCACAGTGTGGCCACACAGAACCCGTGGATTCCGTCCTTCTTCATGGTGGCTGCCCTGGCCGTGGTGTACGTGTGGGGCACCGCCAGCGCGCTGATCTATGCGGGGGTCTGCACGGCGCTCTACGGCACCTTTTTGGTCGTCTTGGAAAACGGCCTGCCGCAGGGGATGCCCTGGACCGCCACGGTCACGCGCCTGATGTTCATGGTGGTGGCCATCTTGTTGATCGCCACCATTCGCAAGGTGGGTGACAACGCGGACGAGGCCTACAACGACGCCCTGGCCCAGGCCACCGCTTCCAAACGCTCCCACAGCCAGGCAGAGGATCAGGAGCGCCTGGACCGTCTGATCCACGACAACGTGATGGCAGCCCTGCTGGATGCCTCCAGAGCACCCGGTGTGGTGTCCAAGAGAACCAAGGAACTGGCCCAGCGCGCCCTGGGTGTCCTGGCTTTTGAGGAAAAGCGGGCATCCGGTACCGCCACCACTCTGGTCCATGTTTTGGAGGACGAACTCCTGGAAGCACTGACCCCGTGGCGTTCCAGAGTGCGTTTCACCTCCCTCACACCGAACATCCGCCCGGTGGGACAACCCCGAGCCTTTCTGTCCACGGAAATCGCCCAGGCATTGGTCCAAGCCGTCACGGAGGCCGTGGCCAACAGCGCCCGACATTCGGGTGCGGAGGTCACCTACGTGACGGTCAGTGGCGGCTCCTGCCCGCCCACCCCCATCAATCCACAAGGCTTCTACCTGGGTTTTGACATCCAGGATCACGGCCGTGGTTTCCAGATGCGCGGGATGGACGAACGCAGGTTGGGTGTGCGGGTTTCCATTGTGGGCAATGTCCGCAACGTGGGCGGCGACGTCGAGATCAATTCCCCCCTTCACCGCGGCACGCACGTGATGATCACCTGGCCGCGCGATGCAAAGTTGCCGCACTGATGCCGGGGTCGCACAGCAAGGGCTCCTTCAGCACCCGCCTTCGCAGGCGTCTGACGCGGGGGTGGCGCCACCGCCGAGAGGCCGGTGGGTTCGACGCCGCCTTTGAGCACCCGTGGATGTACGCCGCCGGAACCCTCATCTTTGTGCCTCCGGTGGGGGTGGGTCTGTCTCTGATCAATCAGGCGCAGAACTCCAGTGCTCAGATTGCGGCCGTGATCTTCTACTGCATCAGTGTGGTGGTGGCCGTCAAACCGCGCACCTCACGGCACCTGGGGGACCTGTCCACGGTGGTCTCCGCCCTGTTCATGATTCTGTGCGTCAGCGTGTCCTTTGAAGCGCTCTCCCTCACCCGTGAAGCGTGGAGTGCCCCCTGGTATTCGCTGGGGATTCACGGTTATCTGGCCTGCCTGGTGGTGCGCAAGCGCCCCGGATGGGCCTGGGCCATCCTTGCCATCTCCATTGCTCTTGCCGTGACCTACGGTGCCCGCTCAGACGTGGGCCCGTTGTTCGGTGCCCTGATGTTGGCCTCGCTGGTTGGGCTGCTGGTTTCCGCGCAGGTTCTGGTGGCGGAGATGGAACGGTTGTTCACGCGGCGCCGTGAGGCCTGGTCTTTGGGGGTTTCGGCCCGGACCACGGATGAGGAAAATCAGGATGCCGTCAACGCATCCATCCGCCGGGTCCAGGAGGTTCGCCGCATGGCCGGAGGTTTGCTGGAACGGATAGCCCAGGACAATTCACCGGTGACTGAGTACGACATCGTCCAGTTCCGGCTCACGGAAGCTCAACTGCGGGATTCCATTCGTGGGCGTTCCATTGCCAATCCACGTCTGCTGGAGGTCACCCGCAACGCACGGGAGCGGGGGGTCAAGGTGGACATTCTGGATGAACGTGGTGCTGTATTGCCCCCCGCTATCATGGATGTGGTCACGGATCAGGCCATCGAGGTACTGGATGCTGCCACTGCGGGAGCCGTCACCATTCGTGCGTTCCCCCAGGACGACCCCACAGCCGTGTTCATCGTGCATGACCCCGGTGATGACGATTCGGATGCCGTGGCCATTGAGATCGCCCAGCACTCGGGAGAGATTTCGGTCTTCTGAGCAGCCGCTCCGTTTCACCCTTCCACCCCGGACAACGACGACGGCCCGCGCCCGCTCCTCCACAGCCGCACCTCAGCGGGCCCCGGCAAGTGGTTTTCCCCTCAACGGCGCTTTCCTGCGCACTGCGTGCAGACCGATCGCGCGGGTGACCGTAAGGTCCAGCCATGGACACGCAATTTCACCCCGCAGCACCCAGCGAAGCCATGACGACCGCTGGCACCGTCACCCCCATTTTGGACCGCTCCGTGCTGTGCGCGGACGGATTGCCGCGCTGCCCGTGGGCACTGGGCAACTCCGTGATTCTGGCGGATCACGACTCTCGCTGGGGGCAACGTCCCGTTCAGTCAGACCGCTGGTTTGAAGCCCTGGTCCTGGAAATCTTCCAAGCCGGGCTGGCACCCGGCACCGCGCTGGGCCGCCACGGTGCGCTGCAGGAGGCCCTGTACGACTTCCACCCACAACGCTGCGCCACCTTGGACGATGATGACGTGGATGACCTGCTGCTGGATCGGCGTCTGATCCGCAACCGCGCAAAGCTCGTGGCTGTGGTCACGGCAGCGCGGGTCACGCAGGCTTGGGACACGGAGGACTGGCAGGACATCACGGACAGCGCCACGGCGGGAGCTCACTCAGACCTGGAAGCCGCCCGGAACCTTGCCGGACGTTTGCGCGAACTCCACGTTGTCCACGTGGGAGAGGGGATCGCTCGCCATTTCCTGGCCAGAACAGGCTGTATCACGGCCCATGTTCCCGGGTGTCATCGGGGATGAACTCCCGGGAACATGGAGGTGTCAGGTCAAGTCAGGTCAGGTCAGCGCAGTCGGTTAGTCCAGGAGCAGCGCTGGTTCCTCCAGGATTTTTGCCACATCTGCCATGAAGCGCGCGGAGAGGTCCCCATCCACCACTCGATGGTCAAAGGAGCCGCCCAACGTGGTGATCCACCGGGGAATGATCTCCCCTTCCACCACCCATGGCTTTTGCTTGATGGTGCCAAAGGCCACGATGGCGACTTCACCGGGATTGATGATGGGCGTGCCGATGTCGATACCCAAGGAACCGATGTTGGTGATGGAGATGGTGCCGTTTTGCATGTCACCCGGTTGGGTTTTGCCGGCCCGGGCGGTTTTGGTCAGGTCGTCCAGGGCCACGGCCAGTTCACGCAGGGACATCTCCTGGGCGTCCTTGATGTTGGGGACCATCAGTCCACGCGGAGTGGCCGCAGCAATCCCCAGGTTCATGTAGCGCTTGATGATGATTTCGCTGTCCGTCCAGGTGGCATTGACCTGGGGGTTGCGTGCGGTGGCCCAAATGATCGCTTTGGCCAGGATCAGCAAGGGGGTGACTTTCACGCCGTCAAAGTAATCGGCCTCTTTGAGACGTTTGACAAACTCCATGGTCCGGGAGGCATCCACGTCCACAAAGATGGATACGTGCGGTGCGGAGAACGCGCTCTTGACCATGTTCTGAGCCGTGAGCTTACGGACGCCCTTCACGGGAATCCGCTGAGTGCGGTCTCCGGCGCCGGGTGAGTTGCCGGAGACCCAGAAGGATTCGGGGCCATCCGGGATCTCCCGCAGATGGGCGGCGTAAGCCAGAAGATCCCGCTTGGTCACCTGCCCGGAGTCCCCGGTGCCGGTCACATCCGCAAGGTCGATCCCCATTTCCTTGGCCACTTTGCGCACGGGAGGCTTGGCCAGGGCTGGACGCCGGGGTACCTCCGCACCAGCTGCGCCGGCACTGGACACACCAGTCCCAGCGGCTGACTTGCCGGCTTCAGCTGATCCTTCCTGACGTTTGCCACCCAGCCATGCCGGACGGTCCGCCCCGGGCTGGCCCAGTCGCGTGCGGGAGAGCAGGTCCGCAATACCTTCGCCAAAGCTTGGGCGCCCACCGGCGGGGGTGGCTGCGGGCGCGGCAGTCGCCGGTGTGACGGGAGGCTGGGGCTCGGCTTGGGGACGCGGTTTACGACGCCGCCGCAGCACCGGATCCGCTTTGGGCCCCGAACCGACAAGTGCCTGTGCCGCAGCACTGTCCGTGCCCTCCACCGCCTGAGCGTGTGACCCGGCCTTGCCGTCCTGATTGTCACCGGCTCGGGCTGAGGCCCGCGAGGCTTGATCGGCTCCGCCTGTGTAGCCGGGGTCCGGAACGTTACCGGGAGCCTCAGCACTGTCACCGATCACGATGAGCGGGGTACCCACCTCCACGGTGCGGCCTTCATCCACCAAGAGATCCAGGACCGTGCCTTCCCACGGGGATGGCAGTTCCACCAGGGATTTGGCGGTTTCAATTTCCACCAGCACCTGGTCCACCACCACATCTTGACCGGCGGTGACCTTCCAGCTGACGATCTCCGCCTCCGTCAGTCCCTCACCGACGTCGGGGAGGGCAAAAACCTCAGACATTCTTAGGCTCCCTTCGGCTCCATGCCTGCATCCCATGGCGGGGGCAGGCCCATGCGGGCCACTTGCACAGATCAGTACCCAAAAGCTCGCTCCACCGCATCCAGAATCCGGTCCAGGTCCGGGACATAGTGCTCTTCCATCCCGGCGGGTGGATAGGGCAGGTGGTAGCCGCCCACACGCTGCACGGGTGCTTCCAGGCTGTAGAAACAGCGGTCCGTGATCCGAGCCGCGATCTCCGCGCCCAGGCCACCGAACACGGGGGCTTCGTGGGCGATCACCATGCGGCCTGTCCGGTTCACGGAGGCCTCCAGGGTGTCAAAGTCAATGGGGGACAGCGAACGCAGGTCCACCACTTCCACTGAGCGCCCGTCCTGCGCTGCGGCCTCCGCCACGGCCATGGCCACCGGGACCAAGGGGCCCCAGGCCACAAGGGTGAGTCCTTCCCCTTCCCGGACCACTTGCGCGGTGAAGGGGTCCTCCGTGGTGGGGTGGATCAGATCCACCTCTCCCTTGAGCCAGTAGCGGCGCTTAGGCTCCAGGAAGATCACGGGGTCCGGGCTGGCAATGGATTGCTGGATCATCCAGTAGGCGTCCTGCGGTGTGGACGGGGTGACAATACGCAAGCCCGCGGTGTGGGCGAACAGCGCTTCCGGGGATTCGGAGTGATGCTCCACGGAGCCGATCACCCCGCCGTTGGGAATGCGGATGGTGACTGGTACGGGAACATCACCGTCCGAGCGGGCGTGCATCTTGGCCAGCTGGGTGGTGATCTGATTGAAGGCGGGAAAGGTGAAACCGTCGAACTGGATTTCACACACGGGCCGGTAACCACGCATGGCCATGCCAATGGCGGTACCGATGATGCCGGCCTCACCCAGCGGTGTGTCCCGCACACGGTGAGCCCCAAAGTCTCCTTTGAGCCCTTCCGTGATGCGGTACACCCCGCCCAAGGAGCCAATGTCCTCCCCCATCAACAGAACCTTGGGGTCATCTGCAAGGGCGCGGCGCATCCCCAGGTTCAGGGCCTTGGCCATGGTGGTGCGCAGTGTGGATTCGGTGTTCTGACTCATGCTCGCCCCTCAGCCTGCCTGCGCGCCCGACGTGGTGGGGGCGTCGTCGTCCTCGGCCAGGAAGGAATCCTGGTATTCGCGGTACCACCGTCGTTCTTCCTCAACCAGCGGATGCCCGGCTGCGTAAACAACGTCGAATCGCTGGTCCAGGTCCTCCGGCCCGCCGGAGAGGATGGCCGCACGTGTGGTTGTGATCCACTGCGCAGTTTCCTCTTCCAGGTCCGTGAAGAACTGGGCGTCCACGCCGTATTCATTCTCCAGAAGCGCTTTGGTCCGCAGCAGGGGATCCAATTGGGCCCACCGCTCTTCCTCCTCGGTACGCCGATACTTGGTGGGGTCATCCGCCGTGGTGTGGGCGCCCAGCCGGAAGGTTTCGGCCTCGATCATGACCGGCCCGCGGCCTGCCCGGGCCTCTGCCATGGCCCAGCGCGTCACGGCCAGCACCGCCAGGGGATCGTTGCCGTCCACGCGCACCCCTTCAAAGCCGTACCCCGCGGCGCGCGTGGCCAGGGGAACACGGGACTGGGTGGAGAACGGTACGGAGATGGCCCACTGGTTGTTCTGGACAAAAAACACCACGGGGGCATCGTAAGAGGCGGCAAACACCATGGATTCGTGGACTTCACCCTCCGTGGAGGCACCGTCTCCGTAGTACACCAGAACAGCAGCTTCCGGCGGGGCCGGGGTTCCGGCGTCGTGCGCCAGACGTTGATCCTGGGTGATGCCCATGGCGTAGCCCACCGCGTGCGGGACCTGGGCACCCAGCACCAGGGAGTAGATGTGCGTTTTGGTTTCTGATGGTTTCCAGCTGGAGGCCGCGTGACCGCGGAACTGGGTCATCATCTCCCCCGCTGGAATCCCGCGTTCCAGGATCACGGCGTGTTCGCGGTAGGAGGGGAAGACGTAATCTTCCTCCCCCACAGCCCGGGCTGAGCACACCTGCGCCGCCTCTTGGCCGCGCAACGGCGGCCACAGCACCATTTGCCCCTGCCGCTGGAGGGAAGTTGCCATCTCATCCAGCCGGCGGGCCCGGAACATGGAGCGGTACAGACTGCGCACCGTCTGGCCGTCAACATCCTCGACCCACGGGTCAAAACGCGAGTTGGCCCGGCGCTCTCCGGACCGATCCACCAGCTGAACAACGTCCAGCCTCGACTCCACGGTGGCCGGGTGCGCACCGGTGCCGGCGGTGGCGCGGGCATCATGAGGATCCAGCGGCTCCGGCTCCGGGGAGGTGTGTGGCGTTGGTGTCATGTGGACGCCCCCTGAGGTGACAGTGGTCTGACGGTGGCTGCGTACCCAGTTCCGGTTCGCGGAAACCACGGCGCGCAGGTGGCACAGAGTTTGTGCTCAGGAGCTTACGGGACCGGGCTGCTCGGTGCGGAAGGCAACGGGGTGAAGTTTGCGCACACACGCAAGAATCGGTCATTTGCCTCGGGCTCGCCAATGGTGACGCGCACCCCTTCACCCGCAAACCCGCGGACCGAGAGCGCCTGGGCAGCGCACTCCTGCACAAACCGCTGCGTGTCTGCACCCAGATTCAGCCACACAAAATTGGCCTGGGTTGCCGGAACCCAACACCCCAATTGCTGCAACTGTGCTTGCACGCGGTCCCGCTCTGCGGTGATCTTCTCCACCCGCTCACTGACCTGTTCGGGATGTTGCAAAGTTGCCATGGCGGCCACCTGCGCCAGCTCCGTCACGGCAAAAGGAACACTGACTTTGCGCAGCTGCTCCGTGATGGGCTGTTGGGACAGGCTGAAGCCCACCCGGAGCCCCGCCAGACCGTGGGCCTTGGAGAAGGTCCGCAGCGCCACCACGTTGGGATGGGCGCGGTACGTGCGCACACCCTCTGCGACTTCCGGGTCCGACTGGAACTCACGGTAGGCCTCGTCCAGGACCACAACGACGTCGTCAGGAACCTCTGCCAGGAATTCCTCCACTGCGGCCTGGGTCAGGGAGGGGCCGGTGGGGTTGTTCGGTGAGCACAGCAGGATCACCCGCGTGCGCTGCGTGATGGCTTCCAGCATGGCGGTCAAATCATGGGAGCCATCCGCCGTGTTGGGCACCTGGACGTTGGCGGCACCGGCCGTGGTGACCAGGATGGGGTAAGCCTCAAAGGAGCGCCAGGGGTAGAGAACTTCATCGGGCACACCGTCCCGGCCCGTTCCAGCAAAGGCGTTGATGATCTGAGACAGCGCCCCCAGGCTTCCTGCACCCGTGACCACATCTTGTGCTGGCACACCCAGGGCGGTTGAAATCTCATCCCGCAACTGGACCGTGGCCGCATCCGGGTAGCGGTGCACGTTCCCCACAACCTGTGCCATGGCCTCCTGTGCTGCCGGAACCGGCCCCCAGGGGTTTTCATTGGAGGACAGTTTGTAGGCCACCAGACCCTCCACCGGGGTGGGGGGCTTGCCCGCAGCGTAGGCGGGCAACTCTTCCAGGGCGGGGCGGGGACGCAGAGGGCTCATGTGCTCACTGTATCCCCAGGGTAAAACCGGGGTGGGGGTGGCTGTTGGCCCGCGGACCAATCCATCAGGTGGAACAATGTTCTCCATGGCGCAAAGCTCCTCCACCCCAGAGAACACCGCATCCAACGCGAACTCCACCGCAGCAACCCCGGACGCTCCCGGCCCGGACTCCGGGCGGGTCCGTCTGGCGCAGGTTGAACCCCCCGTGGCCCTGGGCGCTCTGGACGGACGCTACCGGCCTGCTGTGGCCGATCTGGTGGATCATCTGTCCGAGGCAGCCCTGAACCGCAACCGCATCCACGTGGAAGTCGAGTGGTTCATCCACCTGTGCCGTCACGACGTCCTCCCGGGGCTGCCGTCACTGACCTCCGAACAGGTGGACGGTTTGCGCCGAATTGTCACCGACTTTGACGCCGCAGCCATCTCCGAATTGAGCCAGATCGAGGCCGTCACCGTCCATGACGTCAAGGCCGTGGAGTACTTCATCGGCCGCAGGCTGGCGGCCTTGGGTCTGGAGGAACTGAAGCCGCTGGTGCACTTTGCATGCACCTCCGAGGACATCAACAACTTGGCGTATGCGGTGGGCATCCGCGACGCGATTGTGGACGTGTGGCTTCCCGCCGCCCGCGATCTGATCGAGCAGATTGCCACCATGGCCCGCAACAGCGCACAGGTGCCCATGCTCTCCCGGACCCACGGTCAACCGGCAACACCCACCACCCTGGGCAAAGAACTGGCGGTGTTCGCTCACCGTCTCTCCCGGCAGGTCAACCGAGTGGCGGCCACTGAGTTCCTGGGCAAGATCAACGGGGCAACCGGTACCTACGCCGCCCACAGCGTGGCCGCACCGCAAGCCGACTGGCAGCTGATTTCACGGGAGTTTGTCACGGGCCTGGGGCTGAGCTGGAATCCGCTGACCACCCAGATCGAGTCCCATGACTGGCAGGCTGAGCTGTACGCGGACATGGCCCGCTTCAACCGGATTCTGCACAACCTCTGCACGGATGTGTGGTCCTACATTTCCATCGGATTTTTCCGTCAGGTTCCGGTGGCCGGCGCCACGGGTTCCTCCACCATGCCGCACAAGGTCAACCCCATCCGGTTCGAGAACGCGGAGGCCAATCTGGAGATCTCCTGCTCCCTGCTGGACACCCTGGGGGCCACTCTGGTGACCTCCCGCTGGCAGCGTGATCTCACGGATTCCTCCTCCCAGCGCAATATCGGCACGGCCTGTGGCCACAGCTTGTTGGCCATCTCCAATGTGGCCAAGGGGCTGGAGCGTCTGGACGTGGCCGACGACGTCATGGCCGCCGACCTCGAAGCCAACTGGGAGGTTTTGGGGGAGGCCATCCAAACAGTCATGCGTGCCGAGGCCCTGGCGGGCATCCCGGGCATGGATGATCCCTATGAACGGCTCAAAGACCTGACCCGCGGCCACCGCGTGGACAGAGCACGGATGCAGGAGTTCGTGGCCGAGCTGGGACTCAGTGCACCGGCTGAACAGCGCCTCAGCGCACTGAGTCCCGCCAGCTACACGGGTTTGGCAAGCGCCTTGGTCGATCACCTGGACTGAGTCAGCGCATCATCGCGTGTGTGCCCCGTGGGCCGCAGGACCGCAGGGGCACACACGCGATGATGTATTGCACCCGCTGCACTGCTCTGTATCGCCGCATCCAGGGACGGGACGGCAAACTCAGGATTCTCGCGGAACCCATCCGGGAGTCCGCAGACGACGACGCAGCGGTGTGCCACCCCGCGGACCCACAAATTCGGCCTGCCCCCCGGCCCGCACGATGTGCTCAAAGGTGGAATCGCCCAAGCGCTGTGCCATGAGCGCGAAGGTCACAGCCTGGATGGCGTCCTCAGCTCCCACTGCGGCACGATCCCACCACGGCCCACCGGCATGGGGCACGTGCTCAATGCCGGCCTGGGAATCGGTGTGCTCCGGCAGAGCCTCAAAACTTCCAGGCTGTAGGACGGCAAAGGACCGTAGCCCGCAACGCAAGGGCGGTTGCAGTGCGGCGTACTCCTGTGACAGTGCCTCCCCAATTTCCCAAGCCGCGCCCACGCTCACGACGGCGGGGCCCACCACCACGGCCAAACTGGCCGCCGGATCTTGCACGATCACCTGAGCCACAATTTCCTCTGCAGCCCAGGCACAGCCGATGTTCCACAGGTCCAGCACGGTGCCGCGCCGAACGTGAAGGACACGGTGGTCGGCGTCGAAGAAATAGGGTGCGTGCCCGCGCCAATCCTGCTGGCCACCTGTGGGGGCAACATCACCGGAAATACCCACCACGGGGTCCACCAGTCCACCGCTGACGCGTGCTGCTTCTTGTGCGTGCAGGAGGATTGCTGCCAGCGCGGAAGAGACTTCAGTGGTGAGTTGATCGTGAGCGGCCAAGGTGTTGATGGTGGCCAATTCCGAATCCAGGCGATCCCGGTCAACGGCTGCAGCCAGGGACTCCAAAGTTTCGGCGGCAACACTGCACGCAATGAGCCGAGTGAGCGAATCCGTTGCGTGCACGGCCTTTGTGGCATTCAGCAGCCGGCTGCTACGGCGTATCGCGGGGATGGTCATGCTGGGTCCTCTACAGGGGGGGTGAGGATGGGTGGATCGTGGAGTCACGGCTGAAACCGTTTCAGAGGCACCTCCCGATTGATCCCCTGAGACCCCAATTACTGCATCAGACCAGAAGATACCGAACTTGGAACTTCCTGGGAAGACCAGGGTTGCATACGGGTACGTGATGTAACCAACTCGTAGGTATACGCGTAATCTAAGTGGCTGACCTGCATGAATATGCCTGATAGGTACCTATACGTATGAATAGATCAACACTTACAGCGTGTTAAGTAGCCCGTAGGGGTCCGCATCCACCGCGGAAGGGCACAAAAAAGCCGGGACGGGTGGCGCCATGAAGCACCACCCGCCCCGACTACTCAGGGAACTCCCAGTTAGATTCAGGATTCCTTGTCAGGTGCGGACCCGGTCAACTCACCCGCTGGGGCATCTTCAGCAGCACGACGCCGTCCACGCCGCTTGCCGCGGCTCTTGCTGTCATCGAACTTGGGTGCACGGTCAACCTCAGCCAACACCGGGGGGAAGGTGGCGCTGAGATCGCCGAAAGCCTCACGGGTGGCCTTCACCACGGCGCGGGCCAAGGCATAGTTGGCACCCCCGCCCACCACCGCGCCAATACCAAACGGCAGCGCACGGCCGAGGAAGGCACCAGACTGCCGCTTCAAAAAGCGCTTGATGAACATGTTGCGCAGCGTGCGCGTCACAGTTGCGCCCTGGCCGGCACCCGAGCCCAGCATCAGACCCCAGTTGCTGGTAGCCAGTCCGGCATTGCCACCTTTGGCCAGCACCTGACCCATGAGCGCCTGCCCGTCCTCACCGAGCATCAAGGCCATGACCATGGCCCGAGTCTTGTCCGGATCCTCCGTGGAGACTCCGTGCAATTCGGCTATCGACTGCGCATAGAGGGCAGTCATTTCCAGGTACGCCCCCACGGATGCTGCGGAAACCCCCAAAGAGGCAACGGTGCCGATCCCCGGAACCATGGCCACCCCGCCGGTGGCGCCGCCACCAGCTGTCACGGCACGGACGTAGTGCTTCTCCAACCGCTTTGCAATTTGAGTGGGACTTTCCTCCGGGTGTTGCCGCCGCAAGCGCTTGACCCAGTGCAGGACCACGGGGCGCTGGACTCGCAAGGTGGTCTCCAAAAAAGTGGAGGTTGCCTGAGTGGGCTTCCCGGAATCATCGAATGCGTGCTTGATGGGGTCAAAAACCACGAAGAACTCCTCCAATTGAGATCACCGATTCAGTGACCACGTTACGAGATTAGCTGCACGCGGTCACACGGCACGTGGGATCACGATATTCCAGAATTAATCAGCACACTGTGCGGTTCGCGTGCAGCGGAGTCCGGTTCGCGCCAGCTCGCACGCCGCCGGACCACCACGGTGGCCTAACATCACACGTACCATCCGTAGCCCACCGGGAGAGTTGTGCCAGATTCCAGGACGCCGCCACCTGTCCACCGCTTCCTCAAGGATCTTGATGCCGTGGCTGCCGTGGAATACCACCCCGCAACCCGCGGATGGATCTTGAGCATTGGCGGCGCCGAACAATCGCACGTGGACTTGGCCAATCCGCACCGGGTCTTTTATGAATATCTGCACCGAACAGCCAACCTGGTGGACCTTGCCGCTGCACCATCGGCCGCTGTTCGTGCTCTTCACCTGGGTGGCGGAGCCATGACCCTGCCGCGCTACATAGCTGCCACGCGCCCCGGATCTCAACAGATCGTGGTGGAGCTGGCCCGCGAGCTGCCAGACTTTGTCACCACGCATCTACCCCTTCCTGCGGGCAGCAGGATAGAGGTGGTGATCGGAGATGCCCGTGCCGCCCTTCCGTCCCTGCGGGACACCGCCGTCACACCGGCTGACTTGGTGGTACTGGACGTATTTGCGGGAAGTGACGCCCCGGAGCATTTACGCGAACCCGCGTTCTACCGGGAGGTCAAAGCGCTGATGGCACCGCACGGCCTCCTGGCGGTCAACGTGGGTGATGATCCGGGACTGAAGTTTTTTCAGGAACAGGCACGTGTGCTCGGGGCCAGCGGTCCCCATGGCGAACCACCGGTGTTTGCCGAGCTCTGGTGCCTGACGGAGGCTTCCATGCTGACCGCCCAGAAGGCCGGAAATCTCATTCTGGTGGCCGGAAGAAACCCGTTACCGCCTCAGTGGCGGGAGGAACTTCAGGCCGCAGGTCCACATCCAGCGGCGGTCTTGGACAGCTGGGAGCTGGCGCAGTGGCTCGCGGAGCTCTGACAGCACCAGCGTTGCTGGGGAAGCCTCATGTTGCTGGGCAGTCCTAACCGGTGGTGAATCCGTTGAGGTCTCCCCGCGCGTCTTCGTAATGGGCATCCACCGTGAAAACCGCACCCGGGGCTTCCGTTCCCTGAATACTGCGCAACAGATCTCGAACCGCCCAGCGGGGCCCTTCGGCCACAACCCGAACGGACCCGTCTGTCTGGTTCACGGCTGATCCGGCCAAACCGAGCTTTTCGGCCTGACGCCAGGTCCAGTAGCGGAAACCCACGCCCTGCACCGTGCCCTGCACCACGGCGGTGACTCGTATGGGCTGCTCCGTGTCCAAGGTCTGATCCTCCTGATTGTTCTCAGCTGATACGCCTCCAAGCGGTGCGGGATTTTCCACGTGCCTGTTGGGATCACCACCCTTGATACCCAGAACGCCACCCTTGATACCCAGAAAACTGTGTCCGGGATGCTGCAGGGAAGCCGGGCGTTGCTTGCGACCCGTCAGGCGTGACAGCCAGCCCAGTGGGCCTCCGTTACCGGAGGAGGAAGCATGATGTGACATGGGAGCCTCGATTCCCTCGATGTGATGCGCGATCCTACCGGCGTGCAGTCACGATCCTGACGTGGGGGCAGCCGTACCACCTGCGGGTGTGGTGGCTTCCGCACCAGCGGAGTCCGTGGCGCTTTGGAAAGCGTCAGCCAAGTCCTGGGCAGTCCTGACATTGTCAAGGTCCACGGTCTGATCGACCACCACAAAGCTAGGTGTTCCAGGTAGATCAAGCTCGGCTGCCTGAGCTTGATGAGCGTCCACAATCTGCGCCACGGCACCGGAACTGTAGTCCCCGGTGAATTGGTCAACATCCAGGCCGTTGTCTTCTGCGGTGCTCAGAAAATAGTCATCCAACTCAGTACCGCTGAGCTGCGTCCAGTCATTGGGATTCTCGTACAGGCTCGATGCGTAGTCCTGCGCCTGGCCCTGCATGGCGGCTGCCTCAGCTGCACGGGCCGCCGGGACAGCGTTGTCATGCATGGGCAAGGGATAGTTCTTGACCATGACCGTCACGGTTCCGTCCAAGCTCTGCGCGGCTTGCTCCACCAGGGGATGGGCAGATTGGCAGGCGGGGCATTCGTAATCGGTGTACATGGTGACCACGGGCAAATCATCCACCGTGTTGAGCGCATAACCGGAGTTGATCGCGTTGTCCACGTACTCCTGGTCCTGTGAGGCTTCCTGAGTGCTCTGTTCCGTGGCCCCGCTCCCCGCCGTGGACGTGGATTCACCCGTTGCTTGGCCCGCACTTTCAGTGGTTGGTGCGCTGGCATCGGAGGACGTTCCATTGTCAGCACAACCCGTCAGGAACAACAGGGAGGCCCCGGCCACCGCCGTCGCCCATTTGAGGTGACGCCCAGAAGTGGTGAGTTGTGCTGTGGCCATGGGATGTCCTTTCGCGGGTGGGACAGGATGCTGGTTCGGCGGACACCGCAGCGGTACGTGGCGGATCGCCTTCTGGCAGTCAACCACGGCCCGCCGAGCCCGTGCCTGCGGTTGCCGCTGGTGGCTTGGGCAGTGGGCAACAGGGAGCACGTGGGCCACCGGTCAGTCTGCGGTCAGCCGCACCAACTCGCGGCTGAAAGCCGCCAAGTCACCTGGATCACGTGAGGTGACCAGGTTGGCATCCACCACAACTTCGCGGTCCACCCAATGTGCCGCTGCATTGCGCAGATCCGTGGCAACGGAGGCGTAGGACGTCACGGTCCGGCCCTCCACCAGGCCCGCTTCAATCAGAATCCACGGTGCGTGGCAGATGGCTGCAATGGGTTTTTGGGCAGCGTCGAACTCTTTGACCAGGCGCAAAACCTCCGGGTCCAAGCGCAGAGCATCTGCATTCAACGTGCCTCCTGGGAGCACAAGAGCATCAAAATCAGCAGCCTCCACCGTGTCCACGGTCTGATCGACGTCGTAGGCATTGGAATGCTCCCAGTCGCCCTTCATGGCCGTGATCCGGCCCTTCTCCCCGGACAACAGCACAGGGGTGCCACCAGCTGAGCGAACCGCCGCCCACGGTTCGGTCAGCTCAGGTTCCTCCACGCCGTTGGTTGCGATGAACGCGATCTTCTTGCCATTCAGGGATGTCATAGGACTCACCTTCTCCTGCTCCACCGGTCAGTACCAGCAGCGCCGTAGTTCAAGGAAGCTCACTTACAGTGCTTTTCTCAGCCTACGACGACGCACCGCACAACCGCCGCCCGGGGCTGTCCCTGTCCGCCGTGCATGAACGGATCTTGCGCTGGCGGGCCACCTGGATCACACTTCTTGCTTGGTGTCACCGGTATCCTCACCGAGTTGCCACCCTGATCCGTTGCCGCACCGTCTGAGGAGTTCTATCTGTGGCACCCATGATTCCTTTACAGATCGGCCTGATAGTTGTTGGCCTCCTGGTGGTGGTGCTGGGCGCCGTCATCGGTGATGGCCTGTTGCTGCTGATCGGTGGCCTGATGACTGCGGTGGCAGTGACCGGCCTGGGCATTGCCCTGCGAGCGCGCGCCCGTGAGGGGCAACGCCTGCGGTAGAGCTGGCCACAGGCTCAGGTGGGAGTGGGAGTCGGTGGCAAACCCACCACGTTCTCTTCCAGCTGCAATCCGCGCAGACCGGCCACTTGCCGCAAGTCATCCAGAGCCCGTTCGACCTCCGGGGCTGTGCCCGGTGTGGCCGGTTGGATTTCCACCCGCAGCACGCTGTTCTGCTGGGAGTCTCCGTCAATTTCTGCGGAGACAGTCTGGACTCCAGAAGACTCACTGAGTTCTTGCAAGTCCTTCACCAAAGCCCCCGTGACCAGTTGTTGCTGGCCATCCGTGTAGGTCAGGGTCAAGTTCTGGTGCTCGACCACAACCCGGTCCTTCCGCACAAGATTGGTCACCGGAGTCTGGATTTCGGTGGAGGCCTGCAACGCTGACTGCACCTGACCGGACATGGCGGAATCAGCGGGATTGCCATCCAGGAAGGTGGTCACCACCAGCTCATTGCCCACCTCCACGCTCCACCGTTCACCCTGGCCTGCGGCCCGCAGCTGATCCAGGATTTGGATGCCGGCCCCCGTCAAGGTGATCGACCCGTCCTGAACTTGCCCCTGACTAGGCCCGGTGACATGGCTGCCATCCGTGAGATAAATGGTGATCTTTTGCAGTTCCAGCCCCTGGGCGCCCAACCCTTGCTGGTCGGCAGCTGTCACCGCCGCTTGTCTGACCGAACGGATGTTCTCTTCTGTGCTGTCGGAAGCCATGAGCACACCCACGTCTGCGGTTCCGGAGCGGCCCGCGTCAGTCTCCGAGTACGTACCGATCACGGAGGCAGCTTCCACCCCGTTGATCTTGCACAAAACCTCTTCCACACCGGGCACATACACGGGGACGTTTTGCTCGGCGGCAATGGGATCGGGACGGACCAGGCCGTCGTCGTCGGCGTTTGGTCGCGGCTGATCGCAGGCCCCGCTGTAGGCCCACGTGGGCAAGTCCACGCCCTGGGCCACGAACTGAGAGTCCGTGCGGTCCGGGGGTGCGGGGATGTCATTGGTGGTTGAGCTCGTACCGTCCTCCTGCCCACAGCCAACCAGGATCGTGGGGAGGACAAGAGTGGCGGCCACGGCCAAGGCTCGGCCACCGGAGGCAACGCTCCGGCCGGGGTGCAAGGTCATGGGCGGATCCTGACGTACGGGTGCCGGGACCAGGTGCGTTCCTGCTGCGCGTTGGGCGCTGCGGGACCGGAGCCCTGGGGAAGGCAGTGACGGCGTGTAGCGAACAGCCCGTGAGCAAGCTCGCTGCACCAGGATAGTGCTCAGCCGCCGGTGGTGGCTTCAGCCTTGTTGAAGGGCCAACAAATCCAGGAAATGCCGGCGCATGCGGCTCCGGTCCGCTTCCAGACCTGTGATCAGCCGGAACGCATCCACCGCCTGCCCCACCGCCATGGCGCCGCCGTCCAGAACCGGGCAGCCCAGGGAACGGGCGGTGCGAATCAGCGGCGTGTCCACGGGCAGGTAGATCACATCTGCCACCCAGTGCTCAGTGGTGACGAGTTCCAGATCCAACGGCGCGCCGGGGTGATGGTGCATTCCAATGGGAGTGCAGTTCACCAGACCGTCGGCAGCCCTCACCTGGGCCGCCAGATCGCCGGCGGTCACCGCTGCCACCCGGGCCTGTGGGAAGTGCCGGGCCAGGGCTTGTGCACGCTCACCGGCTCGGTCCGGGTCAATGTCGAACAGACTCAGGTGTTCCACCCCGGAGTCCAGCAGGGCATAGGCCACAGCAGACCCCGCTCCCCCGGTGCCCAACTGGACCACATGGCCCTTGGCCACGGTGGGCAGTTCCGCTGCCAGGGCTGCGGAGAAACCGGTTTGGTCGGTGTTGTGACCCACGAATTTGCCATCCCGGATCAGCACGGTGTTCACGGCTTGCAGCGCTTGCGCGCGCTCAGAGACCTCATCCAGACAGGCCAGCACGGTTTGCTTGCACGGATGAGTGATGTTGAAAGCATTGAAACCCAAATCCCGGCCTGCACGCAGGAGATCACCCACGTCCTCGCCGGGGCGCTGAATGGACGCCAGATCAATGGGTCGGTAGATGTAGCGCAACCCGTGGGCATCCGCTTCGGCCTCGTGCATGGGAGGGGTCAGGCTGGCGGTGATGCCATCTCCGATGAGTCCAACCAGATAGGACTCGTGAACCGTGCTCATGGCGGGCAGCCACCTCTCACAGTGGATGGGTGTTACTTGCGGGCAGACCCACACGTTATGACCTGAGTCACGCTACAGGTCACCCGGTTGCCGGGAGTTCGCCCGAGCTATTTTGCTGCTATAGCACTTAAAGATCGCTCAAATCTGTGATGGACAGCGGATAGTCCCGGGCACAGGATGGATGGGAGTGCCAGGAGGTAGATCACATGAGCACCTGCGGTGGGCCGTTCCAAGCCTCCGCCTCCGGTCCTCAAAACACCACAGGGCTTGTGGGGCGCGCCATACCGCTGCGCTGCGCGTCACCGTCACCGCCACGCAGAAAACAGAGGGAGAGACCCAGTGAGCGAGTCCGAGATCACCGTGGACGTTCTGGTGGCCGGTGCCGGAGCCGGTGGGCTCTCAGCCGCAGCCACCGCAGCCCACCACGGGTTGGAGGTCTTGGTGGCCGAACGCGCGCAGCGGTGCGGCGGGGCCACGGCACGTTCCGGGGGATGGATGTGGACGCCAGGTAACCCACTGGCCGTGGCGGACGGCCATGTGGAACCCCGCAGTACCTTCCGAACCTATTTGCAGTCCGTGATTGACCCGCAGACCTACGATCAGCAACGCATTGAGGCTTTTTTGGAGGCCGTGCCGCACATGGTGGGTTTCTTCCACCAGCACACTCCCCTGAAGTTTGTCCCCGGGACCAAGATCAATGACATCTACGGGCAGTTACCCGGCGCGGGCACGGGGCACCGCTCGGTTGCCGCAGCCCCCTTCTACGGCACCCAGATGCGCCGCGACCTGCGGCAGAAACTGGCGCACCAGTTCTACATGACCTCCTTCCTGGGCATGGGGATCATGGCCGGTGACGATCTGGGCAAGTTCCTGACCGCCATGAAAAAGCCCGGAAGTTTTCTACACGCGGCCAGACGCGTCAGCACGCACCTTTTTGACCTGGTGATGCACCGCCGCAACATGCAAATGGTCAACGGCGTGGCCCTGGTGGGCCGCCTGATGCAGGCGGCAGACCAGAATGGGGTCAGCATTGAGGTCAACACACGGGTGACGGACCTGATTTTCAACGACGACGGCGCGGTCACCGGCGCCTGGTTGCAATCTCCGGCGGGACACATCAAGGTCACGGCCCGGCGCGGCGTGGTCTTGGCCACCGGGGGTTACCCGGCCAATGTGGAACGGCGCAGACAAACCTTTGAGCGGACTCCCACGGGCCACGAACACTGGACGCTGGCACCAGCTGAAGCGGATGGCTCAGGAGCCAGCCTGGCCGAGTCTGCCGGCGGCTACGTGGACACCAACCTGACCACAGCTGCCGCCTGGTGTCCGGTGTCGCTGGTCAACTTTCCCGGTGGACGGCAGGGCGTGTTTCCGCACATTGCCGACCGCGCCAAGCCCGGAGTGATCGGCGTGCTGGCCAATGGGCAGCGGTTTGTCAACGAAGCCAACGGCTACTGGGATTACGTGGATGCCATGGTGCGGGCAACCCCGGCAGATCAGCCGGTCCAGTCCTGGTTGATCGGTGACCACCATGCGCTACGCCATTACATGTTGGGCTTTGCCAAGCCCCGCCCGGTCCCGGTGTTTCCCTACACCCGAGTACTGAAGTACCTGGTGAAAGCTCGGACACTGACCGAGTTGGCGCAGAAATGCGGGGTGGACCCGGAAGCTCTGGTGGCCACTGTGGAACGGTTCAACCAGAATGCTGCGGCCGGTGAAGACCCAGATTTTGGGCGCGGCCGGACACCGTTCAACCGCTACGGAGGTGACCCCCAGGTGAAACCAAATCCAACCCTGGCGCCCCTGGGACCGGGCCCCTTCTACGCGGTGAAGGTTCTGCCGGGCTCGTTCGGCACCTTTGCCGGAATTGCGGTGGATGCGCAGTCGCGCGTGCTGAACCAACGGGGAGAGACCATTGCCGGCCTGTGGGCTTGCGGCAATGACCAAGCCAACATCATGGGCGGACGCTACCCCTCCGGCGGTGTCAACCTGGGGCCGGCCATGACATTCGGCTACATCGCCGGACGCCATCTGGCCGGTGTCACCGTGTACGAGGACGACGGCACAGTGGCACCACCAGCATCCAACCGGGCAGAGGGAGGTGCCACCCATGGGTGATCCCACAGTTGAACCCACCGCCCGGCCCTTCGGCCTGGCGCCGCTGTCCGTGCTGGGCCTTGACCCCGTGGAGCTGGTGCACACCGCAGCCAACACCGGATTCGATTTTGTGGGCTTGCGCGTGATTCCCGTGACGGATGCCGAACCTGATCTCAACGTGCTGCCCGGGAGCGCCCGATTGAAGGCGGTCCGCCGCGCTGTGCATCAGACGGGACTACCGGTGTTCGACGTCGAATTTCTGGCCTTGGAGGCAACCACGAGCCGGGAGACCTGGCTTCCGGTGGTGGAGGCCGGAGCGCTGCTCGGGGCACGCAGCGTGACTGCCGCGGGGTGCGATCCTGACCGATCACGTCTGAGTAACACCGTGATGGAACTGGCCCAGGACTGCCGGGATCACGGGCTGCACCTGAACCTGGAGCCCATTTCCTACCAACCGCTGAACTCAATTGCCGCTGCGGCAGCCCTGGCTGTGGACGCCGACTGCTGGTGGTTGCCAGACACCCTGCACCTGAACCGCTTTGGCGGTGACACCACCGAGCTGGTGGCTCATGCTCAGCGGGTGGGCATGCTGCAATTGTGTGACGGACCGGCGCAGCCGCCTGCTTCCCGTGACGCTCTGGTGGCGGAGTCCAGGAGCCACCGGTTGCCACCCGGCGCAGGTGACTTCAACTTACGCGCCACGGTGGCCACTTTGGCCCCGGACCTCCCCCTGAGCGTGGAGGTTCCAGACCCGCAGCGTCGTGCGGCACTGGGCCATGCTGCCTGGGCAAAGCTCCTGCTGGAGTCCATGCACCGTGTGGCAGCACCTCAGACGGAAGAAAGTTGAACTGATGGAGACACGTTGGCTGGAGGCCTTCCTGGCCGTTGCAGAGGAGCTGCACTTTGGGCGGGCAGCCGAAAGACTGCACGTCGGTCAGTCACCGCTGTCCCAGACCGTGCGCAAATTGGAGAAAGAACTGGGGGCTGAGCTCTTTGACCGCTCCACCCGGTCAGTGGCGCTGACCTCCGCCGGGCATGCGCTCCTGCCCCACGCCCGCCAGGTGTTGGAAGAACTGGGATTGGCCACCTCAGCCGTGCGCAGCACCGACCGGGAGGTCTACGGGCGGCTGCGAGTTTCCTTCTCCGGGGCCTTGAACCATCGGACCGTGCCGCAGCTGACCCGCGCCGTGAGGGAACACCATCCCCAGGTGGAGTTGAAGTTTGTGGATCGTCTGCTCTCCGGTGAGGCGGTACACCGGTTGGAACAGGGGCAACTGGATCTGGGATTCATTGGCCTGCCCTACCGTTCCCCGGAATTGGAGAGCTTGCTCATCACGGTGGAAGACAACCACCTGGTGGCGCCGCACGGACACCCACTCTTGAACCGGGATGAGATTGAGGTTGGGGATCTCCAACACGAACCGATCATCTGCCCACCCAGGGACCGTGGTTCCACCATGCGTGCCACGTTGGTCAGCACCTGCCACGCCCACGGTTTCACCCCGGAGATTGCGCAGGAGGTCTTGGACCCGTTCATGATCCTGTCCCTGGTGGACGCAGGTCTGGGCGTGGCCATTGTGCCGGAGAGCATGTTGCACATCCTCCCGCGCCGGGTGTCTTCCCGGCCCATGCAGAATTATCCGCCCCTGCGCAGTGCATTGGCGTGGAACGGCGCCCACCGCACGGAAGCACTGAACGCGGTGTTGGCCCTTGCCGCCCAGGTCTTCGCCCACCCGGAGTCCGGCGCCCGCCAACCGTCAGGGTCAGAACAAACCGGATGAAGACATGTCCACGGAACACAACCCCGGAATGAGCCTCCTGGTAGGTCGGCGTGGCCTCCCTTGAACTGGTGGCGGCCATCTACGCCTCTCAACGCAACGGGGAAGTCATCACCCTCCCGCTGGTCTGCACACCGCAACGGCCTGGTGCCCACCGTTGTGGTGGGCACCAGGCCGTTGGTTGACACCAGTCAGGTGGAGCGCTCGGGCTGTTGATCCGCCCCCGAGGATTCGGACGACGTCGCCCCTCCCCCAGAGACTCCCGCGTCACTTTCACGGTGTGCTCGGGTGCCGGGCACCGGGCTCGCTGACCCGCGGGTGGATGCGGCTTGCAGCGCGTCCCGGTCGGTGGTTTGCCCATCATGACCGGATGGCGATTCCGTGCTGGATGGCGATTTGGTAGTGGACGGCGAATCAGGGCCCATGGTTTCCGTGATGGACCGGTGATGTCCGATCTCCCGCCAGATCGCAAAGCCCACGGAGAGCAGGGTGAGGATCAACAGGGTCAGCGGCAAGGGGGAGAACACCCAGGACAGGTCCCCTTCAATGATCATGGCCCTGCGGAATCCTGCTTCTGCAATGGGGCCCAAAATCATGCCGATGATCAACGGCGCCAGCGGGAAGCCGGCTTTGACCATCACATAGCCCACCAGCGCGGAGACCACCATGACCAGGACGTCAAAGGCACTGGAGCGCAGGGAGTAACAGCCGATGACTGCCAGCACAATCACGGAGGGCCACAGGTAGCTGCTGGGCACACGCTCAATGAGTTTGGACCACAGCCCCGTGCCGGCCCAGCCCAGGATCAACAGCAGCAGGTAAACGATCAAGAATCCGATGAAGATGCCGTAGACCAGGTCCGGAGCACCGGAGAACAGGTTGGGACCGGGCTGCAATCCGTGGACGGTGATGGCACCGATCAGTACCGCGGAGGTCACATCTCCCGGGATGCCCAGGGTGAGCATGGGGACCATGGCACCGGCGGTGCCGGCGTTCTTGGCGGATTCGGCAGCAGCCAGGCCGCGTTCGTCACCACGTCCGAACTTGGACTTGTCCTTGGCCACCCGCTTGGCTTCGTTGTAGGCCACAAAAGCGCCAATGTCTCCACCGGTGCCTGGAATGACACCGATGATGAATCCGACCACGGAGCCCAGTAGCCCTGACGGGGAAATCTTGGCCAGCCAGGACAGAGAGGCCTTGAACTTCTCCGTGACCACGTCCAGCTTCAGTTTGGATTTGGCTTCAAACTGGATGAGGGCCTCAGAAACCGCGAACAACCCGATCATCACGGGAATGTAATTGATGCCGGCGGTCAGCTCTGCGGAACCGAACGTCAGACGTGGGAAACCTTGAATGGTGTCCAGACCAATCATGGCAATGCCAACACCCAGGACACCGGAGATCAGGCCCTTGACCATGCGCCCCTCAGACACGGAGGCCACCACCGTCAAGGCCAGCAGAGCGAGCATGAAATACGCCGCTGGGCCAAAGCCCAAAGCGATGGTGGCCAGCACCGGGGCCATCAGCGCCAGCACGATCACACCAAAGATGCCGCCCAGACAGGAGGCCAGGATGGAGACTTTCAGAGCCCGATTCGCCTGGCCCTTGACGGTCATCGCGTGCCCATCGGCCACGGAGGCCGCAGAGGCCGGTGTACCGGGTGTTTTGACCAAAATGGCGGGGATGGAACCCGCATAGACGGCGCCGCCATAGATCCCCAGCAGCAGCATCATGCCCTGCAGCGGCTCCATCACAAAGGTGAACGGCAGCAAGATGGCAACGCCCACCGTGGCCGAGATTCCCGGTAGGGCACCCACCACAATGCCGATCAGCACACCGGCCACAATCAACAACAGGACCGTGGGGTCTGAGACGGCCTGTAGACCAATGACCCAGTTCTCCATCAGATGAGTCCTTCCAGAATGCCTGCCGGAAGATAAACATCAAGCAGTTCGGCGAACAGGTAGTACAGGAACGCGGAGGCAACAATGGGGTAAACCACCAGTCCCACCAGGTTGCGCACCCCCATGAGCCACAGAGTGAAGGCCAAGAACAAGGCCATGGTGATGGGGAAGCCCAAGGGCACCACCACCAGCACCAAGATCACGGTGGCAATCACCACGGCCGTCAAGCGTGCTCGGGCGCCCCGCGGTGGCGCCACCGTGGCGGTTTCCGGGCGCAGGAACAGCGCCACACCCAAGATCAGCAAGCCACCGCCCACCAGCCGTGGAAGGGCCGCCGTTCCTGGGTCCTCCGACTGCACCGGCGCGGGGAAACCCAGGGTGAAAAGCAACAACAGAATGGCTGTCAGCAGCACAAGACCCGCAATCACCCGGTCAGCCAGCGGCCCACCCTGGGGCTGGTCATCGGTTGAATTCACGTCACTGCTCATGACTGTTGACCTCCCATCCCAATCTCATTGATCAGTTCTCCGTACCGGTCATATTCCTCACCCATGAACTGATCGAACTCATCAGCATCTCGGTAGCGCTGATTCAGCCCCGTGGTTTCCATGTAATTGGAGAACTGCTCGGACTCGCGGGCTTGGTTGAAGCATTCGTTCAAGATCTCCACGCGATCCTGCGGCACCCCGGCTGGTGTGTAGAGGCCCAGGATGGCCGTGGTCTCCGAGTCAAGGCCGAGCTCCTGCAACGTGGGAACATCCTCCGGCAGGTAGTCCACCGGGGCACCGGCAATGGCCAGCGGCCGCAGCGCCCCGGATTCAATGTGCGGTCGCATTTCTGCAGCCCCCACGGAAACCATGTCCGTCTGATCCCCCAGCGCGGCCTGCAAAGCGGAGGCGGCGCCGTCGAACGGCACGTTCACGGTGCGGTCCTGGATGCCTGCGGCAAGGGACATGGACTCAAAGCCCAGATGGTAGATACCGCCGGTGCCGCTGGTGGCAACGGTGATTCGATCCTCACTGTCAATCACATCCTGCAACGATTGGTACGGCGAATCCGCCGGAACACCAAAAACCACGGGTTGTTCGCTGTATTGCAGGATCCCCTGGTAGTCATCGGGTTGGATGTCCCCAATTCCCATGTGCCCCAGCATGGACAGCTCAATGGAGGCGGTGCCCACGGTGTAGCCATCCGCGGGAGAAGCCAGGGTGGTTTCAAAGCCCACCAGGCCGGAGCCGCCCGTGGCGTTGCGGATGATGATGGGGACACCGCAGGTGTCTTGGGCAACCGCAGCCAGTTGACGGGCGGTGCTGTCAGCACTGCCGCCGGCAGCATAGGGGACGATCAAGTTGATCGGCTGCGTTGGAAAATCGCCTGAGCCACCGCTGGCCTGCGAATCTTCCGCGCCGTTGTTGCCACTGCAACCAGCCATGACGAATGCCGTGGCAATCGTGGCGGCAGCCCAACGCCGTCGTGTGATGCTCATGGAAGGTCCCTTTCATTCAGGAACCTCTAGTGTGACCGTCCCCACACTCGCATGCCACCAAGAGCCGAATTAAGTGCAGATTGCACTTATCCACCTGAGAGCAGGGCACATATCAGCACATTACGGCGCGGGGAGTGTGGGTGCCCGCAGCAGCGTCTCAGACCACTTCAGGTGTTGTCTTCAGGTGTTGTCTCCGGCCGCTTCAGGCGTTGAGGCCCACCGCATAGGCCGTGCCGGTGCCGCCAACTGCAATGGGGGAACCATCCGTGCGGCACCACACCGAGTGCCCAGCCCCGAGTTGATACTGCGCTCCGTCCTGCACGGTCAAGCTCAGCTCCCCGTCGGTGCACAGCACCACACACGTGGTGGGCGGGAAGTTGGCGGTGCTGCCATCCCCCACCGTGGCGCTGACCAAGCTGAGCCGGTCATCCCACAGTGGATAATGCCGCAGACCATCTGGAGCCACCGTGACGTCAATCGGATCGGTGTCCTCCTGATCCGGATTCACAATGGCCAACAGCTCCGCCACGTCAATGTGTTTGGGGGTCAGCCCGGCCCGCAGCACATTGTCCGAACACGCCATCAGTTCCACGGCGGTACCCCGCAGGTAGGCATGCAGTTGTCCGGCCGGGGTGAAAATGGCTTCCCCGGGCTCCAGCACCACGTGGTTCATGCACAGTGCCACCAGCAGACCGCGGTCCCCCGGATGCCGACCGGCGATGTAACGCAGCAGCGCCCCCACTTCATCGTGCGTGGGCAGTTTCTCCACGGCGTGCAGCAAATCCACCAGAGCGGACTCAGCCTGTTCCGCCGGCAGCTGCAGGACCGCGGGTAGCACCGGTTCCCCCGTGGCCAGGACATCGCGCAGCCATTGCTGATCCAGGGCCTCCGCCAGAACGGCCAGCTCACCGTTGCCACGGACCCCACTGAGGGTCTCAACGCGGGTGATGGCCACCCCAATTTCTGGTTTGGGCCGGCGGTCCTTGTAATTACGCGACGACGCCGTCAGGGCCACTCCCGCTGCTTCCTCCCGTTGCCAGCCTTCTTCAGCCTGCTCGGGAGACGGATGGACCTGAATGGACAGGGGCGCGTCAATGGCCAGGATTTTGAGGAGGAAGGGGAGGTCGCCGTCGTGATCCAGAGCAGCTGTCAGGGAGCCCAGCAGGCGCTGGGGGTCTTCCGCCAAGAGGTCAATCAGGCTGATCTCACGACCATCCACGCTCAGTTGCGACGGTCCTGACGGGTGAGAGCCCACCCACAGTTCCGCCTCCGGGGTGGCTGCCGGAACCTCCCGGGACTGCATCCGCGCCAGCACGGAGCGTGAACCCCACGCATAGTCCTGGATGGGGTCGGTTGTTGCAAAGAACTCAGCCATGCCTCCATGGAAGCACAGCTCCTTGGAGTGCAGACCCCGTGGCGCGGAAATCACCGCAGTTTGCCGTGCGATTCACACCCAGATGGTGCCGCCGTTCGGGTTTTGTCCCCCGACGTGCAGCACACCTCAGCATGGCTGCGCGCAACCTTGGGGCATCACACGGGAACTGACGGAGCGGTGAACTAAGGTTCGGTCTATGACAATTGAGCTTTCCGAGTCCTTCAAGGCCTACGACGTTCGTGGAATCGTGGGCACCACCATCACGGCGGAGACCGTCCGTGCCACCGGCGCAGCTTTTGTGGATGTGCTGGAGTTGGCTGGGTCCACGGTCCTGGTGGGCGGGGACATGCGTCCGTCCTCCCCGGAGTTCATGGACGCATTTGCCCAGGGGGCCACTGCTCGCGGCGCAGATGTGATCAAAATTGGTCTGATCTCAACCGATGAGCTCTACTTTGCCTGCGGTGTGCTGGAAGCAGCCGGAGTCACTTTCACCGCCAGCCACAACCCCGCGGCCTACAACGGCATGAAGATGTCCAAGGCCGGGGCCGTACCGGTCTCCTCCGAAACCGGTCTCTATGACATCCGCGACCGCGCCCAGGCCTACCTGGCGGAGGGTGTTCCCACCGTTGCCAACCCGGGGTCGGTCAGCGAACGTGACGTTTTGACGGAGTACGCCGAGTTCCTGCGCGGGCTGGTGGATCTCTCCGGAATCCGCCCCCTGAAGGTTGTGGTGGATGCCGGCAACGGCATGGGTGGCAAAACCACCCCGGCCGTGCTGGGCAACACCGTTCTGCCCGAACTCCCGCTGGACATTGTGCCGCTCTACTTTGAGCTGGATGGCACCTTCCCCAACCACCCGGCCAATCCGTTGGAACCGGAGAACCTGGTGGATCTGCAGAAGGCCGTGGTGGAACACGGGGCAGACATTGGACTGGCTTTTGACGGCGATGCCGACCGCTGCTTTGTGATCGACAACAACGGCGATCCTGTCACCCCGTCCGCGATTGCAGCGCTTGTGGCCGAGCGTGAGATCGCCCGGGCCCAGGCTGATGGCGAAGACCAACCCGTGGTGATCTACAACCTGATCACGTCCAAGGCTGTCCCCGAACTGGTCACTGCTCGGGGTGGTCGCCCGGTCAAGACCCGCGTGGGCCATTCGTTCATCAAGGCCGTGATGGCTTCCGAAGGCGGCGTGTTCGGCGGCGAACATTCGGCGCACTACTACTTCCGGGACTTTTTCAATGCCGACACCGGAATGCTGGCCGCCATGCACGTGCTGGCGGCTCTGGGTCAGCAGGACCGCCCGCTCAGCGAACTGATGGACAGCTACTCCCCCTACATTGCTTCCGGGGAGATCAACTCGGAGATCGAGGACAAAAAGGGTGCCGTGGATCGCGTACGCGCCGCCTATGCCGACGATCAAGGCGTCACGGTCGAGGATTCCGATGGCACCACCTTCACCTCTGAGGCTGAGGGCTGGTGGTTCAACCTGCGCCCCTCCAACACGGAGCCCTTCCTGCGCCTCAATGTGGAGGCCGCAGATCAAGCCTCCATGGAGCAGGTCAGGGACAATGTCCTGAGCATCATTCGCGCGTGACAGCCTGAACTGAGACCTCACCACGACGGCGCTGGCCGTCCGCTCTTGAGCGGACAGTTGGCGCCGTCGGTCCATTCATGGCCCGCAAGTAGTCCACAATTCATATTGGATCGCATGTTCTTGTGGTGCTTGGGGCAAACCCTCAAACCCCTGCATGCGGCCCGCTTCTGTGTGTCTCAATGTCAAGGGGGAAGACAAAACCATGTCTCAGTTGGATGACTCGATCCAGGAACTTCTGCAAATCGACGGCGCCACCGGTGCCGCAATCGTAGACATCTCCAGTGGCATGGCCCTGGCCTCCGGTGGAAACCCGGGATTCGATCTGAACGTGGCCGCTGCCGGTAACTCCAATGTGGTGCGCGCCAAGCTGCGGACCATGCAGGAGATTGACCTCCAGGGCCAGATCGAGGACATCATGATCACGTTGGGCAGCCAGTACCACCTGATCAATGTGCTCAACACGGAGGCCACCTCCGGCCTGTTCGTGTATCTGGTGCTGGATCGCAACAACTCCAACTTGGCCCTGGCCCGCCACAAGCTCACCGGCGTGGCCCGCAAGATCAGCCTCTGATTTCGGTCGCCACGGCAAACGCCAGGCCCGGCCCCGTAACTACGGGACCGGGCCTGGCGTTTTGGGGAAAGACTAGAAATCCTCCCCCAGAGCAGCGCTCATCAGGGTGTCTTCCGTGGCGTGCTCGTTGTGCTCATGGGCCACAATCTGCCCGTCGCGCATCACCAAGATTCGGTGGCACCACTGCAACAGCTCAGTCATCTCGGAGGAAACCAGTAGCACTGCGGTACCGCGCTCGGTGAGTTCACGCAGCATGTCGTACACATCGCCCTTGGAACCCACGTCAATTCCGCGTGTGGGGTGGTTCAGAATCAGCACATCACATTCGGTGCGCATCCAACGGGCCAGCGCAATCTTCTGCTGGTCTCCCCCGGAAAGATCCCCCACCTGGGATTGGATGTCATGGGTTTGTATCCGCAGCGTCTTGACCTGAGCCGCCACCTCACGCAGGGCGGAAATCTCCCGGGCAAATCCTGCGTGAGGGTCGTAGTCGTCCTTCATCAGACGCCGTGCAACGGAATCCTCCAGTGCAGCTTCCAACTCGTCATCCGTGTCGGAGAGATACCCGATGCCCAGCCGAACGGCGTCATCGGCGGAATTGATGGTCACGTCCTGGCCACCCACGCGCAAGGTGGTGAAGTCAGCTGCCCCAGATCCCACCAGGGCAGCCACCAATTCACTCATTCCGGCGCGGCGAAGGCCCGTGAGCCCAAGAACCTCACCGCGATGCAGGACGAAGGAGACATCCGTCAGCCCCGACGCCGTGGAGGCACCCTCCACCCGCAGCACCTCTTCTGGCGAACCTTCGACGGCGCCCGGCCGACCCTGCTGCGTGATACGGCGCTCGAACATCGAATAGACGATGTCGTCCACCTTGACCTCACGCGGGATGAACTCATCTTTGATCAAGCCATCACGCATGACCAAGATCCGATCGGCAAGCGAGCGAATTTCATCAATGCGGTGGGTGATGTAGATGATGCCCGTGCCTTGCCGAGCCAATCGGCGCACAACAGCATGCACCAACGCCACTTCCTGGTCGTTGAAGGCCGCCGCCACCTCATCCAGGAGAATCAGACGCGGAGCTTCAAACTGCAATCGCAGCACCCCAATGATGGCTTGCTCGGCGCGCATCAGCTCATTGACCATGGCGTCAGGTGCAATCTGCACCCCGGATTCCTCCAGGATGCCTCGCGCCGTGGCCTCGGCAGCCGCCCGGTCCTCCGGAATTGAACGGTCAAAGCCTGCAATCGCACCCAGGACCGTGAGGTTCTGACTGAATTTGAAGCGCTGGTGCACGGTGCCAACGCCACGTTCCCGGGCGTCGTCGTCGCTGCTGGGGCGGTAGGACTGACCGTCCAGAAGAACCTCCGCCTGATTGGGCTGGGTGGCCCCGGACAGGACTGAGATCAAAGTGGACTTGCCCGCGCCGTTGCCGCCCACCAGACCAACAATCTCGCCGGCGGCAACCGCAAGATCGACCCCCTTGAGGACCCGCACCTGACCGTGGTTCTTGACCAGACCGCGCACGGATAGAAGTTCACTCACCAGTTGTTCTCCCCCGAAAAATTGTGGGCACCCAAATTGCTGCACCCCACGCTGCCCAGCGGCAGCCACATTCAGCAATGCAAAGTACTGTACCCCGCAACCAACGGTGGCTGATCGCGGGGTACAGCACGGGTCACGCCCTGATTGGGCGTCCCCGCGAGGTCACTGAGAGGTCACTGGCCCAACCGCTGCTTGAGGCCAGCTGCTTGTTCGAACAGCACCTCCGGGACGTCACCGAGCTTGGCAAACCAGTCCTCGATCCCCGGAAGTTCTGCCACCCACTCCTCCGCGTTGACGGCCAGGGCCGCGGTGATCTCCTGATCGGTGATCTCCAGGCCCTCCAGGTTCAGATCATCCGGGGTGGGCACCACACCCACTGCGGTTTCCACGCCCCCGGCGGTGCCATCCACACGGCGGCAGATCCACTCGACCACGCGGCTGTTCTCACCGAATCCCGGCCAGGCAAACCCGCCATCCGGGGTACGGCGGAACCAGTTGACGTAAAAAACCTTGGGCATGTTCTCCGAGCCGTGGCTCTCCCCCAGGTCCAACCAGTGCTGGAGGTATTCATTGGCGTTGTAGCCGATGAACGGCAGCATGGCCATGGGATCGCGGCGCACCACACCCACTGCGCCCTTGGCCGCGGCTGTGGTTTCTGAGGACAGCGTGGCGCCCTGGAACACCCCGTGCTCCCAGCCAAAGGACTCGGAAACCAGCGGAACGGTGGTCTTACGCCGGCCACCGAACACAATGGCGGCCAACGGCACACCGTTGGGGTCGTCGTATTCGGGGGCCAAGATCTCAGCCTGCTTGATGGGCGTGCAGAACCGAGAGTTGGGGTGGGCGGCAGGCCGTCCGGAGTCCGGCGTCCAGTCGTGCCCCTTCCAGTCCGTCAGATGCTGCGGGATTTCCTCGGTCATGCCTTCCCACCACACGCCGCCGTCATCGGTGAGGGCCACATTGGTGAAGATGGTGTTGCCCGCCGCAATGGCCTTCATGGCATTCGGGTTGGTGGACCAGCCTGTTCCCGGAGCCACACCGAACAGGCCGGCCTCCGGATTGGTCACGTAGGCCTGATCCCCGCGGAACCGAATCCAGGAGATGTCATCTCCCACCATCTCCGCCTTCCACCCCGGGATGGTGGGTTCGATCATGGCAAAATTGGTTTTGCCGCAGGCAGAGGGGAAAGCTGCCGCAATGTACTTGGTGGACTGGTTGGGGTCCGTGATCTTCAGGATCAGCATGTGCTCCGCCAACCAGCCTTCGTCATGGGCAATGGCGGATGCAATGCGTAGTGCGTAGCACTTTTTGCCCAGCAGGGCGTTGCCGCCGTATCCGGAACCGAAAGACCAAATGGCCCGGTCCTCCGGGAAATGCACAATGTACTTGGACGGATTGCACGGCCAGGCAACGTCCTCTTGCCCCGGTTGGAGTGGCGCTCCCACGGAGTGCAGGCACTCCACAAAGAAGGCGTCCGTGGCTTCCATCTTCTTCAGAACGTCCGTGCCAATGGTGGCCATGATCCGCATGGAGCACACCACGTAGGGCGAATCAGAGATCTCCACGCCGTATTTGGGGTCATCTGCATCCAGGTGACCCATCACAAACGGAATCACGTACATGGTGCGTCCACGCATGGAACCCCGGAAGCGATCCCGCAAGATCTCCTTCATCTCCTGGGGATCTTCCCAGTTGTTGGTGGGGCCTGCACCCTTGGCCGTTTTGGTGCAGATGAAAGTGCGTTCCTCAACCCGGGCGACATCGTCAGGATCGGAGAAAGCAGCAAAGGAGTTGGGGAACTCCTGCTGGTTGAGTCGCACCAAGGTGCCAGACTCAACCATTTCATCAGTCAGTGTTTTCCACTCTGCCTCAGAACCGTCCACCCAGTGAATGCGTTGCGGCTGAGTCAACTCAGCGATTTCACGCACCCACTCCAGCACGCGCTGGTGGGTTGTGGGGGCTTGATCCAGTCCCCTCTGGGCCTCTGCGGAGAGTTCATTCTGTGTGTCGGTGGGCTTCTGAGCCATGGACGTGTCTCCTCATTGAGGCCGTGCGTTTGTCAAACCACCTCTCAAACCTCACCGTTGAGGTCCCCCACCCTGCCGGGCGCTGGAGTCGAGCTGGCCGAACTTTGGTGTGATGCAACTCTACCTGTTCCCTCCGTCACGTCCCGGTGACAAACGGCCACTGTGACCGCCGGTTCGGCACCCAGCAGGCGTGCCCGCTGGCGCTCCGATCCTTGTCAGAACGGGGGAGGTAACGCCCATCGGAATTAGGTCACATTCGTTTTGCGTATGTGGTTGATCACGCTCTATGGTGATCGCATAGAACGTTAGGCTCGCCTAACCTAACGTTTCGATCCTTCTCACGTTTTCCAACCACAGGGGTTGCCATGACCGACTCGCAGTTCCAGCGCAGCACGCAGCGGATGACCGCTGCTTCCTTCTCCCGGCGTTCGGCGCTCACCGGCTTTGCCGCATTCGGTGCGCTGGCACTGGCCGGGTGCCAAACCGGCTCCTCCGACGACGACGCCACGACTGCCGCCACGGGGGATTTCCCCCGCACCATCGAACATGCCTACGGCTCCACCACCATTGAAGAGGTACCCCAGCGAGTGGCAACCATCGCGTGGGTCAATCAGGACGTGGTGCTGGCACTCGGTGTGGTCCCCGTGGGCATGGCCGCAACAGATTTTGGTGGCAATGCGAATCAATCAACGGACTGGTTCGACGACGCCCTGGCAGAGAACGGCGGCGAAGAACCCACCAAGTGGAGCGAGACCGACGGACTGGATTTCCAGGCCATTGCCGCCGCCGAGCCAGATCTCATTGTGGGCGTGTACTCCGGCATGACGGAGGAGGATTACAACCGCCTCTCCGAGATCGCCAACACCCTTGCACCCCCCAAGGACACCGCCCCCTACGGCACCCCGTGGGATGAGACCACGCGCATCATTGGTGAGGCTCTGGGCCGCGATCAACAGGCCGAAGACTTGATTTCCTCCGTGGAGGATCAGCTGTCCCAGGCAGCTGATGACAACCCGGAGTTGGCAGGTAAAACCTTCATCTACGGCACGGTGGACCCCTCCGCAGAGGAACAGATCAGCATTTACACGGATGTGGACAACCGTCCACGCTTCCTGAAGTCTCTGGGCATGGAGCAGGCTCCCGTGATTGTGGAAGCAGAGGGCGCGGACCCGTCCGCCTTCTTCATCGGATGGTCCCCCGAGCGTGCCGATGAGCTGGAATCCGATGTCCTGGTTTCCTGGGCTACCGATGAGGACGTTCGCCAGGCCATTGAGTCAGATGAGCTGCTGAACAAGATCCCCGCCGTTGCCAACAACCATCTGGTGCTGCAGACCGATGGCCAGGAAACACTGTCCGTCTCCGCGGCATCACCGCTGAGCATCCCCTGGGCCATTGAGAACGTGGTGCCGCAGATTGCTGAAGTTCTCAGTGATTCCGCGAGCGCCGGCCCAGATTCCGAAAGTGCCAGCCCGGCCTCGGAAAGCGCTAGTCCCGCGGCATGAGCACTCCCCTGCGGATCACTCCGTGGGTCACATTGGCCGTTGCGGTGATCCTTGTCATCACCGCAACGGCCGCATCGCTGTTCTGGGGCTCACGCAGCATTGACCCGAGCACCGTGAGCGCCGTGTTGGCCCGCGTCCCCGAAATCCTGATGGGTCAGGACACCGGGGCCTCTGCGGACATGGACACGGCTGTGGTCCTCAATCGCATCCCCCGGACGCTCACGGCCATCTTGGTGGGGGCTGCCCTGGCGGTGGCTGGTGCTGGAATGCAGGGGGTCAGCCGCAATCCACTGGGCGATCCCGGCTTGCTGGGCCTCTCCTCGGGCGCTGCGGCCGGTGTGGTCCTGGGACTCGGATGGCTGGGGATTCACACCAGTTGGCAGATCGCGCTGGCGGCCCTGCTGGGCTCCACCGTGGCCGCGCTGTTGGTGTTCGGCATCTCCCAGATAGGAGGCGGGGCACCCACCCCGATTGGACTGACCCTCTCCGGCGCTGCGGTGAACGCCGGGTTTGTGGCGGTGACCTCCGCCGTCGTACTGACCAACCAAGCGGTGCTGGAGCGCTACCGCTACTGGAATGTGGGCTCTGTGGCGCGTACGGACACCACTGACCTCCTGACCGCAGCTCCGCTGATTCTGGCAGGCGTACTCCTGGTTCTGGTGGGTGCCTCCGGTTTGAACGCCATGGCGTTGGGCGATGACCTTGCCCATGGGCTGGGGGTGAATCTGGGGTTGCAGCGCGCAACGGTGTTCCTGGGAGTGGTGATCCTGGCTGGATCGGCCACCGCAGTGGCCGGCCCCATTGCATTCGTGGGGCTGTTGATCCCCCACACCATTCGCCGTCTGGTGGGTGGGGACTACCGCTGGATCATCACCCTGAGCCTCCTGTTGGGCCCTGCCCTGCTGCTGATCGCGGACACGCTGGGTCGCGTGGTGGCTCCCCCGCAGGAGATTTACGTGGGGGTCACCACCGTGGTGCTGGGTGTGCCGGTGCTGCTGGTCCTGTTGCGCCGTGGGAAGGGGATGACCCTGTGAACGCCACCGATGTCCACGTGCTGCGTCGCCGCAACTTCCGCCGCCACCTACGGCTGCTGATCCTCCTGGGTCTTGCCGTGTTCGCCATGATGGCCGTGCGTGTCCTCCTGGGGCAGTACACGGTCACCATCCCTGATTTTTTCCGCATTCTGGGCGGGGAACGCATCCCGGGGGCAACCTTCATTGTCATGCAAGACAAACTCCCGCGAGCGCTGCTGGGTGCAGCTGCGGGACTGGCTTTCGGAATCTCAGGTGCCCTGTTCCGCTCGGTTCTGCGTAATCCACTGGCCAGCCCCGATGTGTTGGGGATCAATGCTGGTGCCGCCGCAGGGGCTGTGGCAGCCATGTACTTTTGGGGGGCCGCAGGTTCCGGCCTGGCCTGGTCCGGGTTGGCCGGTGCACTGACAGCCGCCGGGTTGATTGCCGCCGCCTCCACCTCCTTGCGCTCAGGTACAGGCCGTTCGGGAATTGTGGGGGAACGTTTCCTGCTGGCCGGTATTGGGGTGGCTGCTCTTGCCCAGGCCGTGGTTGTGGGCCTGATGGCCCGGTTGACCACCCAGAGTGCGCAGTCAGCAGCCGTGTGGACCGTGGGATCTCTGAACTCCTCCACCTGGGATCGTTTGGTGTTGGTGGCGCTGGTTCTCCTGGTGGCCGTTCCCTCGGCCGTGTTTCTCCATCAAGCACTGCGCCCGGCTTCCCTGGGCACAGAACTTGCAGTTGGACTGGGCTCACACCCGGGTGCGGTCCAGACGGCCGCGCTGGCGCTGGGAGTGGTGTTGGCCGCCGTCGCCACCGCCGCCACCGGGCCGCTGGCTTTTGTGGCCCTGCTGTCCACCCCCATTGCCGCAGCTTTGCGTGGCGGGAAAATTTCCGTACTGGCCAGCGGCGCCATTGGCGCGCTGATTGTGGTGGCCGCGGACATGGTGGGGGCTGAAATGTTTGGCGACACCCGCTTGCCCGCTGGTGTGGTCACGGGCGCCATTGGCGCACCGGTGATGCTGTGGCTGCTGGTGCAGATGCGGCGAGGAAGGCAGTCATGACCCAACCCATTTTTCGCACCCGCAGCCTGTCACTGGCCTACGGCAACCGCAAGGCTGTCAGTGATGTTGACCTCAGCATTCACCCGCACTGCACCACGGTGCTGATCGGCGCCAATGGGTCCGGGAAGTCCACGTTGTTCAAGGGCCTCTCCCGCCAGCTGGCACCACATTCTGGGACCATCGAGTTCCAGGGCACGGGCCTGCGCGAGTTGCGACCCAAGGCTTATGCACGCCAGGTGGCCCTGCTACCCCAAAGCCCCGTGGTCCCGGAGGGTTTGACAGTCCTGGATCTGGTGGCCCGCGGGCGTCATCCCCACCGCCGCTGGTGGGGCGCCCCCTCCCCCGGGGACGACGACGCCATCGCCCGCGCCCTGGAGCTGACCAACCTTGGCGAATTTGCCGACCGCCCCGTGGATGAGCTCTCCGGTGGACAACGTCAACGAGCTTGGATCGCGCTGGTCTTGGCTCAGGACACCCCCACGGTCCTGCTGGACGAGCCCACTGCCGCCCTGGATCTGGCTCACCAGGTGGAACTGCTGGATCTCATGCGCGGTTTGAAACGCCCGGACGGCAGCCGGACCACCGTGGTGGCGGTGCTGCACGAATTGAACCTGGCTGCCCGAGTGGCTGACCACGTGATCGCCCTGAAAAATGGCCGAGTGGTCTTGACCGGTACACCCCAGGAGGTGTTCACCCCCGCTGCCCTGGCGGAGGTTTTTGACCTGGAGGCAGACGTCCTTCAAGATCCCACGGAGGGCCACCCCGTGATCCTGCCCCGCGGTCGGTGCAGTCTGCAGCCCTCCGCTGACCAGCCGGGACGTGTGGGACTGACATGGACGGAACATGTGGAGCCGACTGGGAATGGGAGCTGAGATGACCACCGAAACTGCAACCGGCACGGCCACCTCCGCCGGCCCACAAGTTGTCTGCGCACAGGTGACCGTCACGGGTGTGCAGCAGCTCTCCCCCACGTTCCGGCGGATTCGGGTGGCAGGGCCTGAGCTGGCCAATTTCTCTGCACAACTGGTCGGCTCCGAATCCTCCAGTCCACTGACGTGCAGCGATGCTTACGTGAAGTTGCTGGTGCCACCACACGGCGCCTCACCCACCCGGCCCAACATCGCCATGGGCTACCGCGCCTGGTTTGCCCAGCCCCAAGAAGAACGCGGCTTCTTGCGCACCTACACGACCCGTTCCGCACGATGGATCCCCTGGCAGGGTGGAACCGTCCCGGAACTGACCCTGGATTTTGTGGTGCATGCCCAAGACCATGGGCCCGGCAGCTTGTGGGCTCTCAACGCTGTTGCAGGCTCCACCGTTTTCATCCTGGGCCCGGGGCCGAATGAACCTGCCTGGACCTCCTGGGGACCGGGCCGGGCTCGTCGGATTGTGGCCGTTGGCGATGAAACTGCGGCACCGGCCCTGCTGTCCATTGTTGAAGAGTTGGAGGCCACAGGTACCGCGGAGCGTGTGGACGTGATTCTGGAAGTTCCGACGACGGCTGACCTCCCCGCCGTCGTCGGTGTAGCTGACCGTGGGGTGCGGAAGGCTGCCGCGCCGGTCAGGGTGCACGCACTGGCACGCGCCGAAAGCGGTCCGCACGGCACCGGCTCCGTCCGCCAACTGGCGCATGTGCTGGATCTCCCCACCTTCTGCGTGGCTGATGTGCTGGCCGGACGCCGCCCGGGGCGAGTCATGACCACTCCCACCCCGGACCCCGAGCTCATGTGGGAGGTGGCGGACCCAGAGGCAGAACGAGACACCTACGTGTTCCTGGCCGGGGAGGCCGCCAGCGTAAAAGCCTGGCGCCGCCTGTGCGTGGACGCCGCAGGCATCCCCAAATCCAATGTGTCCTTCATGGGCTACTGGCGGCGCGGGCAAGCAGAATCCTGACCGGAAACTCAGCTCCTCGATTTGCCGACCGCGCCCAACGGGCGTAATGTAATCACCTGTTCGCGGCGCCAAGGGCACGCGAATGTTGGTTTGTGCAATGCGTTGCATGAACCATGCGCCACTAGCTCAACGGATAGAGCATCTGACTACGGATCAGAAGGTTGGGGGTTCGAATCCCTCGTGGCGCACTTTTCATGTGCGGCCTGACCTGGAGCGATCCGAGTCAGGCCATTTTGCATGTGGCCCAAGAACTCGGGCGATCCCACGTTTACCCCGCGTTTTCGTTTGAGCCGCGGCGAAGCTTGTCATCATGAGTGCCGGTTTTTCTCAGCCATGGCTCGCATCTTGCGACCGGCAGCCGAGTCAATCCACGTCGCCACGAGTTGCCCCTTAGGGGTCGGGTAAAGGCGTCGCGCTCGGTTGAATACTTCGGAGTGGTTGAAGTCCTGGATGGATCTTTGGTGCAGGTGCAGCTTCGACTCATGAGTGAATGACCCTCGGACCTGCTTGAGCTTGGCTTCATCAGTGACCCACTGATACTTCGAGGTCTGGATCAGTTGGTAGTCGATTGCCCTGCTGACACAGGCAGCAACGCAGTCGGCGAACTGAATGTTCGCACTCAACTGACTATCCACATGCATGGGCGGCTCAACGATACGCCGCATCTCTCGGTACTCACCCGCTCGCCCCAAGATGTGGCCGTACATGTCAGGGAGCCGCTCAGCCCTGGTCTTCTCATTGACCTGGTCGATGATGACCATCACCCCATCGGCGTGGCGAGCCAAGCGATTCAAGGTTTCCCGCATGGCCTCCCGCTCACGGTTGGCCGGATTCAGATTTGTCTGCTTGTCTGTTCCAATCGGCTTCTCATCCGCGTAGTAGAACAGGTGCCCACCACACTCATGAACGGTCTTCACGAGGGAATCGAAGACGCGCAGTTGCTGCGGATATCGTTCGGGTGTTGCTGGGCGGAAGATCTGCGCACCTTTGCGTTCCCAGCGCCCGGGGTGCTCGGCCTTCTGCGCCTCTCCCTGAAAGAGAGCGCTCTTGTCTCTCTGGAAGATCGCACCGAACTCACGTGCGTTCCCGTCAGGGATCACGAAGCCTCCGTAACCGAAGGCTGCGCTGGTGTTGAACCGACGATGATCAGGCGCGACGAAAGCACCTGGTTCACCGATCTCATCAATGTAAGCGAGCAACATGTAGTTACGATCTCCTGAACGCAGAAACCCACACCAGTGAGGTGTGGGTTTCTCGAATCGGCGCTCGGGGAACTGTTTCATCCCTAGCTACCAGTAGCCATGGTAGGCACCACGACCTCTTGGGCACAAGCCATCGCGTTGACTCATCTAAGATGCCCGCGTGGAGTGCTTCGTTGACTCATCTCAAAGTGCCCGCGTGAGTCCAGGGTGAGTCAACGCGGTTACTCGTCAGCCAGGGTGCACAGGCCGTAGATTAGTAACCGCAGGAAGGAGACTTCCCGCCTTGCCGAACCCCCGCCACCGAGTGGGGTTTCGTGCGTCACGGCCATGTCCTGGCTCAACCACGCGGCCATGAGTCGCCTCGCTCAAGATTCCCCAAAGTCGTTACTTCTGCGCATGGGCTCTTTCATCGCTTTCCTCAACTGTCTGCCACCTGTTCTAAATGTACGTGGCCATGTCTGCAGCCTGCAGGGCGCGCTCTGTTCGAGAGTCTACAAACGCGATGTGAGGGTGGATTGCTTGGGATGTCTCCTCCAACAGCCGGAAGCGCATACGCATCGGCAGACCACGCCAAGGTCGCCGGTCGCTCGCATGACGGTGCTTCCGTGCAGTTTTACTTCGGATGTGAGCCCTGGGAACGTCGCAGCGTGGCGCACTTTTCATGTGCGGCCTGACCTGGAGTGATCCGGGGCAGGCCGTTTTGCTCACTTCCCATCTGGCTGCCAGATCACCGCCCAGGACGTGGGAACTCGGCGAATCAGTGGGAAGTCAACGGCTGAGTGGCTTCAGGCGCCTCTAGCTGGCTGCGCTCACCAGGAGCCTTCACCGCGTGGGACTTCAAAATCCGTGAGCCGAGCATCTGCACCGTCCAGCTCTGACCAGCTGCACTGTGTACGCAAGACGGCCAATCCGCTGGTGGGATACCCGCCGGAGAGATCCATGACCGCGTCCATGTCCGAATCCGCGCTCGCCAGGCGTATGGCCGCATCTTGAACCGCGGGCTGGTGGCAAATGACCATCAGGGTGCGCACGGAGTCCGGCACAGCGTTGATTTCGGCAAGTACCTGGGCGTCTGAGGCCTCATACAGACGATCAGACAAGTTGGCCGTAGGAGCCAGCTCACCCAGCTCGGAGGACACCCACGTGCAGGTTTGCCGGGTGCGCAAGGCCGAGGAACACAAAATCATTTCCGGGACCAGGTGATTGTCCAGCAGCCACTGACCTGCCACGGGTGCATCAGCTTCCCCGTCAGGGCTCAGCGAGCGCTCGTGATCGTCAACGCCCCATCCGGCCCCAGCCTTGGCATGGCGCATCAAAATCAGCACACGTTCGTCATGGCGTGGGGAATCAGCTCCAGTGCTCATGCCGCCATGTTCTCACGGGCACAGGGCGCCGTGCGCTCCTGCTTGCTACACAGTCCTCAGATGGAGTATTCGGGGGCAGCCCACACCACAACTTCGGGGTGGTCGTAGAAGCGGTACCCCTGCCCCCGGACTGTGCGAACGGTGTTGGCCAGGCGTCCCAGCTTGGAACGCAGACGCCGAATGTGAACGTCAATCGTGCGCTCATTCGGTACGTCCTCCGCGTCCGACCACAGGCTGCCGATCAGTTCACCACGGCCGACGGTACGTGCTGCGTTTTCCACCAGGTAGTTGAGCAGTTCAAACTCCTTGTAGGTGAGGTTCAAGACATCACCGTCCAGGAGCACTTCCCGCCGCGCCAGATCAATCAAGACGCCCACTGACTGCGAAGCCCGCGGCTCGGATTCGGCAACCCCCGCAGAAAGCAGTGTCTCTGGACGCTGGTAACCGGAGGTGGGGTCGCCCAGCGCATTGCGGACCACTTGCAGATCCGTACCCTCCGCACCGGCTTGAGCCAAAGCCACGGCCGCGTAGGTGTCTGCCTGGGGGGCAATCTCAGCGACGGCGCGGCGCAGGTGCCGCACAACCTCCACCAAGGTGGTGCCGTCCTCTGCTGCCTTGCTCTCATCCAGGCCAACGTAGAGCACGAATCCGCGGGCCTCATTGCCCGACGTTGGGGTGGCGTTTTCGCGCGGGGTCAGGCGACGATCTGCCTGCACCTCCCCGGGCGCACCGTTGACCATGGAGCGCATGGTGGGTCCAACTGCGGGCCGCTGCCCCAGCAGTAGGCCCTCCCCCAGGGTGGCTTGATGCCGAACCGCTGCGGCGCGGTTGCGCTGCGAAATGTGAACGTAGCCGGGTGCACCCGCCATAACTGCTCCTCAAGTTCCGGGACTCCACGTGGAATCCGCCGCAGGCCAGCCTCAAGGCCAGCCAGTGCATGGGTGCTGCACGGTGCGTGCGCAGGCTGTCCAAGTCTCTCCCACAAGCCAGACGTTCCTTGTTGCAGCTTTCGCCACCGGAACCTGAACGCTCACTGAATGCAACGCCTCTATCTTCATGCTTAACCACCAGAATGAGCAAGTAACAATGTGCAAGCGGTCTCACATAATGAGATATACGCCTCACAAAGTTGGGGACAACTCCGCAATTCGTCCAAAAATGCGATTAGTGGGCCTCGCGGTATCACCTAGTTGCGGACGAACAGGGGGCTTTTTCAACCTTTCGGGAGCATCGGCCGCAGCTAGCAAACGAATTGATGCCGGTCAATAAGTTGCCGATTGAATCACCTTGATCTCATTATTTGAGATACGCATGAGTAGGTTTAAATACTCACTCTTACCCATTCCCGGCACAGATGCACTCATGCCCCCATACGAAAACCCCCACGCCCAATACAGGCGCAGGGGTTCACGGACCGACACAGCGGCGGCAGCAGTCAGTGCTGCCGAATCGGCTCAGTCAACAACTCCGTACAGGCGGTCACCCGCATCACCCAGACCGGGAATGATGTAAGCCTTCTCATCCAACCGCTCATCCACAGCCGCCAAGACCACGTGAACGTCGTCGTCGTCAAGCTTGGCCTCCAGCGCCTCCAAGCCCTCCGGTGCAGCCAAGAGGCACAGGCAGGTGACCTCGGAGGCACCGCGCTTGCGCAGGAACTTGATGGCCTCCACCAACGTGCCACCCGTGGCCAGCATGGGGTCCAGAACGTAAACCTGCCGGCCACGCAGATCCTCCGGCAGACGCTCGGCATAGGTGACGATGTCCAACGTTTCCTCATTGCGGGCCATGCCCAGGAAGCCGACCTCCGCCGTCGGGACCAAACGGGTCATGCCCTCCAGCATGCCCAATCCGGCGCGAAGAATCGGGACCACCAGTGGCCGCGGGGTGCTCAGCGCGGTGCCGGTGGCGGTGGCGACCGGTGTGGTGACCTCCACAGGCTCCACGCGCACCTCACGCGTGGCTTCATAGGCGATCAGCGTCACCAATTCCTCCACCAATTGGCGGAACACCGGCGAGGGTGTGGAGCGATCCCGCAGAACCGTAAGTTTGTGGGCAACAAGAGGGTGATCCAGAACTGTGACGCGCATGCCGCAAAATTATCAGAGCCGCACCCCTTCCCGCCCCACACCTCCACCCCAGAAAGCCATCCATGCGTACCACCTCACCCTCCCCACAGCACGAACGGTGGATGCTCACCGCCCTGGACCTGGCCCCCACGGCCTTGACCACCGGAGACGTGCCCATAGCGGCCCTTGTCATTCACCACGACGGCGCCGTGGTGGGCCGTGCAGTGAACCGCCGGGAGGCCGACGCCGACCCCACAGCCCATGCCGAAGTCCTGGCGCTACGGGAGGCGGCTCGAACTCTGGGACGCTGGCGTCTGGACGACTGCACGCTGGTGGTGACCCTGGAGCCGTGCGCCATGTGTGCCGGCGCCAGCGTCTTGGCGCGCATCCCGCGGGTGGTTTTTGGTGCCTGGGACGCCAAAGCGGGAGCCTGTGGTTCCGTGCTGGATGTGGTGCGCAATCCCGCGCTGAACCACTGGACGGAGGTCCATGGGGATGTGCTCGCCACCGAATGCGGTCAGTTGATTCGTGACTTCTTCAGGGATCAGCGGGGACGGTGAAGTGGCCACTTTGTGGGTGTGTGGCGGAGGTGTGGGGCCGGAAGGTCATGGGCCAGCTGTGACACCACAATTTTGATGCCCCATGTGGCCTCAGCTAGGCTTCTGGCGCTGGTGACGTGTCCGAGCGGCCGAAGGTGCATCACTCGAAATGATGTTTGGTGTCAAAGCCAACGAGGGTTCAAATCCCTCCGTCACCGCTGATGGCCAAGGCCCCTGCAACCCCGGAAATACGGGTGTTGCGGGGGCCTTCGTCATGCCTGGGTGGCTTCCAGGCGGGTTCCCGGGGCACGTGCTCAAGCCGTGCGCAGTTTGAT